>JBKQPN010000020.1:0-71327 GCA_052145015.1 Terriglobales bacterium
CGGCGGGCGCCGGCAGGTGGAACTCGGTCTCGGGTCCGTCGGCAAAAACGCGTCCCAGGTAGACGGCCTTGCTGCCCGGCGTGGTGGCATAGAGCGGAACTGAAGTGACCAGCGTGTCGGGCGCGTCTTTCTGTAACAGGGTTCCGGTCACCACAAGATTGCCGGTCCTGTGCGAAAACTTGACGCCCGACAGTTGAAAGCGCGGCAGCACCGTGCCGTTCACCCATTCGTCGAAAAACCAGGCCAGCGATTTCTTCCCCTCATAGCGCAGCGAGCCGGGCAGAGCGTCTTCAAAGGCTTTCTGGAAGTCCTGGGTGGAAAACGTGCGGCCGTCGAAGCGCTCGCGCAGGCCGCGCAGGACCTGATAGAAGCGTGCATCAGGATCGGCACTCTCCCGGTCGGAGTCGCGGAACATCTCCCGCAGCATGTGGAGGAGCCAGGTGCCGCGGCCATAGACCACCACCTCATAGGCCTCAGGCAGCCGCGAAGAGGTGAGCCGGTGCCCGATCGTGACCGGCCCGGCATCCTTCATCGGAGGGCCATCGTGCCATTTCCGCGCCAGATCCTGGCGGTACTGTTCCAGGGCGGCGCGAAAGGCTCCCGGCTTTTCCTGCTCCAGGGCCAGCAGGGCGCAATAATTGGCGAGAGCTTCCGACAGCCACACGTCGCGGTAGCCCTTCCACATCACGGCATCCCCCCACCACTGGTGCGCGGTCTCATGCGCCTGCACCAACTCGCCAAACAGCAGCTTCTCGTAGCGGGAGAGGTGAAGGCGCTCCCGTTCTTCGGCATTGAGAAAGGCATAGCTGGAAAGGAAAACCAGCCCCGGCCATCCCTGGCTGAGCGGGCCGGGCATTTGGGTGACCGCCAGCGAGCTGAAGGGGAAGGGGCCGAGATGGTGCGAGAAGAACTCCAGGGAGCGGGCGGAGCGCTGGGCCACCGCCTGCGCTTCGGCGGAAGGCGTGGGCGGAGGAGGCGGCGCGGCCAGCATGTCGGGAGGGGCGTGCCGCCGGAACGGGCGCGCGTCCATGGGATTTGACGCAGCTTCTGGGAACGAGTTCTCCACCCCGCGCGCGGCGAAGATCTCGACCGCGGTTTCCCCGGCCTTGGCGCGCACCTCCACGTACTTGCCGAGATTGAAGCCCGCCAGCGGGATGGGCCGCTCCGAAACCCAGCGCGACACCTGCTCGCCCCCCGAGGTCTCCGCCGAAACCCGTTTGCCGGTCGCGACCAGCGTCCAGCCGGCAGGATGGCGGAACTCCAGGTCGAAGTCCGTCATGGCGGGGCCGACGTTGGGATACCAGATACCGCGCGCGCCCACGTACATCAGCCCGCTGCCCGCCTCCGACAACACCGAGCCGCCGTAGTGGAAGCGCAGTCCCAGTTTTTCCCGGGCGCGCAGCGGGCGTGGCAGAATGACGGCCACGAGATCGTTGCCGCGGCGGGCCAGGTCGCCGCCTTCAAGCGACTCGTTCTGGATGAACTCCACGGGCGTGCCCCCGGCTTCGACCGAGCTGACCTTGAGATAGCGCGACAGCTCGAACACCAGGGTGCGCGCGCCGCTGCGGGTGGCTTCCAGGGTGAGCTGCGCCTCCGCCTCCAGGTCTCGCGACGGCAGAATATGGGTACGAATCCTGGAAGCGGCGATGCGGAAGCTGCCCCGCGCCAGTTCGTTGGTGGCATCACGTTCCGCGGACGGCGCCGCGCGGCCATTCCGGCTGGCGAACGAAGCCCAGACGTCGAAGATCTGCGCGCCGTTCACGTAGTTGTTCTGCCCCACCGAGATTTGCTCAGCACTTTCGGTATCGAACAAAACATCGAACGGCCCCAGGTGCTGGCCGGCGAGGCGGCCGTGCCAGAAGGTCCCCGGACTGGTATCAGCAGGCCCACCCTGCCAGGTCAGGAAGCGCAGCAATTCGAAGGCATCGGTCACGCAAAGCTCGCGGAAGATCGGTCCCCAGCGGGCGAGGAACTCTGTCGTTTCCTCGGCAGGACGAAGCGACGGTTGGAGGCGCTCAAAGGTGTCGTCGCTGAAGCGAAAGAACGCGGTCGAAAACCTTTCTTCAAGGATGGGCGTGCCCACGAACAGCGCCATCGAGGTGCGCTCCACCGGGTTGGGCGGGACCAGCAGGATTTCGCCATCGCCGTCGAAAAACGCCCCCGTCACACGCCCCTCCACGCTTTGGCTAAAGGCAATGGTGCCGCTATTCAGGGTGATGTGGATCTCGCCGCGGTCCAGGCCGGTGTCGCGGATCTGGTACACCCGTGCGGAGTCCAGCCCGAGGTCGCGCAGTTGGCGGTAGAGAGTGACCGCCGGGCCGGGATTCTCGGAGGGAACTCCGGCGGCCGCGACCGCACTTACGACCAGCAGCAGAACTGATGTGAAAAGCGCACCCCGCATCTGCCCTAGCATGCTCCTGGCGGGCAGGTCTTGTCACCTTTTCCCCGAATGGACTCTGCCCGTGCCGGCGCACTTTCACCCGATGCAGCCGGCGCGAATTGTGGTACTCTCGGCTTCTTCCGGCACCCACGCCATGAAACTGCCGTTCCATAATGCAGCTCCGCAGCGCACTCTTCGGCGTCCCCAATCCACCCCGGTTCCCCAGTTGGGGAGCTCGTCGATCTCGGCCCTGTACCGCGCGGCCCGGGTGGGCGGCGATTTCTACGATTTCCTGGTGACCGATTCGCGGCGCCTCGTCTTCCTGCTGCTGGACGTAGCCGGAAAACGCGAGGAAGCGCTGGACGTCGCTGCCGCGGTACAGGAGCGCATGCACCCCATGGCCGCGGAGTTGCTGCGCGCCGACGACGTCAATGAGGCGGATGCCCTGCCCGCGCTGCTGATCGAGTTGAACCGGGTCATCATCCAGGCGGCGGGCGGGGTGCGCTGCGCGCCCGCGTTCCTGGGCTGCTATGAGGAGGAGTTCGGCACCCTGACCTACATCAATGCCGGACATACCCCTGCCCTGCTAAAGGACCCCGAGGGCGTGACGCGTCTGGAAGCCAACGGCTTCCCGCTGGGGCTGTTCTCCCATGCCACACACGATGCGCTGATCACCATCATCCAGCCGGGAGCGGGCCTGCTGCTGGTTTCCCGCGGCCTGGTGGAATCGAAGGCGGGTTCCAAGGAATACGGCATCGAGCGCCTGACGGAATGCGTCTCCAAGGCCTCCTTCCAGGACGCCCACGACCTCTGCACCCAGGTGCTGGGCGCGGTGAAAACCTTCACCGAGAGCTCGTGGCGCCATAAGGAAACGGACAACGACGTCACCACCCTGGCGCTGGTGCGCGCGGCACGCGCCGCGGCGGCCGGCGGCTGAAGCGTTCCTCCGTTCATTGCAGTTCTTCCCGGCGCAGTGCTAGCATTCCGCCGCTCTCCCTCAGGCGGTCGTGGAGGTGTGTGTGAAGAAGGGTCGCCTGGTTGCTCTCATCGTTTTGGGCGTGCTTGTCGTCATCATCGTCGCCGTTCCCTTTCTGGTGAACGCGGACTCGTTCCGTCCCACGATCCAGACGCAATTGCAGTTGTCGCTGGGGCGGCAAGTCACGATCGGAGGACTCAGCCTGTCGTTGCTGGCGGGCGGCGTCACCGCCGGCGACATCGCCATCAGCGATGATCCGGGGTTCAGCAAGGGCCCCTTCCTCAAGGCGAGAAAGTTGGAAGTCGGGGTCAAGCTGCTGCCGCTGATCTTCTCTCGCTCTGTGCAGGTTACCGGCATCACCATCGACCAGCCGGAACTCACGCTGGTGCATGCGCCTTCCGGCCAATGGAACTTCTCCAGCCTGGGGGGCGGAAAGCAATCATCTACGTCCGCGGCGGGCGGCAGCTTCTCGGTGGAGAAGCTGAAGATCAGCAACGGCCGGGTGACCGTCGAGAAGCCGGGAGAGAAGCCTTCCATCTACGAGGGCGTGAGCCTGGTGGCCGGCAACATCTCCTATGAGTCGCCCATCCCTTTCACCGTGGAGGCGAAGACGCCGGGCGGCGGCAAGCTGAAGGCCGAGGGCACCGCGGGTCCTATCAACCAGACCGATGCCGCGCTCACGCCGCTCCAGGCCCAGGTTTCGATTGACAACATGGACCTGGCGTCGACCGGCTTCATCGATCCGGCTTCCGGGATCGCGGGTCTGCTCGCTTACAAGGGAACGGTCAAGTCCGACGGTCACACCGCGCATGCGGAAGGGCAGGCTACGGTGGAGAAGCTGCGCCTGGTGCCCGCCGGGTCGCCGGCCAAGGCGCCGGTCAGCGTGAGCTACGCGTCGGATTACGACCTTAAGCGCGAATCCGGCGCGCTCACCCGTGGCGACATCCACACCGGAAGCAGCACGATCCGGCTTTCCGGCGACTACGATATGCACGGTTCATCCACCGTGGTTCACATGAAGGTCAACGGCTCGCAGTTGCCGGTGAAGGACATCGAAGGACTGCTGCCTGCGGTGGGCGTCGGCCTGCCCGCGGGCGCCTCGCTGGAGGGTGGCGCCATCACCATCAACCTGGCTCTGGACGGCGCCGTGGACCGCCTAGTCACCACCGGCACGGTGCTACTCTCGAACGCGCGACTGAAAGGCTACGACCTGAACTCCAAAATGAAGGTGTTGTCGGCGCTCTCCGGGTTGAAGAGCTCGTCCAGCGATACCCTGATCGAGACCCTGAGTTCCAACGTGCGAGTCGCTCCGGAGGGCATCCGTGCGGATAATCTCAATATGATAGTCCCGGCGATGGGGTCGCTAACGGGCAACGGCACCATCGCGGCCAACCATGCGCTGAACTTTAAAATGGTGGCCAAGCTGTCCGCCTCCAGCGGCATGCTGGGGGTCGTGGGCCACGCCGGGTCGATCCCTTTCATGATCCAGGGCACCACGTCGCAACCGGTCTTCGTGCCCGATGTCGCCGGCATGGTGAAGGGAGCGATTCCCAATCCGCTCCAGCAGAACGGCGTCGGCGGCAAGCTACAAGGAATCCTCGGCGGCAAGAAAAAATAGCAACCTTCCGCGCCGGCCAGTCTTCCAACTCTTTCGGAGGACACCATGCGGCTACGACATCTCCAGTTCCTGGTGCTGGCGGTTTTCACCGCGCTGGCGCTCTCGGGCCAGGAGCATCCGGTACCAGAGCGCGCCGTCGCGCGCATCCAGAAAGAGGTACTTCACGAACTGCGGATGCTGTCCTACGTGACGGTCTTCGACAATCTCGCCTTCAAGGTCGACGGCTACAAGGTGACGTTGCTGGGGCAGGTGACGAATCCCGCCGTTAAGTCCGATGCGGAAAAAGCAATAAAGGGAATCGAGGGAGTGGAAGCGGTCGACAACCAGATTGAGGTGCTTCCGGTTTCGCCTAACGACAGCCGCCTGCGCAGGGCCTTATTCCGCGCCATCTACGGCTACGGGCCGCTGGAGAAGTACAGCCTGGGCGTGATCAAGCCCATCCGAATCATCGTGAAGGGCGGGCACGTCACCCTCGAGGGCGTGGTGGACAACCAGACCGACAAGGATACGGCCGGCCTCCGCGCCAACGGCGTCTCCGGGGTCTTTTCCGTGACCAACAACCTTCAGGTGGTGAGGAACTGACGATCTACCGCTCGGTCGCCAGCAGCGCCTCGACCTTCACGATCATGGGCAGGAGCACGTCGTTGCTCTCCTGGCACAGGGGGCAGACTACAAGCTGGGGTTGGGGAGGGCTGGCGCTCAGGACTTTGACCCACCATTCGTGCCCTTCCGGGCAGGTAACCAAAACACGGTGTTCGGCGGAGCGCATGGACAGAGATATATCCCGGCCCCGCCCCGACGCCAATTCTCCAAAGTTCAATCCAGGGCCGAAATCCGTACACTGGGCGAAATGACACAGGCCCTGGTCTCCGCGACCTTCCTCGCAGCATCAAATGCAGGTAGAGTAGAGGCTTAGGTGCCGGACGCGCCGGGTCGGGCTGATTCCAGGGGGCAAGGATTAATGGTTTCTTCGGGCCGTATTTTTTTGCTGGTTCTCATTGCCGGGTTGTGGTCTTGCAGTGCTGCGCAACAGACTACTACGGCTCCTGGCAGTTCCACCCCCGCCTCCCAGGGCCAGACGCTGCCCAGCGCGCCCGAAGAACAGGTCCAAAAGCAGGAGCAATCGCAGCGGATCATGGGGATTGTCCCCATGTTCGCGGTCACCAGCCGGCAGAACGCGCCCCCGCTCACCACGCGCGAAAAATTCCATTTAATGGCCAAGCAGGTCACCGATCCCTTCACCTTCGTCGCCGCCGGGCTGCAGGCGGGGATCGGCCAGGCCACCAACGAGTTCTCCGGCTACGGCCAGGGCGCCGCCGGATACGGCAAGCGTTATGGCGCAACCTTCGCCGACCAGGCTTCCGGCCAGTTCTTCAGCAACTTTTTTTATCCGACGCTGTTCAAGGAAGATCCACGCTACTTCCGCGACGGAGAAGGCACCGTCAAACATCGCATCCGCTACGCGCTGACTCAGGAGTTCGTCTGCCACACCGACGCCGGCGGGCGCTCCTTCAATTGGTCGAACGTGCTCGGGGCATTTACCACCGGCGGGCTCTCCAATGTCTACTATCCCTCCACCGACCGCGGCTTCGGGCTCACCATGAGCCGCTCGGCGATCGCGCTGGCGTATGGCAGCGCCGGCGGCCTGATGCAGGAGTTCTGGCCCGACGTCCAGCGCAAGGTCTTCCACAAGCAGCCACAGCTCCCCCAGTCGCCGGCTCGCTGAACCACCGCGACCGCTGGCCGCCACCGCAGTCCGGCGGGGATGCCCACGGCTATTGCCATCCGGCCGGTGGCTCAGGTACAAGATTCAGGCAGAGTTGTGGTGGGGCACAAGCACCCATTTTCTATCGCATTCGTTGGCATTCTGACGAGGCAACTATGGCCGTGTTGTTGATCTCGGGCATCCTGGGACTGCTGCCGCTGCTGGGCATCGCCTACATCCTCGCGAACAGCAATATCCGACAGGCAGGGCTTACCGTTGATGCCCTGTTCATGAGCTTGATCCTGCTGACCATGTCCGGGATCTTCTTCCTGAACATCGCGCTGGAGCTTCTGGCGCGCCGCAAGACCGGGGGCGAACCGGGCCGGGCGGCGGCCGCCGGCGCATCCCGCATCGTGAATACCGCCCCCGGCACCCATGTGGAGAGCGGCATGGTGGAAGCGGTGGCCTTCTACGAAACCGAAGTCGGCCGTCCGGACAAATCCTTGGTGACCCTCCGCCTGGCCAACGGCGGGCCCGGCAAGACCCTGGTGTTCAGTGGTGATCTGCGCAATGCCCTGCCTGCCGGCAAGCGCGCCACCATCACCTATGCGGCCAGCGCCGAAGGCAACCTCCTGATGGGGGTGGGCAGCTAACAATGCCACGCCGTGCCGCCAGATCGCCTCGGCCACTGGCGCAGAGTTCTTAGCTCGCTTGCAAACTCCGGTACCCTCGCCTGTGGCCCACAGTAATGCCGCGGCATTACCCGTGTTACTTGGCCAGAAGGACGATGTAGACGATGATCTGTTCGTACCATCGAGGTTGGTATGTTATGGAACCGATCGTCATATGCTTCTGGTGCCGGCAGCACGTGAACCACGCGGAACTGGCCAATGGCCAGCACAACCACGTGGACGAGCGCGAGCGGCCGCAAGCCCAGGCTGAAAACAAACGGAGCAGCTAACGCTGCATGCCCGGTTGGCATGACTCGCGCGGGATCGCGCCCGATGCATCCCTCTGCGGATCGGGAGATTTTCGCCGTGGCCCCCACCTGCCCGGCTTTGCCTCTCCAGAACCCCGCTCAGAGCAGTCCTGACTTACTGCGGCTTGGCCGGCGGCGTGGGCTTATCGTGGCCATCGTCCGTGCCGTGCCCCATCATCATCATTCCGTGGCCCATCATCATGCCGCAATCCATTCCCGTCGCCTGCATGTGCTCGGCGTGCCGCGCCATGTGACTGAAATGGTCGGCCAGCGCCTGCCACATGGCGATATTCGACTGCCAGCGGCTGCGTTCATTGACGTTGTTGATCAAGGGCAGCGTAGCTTTCAATTGCGCCAGGTTGGTGGCCAGGGCCTGCGAAGTAGCCTTCATCTCGGCCACATGCTCTTCCATCATTTGCTTGCAGGGGGACGGAATGGGTTCCTCGTGATGAGCCTGACTCTGGGGGTGATCGTGGCCCGGGGGCGCCGGGGTTTGCGAACTGCTCGGTAGTGCGACTGCAAGCAAAGCCAGCAGAAAAACAAGGCGCTTCATAGATTCTCCTCTCGTACAGCGATCGAAGTAAGTCGCGCAAGTCACGAGCCAAAAGCCAAGAGCTAAGAGCCGCTGTCCGGAAACGAAAAGGCCGGCTGCGTGAGCCGGCCCCCTCGTTTGATGTGAACTCGTGGACTACTTCTTGGGCGCGATCGAGTCCTTCACCGCCTTCGCCAGATAGAACTTCGCGGTGGTCTTGGCAGCGATCTTGATCGGCTCGCCGGTCTGGGGATTGCGTCCCATGCGGGCCTTGCGCTGCACCTTCTTCAGCCGGCCCAGGCCGGGCAGCACGAAGACGCCGTTCTTTTTGGTTTCCTTGATGGCAGTGGCGGCCAGAGTTTCCAGGAACGCCGCCGCTGACTTGTTGTTGACCTCAAGCTCCTCGGCCAGATGCCGCACCAGCTGGGTCTTGGTCATTGTTGCCATGATTCCTCCTTCAACCGTGTGTGATGTCGAGTAGCAGTGCCGCTAAACCGTCCACATCATATACAAGCGCGCGCGGAAAGAGAAGCGCCGGAGCCGCATTTTTAGCGGGTTTTTCCACATTCGTTAATCTGCACAGCAGGCGGTGCAGCCAGCAGACCCGCGATGGGAGCGGAAAAGCTGTTATCGTAGGAGTTTCGAGTTTCTAGTTTCGAGTTTCCAGCGCCGACCTGGGCCGTCCTTGAAACTGGAAACTTGAAACTCGAAACTTGCCTTATGGCCTGTGCCCTCTGCGAAATCCGCAAGGAAAAGCGCTTCTGTCCGGCGGTGCACGGACGCATCTGCCCGGTCTGCTGCGGGCGGGAGCGCGAGGTGACGCTCGACTGTCCCTCCACCTGTGAGTATCTGCAGCAGGCGCGGCGCAACGAGCGTCCGCGGGAGATGTCCGAGCTCGAGCAGGAAGCGCTGTTTCCCAAGGTGGAAGTCCGGCAGAACTTCATCTACGATCGCGAACCGCTGCTGGTCGGATTGAGCCACGGCGTGGCCAAGGTGGCGCGCGCCGACCGCTCCCTCAATGACCGCGACGCGATCGCCGCCATCACCGCCCTGGCCAAGAAGTACCAGACGCTCACCGGCTCTGGGCTCTACTACGAGACGGCCGTCGCCAGCGTGCCGCAGCAGCACATCGTCGCCGAACTGGAGAAGATGATCGCCCAGTACCGCGAGTTGGAGCAGAAGCACCTGGGCTACGCGACCCTGAAGGACAGCGAAGCGCTCGAAGCCTTGGTCTTCATGGTACGGATGGCGCACGGACGCACCTCGGGCCGTCCAAAATCGCGCGCGTTCCTGGATTTCCTGTTCGCACAATTCCCCGAAAAATCGGGCGTGGTCGCCCCCGCGGAAGCCGGCAGCCGGCTCATTGTGCCGTAGGAAAACCCGGCTCCGAGACGTGCTACAATGTACCGAGTCTCCTGGTGATTAACTTCCTGTAGATGCAAGCAGTTACGACATATCGTGCGGCCCCGGATGTGATGCTCTGCCGCACGGGTCTTTGCACCCCAAAACGCCCACTTGGAGAAAGTAATACCCAAGGGAAGCACCTTGTCATCCTGAGCGAGGGAGGGCTCCCGCGCGCTTTCTCCGGCGCGGGAAACCCGAGTCGAAGGCTCTCGGTTTTTTAACTGACAACTGACGGCGCTCTGCGGGCGTCCGAGCCCGCAGCCGTCATCCTGAGCGAAGCGAAGGATCTCATACGCAATATTGAGAGCTAACAAATGGCTGACGATCCCCAAGATCCGCAACTCCCCCTGACGCCGCCTGGCGATGGCGGCGGCATGACGCCCAGCGGTCCGGGCGCCGCGAACATCGTTCCCATCAATATCGAAGACGAGATGCGCCGCTCGTATCTCGACTATTCGATGTCGGTGATCATCGGGCGCGCGCTGCCCGACATCCGCGACGGCCTCAAGCCAGTGCACCGGCGCATCCTCTATGCCATGCACGACATGGGCTTGCTGCACAACCGCAAGCACGTGAAGTGCGCCAAGGTGGTCGGCGAAGGCCTGGGCAAGTATCACCCGCACGGCGACGCCGCGCTCTACGACGCGCTGGTCCGCATGGCGCAGCCTTTTTCGCTGCGCTATCCGCTGGTGGATGGGCAAGGCAACTTCGGCTCGGTGGATGGCGATCCGCCCGCGGCCTACCGGTACACCGAATGCCGCATGACCGCCATTGCCGAGGAGATGCTGGCGGACATCGACAAGGACACCGTTGATTTTGTCGAGAACTTCGACAACACCACGGTCGAGCCCGTCGTCCTGCCCACCAAGGTGCCCAACCTGCTGATCAACGGTTCGGACGGCATCGCCGTGGGCATGGCCACCAAGATCCCGCCCCACAACCTGACCGAGATCGTGGACGCCACCATCTCCCTGATCAACAACCCGCAGACTCCGCTGGGCGAGATCCTCAAGCTGGTGAAAGGCCCGGACTTCCCGACGGGCGCCTTCATCCACGGGCGCAGCGGCATCGCCGAAGCTTACAAGACCGGCCGTGGTCGCTTCGTCATGCGCGCCAAGGCTGCCATCGAGAACATCACCCGCGAGCGTCAGGCGATCATCGTCACAGAGATTCCCTACCAGGTGTACTAGGCCACGCTGTTCAAGCGCATCGCCGATTTAGTGAACGACAAGACGCTCGACGACGTCTCCGACGTCCGCGACGAGAGCGACCGCGACGGCATGCGCATCGTCATCGAACTCAAGCGCGGCGTCGAGCCGCAGATCATCCTGAACAACCTGCACAAGCACACTCAGATGCAGGAAAACTTCTCGATGATCTTCCTGGCGGTGGCGAACGGGCAGCCCAAGGAGATGGGGCTGATCCCCGCCATCCAGCACTTCATCGATCACCGCGTGGACGTGGTGCGGCGCCGCACCTCGTTCCTGCTGGAGCGGGCGCGCGAGCGCGAGCACATCCTGGAAGGCTACCGGATCGCGCTCGACCATCTCGACAACGTCATCGCCATCATCCGAGGCAGCACCAACCGCGGCGAGGCGCGCGACAACCTGGTCGCTTACTTCGGCGGCAAGACCATCGAGGTCCACGTCGGCGGCAAGAAGTCCGACGTCGCCATCGGCCGCGGCAAGCGCCCCGAGAACCCGTTCGACGCCAAGCAGGCCGACGCCATCCTCGAACTGCAACTGCACCGCCTGACGCGGCTTTCCATCGACGAGATCCTGAACGAGCTGAAAGAAATCCGCGAGAAGATCGGCGAGTACGATTCCATCCTGGGCTCGGACAAGAAGCTGCGCGGCGTCATCGTCAAGGAGCTGGAGGAGATCAGGAAGAACTACGGCGACGAGCGCCGCACCCAGATCCTGGACGAAGCCGTCGAGCTGCAGCTCGAAGACCTGATCGCTGACGAGCAGATGGCGGTCACCTTCTCGCATTCCGGCTATCTGAAGCGAACGCCCATCGCCACGTATCGCTCGCAGCGCCGCGGCGGCTCGGGGCGCATCGGCATGCGTACCCGCGAAGAGGACTTCGTCGAGCGCCTCATCATCGCCTCCACCCACGCTTACCTGCTGGTGTTCACCAACACCGGCCGCGTGTATTGGCTGAAGGTGTACGAGGTACCCGACGTGGGCTCGGCGGGCAAGGGCAAAGCCATCAATCAACTGGTGGCGCTACAGCCAGGCGAGTCGGTGCGCGCCATCCTCAACGTGCGCGACCTCGATGACGAGACCAAGTTCGTCTTCTTCGCCACCCGCAACGGCACGGTCAAAAAGACGCCGCTCAAGGACTTCAGCAATGTGATGTCGCGGGGCATCATCGCCATCGGCATCGAGCAGGACGACGAGTTGGTGGGCGCCAAGCTCACCGACGGCCAGGAGATCGTCTTCCTCGCCTCACACGACGGCATGGCCATCCGCTTCGACGAGGCGGACGTGCGCCCCATGGGACGCCCGGCCTACGGCGTCCGCGGCATGGATCTCGACGACACCGATTACGTGGTCGGCATGGCGATCACTCCGAAGGGCGGGGTTTCTGCCGAGAAACTAGGGAAGGGACACGACCCTTCGACAAGCTCAGGGCAGGCTTTGAGTCGTGCCGAAGAAACCGCTCCTGCAGAAGGCGCTTCAGCCCCTGAGGGCGTGCCCGCAAGCGAGGAGTCCGGCTCGCTGATCCTCTCCGTCACCGAGAACGGCTTCGGCAAGCGCACGCCGGTGGAGGAATACCGCCTGCAATCGCGCGGGGGCAAGGGCGTGATCAACGTCAAGACCACGTCGCGCAACGGCAAGGTCGTCGCCATCCTGCTGGTGAGCGAGGTCACGGAAGCCATGGTCATCAGCCAGTACGGCAAGATCATCCGCCTCGACACCTCGGAGATCCGCGAAGCCGGCCGCTCCACCCAGGGCGTCCGCCTGCTGGCAATGGAAGGCGGAGACAAGGTGGCCGCTGCCGTCGTCATCCCGCCAGAGGAGCGGAACGGGAATGGGACGCTGATTCATTAGCTTGAGGCGCTAGCGGGCGTCTGAGCCCGCTGCCGAAATCCCGAGCGCAGCGATGGACCTCTAACACGGATCAGGGCGCGGGGAACCGCGCCCTTTTTTATTGACCAACGCGCCGCTAAGAAGGGGTATATCGGCCCCTTTGCTTTTCTGCTTGTCGGCTTTAAGTTCTTGGTCGTTTACGGACCAGCCCCGAAGGGGCGGAAAGCCGAAGGCGACAGCCCGGCACGTCAGTGCCGGGAAAGCATTCAAATCGCAGACGAGTCCCGAAGGGACGGCACCCCATGGCCCACAAATTCGCCAATGTCCTCGTGCACGTGGTGTTCAGCACCAAGGAGCGCCGCAATCTCATCCCGCCGGAGTTCCAATGTAAGCTGTGGAGATATATCGAGGGCATCGGCGTCAACTGTCGCATTCCCGTTCTGGCAGTTGGAGGCATGCCGAACCACATTCACATCTTGATTGCGTTGCCTTCCGACATTTCGGTCGCCAAGGCGGTCCAGAGCTTCAAGGCCAATTCTTCGCGCTGGATGGGCGAGCATGGCCTCAAGTTCGCCTGGCAAGAAGGCTATGGGGCCTTCAGCGTGAGCGCCTCGAACCTGCGCACCGTCAAGGATTACATCAAGCACCAACCCGAGCACCATGCTAAACATTCGTTCGAGGATGAATTCATCGCTTTGTTGCGGAAATCCGGGGTGGCATACGAGACCTCTGAGGTGTTCGGCTAGCTGCCGTCCCTTGCGGGATTCGGTTCTCATTTGAACCGCATTCCCGGCACTTACGTGCCGGGCTTTCGCCTGCGGCATCCCGCCCCTTGCGGGGCTGCTCTTTCGTCGCCTCGCGCGGGGCTCCCATTTTTTAAGAATCGCAAATGCAATGCGCGCCGTCCATCACACGGGAGGCCTTCCATGCAATACACCCGCCTGGGTAACACCGGACTCATCATTTCGCGGCTGGCGTTCGGGGCGATGACCTTCGGGTCGGCGCCGGACAGTCCGATGGCGCACGTCTTCAACACGCCAGAAAAGACGGCCGACGCGCTGGTCGGACGCTCGCTCGATGCCGGCATCAATTTCTTCGACACCGCCGACGCCTACGCCAACGGCCAGTCGGAGCAGATCCTGGGCAAGGCGCTGAAGCCGCGGCGCGCCGACGTCATCATCTCGACGAAAATCGGCTTCCGCTCGGGCCCGGCGATCATCCGCGCGGGCGCGTCCTACGGATACGTGACCTCGGCCGCCGAGGCGTCGCTCAAGCGCCTGGGCACCGACTACCTCGACCTGCTCTCGATCCACCACCTGGACCCGTACACGCCGTTCGAAGAGACGGTGCGGGCGCTCGACAACCTGGTGCAGCGCGGGCTGGTGCGCTACGTGGGCTACTCGAATTTTTCGGCGTGGCAGTCGGCTAAGTGCGTGGGCATACAGGAACGGCACAACTACGCGCGCTTCGTCGCGGCGCAGATGTACTACTCGCTGGTCGGGCGCGACATCGAGTATGAGATTGCGCCGTTCTGCGCGGATGCGGGCATCGGCATCGTGGTCTGGAGCCCGCTGGCCGGCGGATTTCTCACCGGCCGCTACACGCGCCAGGATCCCGGCGGCGGCAAAGGACGCCTCGCGCAGGGCGATTTTCTGCCGATTGACCGCGAGCGCGCCTGGGACTTGATCGACCGCATGCGCTCGATCGGCGAGCGTCATCGGGCGACGGTGGCGCAGGTGGCGCTGGCGTGGCTGCTGGCCAAGCCCTTCGTTTCCACCATCCTGCTGGGCGCGAGCAAGATGTCGCAACTCGAGGACAACCTGGGCGCGGTCGACGTGGAGATGACGCCGGCCGAAGTCGCGGAACTCGACGCGCTGACCGAGCCGGCGCTGCTCTACCCGAACTGGTTCCACACCCGGACGGCCGACCAGGTTTCGGCGCAGGCGCTGGGCCTGGTGCCCGCGCCGGAAGAGAAGAAGCCGGCGGCGGATTGAAGACGGAATTGGGCCATTGGGTCATTGAGCCATTGAGTCATTGGGGTCCGTCATGAAGCCTGAAACGATCAACCTGACCGAGAAGTTCTCGCACTTCACCGAGCACTGGCGCCCGAAGATCGTCGGCGAAGTGAACGACAGCTACGTCAAGCTGGTGAAGTTCAAAGGCGAGTTCGTGTGGCACCACCACGAGGCCGAGGACGAGATGTTCCTGGTGGTGAAAGGCCACCTGTGCATATGCTTCCGCGATGGCGACCTGTGGATGGGCCCGGGCGAGTTCTGCATCGTGCCGCGCGGCGTCGAGCACATGCCGGTGGCCGAGGAAGAGGTGCACGTGCTGCTCTTCGAGCCGCGCAGCACGCTCAACACCGGCAACGTGCGCAACCAGCGCACGCTGGAGCAGCTCGAGCGCGTGTAACTCAGTGGTTGAGGCCGCGTCCGGTGGTGAGATACACGGCGAAGCTGCCCAGCCAGTGTCCGCCTTCGTAGTGAGCGCCGGTCACGGCGGCGAGTCCGGCTTCGCGGTGGGCGGCGGCGGAAGCGGGCAAGGCTGGCAGGCGCGGATCGCCCGCAGGCAGGCCCGAGGCGATGCCCTCCAGCATCCAGGCGCGGCTGAGATTCAAGCCGTCCAAGTGCGCCAGCTTGGGGTCGCTGGGGTCGGTGACCACGGCCGGCTGCAGCCACGGGCCGGCGCCGTCGGTGGGAAGCTGCGGCATGAACCCACGTAGCCATGCGGCAAAATCCTCAGGCGTGAGCACACGCCGCATGACGTCGGCCTCGGCCAGACACGGCGAGAGGAAATCCTCGCCGGAAGGTTCGTAGGCGAGCGGGCAGTTCTCGTCCTTCTGGTAGTAGTCGCGCGCTTTGCGCAGGAGCAGATCGAGGAAGGCGCGGTCGTCGGTCGAGCGCGCATAGTCAATCATCAGTCCCATGGCAAACGCCGTCTGGCTGTGCTCGCCGGAGCGCACCGGATAGGAAAGCTTCGGGAGCCAGATCTTGAGGCGGCCAGTGGCAGCCTGCTCCAGCGGACGCAGGGTGGCGGCGAGCTGCTCCGGCAGCGGATCAGGCGAAGAATCGTCGTCAGCGCGGCTCGACTTCTCCCACTCCCGCAGTTCTTGCCCGAGCTGGAGCAGCCACGCCAGTCCGTAGGGCCGCTCGAAGCTGGCGCGGCCTTCGGCGTTCAGGTAGGCAGCTTCCTGCGTGATGTTGGCGGAAGTCAAGCTTTGCTCAAGGGCGCTACGGGCCGCGGCCGCAAACGGTGCGTTGGGATGAGTGCGCAGCAGGCGGACTAGCAGCCAGTGTCCGTGGACGGAAGAGTGCCAGTCATAGCAGCCGTAGAAGGCGGGCGTGAGCTTGCGCGGCGGCGCCACGTCGGCGTCGCTCAGCATGGAGTGCGAGATCTTGTTGGGATACTCTTTGTGCACGCAGGCCAGCGCCAGATTGGCGAATCGTTGCGCCGCGGTTGCGTCGAAGGTATGCGCGCTGGCGGCGCGGGAAGCTTGCGCCTGATTTTGGCCGGCAGCGGCGCCGGCCAGAAGAATAAACACGAAGATGTGCCGGGTCATGGAGACTGAACTGTAGCATGACCCGGCACTCCAGTCTCACGCCTGCGCCTTTGCCTATTTCAGGCCGCGGCCTGCAGCGGCGCCCTGTATCCCTCCGCGGTCAGGGCGCTGGCGAAGGCCCTGATCAGCAGCGTGACATTTCCCTCCGTGGCCAGCGGGCCCATGATCCCGATGCGGAACACCTTGCCAGCGAGCGGTCCAAAGCCGCCCTGGATCTCGATGCCAAAGGCATCCAGCAGATCCTTGCGGACCTTGGCATCGTCCACGCCTGCGGGCACGCGCACCGTGTTCAGGTTCCAGATGCGTTGTCCGTGCGGGACGTGCATCTCGAGACCCATGGCCTCGATGTCTTCCACGAATTTCAGGTGGCTGTGGTGGTGCCGATCCCAACGGTTCTGGGCGCCCTCCTCCGCCATCAGCACCAGCGCTTCGTGCAGCGCATAAAACATGGGGATCGGCGCGGTGTGGTGGTAGCGGTGCGAACCGGCGTAATAGTCGTAGAGCAGCTTGAGATCGAGATACCAACTGGGACAGGGCGAAGTGCGCGCCTGCAGCCACTCCATGGCGCGCGGAGACAGAGCCATCGGCGCCAGGCCCGGCGGGCAGCTCAGCCCTTTCTGGGTGCAACTGTAAGCGATGTCCATGCCGGTGGCGTCGAATTCAACCGGCATGGCGCCCAGCGAAGTGACGCAGTCGGCGATCACCAGTGCCCCGGCTTCGTGGGCAGCCCGGCAGATCGCCGCCCCCGGCTGCAGCGCGCCGGTCGAGGTTTCGGCGTGGACATAGGCCACTACATTCGGCTTTTGGCGGCGGATGAAAGCGGCGGCCTCGTCGTCGGCGAAGGTCGCGCCCCAAGGCTTCTCCAGCCGCACGACCACCGCACCGTGGCGCTTGCCCATCTCGCTGATGCGGTCGCAGAAGTACCCGTTGGCAAAAACCGCAAACTTCATCCCCGGTTCAACGAAGTTGGCGACGGCAGCCTCCATGCCCGCGCTGCCGGTGCCGGAGACGGCCAGGGTGAACGCCTCTTCCGCACCGAAGATCATCTGCAAGAGTTCCTGGACATCTTCAACAACGTGGAAGAAGTAGGGATCAAGATGGCCGACAATGGGCTTGGAAAGCGCCGCCTGCACGCGGGGATGCACCATGCTCGGGCCGGGTCCGAACAACAGCCGGTGCGGTGGAAGAAGAGGTGGATAAGAACCGATGTCGACTGCGACGTGCTCAGTTGTGATCATGGTCAGCTCCACAAGGGCGACCCTGGGTTACTATCGGATGCACGCGCCGGAGGAGGTGGGTCGCCTGCCAATAGCTTGGCCTCCGGCCCGCGCCTGTGCTGTGACTCGGGGCACACGCCTTTGTGAGAAGCCGGAGCGGGGCCAGCCTGCACAATGATGGCAGACAACGCAAGACGGCTTGAACCCGGCGAGCGCCGCGACCATGGCCGGCGCCTGCGCAGGGCGTGCAGCCGCGTCGAGCAAGCGCGATGCAAGCCCCCGTCCAGCCGCCAGGATCCCATAGCCTTGATCGCCGCTGCGAATCGCGGCCGCATCCCGCAACTCGTCCTCATCAAGTACCAGCGGATGGCCGCGTCGGCGTTCGGTTTCTTCCGCGGCGCGGCCCCGGTGATGGCCGCGGACCTGGCGTTGCAGCCGCGCTGCGGGCTCACCGTCCAGATGTGCGGCGATGCGCACGTGCGCAACCTGGGATCGTTCAGCGCGCCCGATGGCCGTCTCATCTTCGATATCAATGACTTCGACGAGACCGTGCGCGGTCCCTTCGAATGGGACGTGAAGCGGCTGGCCACCAGCCTGGTGCTCGCCGGCCGTGAGGCGCACGGCGCCGACAAGCAGTGTGAAGACGCAGTGCGTGTTTTCGTACGCGCCTACCGGGAAGCGATGTTCGGGTTCTCGCGCATGACGGTCCTCGACCTGGCGCGCTACCGGGTGCACCGCCATCTTCATTTCGCGCCGCTGCGCAGTGTTCTGCGCAAGGCTGAGCGCTCGACGCCGCGGCACAACCTGGAGCGGCTAACGGTCGCTGCGGGAGGCTCGCGCCGCTTCAAGCCGCAGCCGCCGCTGCTGACCAGGGTTGACAAGCCGACCGCGTCCCGCGTGCTGGCGGCGCTGAAACCTTACCGGCAGACGCTGACGCCCGAGCGGCAACACTTCTTCGATCAGTACCATCCCCTGGATGTGGCGTTCAAGGTGGTGGGAACCGGCAGCGTGGGTCTCCGCGACTACGTGGTGTTGATGCAGGGCAACGGCCAGATGGATGCGCTGTTCCTGCAAGTGAAGGAAGAGCCGCCCTCCTGCTATGCCCGCTACCTTCCCGACCTTCGGCCGGCGGAGCATGAGGGACGCCGCGTGGTCGACGGCCAGCGTGCGATGCAGGCGCAATCGGACATTCTGCTAGGCTGGACCTCGATCGTGGGCCGCGACTACCTGGTACGGCAACTCGCTGACCACAAGGCGAGCATCGAAACCGAGGACCTCGCGGGCGACGGCTTGACCCAATACGCCCTCGTCTGCGGCGAAGTGCTGGCCAAAGGTCACGCTCGCTCCGGCGATCCGTGCACGCTGGCCGGGTATCTGGGAGCGAGCCCCAAGTTCGATACCGCCATCGCCGCGTTCGCCGTGGCCTACGCCGATCAGACTGCCAGCGACCATGAGAAGTTCGTTGCGGCCGTCAAGTCCGGAAAGATCAAGACAACGGGCAGCCCGCAAGCGGTGGGAAGGAGTTTGTCATCAGCCAAAGTGTGAAGCGACGTAACGGCTCGGGCGACGAACTGGTAGAGATGGCGGCGCATGCCTGCCTGGTGGCCAAAGACGCCGCCACCAACCTGCAGGAACTGCTGGGCGGTTCCTCGCGCCTGGCGACGCTCGCGCTCCAGCAATGCGAACGTGAGCTCGACGAGCTGGAGCGGACGGTTCACCAGAAACTGCCGCGAGCCATCACCCGGGTCAGCGAAGACAAGGCCCGCGAGCTGCTGGTCTGCAGCTCCTTCATCGGCAACCTGGAACGCATCAGCGACCTGCTGCTGTGGGTGGGACAACGCTTGAGCCTACCTTCCAGCCGCCCGTCGGCCGCCGACCGAAAGACCATGAAGGACATGGTCTCCACCGTGGTCACCATGCTCGAACAGGCGCACGGTGGATTCATCGGCCGCGACGCGGAGCTGGCGCAATCGGTGCTCCGGCTCGATGCCAACCTGGATCGCATGCGGACGGAAGCGTTTCATCGCAACCTGCTGGGAAAGTCCAGCAACCAGGTGGAAGGCGTGGTGGAAACGCTCATGATGGTGCAATCCATCGAGCGGGCGGGAGATCATGCCACCAACCTGGCCGAGGAGCTCGTCTATCTGATCGAGCACCGCAGCATCCGGCACACACGCAAGAAGATGCTGGAGAGCTGAAAGGCAGCAATCAGCAGTCAGCAATCAGCATTCAGCAAAACCACTCAGCAGTCAGGAGAACGGGGCCGATGTCCGCTGCCGGGATTTAGACTTTATGGTTTTGCTGACTGCTGAGTGCTGCCTGCTGACTGCTGTTGAGATGATCACCTGACCGCATCGAAGCGATACCCTGCGCCCCGGACAGTGCGCAGGTAGCGGGGGTTTTCCGGGTCCTCCTCGATCTTGCCACGCAGGCGGCGGACGTAAACATCCACCGAGCGGTCGGTCACATAACGCGATTCCTGCCAGACGGCGTCCAGAAGCTGGTCGCGGCTGAAGACCTGGCCAGTGTGCCGCATCAAGTGCTCCAGCAGCCGGAACTCGGTCAAGGTGGTCGGCACCAGCACTCCGGAGACAGTCAGGCTCATGGCATTGGTATCCAGTTCAATGGGACCGGCGGCGAGCCGCGTCGGCGGCGCCGGCCGGTCGTAGCGCCGCATGACAGCTTTAATGCGGGCCACCATTTCTCGCGGGCTGAAGGGCTTGGTGATGTAATCGTCGGCGCCGAGTTCGAGGCCGGCGACGCGGTCCGGCTCTCCCGTCCGTGCGGTTACAAAGATGATCGGGATCTTGGAGAGTGTGGGCGTCTTACGCAGGCGGCGGCAAAGATCGAGGCCGTTGCCGCCCGGAAGCATAATGTCGATCAGGAAAAGACTGGGGGGCGCAACCTCGGCCGCCTGCACCACGCCCGCAGCGCTGGGAAAGCTGGGAACGGCGAAGCCCGCGCCTTCCAGATGGTGACGGATGAGAAGCGCGATATCGGGTTCGTCCTCGACCAGGAACACATTGGGCTTCATCGCAGTGAGCGGTGGCCTGGACTGCGACCGCCTGACTTCCAGCCCACGATAGGCAGAGATTGTTGCAGCCGTGTTACGGAGATGTGAACGTGGGGTGAAAATGCAGCCGCGCTGCTGCTTCTCGCGGTTCACCTGGCCAAGCGATCGCCGGGTACACGATAAACTCCCAACGTGACTACGCCGAACGCAGATGGCGGCCGCGACCTCATTTTCCCCGACGGTTTCCTCTGGGGCGTCTCGACTTCGGCCCACCAGGTGGAAGGCGACAACCACAACAATCAGTGGTCGGCATGGGAAGCGGCTGGCAGGATCAAGTCCGGCGACCGCTGCGGGCGCGCCTGCGACTGGTGGAGCAACGCGGAACCCGATTTCGACCTGGCGCAGGACATGGGGATCAACGCCTTGCGGATATCGGTGGAGTGGAGCCGCATCGAGCCGCAGCCAGGGGTTTGGGACCAGCCGGCGCTCGAACGTTACCGCGAGATTCTGCGCGGACTGCACCAGCGCGGCATCCGCCCGGTGGTCAGCCTGCACCACTTCACCCATCCGCTCTGGTTCGAAGCTATGCAAGGATTCCTTGCCGCCGAGGCGCCCGCGCTGTTTGAGCGATTCACGCGCCGGGTGGTAAGCACTCTGGGAGACCTGTGCCAGGACTGGGTTACGTTCAACGAGCCCAACGTGTACTGCGCTATGGGATACGCCGTCGGGCTGTTCCCGCCGGGCCGCCGCGGAGAGCTGTTCACGACGTTCAGAGTGCTGGCGGGAATTCTGCGCGCGCACGGCCGGGCCTATCGGGCCATTCACGAGCTGCAGCCGCACGGCAACGTGGGTTGGGCGCACAACTACGTAGTGTTTGAGCCGCTACGTCCGGGCTTGCCGTTCGACCGCTGGATCGCTGGGCTTCATCATTCCTTGTTCAACGACAGTTTCGTACGCGTGATCGCAGAGGGAACATTGCCGCTGGGCTTCGGTATGGTGACTGGCGATCTGAGCGAGGCCCGCGGGACGTGCGACTTCGTCGGTCTCAACGTGTACGGCCGCTTGTACGTGTGCTTCGACCCGCGCAAGCCCTCGCAGCTCTTCGGCAACATCTTCGTGCCGGAGGATGTTCCGCAGGGCGATTCGGGCACGGAGGGGCCGCTGGCCGAGGCTTATCCCGGAGCCCTGAAGGTTGCGGCCGAGTATGCCGCACGCCTGGGGAAGCCGATCTATATCCTGGAAAACGGCGTGCCGGACGCCCAGGACCGGATTCGGCCGTGGCTGCTGGTGAACGCGCTCAACGAACTGCACGCGGCGCTGGCGGGTGGCATCGACATCCGCGGGTACTTCCACTGGACTCTGACCGACAATTTTGAATGGAATGACGGCTGGAGGCTGCGCTTCGGACTGGTGGAACTCGATCCCGCGACGCAGCGTCGCACCATGCGCGAAAGCGGCCGCCTGTTCGCAGCGATCGCCAAGCGGAATCTCGTCCCCGCGGAACTAGTGAGGCGCTACGCGGGGAACGGCAGAGGCTGGGCCCCGTTTGGGGACAGTCTCAGCCGTCCCTGCGGGACTCCCTACTGGCTATAGGGCTCCGTAAGCTACGGAAAACAAAACCACTTAGGGCGGGGGTAAACCGCTGAAGTTGCAAGGTAACTACACAAAAACTGCGCGGCAGTCACGGGGTGGCGGTTCGAATCCGCCCAGCCCCTCCAGCCTTAACTCCACGGGCCGGGCTTGTGCCCGCCAACCTGCGCGCGCTCCGGCTTATTTTCCTCGAATGATTCGCCCGTGATTTCCCGCACGCTGAAGCCCTTATCCAATCGAATGGCCCCTACTAGCGTGGCGTTGCCGGGGTCGTTGGGCACGTGCTTCATGATATTGACGAATTCCCCGTCCCGCTGCATGAGATCTCCCTCATACGTGTGCAGCGGGCGCTTACCAGTTGGATGAAACAATCCGTACTTTGCCATGCCGGAATTCTAGCACGGCTGGGCCTCGCGTTTTACTTGCTGGCCGTTGCGTTTTTGAAATCACTGCTCCTGATTAATCTCGAAACGCGCCTTGCAGGTGCGGCATTCGTAACTGTGCGTATCAGGGGAGACGGTTCCATCGCTTCGTTTGTGTCCCCGCGAGCGCATTTCGCTTCGCGGAAGGTTGCGTAGCTCACCCTTGCATGTGGGACAAAACCTTACATCTGGCTGAGGCCCGCTAAGGTTAGCCATCAGGCTCCTCATTGACCGCGATGCTTTAATCCTAACAAGCTCGGGGCGGCCCGGCGGCGCTAAAGAGTCGCCATGCACGCCGCGAAATCGTCCCACGTGATTTTCTTGCCATTCGCCTTGGCAGTTTTTCCCACGCACCAATTAAGCCCGGTTTTCGTTACATACAAATCGCCTTGGTGTGAGCCGTTGGTATTCGATACATCAAACTCGATGCCAGCGTTTTTAATGTCCATGTCAACGGTCAACTTTTTGATGAAAACTGTCCTTGCCATCGGGCTGGGTACCTCCGTGCGCCGGATTCTACCACCGGCTGGCCCGCATCGCCCGCCACTGCGGCCGAAATTTGTCTGCCTACCCGGCGATAAATCGCCGGGCTAAGCTCGCAATGTCGCTGACGCGACGGAAGCAGGGCAGCCCCTGAGACGGCTGTATTACTTGCGTCCCGATTAGAGCTACGCCCCGGTGAACGTCCTGGGCTCAGAGTGCCAGTAGCGGTGGTCGCGGAAGAAGAAACTGTCGTTCCAGGTATTGAGCGCGGTCGAGAGGAACAGGCGCGCGACCGTGAGATATCCCATGTTCTTGAAGCGGCGGTTGGTGGTGATGATGTGTCCGCGCACGATTCCGAAGCGGAGCCGAGCGACCTTCTTGCTGAGCAGATAATCCTCGGCGTAGAGCGCGCCCTCGTGGAAGCCGCCCAACTCGTTGAAGCGCGCTCGGTCGAAAAGCATGAACATGCCGGTCGAGAATGGCCGGCAAAGCCGCGAAAGTTGCTGTGCCAGGTTACTGGTGGCGTAGAGGACGCGGTCGAAGCCCCGTCCCTGCGGGCAACGGATGTTGGTGGTGACGCAATGGAGCTTCTTCCGCCGCATCAGCTCCACGGTGCGGCGCACCAGCGTGGGGTCGTCCAGTTCGATGTCGGCATCGATGAACAGCACATAAGGCGTGGACGCGCGCCGCGCGCCGTTGTTCCGTCCGACGGCCGGCAAGCCGCCGGGGATCACTTCGATGGCCAAGCGGTCGGCGAAGGAACGGGCGATGGCGGACGTGCCGTCGGTCGAGCCGGCGTCAGCTATATACACCCTCGTATTCGGCATCGTCGAGAAGTCCTGCTCCGCCAGGGAGTTCAGCAACCTCGGCAGCAGGATCGCCTCGTTCTTCGCCGGGATAATGATCGTCAGATCGCTGTTCATACTCATGGATCTGCGCTCCTTCCTCATCGATGGTTATGTAGGTGGCCGAAGCCTGGATCCAACATCCGGTGTTGAAATATTCCACGCCGTCCTCGGCGAGCTGCATGGCCTGGTGGGTTTGGCCGCAGAAGACGCGCTGCGCATTGTGCGCGCGGGCGTGGGCCAGCGCGCCGGCGGCGACTTTGGGCGAGTGCCGCCGCCAGCGGGTGTCGAGCCGGTCGACCAGCTTCGAAAGGTGCTGACGGCGAAAGTCCAGCTTCTGCAGCATCAGAAACGCGCCCGAGGCCAGGCTGCCGAGCAAGGCGTTGTCGGTCAGGAAGCGGTCGAACTGATGTCCGTGGACCGCCAGGTGACGCACCCCGCGGTATTCCCAAATGTACTGCTGATAAACCTTGATGCCCACCAAATGCGACATCACCAGCGAGAGGCCGTGATCGTGGTTGCCTTCCACCCAAACCACCTCGATGCCCCGCTTGGGGTTCGAGAGCTTGCGGATGTGCGACAGCAGGCGCCAGTGGTCCTTTTTCAGCCGGCCGAAGTTCAGATCGCAGAAGATGTCGCCCAGCAGGATGAGCCGCTCGAAGTAGTGATGTTCCAGCAGGCGCAAGGCATCGCGAGCACGGCTCACCTCCGACCCCAGGTGCAGGTCGGAAAGGATGATGGTGTCGCAGTACGGGATCGTCATTACCTTCTTTATAACCAGCGATTGTTACGCCAAAATGAACGCCAAGAGCTAAGAAGGCCATGAACCACGGTGTGCACTGCCCGCCGGTGGCTGACGGAATGTTGAGATTTTCATCGAAAAGTGGCCAACGCGGGTTGCCGGCTGGAATTTCCACACCCGCACTCGAAGCGATCACCGCTGTTGGCGCGACCGGCGCAGCTACTTGCACCAAGCCCGGACACCCGCGCTGTGCCCGGCCCTATCTTGCTGGTGTTAAGCTACTTAAAGCGACACTTTCGCCGGTTGACGGGGGCTGCGGTTCAGGCGATAAAGGATTAGAAAGCGGTGAGAAAAACCATGAGATCGGAAGGACGGCTCTCGCCCCAGCGGCCCCGGCGTTTGCGCTCCGAAAAGCGCGCGTTACCAAAGCTCTTCCTGGCCCACTCCAAGCCTGCGAAGGCGGGCAGCGAAAACCGGCAGCGCGAAAAGCAAACAACTCCGCTCCGCCGCCCAGTTTCCCTCTAAATCCGGCGCGTGCCGTGTTCGTGCCGAGGCCTCTAGGCGACGGCCTTCTTGCGATAGGGATTCTCTATCGAGACAAAATCGTATTTCCGCAGGGCCTCGAGATCCCGAACCTCCGACAGCGAGACCACCTCGTCGAGCAGCCTGTCGGCTTGCTCCTTCGGCATGTTGCGAGTGGCAGCATAAAATTTATGAGGAAAGAACCAGATCGGATCGGCTTTTGCTACCTCTACCATAAAACCTCGCACTTTTCGGTTGGGTTGGCTGGTGAGTCGCCGCTTAGGAAGCCAGACACATTATAGTCGAACTACCCCGTTCCGCGCCAACACGCTGTCACCGAATGCACTTGCAAAACTTGGCGCTTGCCGTTGAATCTAAAGCATCTACGCGGCTACTTGCTTTTATCTTTCGCGCTTCGCCGTCACTGCAGCTTGGCGTATTCCGCCCTGGCTTTTTGCACCAGGGGCAGATCGGAGTCGGCGTCTTTCCAGATGGCGAGCAGGTCCTGGTAGGCGGTGCGGGCCTTGGCTTTATCGCCCTGCGCCAGATAGGCCCGGGCCAGCCCGAGTTGGGCCAGCGCAGTCACCGGGTCGGGGCCGACAGCGCGCGAAGTCTTCAATGCCAGGACCTTCTGATATTCCTGGATTGCTTCCGAGGGCCGGCTGCTGTGCAGGTACGCGGCCGCGCGCAGGTAATGCACTCCGGGACTGGCGGCGTCGTAGGGTTCCGCCGATTTGAGCAGTTGCAGAGCTTTCTCGGCATTGCCGTGATTCAATTCCGTAACCGCCTGAACGACAGGAAGCAGGACTTCTTGCAGAATCGTGTCGTCGGGCCTTTGCTTCAGAAAGGGGTTGAGGGCGTCCATGGCTTTGCGTTCCTGCCCCGCTACGGCCAGGGTGATGGCAGCGCTGGTGGTGACGTTAAACGTCGGAGATAGTTGCAGGGCGGCCGCCGCATCCTCGAGGGCAAGCGCCTGCTGCCCATAAGCAGCTTCCCATTCCGCCTGTCCCGCGACCACATTGCCGGCCAATTCTTTCAGGTTGGCCCGCAAGCAGATTTCCTTGACCCGGCCATACTGCTCCCGTGCCTGCCGCATTCGTCCAGCATACGCGACCATCGCGGCCTGCAAACCGGCTGCCAACATTTCCCCTTCACGCCCTGCGGTCTTGGCCGCCGCCAGTTCCTGATCGAGTGTTGCCTGGTCATTTTGACCCCAGGCAAGGAGCGCCAGGTGGAGATGTGCGAAGGCGCCCCCCAGCTTGCGCTGCAAGGCCGCTTGAATGGTCGCCCTGGATTCGTCCACACGACCCAGGCCGGCGTAGGCTTGCGCGGTGGTGAAATACCCATTGGCCTGATCGGGGTCGAGCCGCATGGCTTCCCGGGCATTTTCCAGAGCTTTGTCGAACTGCCCCAGGGGTAGGTATATGGCAGCCAGGTTGTTGTAGGGAACGCTGTCCCGCGGATACGTCTGCTTGTAGAGCTCGTACGCCGCGATGCCCTTTTCGAGTTGCCCGGTATCTGAGTAGTAGTGGGCGGTGATGTAAAGCCGTTCACGCTCGCTGGCGCGGTCGCGCAGCTCGAACGCTTTCCTCTGATACTGTTCGAGCAAGTCGCCCTGCCCGATATTGCCGTACGTCGTCCCCAGGCGCGCATAGGCCATGGCGAAATTGGGGTCGAGCTCGATGGCGCGCTGGTAAAACGGGATCGCCGCCAACTGCCCTCCGCGATTGCGCTGGGCATCGCCCAGGGTGAACGCCTTCAGCGCCTCCAGCGACGACGTGGTGGCCTCCTGCAGCGGCTTGTCAAACTTCTGGATCGAGGCCAGCGACTCGCCCAGCCTCTGCCGGATTTTCCCGGCGGCATCATTGAGCGCGGCCAGCACCTGCTCTTTGCTGCCAGCTTGCGTCTGCGCTTGGCCCAGCGAATCTCCGGTGGCAGAATTCACCGCATCCAGCGTCACCACGTACTGGCTGCCCAGGCTGGCGATCGAGCCTACCAGCATGGCCTTGATGCCGTTGCGCTGACTAATTTCGCGCCCGATCTCGGTGGTGATGCGCTCGTCGCCGGTTCGTCCCATGAACTTCAGCGTCTGCCGTACCCGGGCTTCCGGGAAGACGTTGAGAAACGGCGATTGCTCCAGGTCGACCGCCAGGGCCTTCTTGAGCGTGCCATCGAAAACGGGGTCGCCCGTGGTGTTTACGAAATCGGTGAGCAGGATCGAGTCCTTTTCGGTCAGCCCGCGCGGCCGGCGCATATAGAAGTACGCGGCCAGCGCCGCAGCGACTACCAGCACCACCGCGGCGATGACGTAAGTGCGGGTCTTGCGCGGCTGGGACGGCGCAACCGTCGCAGTCGCACCGGACGGTGCCGTCGGAATCGCGCCCGAAGGCGTGCGCACCGCGGCGGTCGAACCCGAAGAGGGCGCGGCAGATATAGCTCCCGATGGCGACGTGGGAACCACTTCCACCGCCGCTGCCGAGCGGCCTGAATCCGTGTCTCGCTTCAGCCGCTTCAGGTCGGCGCGGATGTCGGATGCGTTCTGGTAGCGCAGGTCGCGGTCTTTCTCCAGGGCCTTCTGGATGATCTCTTCCAACTTGGCGGGGACTTCCGGATTCAGGCGCACCGGCGGCACCGGGGCGCGGTTCAGAATGGCCTCGAAGATCACCGCCGAGGTATCGCCGCGGAACGGCAGGACGCCGGTGGCCATCTCGTAGAGCACGCTTCCGAAGCTGAACAAGTCGGTGCGCGGGTCGAGGTCCTTGCCGCGCGCCTGCTCGGGAGACATGTAAGCGATGGTGCCCACGGTGCTGCCGGGGCTGGTGAGATGCTCGGCGGAAACCGTGCCCACGGTGGCCGCTGTGCTCGCCAGCGCGGCCGCTCCCACGCGCGGCGGCACGCTGACCTTGGCCAGCCCGAAATCCAGCACCTTCGCCTGCCCGCGTTCGGTGACAAAAATGTTCCCCGGCTTGATGTCGCGATGCACGATGCCCTTGCGGTGGGCGGCATCGAGCGCGTCGGCAATCTGGATACCCAGATCGATCAGTTCGTCCATGTCCAGACGGCGGTGCTCGATCAACTGCTTCAGCGTGTGGCCCTCGAGCAACTCCATGACGATAAAGTGGCGGCCTTCTTGCTGATCGATGTCATAGATAGTGCAGATGTTGGGATGGTTCAACGCGGAAGCGGCGCGCGCCTCGCGCTGAAACCGCTCCAGCGCCTGCGGGTTCTGCCAGAGGTCGTCGGGAAGGAACTTGAGCGCCACGCGGCGTCCCAGGCGAAGGTCTTCGGCCTCGAACACCTGCCCCATGCCTCCGGCGCCTACCCGGCTGAGGACGCGATAATGCGAGATGGTCTGGCCAATCATGGTGCGGGAGTCTCCAGCGTGGCACCCGATGTTAAGCGGGGTGGGAAGGCGCGTCAATGGCGGCTTAGGATGACGTTGGCCGAGGATCACGTAGGCCGGGCCGCCTCAGATTGCTAACAACGGGTCACAAGGCGCGGTGACAGGAGTCACCGACTGACGTGTCCGGGTCGGATAGAAGAGTGTGCCATCCCTTTTCAGGCCGAACTAAACCACGCGGAAATCGTCAGCGCAGCATGGAGGTCACGCAATGTCTCCCCGCCTGTTGTTCATTCTATTTCTCTTTGTGAGTCTCGCCAGCATAGCCGCAGCACAGGCCCCGCCGGCCGCCACACCGGGCGGCGCGGCCGACCCGAATACGTTGACCAACAAATCGATCATCGAGATGGTCGCCGCCAAGCTGCCGGAAGAAGTCATCATCACAAAAATTCAAATATCGGAGACGAACTTCGACCTATCGACTCCGGCGCTGGTGGAGTTGAACAACAGTGGGGTATCGGCGAACATCGTGAAGGCGATGATGACGCCAAAGATTGCGCCTCCGGTTTCAGCCGATCAGCCAAACGAACCCCCACCGCCGCCCGATCCAAACGATCCGAACTCTGCCCACGAATCCGGGATCTACGTTTACACCGAAAGGGCCTCGGGCAAGAAGATGATCTTGCTCGAGCCGACCGTGTACACCCAGGGCAAGTCCGGCGGCACGTTTGCGATGGCAATGACTTATGGGATCGCGAAGATGAAATGGAAGGCGGTGGTGCGCAACCCGCGGGCGAATGTCCGCTTCAGCGACGCGGGCGCCGTTTTCTACTTCTACTTTGAGGAGAAGAGCGCCGGTCTCAGCCACGCGGGATTCGGTACCAGCACGCCCAACGAGTTCACGTTGCTACGCCTCGAAGTGAAGAGTGATACGCGGGAAACCGTGGTGATGAAGGCAAACGCATTCGGTTCTTCCTCCGGCACTGAGGACAAGGCCAACGTTCCATTTACATCGACGAAGATAGCACCCGGTGTGTACAAGGTCGTTCCGAACGTCCCACTGAAACCAGGTGAATACGCGTTCATCAGTGCAGCAGTTTCGACAGCATTTGCACCCGGCGCCGCTTCGGCAAACCGGCTCTTCGATTTCGGTGTGAATCCGCCGGAATAGGGCTTTGGCGGTGCTTGCTGCTGCCCCGTCGCTCCCTTTTTACGCACCCGCCGCCTGTTTTGTTCCCGCGGCCCGCTGCCGGATGAGCGCGATGAACGCCGTCGCGGCGCGGGGCAGGGTGCGGTCCCGGCGGTAGACCAGTCCTAGCTCGCGGTGAATGTCCACGTCCTCAATCTCCACCAGCTTCACCTGCCCGGTCGAAACCTCGTCGCGGGCGAAGCTGGCGCTGATCAGCGATACGCCGAGTCCGGCGGCAACGAACCGCTTGATCATTCCCACGCTGGGTAACTCCATGGCGATGCGCAGGCTGGCGCGGAACGGGCGGAAGTGTTTGTCGAGCAGGGCGCGCGTGTACCCGGTGCGGGGAAAGATGATGGGGTGCTCGGCGATCTCGGCGATGCGCACGCTGTGGCGCCGCGCCAGCGGGTGATTGGCGCTGGCCACCAGCACCAGGCGGTCGCGGAAAATGGAGTGGATCTTCAGGCTGGGCGACTTGATGGGCAGAGTGACGATGCCCACGTCGATCGAGCCGTCTTCCACCTTTTCCAGGATCTTGCGGCTGAAGTTGCGATAGATGCTGATCTGCACCCCGGGGTAGAGGCGCTGGTACTCGGCGAAGTGGTCGGGCAGGACGTAGAGGCAGGTGGCCTCGTTGGCCCCGATGGCCAGCACGCCGCGCGGGGTCGAGCCATGGTCGGCGACGGCGCGCTGGGATTCGCCCCGCAGCGTCAGCAGGCGCTGGGCATACTCCAGCAGGGTTTCTCCCGCCGGGGTGAGCCGCACCGCCTTGCCGACGCGGTCCAGCAGCTTCTCGCCGTACTCCTGCTCGAGCTGGCGGATCTGCGCGCTGACCGCCGACTGCGAGCGGAACACCTTCTGTCCCGCCCGCGAGAAGTTGCCCTGCTTGGCAACTTCGACGAAGGTGACGAGCTGGTCGAAGTCCATGGCTGGTGGGCGATTATAGCGGGCGAGCCGCCCCAGCGTCAGTGCTTCCTGATCCGAGCAACGCGCCCCAGCGCTTTGGCATCTCAAGCAGAACGCCACCCGTCCGCTGCTTCGGCGTAGGAATGTGCCGGCGGCTGCGCTGGCGGAGACAACGATCATGGTCGGCCCCAAGGGAACCAGTCCTCGCAGTTTTCAACTCTATTTGATAATCGTGCTGCTGATCCTCGCTTTGCCGACCCTCGCTTGGGCTGCGCTGGGCGGCGATGAGGGTTCCGTCCAAGCCGACCAGGCGCGGATGGGCGCCTCGGTGCGCATTACCCGCACGGCAACCCATGCCGTCCATGAGCTGCAGGCGCCGGGCGGACGAGTGATCCGGGAATACGTCTCGCCCTCAGGCACGGTGTTCGGCGTCGCATGGCAGGGCGCGTCGAAGCCGGATTTGAAGCAGCTTCTCGGTGACCACTTCGAGGAAGTACAGCAAGCCATGCAACGCCGAGGCGTGAGGCGCGGACCGGTGGTTATCAATGAGCCGGGCGTGGTCTTCGAGATGGGCGGACACATGCGAGCCTTCGCCGGCCGCGCCTACCTTCCTCAACTCATGCCGTCGGGAGTTCAGGCCGACGCCATACGCTAGCCAAGAAAAACGCCAAGGAAAATGAAGATGAGATTGATGGTGTCCGGGTTGGTTGCGCTGGTTTTGCTCGGGACTTTAATGTTCGCCTTTGGCTGCGGGGGCGTCAGTAGCGGTGGCGGCACCGTACCAACCGGTGGCGGGAGCACGCAAAATTCGGTTCCGCTGAGCGTCGATGCCGGGCCCGCCGGAACCGGGTTCATATCGGCGGACGTGGCCTTTGCGAGCGTCACCCTGTGCGTTCCGGGGACAAATAATTGCCAGACCATCGACCACGTTGACGTCGACACCGGGTCGTACGGACTGCGGATTCTGAAATCGGCGCTCACCCTCCCCCTGGCCCAGGAGAGCCACCTGGTCGAATGCGCTCAGTTCGTGAGCTTTTTCACTTGGGGGCCGGTCATGCTTGCCGATGTCAAGATGGGCGGTGAGGTGGCCAGTAATGTGCCCCTGCAGGTGATTGGGGATACCGATACAGGTTTCTCCAGCATTCCCACGGCTTGTCAGAACAGTTCTCCCGGAGGGGCTGCGGACACACTGCAAACTTTGGGCGCCAACGGACTGCTAGGGGTGGGGTCCTTCATCCAGGATTGCGGCCCCGCTTGTGCCTCGAGCACCACTCCGGGCTTCTACTACTCTTGCCCGACGGCGACGACTTGCGCCGGGACGCTCGTCCCTCTCGCCCAGCAAGTGCCGAATCCAGTAGCCATGTTTGCCGGCGACAACAATGGTGTGCTGATCCAATTGCCGGTCATCGCGTCCGATTCCGGGCAGGCTAGTGCGACTGGGACCATGTTTTTTGGGATTGGCACCCAGTCCAACAATGCGCTGGGCAGCGCCACGGTCTTCCAGGTTGATCAGTTCGGGGACTTCACCACCGTTTACAACGGCCATTCCTATCCGGGAAGCTTCCTGGACAGCGGTTCGAACGGCATTTTCTTCCTCACCACCGCGCTCACGGGAATGCCGGATTGCGGTGACGGCGATACCGGGTTCTATTGCCCTGCCGCGACCACATCTTTTACAACCGCCACCCAGGGCACGACAGGGACAAGCGAGGCGGTCACCTTCAAGGCAGCGAACGTCAACCTGTTGTTTTCTGGGAGCAACACTGCGTTCAACGACCTCACCGGAGACAACCCGACCTGCTTCGTAAACACCACCACGACGGCGCCGTGCTTCGATTGGGGATTGCCGTTCTTCTTTGGCCGGAACGTCTATACGGCGATCGAGGGACGGAACACTCCGGCCGGCCCAGGGCCGTACTGGGCGTTCTGATGCTGTACTACTGACTCCCGCCCTGGAATTTCGCCATGAACTTCCCTACGCTGATGACGGCGCGGGTGATGGTTCCGCGGCCGATCTCCTGCGCCTCATCGCAGGCGCGCACCCGCAAGATGTAGAAACGGCCGTCGAACGACTCCAGCACGGCTTCCGCCTTCACCTGCGCCCCGATGCCGCTGGCAGCGCGATGCTCGATGTTGATGGCCGTGCCGACCGTAATCTCGTCGCCCTCGCAGTAGGGCTGCAACGCGAAGAAGCCGGCCGTCTCCATGAACCGGATCATGTCCGGCGTGGAAAGCACCGACGGAAGCTGCTGGTGGTAATAAGTGAGCGTGTGCTCGAACTCGACCGTCTGCTCGAAACTGCCGGTTGCGCCGATGGGCACTGGCTTCGCCATGCTGCTGGCCCGGTCCCTGCGCTCAGCTCGCGGTTTCAGGCTGAGAAAAACTATACGGGAAAGCAGCGATCAGCGGCAATGCTCTCAGCCGGCCCAAATCTGCTATCCTTCTCCCACTTTCGAGGAGGCAGATCATGAAGAGAATGGCCGCGGTTGTCTGGGTGGTTTTCGCCCTCTTTGGCGGACTGCTGGTAGCGCAGGCGCCACCCATGCCCAAGCCCGCCGCCGAGCACGAGCGGCTGCATTATTTTCTGGGTGAGTGGAAAAACGACGGCAACATGAAGGCGAGCCCGTGGGGCCCTGGCGGAAAGTTTACCGGTACCGACCACAACACAATGCTGGGCGGTTTCTTTCTGGTGACGCATTCTGACAGTACGGGTCCCATGGGAGCGATGAAGGAAGTTGCCGTCATAGGGTATGACGCTAAAGAAAAGGTCTACACCTACGACAGTTTCGACAGCATGGGAATGCACGAGCTGTCGAAAGGCACCATCTCCGGGAAAACCTGGACCTGGCTCTCTCCAGAAGAGGAGATGGGAGGGAAGAAGATCAAAGGACGCTTCGTCCTCAACGAAGTTTCGCCCACGTCGTATACCTACAGTTACGACATGTCGACGGATGGCGGCGCCTGGGCCAATGTCATGGAAGGCAAAGCCACCAAGGTGAAATAGCTTCGCCCGTGCCGTACGGTGCTGTCATCCTGAGCGAGCGCGCCCGACGCTTCGGCTTCGCTCAGGGCGGACTCTGGCGCGCGAGTCGAAGGACCCCTATTCGCAAGATGTTGCGCAAGTAGGGGTGCTTCGACTCGTGCGGGCAAAGGCGGCCCGCACTCGCTCAGCATGACAGCGAAATGGGTACAGCCACGGTGGATCTGCTCTAACCTCTTCGCGTCACACCCGTTTCGCTACGCCAGGTCGAACTTCAGCTCTCCCAGTTTTTCAATGCTGCAGGCGATCTTGTCGCCAGATTTGAGCCAACCCCACTTCTCCTTATTCATGGCGAGCCCATTGGCGACTCCGCCGAAGATCACTCCTCCCGGCGTGCCGGTGAAGATGATGTCTCCTGCCCGCAGGGGAATACGGGCCGAGGTCCAACTAATGATCTGGCTGCAGTTGTAGATCAGGTCGTTGGTGTTCGACGACTGGCGGGTTTCGCCATTGACCCGGCATTCCAGGTTTAGATTGTCGGGATTAACCTGCTCGGCGGTGACGAAATATGGACCCAAGGGGGCAAAGCCGTCCGAAGTCTTGCCCGCCATCCACTGGCCGCCGGTTTCAAACTGCATGTCGCGGGCACTGAAATCGTTGCCGGTGGCGTATCCGGCGGCGTAGGAAAGCGCGTCCTTCTCGCTGACGTCGCGCGCCTCCTTGCCCATCAAGATCACCAGTTCGATCTCATAGTCGAACTTGCTAGCCACGGCCGAGGGCAACTTGATGGTGCCGCCGTGGTGCAAAAGCGAGTTGTTGTACTTGTTGAATAAGACCGGTTGCTTGGGGATGGGCAACTTGATTTCCAGCGCGTGCTTGCGATAATTCAAGCCCACACACACGATCTTCTCCGGGCGGGTGACCAGGGGCCCATACTCGATCGTGTCTTCCTTGAGGAACAGCTTCTGCGCGGCGCTCGATTTCATGGCGGCTTCAACCACCTCCTGCACGCTGGCGCCCTCATCGCGCTGCAGCATGTCATCGAGCGTGGCGGGAGAGTGCAGCTTCAGAACGGCTGCCGCTTCCTTGACGTCGAGGATGCCTTTGCTGGTCTTGGCGCCCAAACGGTATTCGCCGTTGTGGCGCATGGTCAGCAGGGTCAGGCCGCGCGCCATGCCTTTCTTCGGCTGGCCTGCCGGTTTGGTTTCCGCGTTTAAGGTGTTCAACCCGCCCAGGGCGGCCACGGCGCCGATCGCGCCCGCACCTTTCAGGAAACTTCTGCGGTTCGAATTCATAGACGGACTCCTTTATCAGCAACAGTGCGTAGGTTGGTGCTCGGGGAGCCCAAGATCATACAGGCGGGGAATCGAGAGGGCAACAGCAATGCTCGCGGGCAACACTACTCCCTCTGCCCGAAGCCCAGGGACACAGCGGGTGAGAAACGCGATAACTACCGGCGCGCGCGGCCGACCAGCAATCCCAGCAACAGCCCCGCGCCCAGCGCCACGCCGAAGGTGGCCACCACGGTCGCGCGGGGATAGCGGCGGATGCCACGCACGGCGCTTTCCTCCAGGTGATCGGCGGCACGGCGTCCGCGGGTGACTACGCGGCGGGCCGCCTCCTTGCCTTCATCCACCGCAGCGGAGATCGCGGCCTTGGCGTTCTCGATGTCACACACCGATTCCGCGAACTTTTCTCCTGCCCGCATCGTCTGGGCAAACGTAGTTTCTGCCATGGGTTCCTCCTGAGCGATCATCCTCCACTACAGTATCCACATTTTATGAACCTGTGTCTGTGACCGAAGATGGTGCAGTTTGTGACGCGCTATCGTGCGAAGATGGCGGAGCAAGGACAGCCCATGATCGAGCTCTCATCAGCCGCTCACCTGCAGGGTCAGAAGTACATCAGCCTGGCTACCTTCCGGCGCAACGGCCAGCAGGTACAGACCCCGGTATGGGTCGCCGAGCATGCCGGCAAGCTCTACGTCATGACCCGCAACGATTCCGGCAAGTTCAAGCGCATCCGCAACCAGCCGCAGGTCAGGCTCGCCGCTTGCACGGCGCGGGGAAAGGTCACCGGTGCCTGGATCGACGGGCAAGCCCGCATCCTGGACCGTGCCGAGGAAGGCGCCGCCCGGCAGGCTCTCGCGCGCAAGTATTTCCTCATGCGCTTCCCCTGGCTGTGGAGCAGAAAGAACATCTTCCTCGAGATCACTCTCCGCCCTGCGTAAGAGGTTTTCCACCGCGGCAGCCGGCCTGGCAACGGTCCCCAATATGCTTGTCGATTTGAGCCGAGACGCCGAGCAGCACGCTCGCGCTTCGGAGTCAGAATCAGAGACCACAGGCACGGATTGTGGACAAAGGGTTTAGCCAAATTTCGAGGAGAGCAGGGAAGGGACACCAGTGACCAGTCTTAATTCCTATCTAACTTTCGATATCAACGCGCTGATTCTCTGCGATGACAGCCACTTTCTGGGAAGCATGGAGCGCGTGTTCGCGCGGCTGGGGGTAAGAAGCGAACGAAGCAGCGATTACACCGCCGCTCTGAACGCGCTGGAACAGAAAAAGATCGATACGGTGGTGGTCGACTGGCGGGAAATCATTAACCTGGGCGAATTCCTGCAAACCGTGCGCCAGTCCAAAATGAACAAGGAGTGCCTGCTCATCGGCATAGCCAGCGATCTGCTGGATCTGCGCCAGGCCTTCAGCGCGGGGGTGCAGTACCTGGTCCACAAGCCGGCCTCGGTGGTGCAGATTGCACGCTGCCTGCAAGCCGCTCATTCCGCCGTGATCGTGAAACGGCGCAAGCAACATCGGGAATCTGTCCGGATCGCCGCCACCCTGCACACCAAAAGCACGCCCCTGCTGGGAGGGCTCATGGTGAATCTGGGCTCTGAGGGCGCAGGACTGGAGCTCAATACCACCGGGTGCAAAGCCAGCGCCCGCTTGAGCGCCGGCGATGAGCTGGACCTGAGTTTCATCTCGCCCGGAAGCGGGAGCGTGATCCACGCCACCGGTGTGGTCGTTTGGGTGAATCCCACTGGCGATGCGGGGGTGAAGTTCTCCTACATTCCCGCCGCCGAAAAGTCGAAGCTGGAGCAATGGCTGGCCGGGCGCTTCGACGTCGCCGTTGCCATGTTGCGCGCGCGCTTACGAACGGGAGTTGCGTAGACTCCTGCGCCTCGTGTTCTTGGAAGGCTTGGGATGGCGCAAACCCTAGAGTGCTCCGTCGCTTTTGGCCTTCCGTAACATCCGGGTTCCCAGCCATCTGGGCTATCGTTACCAGTAACCCGTTGGCGCAGAAAGTGTGTGCGCCAGGGCTTGATTAGAGCTTATGGCACCCCTCATCGGCCGCTTCGAGATCGTTCGGGAAATCGGCAAATCAGAGCTGGGCACGGTCTACAAGGCCTACGACCCGAAGAAGAAGCGCACGGTGGCGCTGCGGGTGCTGCCCGCCGACGCCCCGCAAGCCATCGAGCGCTCCCGCGAGTATCTGCTGCACGCCAAGGCCGCCAGCGTGCTCGACAGCCCCAACATCGTCAGCATCTACGCCGGCGCCGAGGAGCAAGGGCTGGCTTACGTGGTGATGGAGTTTGTGGAGGGCGTTCCCCTGGACGCCGCCCTGGCCACCCAGCAGGGATTTTCCTCCAGCGAACTGCTCGACATCTCCCGCCAGGTCTGCCGCGGGCTGGATCACGCGCACTCCAAGGACATCTTCCATCGCCGGCTGACTCCTCCCGGCATCCTCACCGAATGGGATGGCACGGTGAAGATCCTGGATTTCGCCGCCGACCCGGGCCCGCTCCAAGGCAAGTCCGGCGACGAACTGCGCTACCTCTCGCCCGAGCAAATCCAGGGACGGGCGCCCGACGCGCGCTCGAACGTCTTCAATTGGGGCGCCATCCTCTACGAAATGGTCACCGGCAGGAAAGCCTTCGGGGAGGGCTCGCCGGAAGGCGTGCAGCGCGAGATCCTGGAAGTCATGCCGCCCGCGCCCAGCGAAGTGACGCCCAGGCTGCCCGTCGGGATCAGCCGCGTGGTCATGAAGGCGCTGGCCAAGAACCCGGAATACCGCTTCCAGCATGCCGGCGACCTGGTGATCGAGCTGGAAATGGAGTGCGGCGCAGCCAGCCGGCCGTCCCTGCCGGGGGTCCCGCAAATCAACGTCCCGCAGATCAACGTCCCGCAGATCAACGTCCCGCAGATGAGCGTGCCGCAGATCAACATGCCACTGCCGCCGCCTCCGCCGCCGTCGTTCGCACCGCCGCGTGTGGAAGCCCCGCCGCCCACCATGCCCGGGTTGTCCTACCTGGATAGTGCGGCGGTGAGCCCGGCTGCCAGCGCACCGGCGGCGCCTTCCACGTACACGCCGCGCAACGAACCGCTGCTCGGTTACGCCGTCCCCGCGCCCGCGGCTCCGGCTGCGTCTTGGGCAAAAAGCTCTGCGCCCGCGGCGGTGGCGCCGGCAGCCGCTGCCCCCAAGGAGGCGTCGCAGACGATCGCTCCGCCCGCACCCCGTGCGGCGGCGAGCGGCCCGGTCGCGCTCACGCCGCGGCAAATCAAGATCCTGGTGGGGGTCATTGGAGCGGCGCTGGTGGTGATGGCTATCTTCATGATCGGTGACTCGATGCGGGCGCGCCGCCTGCGTGCGGAAGCCGAGGCCGCGGTAACGGCTCCGCTCGTCAGCACGGCATCGCCGGATTCGTTCACCTTGACGCCGGCCCCGCGGCCCGAGCCCGAGCCGCAACCCACGATGATCGAGATCGCGCCCACAACGAGAACCGCCAAAGCGCGCCGCAAGACCGTGGCCGCTCCCGCTGCCCCTGCCTTAGGGCAGCTCGTGGTTCATTCGGCGCCGGAAGGCGCGCTGGTGCAAGTCGACGGACGAGGAGCCGGGCCCACGCCGCTTTCGCTGCCCAATCTCAGCCCCGGCCAGCACCTGGTGGTGCTATCCAAGGCTGGATATGCAGCGGAATCGCGCAACGTGGCGGTCCATGCCGGCAGCCAGGCCGCGCTGGCTGTCAGCCTGAACCAGTTGGCGGCGGTGGCGTCGATCGCCAGCGATCCTCCGGGAGCTGCCATCATCATGGACGGCCACGACACCGGCAAAACCACTCCCGCGAAACTGGTGGTGGGGCAAGGCAGCCACTCACTGGCGCTGCGCAAGGCCGGATATCTGGAGACCTCGGCCAGCATGACGCTGAATCCCGGAGAGACCTTCCAGTTCCAGCCTACGCTAAAAGCGCTGGGCAATGCCGACGACATCAAGCAGGTCAGCAAGCTGAAGAAGTTGATCAGCCGCGGCGGACAAGAGAATGCGGCCCGCGTCATGGTGCACACCTTTCCCAAGGGCGCCCAGATCATGTTCAACTCGCGCATGATGGACCGCGCTTCGCCGGCGGAATTCCTGCTCGGCCCCGGCACCTACGAAGTGACCCTCACCTTGACCGGGTACAGGACGGTGCACAAAACCATCTCTGTCGAGTCCAACGGGCGCATGGAAGTCAACGAAACCATGGAAAGATAGGGAGTAGGGAAGCAGGGAGTAGGGAGTAGGGAGTAGGGAGTAGGGATTGCCAAGGTTTTGGTGGAATTGTCGCGCTTCCCTTAGCGCGCGAAGCGCGCGTCAGAACGTAGCCCACGGCGTGAGCCGTGGGTAAAGGTGAGATCAGAACGCAGCCCGCGAAGCGGGCGCAAGAGTCACGACTGTAACTGCTGCTCTTTCTGACAACTGACAACTGGCAACTGACTACTGCTTCTTCAGCCCCGCCACTTCGGCGTCGTTTTCCGGCAGAAAATATCCCACCACGATCCCCATAGCGCCCTCGGGGATAGGCTTGCCAAGTGTATTGTCATAGATCGAACTCACCCGCAGTACGTCTCCCTTGTTCAGTTTGTAGCCGCCGCGATCGGTGAAAAGTACGACCGGCATGCTCTGGATCCTGCCGGAGGAATCCAGTTGCGCTTTCAGCGGGGCGACGTCCTCGCCGCGCGTGAGGTTGTAGAGGTCGAGCTGCCGACCGTAGTCGTGCATGTGTCCGCCGACGCCCAGCAGCCGGCCGCTGTAGCCCAGCTTGAACTGGCCGATCTTCAGGGTCTTGCCGGGACCGAGGTCGTAGCCGGAGTCTCCGCACTCGCCCACGTCGAACCACGCCGGGTAGACGCTCTTGAGTGGCTCGCCTTTCGCGGCGCTGCGGTAATCGAGCTTCACCTCCAGCCAGGTCTGGGGATAGCTGGTTTCGGTGGGATTGTGGAACATGGTGCTGACGCGGATGCGGTCGCCCTGGTGCACGCGATAGCCGAAGCCCGCGAGGGCGGGCCAGTCGTTCAACTCGCCGCCCGCGCCGAAGATGTGCTCCTGCTTGTTGGGACACAGGAAGTCGGGGCGCGCGGTATTGTAGAAGGCCACGTGATGCAGCAGGCGGCTGGGCTCCGCATGCCCGGCTCCGTCCACCAGCCGAGGATGGTAAGCCATGATCCAGCCGTCGAAGGGAACCTCCAGGAAGAGAGTCGGCGCCTGGGCCACCGCCACGTGATCGGAGTTGGCCAAGAGATTCAGCGGGCCCACGCGGACGGTGAGCACCTGCGCCGTGGCATCGTCCTGCACCTCGAGCCGGGCCGCGGACGACGTCTTCATCTTCATTCCTGCCATCGAGTGATGGTCGTGCTGCGCCCAGGCGGATGCCGCCAAGGCCAGCAGCAGAACCACGATTCGCTTCATCGGGGGAACTCCGTGAATCGGGGAAGTGGAAAGTGGTAAGTGAAAAGTGGTAAGCGCCCGTTTTCTGCCTTACCACTTACCACTTACCACTGCTCATCGGCGGGGGGACAGCATGCCCAAGATTTCCTTCAGCCCCTGCCGCACCTGGCGTAGTCCGTCCCGCGAAGGGCGTCCCGCGAAGGGCAGCGCATTCTGGTTCTTGCCGGGCCGGTTCTCGGCCCGCAGCAGTTGCCGCGCGCCCGCAATGGTGAACCCGTCTTCGTACAGCAGCTTCTTGATGACCACCACCGTCTCCACGTCGCGGCGGCGGTACATGCGCTGTCCGCTGCTGCTTTTTCCCGGCTTCAATTGCGGGAACTCGGTCTCCCAGAAGCGCAGCACGTAGGCGGGAAGCCGGCACAGGCGCGCCACTTCGCCGATGCGGAAGTAAAGCTTGTCGGGGATGAGCACTTCGCCGGATTGTTTCTTGTTCTTCGTGGCCATGGGCACGACTCGCGCGGCGGGGTCCGCAGCGCAACCGACGAGGGCGTGTCCGGATAGTACGGCGGGTCGCGATTGCCGGTCAAGGGAATCAGTGGGAAGTGGTAAGTGAAAAGTGGTAAGCGCCCGTTTTCTGACTTACCACTTTCCACTTCCCACTTTTCACTTCCAAAAGCAAGAGCCTCCACGCTCGCGGTCCGCTTGCAGGCACCGGGTGCGTGGAGGCCCTTGGAAAACTTCCAACAAGCTTCCTGGATGCGAGGCCGAAGCCTCGCTCCCGTTTAGTGCTTTTTCTTCTTCGCCTTCTTTTTCGTTGCCATTGAGCTTTCCTCCTGAACATTCTCCCTAAGGAGTGTTTCTGTTGCGGGCCCGTCCTCACAGCCGCTTCATCAGCAACCATGAGGATGCTTGCGCCGATATTGCGGCGGCTTGCGCTCGCTGTCAACAGGATTCTTGCGCGGGAAACTCATGCGACACATCTCCAGCGTTCTCGCGACCGCCGTCGCAGACAAGCCGCCGCTCGCGAGCATCGGCTAAACTGTGCTGTTCCCCATGACCGTCGCCACCCTCATCGGTTTCATCGCCGGCACCCTGACCACGGTTTCTTTCGTACCGCAGGTTCTCAAGACCTTCCGCACCAAGCGTTGTGACGATCTTTCCTTTGGCATGCTTTCGGCGTTCGCCAGCGGCGTCTGCCTGTGGCTGGTCTATGGGATTTTCCTGAGATCGGCGCCCATCATCGTCGCCAACCTGGTGACGCTGTGCTTGCTGGTCCCGCTGGTGGTGATGAAGATCCGCTACCGGCGGGCGATCACCCGATCACCCGATGTCCCGATCAGCCGATGAGTTTGACCCTTCCGCGCTGCAGCCGCTACAATGATCAGGTTTGCCTGTAGCACCAATCCCTACAGACACTCGGGGCTTTGGAATCGAGGGAGGAGAAGCATGTACGCGGTCATCCGCACCGGAGGTAAGCAATATCGCGTCGCGCCCGGAGACGTGATCCGTGTGGAGAAAACGCCGGTCGAGGATGGCCGGGTCGAGTTCTCGGACGTGCTGGCGGTCAGCGCCGCGGAGGGCCAGATCGCCCGGCCCGGCGAGGGGCGCGTGGTCGGCCAGGTGGTCGAACAGGGCCGCGCCGATAAGATCCTCGTCTTCCACTACAAGCGCAAGAAGCAGTACAAGAAGCTGCGCGGACACCGGCAGGCGTTCACCGCGGTGCGCATCACCGAGATCGCCTTCGACGGCCAGAGCTTCACCGCTCCCGAACTTCCGGCGCCGGAGAAAAAAGCCAAGCCGGCACGGTCGAAGCCGGCCAAAGCGGAAGCGGCGGAAGCCGAAGTTGAAGCCGCTCCGCATAAGGCTGCAGCGCACAAGAAATCTGCGCCCAAGAAAACGGCCAAGAAAGCCGCGCCCAAGAAGAAGCCGAAGAAGTAATTAGAGATTGTCATCCCGAGGGATCTTGGTTTTGAACTGGCAACTGACAACTGGCAACTGACAACTGGTTTTCTATGGCACACAAAAAAGGATTAGGCAGTTCACGCAACGGCCGCGATTCCAACGCGCAGCGGCTGGGAGTCAAGGCCTTCGGCGGGCAGCTCGTGCCCGGCGGCACCATCATCGTCCGCCAGCGCGGCACCCGCATCAAGCCTGGCCTCAACGTCGGCCGCGGCAAGGACGACACCCTGTTCGCCAAGGTCACCGGCGTTATCAAGTTCGTGGACAAGGGCGGCATGGGGAAGTACGTGCTGGTCGAGCCGGCTGAGATCGCGAAGGCCTGAGCGCCGCGCTACTGCACGAAGCACAGCGCCAGCAGGATCAGGCCGAACAGCAGCGCTTGCCAATTCTCACGGGTCATGGAGTCCTCTGCCGGTCAGAGAGCAAGCCCCGCGCCAGTTCTGTCGCTCCACCAAATCAGCGGTTTATGCTCCAATAAGAACCCTGGGCACGAGCCGCCGTGTCACGCCTGACGCACCCGGCGTGCCTCACCAGACACATCGGTGTTTGCTGGCAGTCTGGCAACTGTCTTCCATGTTCATCGACGAAGCCAATATCCGCGTAAAGGCTGGCGACGGCGGCAACGGATGCCTCGCCTTCCGCCGCGAGAAGTTCGTACCGCGCGGCGGGCCCTCGGGCGGCGACGGCGGCCGCGGCGGCGACATCGTCATGGAATCCAGCGAGCGCCACAACACCCTTGTCCACTTCCGCTTCAATCCCGAGCACAAGGCGCAGCGCGGACGCCACGGCGAAGGTTCCAACCGGACCGGGCGCGAGGGCGCGGACGTTGTCCTGAAGGTCCCGGTCGGGACGATCGTCTACGATGCCGACTCCGGCGAGCGTGTACACGATTTCGCGCGCCCGGATGAGCGCGTAGTGATCGCCCGCGGCGGTCGTGGCGGACGCGGCAACGCGCGCTTCGCGACTTCCACTCACCAGGCCCCGCGCGAGTGCGAGCCCGGCCGTCCCGGCGAAGAGCGCTCTTTCCGGCTGGAACTGAAGCTGCTGGCGGATGTCGGCCTGGTCGGTTATCCCAACGTCGGCAAGTCCACGCTGATCTCACGCATCTCCGCCGCGCGCCCCAAGATCGCCGACTATCCTTTCACCACGCTCGAGCCCAACCTGGGCGTGGTGGCCGTGGGCGAAGAGCCGGAGCAGATCAGTTTCGTGGTCGCCGATATTCCCGGGCTGATCGAAGGCGCGCACCAAGGCACCGGCCTGGGCGCGCAGTTCCTGCGGCATATCGAGCGCACGCGGCTGCTGGTGCACCTGGTGGATGTGTCGGATTCAAGCGGCCGTCCCGACCCGGTGAAGGATTTCGAGGTGATCATGAACGAGCTGGTCAGCTTCGGCGCCGGCCTCGAGACCAAGCCGATGTTGGTGGCGGCTTCGAAGATCGATGTAGCGAATAAGAGCAAGCTCGCGAAGCTGCGCCAGTTCTGCCGCCGCAAGAAGCTGGCGATCTATCCCATCTCCGGCGTGACCGGCGAGGGCATCGACAAGCTCAAGTACGCCCTGGCACAGCGCGTGGACGAGATCCGGAGAGAAACGCCACGAATTGCCACGGATGAACACGGATAAGAACGAATCCAATTTCGAATCCGTCACGATCCCTGGCTCCTTTTCCTCACTCTTTCTTTCTGCCGTTGGGGCCAGCGCCGCTGGTGAGCTGGGGGACGCGTACTGCCACCGGATGCCGATCGAACTCTTGCGGCGGCTCGAGCTGCAAGACCTTACATAAACGAGCGTCGACGGGCAGTTCGATCGCGGCGGCAGGCTCGCGACGCATGTAGCGGGCAAACGAGCCTTGCTCCATGCGATTGTGAAATCGTGCCGGCTCGAAAGCCTCGAATTTCACTTTGTGCAACGCGTCGGTGGACGCGCTGGTTGCGCTGCGTGATCGCTGGATGCGCGCCACCGCACGGTCCACCACCCGAGCGAACTCGGCGCCGTAATCTGGCGTGCGGTCTTCCTGTAATCGCCGTTTCGCCTGCCCGGCAGAAAACCAGGTGGGATTTCGATTGGCCTCCTGCGGCGGGTCCAGCCGCAAGACCTCACACAGATGAGCGTTGACGGCAACCTCGGCCGCCGCGGTATGCCCGTTGCCGCCGCGCTTGCGGCGAATGTAGCGGGTGAAGGAAGCTTCCTCCATGCGGCCGTGAACGCCCGCCTCTTCGAAAGCCTCGAGGGCAGCGGTTTGAGCGTGTGTCAGCCCAGGTTCGAGGCCGCCTTTGGGGAAGGTCCAGCGTCCGCTGCGGGTCCGCACCAGCAGGAATTCAATGCCACCGCCGCCGACCCGGTAACAGACGGCGGCCACCTGTTCACATCCCCGCAGTCTGCGAAGTTGCGGCGGCCGAAAGAACCTGGCTGAGCGTGGCTCCCCGTTGGGCGAGCGATCCCCTGCACTCATAGCCGTAGAGTGCGCGATGCCGTCGGCTTCTGGCTAGAGCACAGCTTGGTTCGGGCTCTTCACAAGCGTGAACTCCAGCTCACGGGAATCTTTCTCCATACTTGCGCCGGGCGTGCGCTGCAGACAGTATTTTCTTGGCCGCGGTCTGGCCGCCAGCACGGGAGGATCTTTGGAACATCTGTTTTGTCTTCGCTGCAATCGCGAGCTCGAGGCCGGACAAAAATCCGTTGCGGTATATATGTTCGCGCAGACCGTGGGCATCAGGCCGCGCCAGAAATCAGCGGCACAACGGATCTGCTTCTGTCCGCAGTGCTCGGTCTCCCTGGCGATGGGGCCTCCGCCCGAGGGTGCCCTCAACATTGCAGCCTGGAAGATGATCCGCGACCTGGTCGGCTCCGACCCGGCTCTGAACCAGGCGGCCTGGGAGACTCTGCGCGGAATCGTAGGCCTGTTGCCGGCCAGCGAAACCGATGGGGGCCGCGCGGGCGCGTACTTCGAATTCTGACCCAGTCGAAATTAAACGCGCTACAGGTGGATACGGCCCAACCTTTCCCCTAGAATCTTCGCTGAGATCAAACGGTTCGGCAATCATGGCGACAGCTCCCGCAAGCGCCCAGGAAAAGCGCGGCATCCGCTACTGGATGGAACGCGTGGTCGAAGAGTGCGAGCGCGTCCAGTCCGGATTCGCCGCCGACCCGGTGCACGACCTGCGGGTTGCCCTGCGGCGTTGCCGCTCGATGGCGGAAGGGTTTCGTGCCATCGATCCCGATCCCACCTGGCGGAAGATGCGCAAAGCCGGCAAGGCGGTGTTTTCCGCCTTGGGAGAGTTGCGCGACGTTCAGGTGCTGAAGGAATGGGTGGAGAAGCTGGGCGTCGCGGGCGATCCCGTCAAGGACCGCCTGAGCGCGTATTGTGACGCGCGCGAGCGGGAACTGAAGGTACAGGCGTCCGCCGCACTGTCCGGCTTTGATACTCGCACTTGGCTACGTTGGGCACACGTTTTGGATTCGCGCGAACGACAGCTTCCGGTTGGCTCGGATATCTTCCAGGTGATCGCGCTGGAAAAGCTCGAAGACGCCGTCCGCTTGCATCGGACCGCGCTTCGCAATCGAAGCAAGGTTGCGTTACATGCGCTTCGCATTGGCATCAAGCGATTCCGCTACGTCATCGAGAACTTCCTTCCCCAGCACGATGAGCGCTGGGCCAAAGACTTGAAACAGTTGCAGGATGTTTTGGGGGAGATCCACGATTTGGACGTGCTCTGGGCCACGGCCCTGCATATCCGCAGCTTCGCCACGCCGGAGGAGCGTGAACGCTGGCGGAGCGCCATCGGCCGCGAGCGCGCCGAACGTGTGGCCGTGTACAAGCAAAAGCTGGCGGGGCGGACCTCGCTGCTCGGGCAGTGGCGCCAGGGACTGCTCTCCGGCGACAGCCTGCGGCGGGCGATTGCCAGAAAGTTCCAGACCTGGGCCGGGTTCATGGATCGGGATCCGGCACATGCCATGAGGGTCCTGCGCAGAAGCCTGGAAATTTACGATGGGCTGGTGTCGTGCGGGGTGACGCGTAAGGTGGCCATCCACGACGTGGACGCTCGCGAGATGTTGCGCATTGCGGCCATCACCCACGAGGTAGGGCGCGCCGCAGGCAAGAAGAAGCGGCACAAACGCAGCGGCCGCATGTTGGAGAAGCTGGACACGCCACCGGGCTGGACCGCCGACGATCTCCGGACGGTGGGGCTGGTGGCGCGCTATCATCGCGGCGCACTTCCCTTCGCGCACCCCGCCTATGTGCGGATGGCGCGTGCGAAACGGCACATGGTGGCGTTGCTCAGCGGGATTCTTCGTCTGGCAGAAGCCGTGGATAGCGGCGGCCGGAGCAGCGTTCGCAAACTAAGGCTCGAACGCCACAACGGGTTCGTGGTTCTTCGCGCCGAGGGATACCCTGCCACCGGCAAGCGGCCCGAGCGCATCGCGGCCGGCCGTTACCTGCTGGAAACCGCGTGCGGCCTTCCTATCATGGTGAGCAGCACCGGTTGATGGCCGGGGCGGTGTTCGGCGGCTCGCTGGCCTTACCCGTCGAGTACCTCTTCCAGCTCTAGTTCCAGCTCTAACGTGACGATGTGATTGAACGCCGCGACCGGCATGTGCGGCACGGCAAACTGGGTCCCGCACCCCGTGCAGCGCACAGCAGTCTCGAGGATCTGCCAGGTTTGATTTCTACAGCGGCAGGTGAACATGTCAGCCATGCCCTTCCTCCTTGAAGGTGATCGGTGCGGCATCTCTGCGGAGCAATCCCGCTCCAATATCTGAATTCAGGCGGACAGTGCCTCTTAGCCGCTCGCCCGCCACAACTATCCTTGGTTCAAGGCCCGCTGGCTGTGATTCCGCGCACCATCGTGTGTGAGGACAAAGGATCAGCCAGCGTGTGGGGGGCAAAGGAGGTGTAGAATCTTTGCCGTATTCGAAGTAAGAAAGGGAATCTTGGGTGAATATTTATGGCTACCGTAGCAGTTCCCAAGGTCAGAATCACCGGCGGAAGTTTCCTGCTGGAAGAACGCAATCCTAACGACGTTTTCACCCCCGAAGACTTCAGCGAAGAACATCTGCAGATCGCCAAGACGGCGGAGGAGTTCGCTACCAACGAGATTGTGCCCGCCGCCGAGAAGCTCGAGCACAAGGAATGGGCGCTGGCGCGCGGCCTGATCAAAAAGGCCAGCGAGCTGGGCCTGAGCTCGGTGGACATTCCCGAAGCCTACGGCGGCACCGACATGGACAAGGTGTCGTCCTGCATCATCGCCGACAGGATTTCGAAGTACGCCGGCTTCGCCACCACCTGGGGCGCGCACACCGGCATCGGCACGCTGCCCATCGTCTACTTCGGGACCGCGGAGCAGAAGAAGAAGTACCTGCCGCGGCTGGCCGCGGGCGAGATCGTCGGGGCCTACGCGCTGTCCGAATCCTCCTCCGGCTCCGACGCGCTGAACTGCCGCGCCCGCGCCCAGCTCTCTCCTGACGGCAAGCACTACATCCTCAACGGCGAAAAGATGTGGATCACCAATGGCGGCTTCGCCGATCTGTTCACCGTCTTCGCCAAGGTGGACGGCGAAAAGTTCACGGCATTCCTGGTGGAGAAAGGCTTCGCCGGGTTCACGATCGGCGCGGAAGAGCACAAGATGGGCATCCGTGGCTCCTCCACCTGTCCGCTGATCTTCACCGACTGCAAGGTGCCGGCGGAGAACCTGCTGGGCGAGATCGGCAAAGGGCACATCATCGCCTTCAACATCCTGAACGTGGGCCGCTTCAAGCTCGGCGCCATGTGCGTGGGCGGCGCGCGCAACTCGTTGCAGGCGGCGGTCGAGTATGCCAAGCAGCGCAAGGCCTTCGGCAAAGTGATCGCCGACTTCGGCTTGGTGCGCGAGAAGCTGGCCGACATGGCGGTGGGCGTGTTCACCGGCGAGGCCATGGTGTACCGCACCATCGGCATGATCGACGTAGCGCTCGCGGAGATCGACAAGTCCGGCGCCAATGCCGCGGCCGAGATCCGCAAGGCCATCGAGGAGTATGCGGTCGAATGCTCGATCCTCAAGGTGTGGGGCTCGGAGATGGTGGACATGGTGGTGGACGAGACGGTGCAGATCTTCGGCGGCTACGGCTTCGTCGAGGAGTATCCCGCCGAGCGCGCCTATCGCGACGCCCGCGTGAACCGCATCTTTGAGGGCACCAACGAGATCAACCGCCTGATCATCACCGGCTGGCTGCTCAAGCGCGCCATGAGCGGCCAGATCCCGCTGCTGCCGGCGATCAAGAAGCTAATGGACGAAGTGCTCTCCGGACCCTCGATGAGCGAAGGCCCGGAAGGCACGCTGGCGGCGGAGCGCGCGATGGTCGCCAACGCCAAGAAGGTCTCGCTGTTTGCCTCCGGCATTGCTTCGCAAAAGTACATGCAGGCGCTCGCCGATCAGCAGGAGATCATGGGAGCGCTGGCCGACATCGTCATTGAAACCTACGCCGCGGAATCGGCGCTGCTGCGCGCGCAGAAGATGATCGAGCAGCAGGGCGATTCCGCCGCGCAACTGGCCGTCGCCATGGCCCGCGTGTACCTGCAACACGCGCTGGAGAAGGTGGAGACCTCGGCGCGCAAGGTGATCACCGCGGTCGCCGATGGCGACATGCTGCGCACGCAACTGGCGATCCTGAAGCGGCTCTTGAAGTACGAGCCCTTCAACACCATTGCCCTGCGCCAGCAGATCGCGCAGCGCGTGATCGAGGCGGGCAAGTATGTGACGGTCTAGAAATGCCACGGATTATCACGGATCGTTTTGATCGGTGATGATCCGTGGCGTCTTCGCCGCTCTCCGGCATTGGCCCGCCGCCGGCTCTCCATGTGAAGACACTCAACGAAATCTATTCCTCAGTCTCGACGCGGCGCCGTTACGAAGTCTGGTTTCTTCGCATGGGACTGGCGAGCAGCGGCGGAGCGTGGTGGTTCCGCTATTTGCTGATGAATCCTGGACGATGCGGGTGCGCCGGAAATCCGCGGGGGCAGCCGGTTCAGGTCTGGGCCACGTGGTTTCCACCCGAAGGCAAGCCGCAAACCTTCATTCAGGGATTTTCCCTGGATGGTCTTGATCTCAGCGCCAGAGGCCAAGCCCCGTTCCACTTCCGAATCGGCGACCAAGGGATCGAAGACAGCTCCTGCCGGGGCGTGCTGGAAGTTGACGGACACTCGATTTCCTGGGACCTGCACTACCTCTCCACCTTTCGGACCACGCTGAGCGCCAAGGGCTGGATCGGTTTTTCGCGAACGCCGCATTCCGACGCGCGTTTCTCGGGGCGGATCACTTTCGATGGCCGGAGTTTTGTCGGGGACCCTCTGGGGTTTGGCGTGCAAGGACATAATTGTGGATACCGGCATCGCAACTACTGGACCTGGGCACATGCGTACTTGCCTTGGTCCGATGGACGAGTGAGCACGCTGGAAGCATTGGTCTACGACATGCCCTTCGGGCTGGTGTTTCGCAAGGCGGTGCTGTGGCACGATGGGAAAGCGCATGTCTTCCGTCGCCTGGAGGAGAAGAAGAGAGACCCGGAAAACCTGCAGTGGGAGTTCCGCTGCGGCACGCAGGGTGGATTGCAGATGGATGTTTTGCTCGACGGCCGTGGGTCCAACCTGCATCGCCTTCCCTACCTCAAGACCGACTGCACAGGCAGCTTTGAAGTCGCGAACAACAGCCTTGCACGAGCAGCCGTTCAGGTGCTGCAACCGGGCGGACCCATCGAGAAGTTTGAAACCACAACCGGCGCTGTGTTGGAGATGACAGGCCGCGGTTGACCCCTCGGCAAACGTCTGCAGCCCTCCGTTGTGCCCGTGCCATCGGTGACGGACATCACTGAAAGATTCTCCCTTCCGGCATAGAAATCAAGTCGTTCTCACTGAGTTTAGTTAACTACCGACTTGCTCCGTTCAAGGCGACTCGGCAAGGAGATTACATGCGGCGGTTACTTTTCTGCGTTCTTGCTTTATTCCTGGTGTCGAGCACCCTCACTTGTTTCTCACAACAAGACGACGTTCGGCAGTTCACGGTTTTTGGGGCCTACACCTATCTGGCCACGCGGTCCTTAAACCTGGCTCAGCGTGGATTCGATGGTGACCTTGGTTACAACTATCGCAGTTGGCTGTCGTTGGGCTTCGATTTCGGCTATTACGATGGCCACAACACGATATTTCCGAACGAGCTTAGTCCGGCAGGACAGGCGTTACTAGGCCACTTGTTGCCGCCGGGGGGAACATTCCCGCCGGGGTTTGGGTTGCCTTTCAATATTCAGACCTTTACATATGAGGCTGGACCGCAACTTAATTACCGTCACTTCAAGAAGGTGACCTTATTCGTGCGTCCGGCGCTCGGGGCATTGCACGCGACGGCCGGACTGCAGAAGGATTTTCTGGCCGCGAATCCGATGCTCGGTGCGGGGGTTTGCGAGCTCCTCAACGGGTGCTCGAAGAACGACACTGTGCCGTTCTATGGCTTCGGAGGCGGGGTCTCCTGGGAGATCACCCCGCACTTTGGTCTTCGTGTAACCGGCGACTTTGCTCACTATGATTTTTTCTCGAGCCTGCTGAATGGCGGTCGTAACAGCGTTCGGGTCTCGATTGGGCCCAAGTTCAGCTTTGGAAAGAACATCCTGGAGAAGTAGCGTTAGCCAGCGATGGGGCTGCAATTCGAGGGGAAGGCAGAGCATGGACGAGACTATCAATGACGTCTTTTGCTCCGTGGTTGAGCGCAACCACGACCGGGTCATGCTGTACAAGCAGGCGGTCAAGTGGATCCCCGTCTCCGCGCGCGAGCTTTACCGCAACGTGATGGGGACGGCGCGAACGCTCGCCCAATGGGGCATCGGCAAGGGCGATCGTGTCGCCATTCTCAGTGAGAACCGTCCGGAGTGGGCGGTCGCCGATTTTGCCAGCCTCCTGCTGGGCGCGGCCGACGTTCCCATTTATCCCACGCTGACGGACGAGCAGACCCTGGCTATTCTGCAGGACTCGGGGGCGCGCATCGCCTTTGTGTCGACCGTCGAGCAGCTTGAGAAAGTACTCGCCATCAAGGGCCGGACCGCCCTCGAGAAGGTGGTGGTAATGGATTACGTGGGGATTCCCGAGGGCATCCCCATGCACCGCATGATGGTGAACCAGGAAACCGGGCGCGATTCGGAAATGGACGAGCGCGGCAAGTCCATCCGGCCCGATGACCTGGCAACCATTGTGTACACCTCGGGGACCACCGGCACGCCTAAGGGAGCGATGCTGACCCACGGCAACCTGGTGTCGAACCTTTCCTATGCGCGGGACTACTTCGATCTTGCTTCCGGCCAGGTAGGCATTTCGTTTCTGCCGCTCTCGCACGTGACGGCGCGCCACCTCGACTACGTGCTCTTCTCGTGTGGCGTAACCATCGCCTATTGTCCTAATTTCACCCTGATGCCGCAGTACCTCACGGAGGTCCGCCCCACTATCTTCGTCGGAGTTCCACGGGTGTACGAGAAGCTCCGCGACAAGGTCCGCCGTGAAGCCGCCAAGGGCTTCAAGCGGACGGTCTACGATTGGGCGCTGCGTGCCGGCCGTTCCCACCGGGACGAAATTCTCGCCGCCAAACGGCCCGCATCGTGGAATTGGAAACTGGCGAATTCCTTACTCTATTCGAAGATCCGGCAAGGCATGGGAGGACGAGTGCGGATCTTCGTCGCCGGGGGAGCGGCTCTGGGCCGCGACCTGGCCGAGTGGTTCGCCGACATCGGCATCCGCGTCCATGAAGGCTACGGGCTGACCGAAACCTCGCCGGTAATCGCCATCAATAGTCCCAGGCACCACCGGCTGGGAACCGTTGGCAAGGTGCTGTCGAACGTGGAATGCAAGATCGCCCCCGATGGAGAAATCCTGGTCCGCGGGCCTTCGGTGTTCAAGGGCTACTGGAACAAGCCGGAGGAGACCGGCAACGCTTTTGAGGATGGATGGTTCAAAACCGGCGACATCGGCCATGTCGATGCCGACGGATTTTTGACCATCACCGATCGCAAGAAGGATTTGCAGAAGACCTCGGGGGGCAAGTTCGTCACTCCGCAGCCGATCGAACTGGCGCTGACCCGCAGCCCCATGGTGGCCTACGCCGCCGTATTCGCGGACGGCCGCAAATTTGTATCGGCGGTGATCGCGCCGGAATTCCCGGCATTGGAGGAGTGGGCACGGGACCAGCAGATAAGCTGCGCAAACCGGCAGCAACTCGCAGCTCATCCCAAGGTGCAGGCGCTTTACCAGGGGGTTGTCGCCGAGGTCAACCAGAACCTCGCCCAGTACGAATCCATCAAGAATTTCCTGGTGGTGCCGGACGAGTTCACCATTGCCGACGGCCAGCTCACGGCCTCGATGAAGATGCGGCGCCGGGCCGTGGAACAGCGGTATCGGGCCCAGATCGAGGCCCTGTATGGCAGCGCCGAGCGCTCCAAGTCCGAGGCTCGAGTCGCATGTGCGGGAGAGAAGGTCTAACATTGCTATCGGCGGCTTAAGCAGCGGCTCCTACGGATCTTCCATGCCAGACCCATCTGTCTTCGAGGAGTATCTGCGGGGTCTGGCTCCCGAGCAATTAAAGCAGGCGTTTTGCAGCCTGGTGTCCGCAAGCGCCACGCGCGAGGAGCGAGTCGCAGCCATACAGGCTGCCCTGGCGAGCGAGACGGGGCGCGCCTTGCGGGCCGAGATGGGCCGATGGGTGGTCGATCACCTGGTCCCGGTCGAGCACCTGGTTCCCGAGCCGTATGCGGCATGGCGCCAGCCCGTGCGTGAAGCCATGCTGTTCGTGATTGGCCACCTCTCGGACGCGCGTCTCGCCGTCAAGCTGCTGGAACAGATCGAACTGCCGCCGAACGCCCGCCCGGAGACGCGCCTGCTGCGGCTGATTGCCAAGGTCCCCGGCCTGCAGAAACTCGGACAAGTGCTGGCGCGCAACCGGCATCTCCGTCCCGCCCTGCGCAAGGCGCTTGCGGAACTTGAAAACGGTATCCACGATGTGGACGCGGCCGGTGTGGAGGCGATCATTCGCCAGCAACTCGGCCCGAAGCTGGAACGCTTCGCCGTGGAGATCAAACCCAGGCTCCTGTCGGAGGCCAGCGTGAGCGCGGTCATCTGCTTTACCTGGCGCAATCCCCAGAGCGGCACGCGGGAGCGGGGCGTCTTCAAGGTCCTGAAGCCGCACATTCCCCTGTACTTTGCCGAGGACATGGAGTTGCTGCAGGATCTGGCGCAGTACTTTGGGCGCCGGCGCCGCGAGTATGGATCCGGTGCGAGCGCCATCCCGGATACCTTCAAGAAAGTCCGGCGGCTGCTGCAGCATGAAGTGGACTTTCCCCGCGAGCAAAAGACGCTGCTGGAAGCTGGGGCGCTCTACAAGCATGTGCGCGGGGTTCGTATTCCAGGCGTGATCCGCCCCCTGTGTACCGATACCATCACTGCCATCACGGAGGAAACCGGGGCCAAGGTGACGGACGAGGTAGCCCGGATGCCTGCGAAGCGCCGGCGGGCAGTGGCTCAGCAACTGGTGGAAGCCCTGGTCGTCGTCCCACTCTTCGCGTCCACCGAGCATTCTCTTTTCCATGCCGACCCCCACGCCGGCAACCTGCTCTACAACGGCCGTACCGGGGAATTGATCATCATTGATTGGGCCCTGCGCGAGCGGCTGAGCCGCGAACAGCGCCGCCAGCTCGCGCTGCTTTTCCTGATGGTTGCACTCCGGGATCCTGTGGGGGCTGCCAACGCGATCACGGCAATGGCGGAGCGGCCCGGCCGGCGTGGTTCACGAAAGGCAGAAGTGATCCGGGACCGCGTCCGCGGTTTTATGGACGCCCTGCCGCTGACCCGTTTGCCAAGCGCCACGGATGCCATGCGGCTCTTGGAGGAGGTGGCGTTTCAGGGAGTACGCTTCCCCGCCCCGCTGATCATGCTTTCGAAGGTCCTGTTCACCTTGGACGGCATCCTGCAGGACATCGGCGGGGACGGCGCCTCGATGGGCGTGGTCATGGCACGGCACATCGCGCGCCGCTGGCTGACCGACCGCGCCGCTTTTGCCTCGCCGCTCACCTCCGGCGACTGGATCACCCTGCAATGCAGCGCGCTCCTCTACAGCAGCCGGCTATTGATCAAAGGCGAACAGACGATCGTAGACCGGCTTCTGTCGCGGACCCCGGCTCCGGTTGCCTCCGCGAAGAGTGCTCCGCTCGCGCGCTGAAAACGGCAGAGAACCCGGCAGCCAACCAGTCGCTTACTACTTTCCACTTCCCACTAGCTAACGGGGTTCTTGTGCCTGCGCCAGGCGCGCCGCCACGATGGTGTAGACGGTAGGATTGAAAACCAGCCCGATGTGCGTGCCCGCGACTTCAAAATCGCTGTTGGGATCGCCGGTTTTGCAATATCGCCAATCCACGAAGCCGTCATCGCGGGTGTAGATCGCGGTCTGCATCACCGGCGGGGCTATTTTGCACTCCAGGGAGTTGACGAACTCACAGGTGCACCGCGCCGTGTAGCACTCCGGGAGAACGTCCTTGCCATGCTCCTGGATCACTTGCTCGCGCACCAGCTTAGTCGCCTGCATCACGCTGCGGTGGAGCACCTTGCCGCGGAAGGGCGCCGCCAGGGTGGTGACGGAGGCGATATCTCCGGGCTGCTGCGTGGCGATGGAGCGCGCCATCATGCCGCCCAGGCTGTGTCCGATCAGGTGGATCTTCCGCCGCGTGTCACGCAGCGCCTTCTCGATGATCTCAGCGAGCCGGTACTTGATGAGCAGGTTGGGACATTCAGCATTCAGATGGATCCCGGAGAGATAGGGGCGGTAGCCCACACGGGAAAGCCAGGCACTCAGGTGGGCCATATAAAGGTCGCTGCCGAGGAACCCTGGGATGAGCACGACGGCGGAGCCGTCACCGTGCGGCACCCCCAACCCGTAATAGACAGGCGATGCGTGCAGCAGAATGAGTTCGGCGCCGAAGAACGCCTCTTTCCAGATGGGGATGTCCGCTTCCCTTTCGGGGCGGTGGGTGCTGGGTTGCCGTGGCGCCATATAGGGTAGCGGGTTCTGCTCAGTATTGCTCACCGTGTGATTCGGTTCCAGTGATTTCTTGTTGCTCGCACGACCATGAAAGTAACGCGCGCCCCGTCAGCGGTTACGATGGTAATAGCCTAACGAGTGGGTGGCAGGTTGCAGTGAGCTTGGAGCGCGCTCGAATCCCAAGGGAACTCCTCTGGTATCCGAGGCTACACCTTCGAGGTGACGTGCCGTTGTACCGGCAACGGCACGTCTCTCGATCCATATTGCGGCAAGCTCGCCGCGCCCTCAACCGCGTCGAACATCAGGCAACAGCGTGCGCGGCATGTGGTGTCGCCGCCTTGCGCGGACGGGGTGCCCGCTTCGCCCGGTGTTTCGATACCCGGTTCGCAGCCTCACGAGGCTTGATCATGGAGACGATCATTGCCTTTTCGGCATCCACGAACCTCTTGACGCCCTCCCCGGTAACATTAGCCATGGGCAGCAGCCGGAGCGGCTTGATCACTTCCATGGCCCGGGTTGCCGCCTTCAGATTGACGTTCATCTGCTGGCCGGCAATGTCGAGCAGCTTCTTCTGCACCTCGATAAAAGCATTGCCGGCGTCGCGCGCAAGCTGTACGAGTTCGGTTTTCTTGACCACCTTTGCGGCCTTCTCGGATTTGCCGCTGGTCATCCGCGTGGTCTCGTGCGCGATGACATCGAGAAACTTCTTCTGGGCATCGACGAAGGTCCCCAGGGCTTCGCGCGCAAGATCAGCCGTGTGGGTACCGCCGTACTTGCCCTTCCCGGCTTGCTCCAGCCAGTCCAGGGTCTGCTTGCTGGTGATTTTGAGGAACTCCTGGTGCATGCCGATGAAGGTGTCGATGGTCCGCCGCACCAGGTCGGTGGTGGCGGTGGCGGGAACGGACGCGGAGACGCGCTCCTTCACGCCGCCCATGACGATATCGTTCTCATGTTGCGCCAGGTTGAGCAGAATGCGCTGCGCCTCGATGAAACTGGAGGTGCCCTCGACAGTTAGTTCCGTCAGAATTGCCACCGGGGAATGCTCAGGGGCCGAAACCCCTTCCCGCAGGCTCTTCATGGCGTCGGCACTTTTCCGCATGGCCAGGTCAACGACGACGCGCTCTGTAGCAAAGACGTTTTCGACGCCCTGCTGCACCCAGCCGGACACCAAGGTTAGGAAAGAAGACGGGTTGTGAGTGGCGGGGCCGGACTTGTTATTTCTTGGCATGATAGGCCTCCGTTGCTGCATTGCAGCATCAAGAGAAATGTAGTACTTTATAGGAGCCGTGTCAATGGGCAAGGCGGTTTTTATTGCACTGCGTCATCGGGGGTGGGCCGGGTGAAAACCGACGCCGTCGTGATCAAGAAATACGGGAATCGCAGGCTCTACGATACCTCCACCAGCCAGTACATCAACCTGGAAGAAATCGCCACTTTGATCCGCAAGGGCAAAGAGGTGCGGGTGGTGGATGCCAAGACTGGCCAGGACCTCACGCGGGTGACGCTCACCCAGATCGTTGTGGAGGATGCCAAGGACGGCCCTACCGGCCTGCCGCTGGAATTGCTCCGCCAGCTCATTGTCGCCTCCGACCAGGTCGGGCGGGAGTTCGTGATGTGGTACTTGAATTCCGCCTTCAGCGCCTACAAGAAGGTGCGGGAGTCCCTGCAAAGCGGGTTGAGCGAGGTTCGTTCCGCTGTTCTGCCTCCGCTTCCCATGACCAAGAGCTCCACGGAGGGTGGCAGTGAGGATAGCAACGCTCTGCTCAAGCGGGTCGCGGAATTGGAAGCGCGCCTGAAGAAACCTGCACCCCGGCGGAAGCGCCGCAAAGCAACGCGTTGAAGCCGCGCCGATCAACTTAAAAACCTTCCCGCGATCACCTCGTGCTCTCGCTGAGGTCGGAGAATGGTTCCCCGCACTCTGCGCCGTCGTTCCATGTCGTCCATTGGGCGGGAGGAATAAAACTCATGGCCCGTTCGGCCAGGGCGGTAATGGTCAGGCTGGGGTTGACGCCGAGATTGGCCGCCACCACGGACCCGTCACACACGTACATATTCTTGTAGCCAAAAACGCGGTGGCGAGCGTCTACCACGCCGCGGCTGGGTGAATCTGCGATCACGCAACCTCCGATACAGTGCGCTGTGCCCGGAACATCGAAAAGAATCTCAGGAAGCATGCTCATGGCAAAACCGCCGGTGAGTTGCGCAAATTTCTTGGCAAACTCGTTGGCCTTCGGAATGTAGGTAGGCACCTTCCCGCCCCGGCTGACGAGAAACTTCCTGAACGGCCAGAACCAGGGTCGTTGCCAGCGCATCTCGATCTCTCCCTCCAGCGCCTGCATGCAAAGCAGAATCACAAACTCTTTCGCCCAACCCCGCGGTTGCAACACACGCACCGTCTTGAACGGGCGGCGGAGCAGAGAGCCCAGGACGTTCTTCAGCCAGAGGGCGATCCGCCGCGGGCCAGGGCGGCCATCGGTCAGGATTGTGGTCAGAACCCCCATCGTGTCGGAGCCACTTGGGTAGCGGACGGCTTCAATGTGGGTGTGCTCGTCAATATAGATGCCGGAGCCGATCGCGATGCCCTGCGACAAATCCTGGGAGTAGCCCGGGGTGCGGGCCCCGATGAGCGACTCCGAATTGGTGCGAACGTGTTGCCCCAGCTCGCTGCTAATGGCCGGCAATGAGCGCCTTTCCTTGAGATGAAAGAGAAGTTCCATCGTGCCCAGCGAGGAGGCGGAGAAGACCACCGCGCGGCAGGTGAACCGCTGGGGCTGGCGCTGGATCCACGCCGTGGATTTGACGGTGCGCACTTCGTATCCGGCGCTGCCATCGCTTGCGCCATCGAGCGGCCTGACGTCCACAACTTTGGTTTCCGGAAACACCTGCGCCCCGTGTTTTTCAGCGAGGTAAAGGTAGTTAAGGTCGAGTGTGTTTTTCGCGCCGTAGCGGCAGCCCATCATGCAGCCGCCGCAAGCGATGCATGTAGATCGCTCGGGACCGTCTCCCCCGAAGAACGGATCGGGGAAGGTTTGACCAACCGCTCCATCAGCAGCCTGGAAGATGCCCACCTTCGTGCAGTAAAACGTATGCTCGACCCCGGAAGCTTCCGCCGCTCTCTGCAGAAGATGGTCGGCAGGTCCAAGGATTTTGTTTTCCGTAACCCCTAACATGCGCGCGGCGGTCGCATAGTGCCGGGGCATTTCTGTTTTCCAGTCGGACAATCCAGTCCAGGAGCCCGATTCCCAGACTTTCTCACCGGGAGGAAGCAGAGTGCTGGCATAGGTGATCGATCCGCCGCCCACCGCGCAACCATGGAAGATGGTCGCATGGCGGAAGAACCGCATGTTGAAGAAGCCGCGCAAACCGAGTTTGGGACGCCAGAACCAGCGATGGATCGACCAGCTCGTGCGCGGGAAATCCTCCGCTCTCCAACGCCGCCCCATCTCCATGACGGCAACCCGATAGCCCTTCTCCGCCAGCCGGTGGGCCGCCACGCTGCCGCCAAAACCGGAACCAATTACGATGAAGTCGAAATCAAATCCATCCTTCTGCCCGCCGCTGTCAGCCGCAGGTGTGGCGTTGGTTTCACACTCCCCATCCCCTGGACTTGCCGGCGACAGCGGATTACCTTTACTTTCCCGGAGGAGGGGTGCGCGGTGCGGAAGCTGCCCGAGGTCGAGGAAGCCAGGGCTTTGATGACCGAGGCCCAGGAATGGTCGGTCATGAAGTGGCTGAAGGAAAAGAAACGGGTGCGCAAGACCGCGGATCGCGCCAACGACGCCCTGGATCAATTGTCGAAGGAGATGAAACTCCTGTGGCCGGAGGAGCTGAGAGCCGCCTATGGCGCCCTGGCGCGGAACAGCAGCCGGGAAAAGCCGGACGCCGAAATCCCGAATGCGGTCAAGCAGGTGAAACGGGCGGATGACGAAGCTTTCCGCGCGCGGATGGACGCGGAAGGCACGTTTGACGAAGCCGAGAGACAATTGAGCACCAGCATGGCCCGTGAGGGGTGCCGCAAAGCCATCTATTCGTGGGAACTGCATGAGAAAGCCATCCGCATGGCGGAACGCCTCATCCCCTCACAGCCGGGGTGAATCGACAACATCTTGCGGACTGCCGCCCGCGATCAGGCTGCCACCACGCTGCCATCCTTGACATGTGGCCGGGTAAGCTGGGGCGGCAATTGTGCGGGCACTGGCGTTGCCGACACTAGGATTTCTACCGGCTGCGATGGAAGAACGGCCTTCGGAGCTGCTCGTTCCTCAAACAAGAGCCGGCGCAGCGAACGAAGATCATTGAGGATGCGGCGGCTGTGGCTGGTGTGCAACTCCAGCTTGTGCAGACTGTAGGCTGCGATTCGCAGCGCGTCCAGGCGGCGCGAAGAAGTCGAGCTCGATTCTCTCCGGATCTGTCCTTCCAGTTCGCTCTTGGCCTCCGCGACCGCGTCCGACAAAAGCCGGAAAAAATCGTAGGTGCTTTCTATACTGTCGAACGGTTGTTCGAATTGCCGTTCCATATCGGTGCTCCGTCTGTTCTCTCGCAGGGGTTAGAGGGATAACGTGTCGAATAAGAGCGCTATCGAAATATGCTTCCACACACCGAGAGCAGTCTGTGATGTGGCGCACGAAAGACCGTGATATTCGCCGGAAAGCTCGCGCCAATCCGGAAAATCTGATCTCCCACTGGTGATCTGCCACATGCCCCTGTGTGACGCGCCTCACAGACCCTGGCCTGTCCAACAGCACAACATAAGGCTTCCGGGAAGCGCACTCAGGAATGCCGCTCAGCTTCCCTCGCTGCTTTCACCTTCACCAGTAGAAGCAGGAGATGTCGGGCATTATGTTGGAAGGCATCTACTCTCCCGCGCAAGCCAGCTACGGACCGATTCCCGGGCGAGTTCTGTTCTCCATCATTCCTCTTCTCGGGGTTGTGTGCTTCAGCTACATCATTGGGAAACGCATCGTGCCGCTGCTGCGGGGCGCGGCTGATTCTCGCCGGGATCACGCCGCGGTCCGGCTGACGCGGGTGCTGCGATTCTGGCTTGGGCAATGGAAGCAGCCGCGCTACTGGGTGGCCGGAGTGCTTCACATTGTGATCTTTGCCGGCTTCCTGGTGCTGGCTGCGCGCTCGGCTTCGCTGGTGATAATGGGCGTTTCCGAACATTGGGTGTTGCCGGGTATCCCAGGCACCGTTGGCCACTGGTACGGCATAGCTAAAGACTACGCTGCGACCCTCGTGTTCCTCTCTGTCGTGATCGCCGCAATCCGCCGGCTGGTCTTCAAGCCCGCGCGCTACGCCGTGCCGGCACGATACGGCCGCAGTCACACGGCGGAAGCGATCCTGGTGCTGGCTCTGATTGCGATCCTGATGGTGTCGGAGAGCCTGTTCCAGGCCAGCCAGGCTGTGTTCCAGCAAGAGCTGCCACTGCTGTCTCTGGTGTGGATATTCAAGAACGCGCTCTTTTCAACTCCGCCGCGATTGCTCGTGGAGCTCCACGCCGGAGCCTACCTGGTACATGAGTTGACCTTCTTCGCGTTCCTTTGTTTTCTGCCGCTGGGAAAACACTTCCACGTGGTCACGTCACTGTTCAATGTCTACTTCGCAAAACTCGACCGCGAAGCTCTGAAACCGGTGAAGTGGGGAATCAGCGATGCGCAGCTCGAACAGGTGAAGTCGTTCGGAGTGAAGACGTTCGAAGACTTCACCTGGAAGCACATGCTGGACTTCTACTCCTGCGCCGACTGCGGCCGCTGCGCGGACCAATGCCCGGCGAACTCTGTGGGAAGGCCATTATCGCCAAGGTTCATCACCATCAAGGCCAGAGACTACGCTTTCCAGCATTATCCGATGTTCGGCAGTGCAAACAACGGCACGCCACTGATCGGCAGCATTTATTCGGCAGACGAAATCTGGTCGTGCACCACCTGCGGCGCCTGCGAGGAAGAGTGCCCGTTGCTGGTGGAGTATATCGACAAGGTCGTCGACCTGCGGCGGGGCATGGTGGATGTCGGAAATGTGCCCCAGACACTGCAGAAGCCGCTTAAGGCGCTGGAGAGCCGGGGCAATCCCTACGGCAAGATGGAGAAGAAGAGGGCCGACTGGACCAAGGCCAAGGACTTCCAGACAAGCTGCGCGGTCAGGGTCGTCGATGGGAACAGCCGCGCGGAAACGCTGTACTTTGTCGACAGCATCACCTCCTACGACGACCGCATACAGGGGATCGGCCGGGCAACCGCGAAGATACTCGATCACGTCGGAGAGAACTTCGCGATTCTGGGCGCCGCAGAAAAAGACAGCGGCCACGACGTCCGCCGGTTTGGCGAGGAGATGCTCTTCATCGCGTTGCGCGACCACAACGTGGATGCGATCAAGGCGACCGGCGTCCAACGGATCGTTACCGCCGACCCGCACGCTTACCACGCGCTGAAGCACGACTACCGCGACGTGCCCCCGGTGGAGCACATCAGCCAGGTTATCGCGCGAGAGGTCAAGACGGGCAATCTGGCACTTAATAAGGTGGAGGACGACTCCAAGGTCTACACCTACCACGACCCCTGCTACCTGGGACGGCACAACCGTATCTACGACGATCCGCGGGATGTGCTGGACGCCATTCCCGGTTTGGAGCGGGTCGAAATGGGCCGGTGCCGCGACCGATCTTTCTGCTGCGGCGGCGGCGGGCTCGTGCTCTTCTACGAACCGAAGGAAGACCAAAGGATGGGCGTCGTTCGAGTCAGGATGGCGGCCGAAGCGGGGGCCAACGTCATCGTGACGGCCTGCCCGTTCTGCATGGTCAATATCGAAGACGGCATCAAGGTCGCGGGTCTGGAAGGAAAGATGACCGCGATCGACCTGACGGAACTGGTCGCCCAACACATCCCGTGTGACGGCCCGAAAGCGATCTGCAGGCAGGAATGCGTCAGGGTTTGATGCGACACATGGCAAGGAATGCGGGAGGTTAAGCGTGGAGATTCTGGTTTGCGCAAAACGAGTGCCCGACACGTCTGAGAACGAGATCGAGCTCAACAGCGCCGGCAACGACATCCAGCGTGATGACCTGGTGTATTCGATCAATGAGTCGGACAACTACGCGGTCGAAGAGGCCTTGCAGATCACCGGCAAAGTGGGCGGGCATGTCACCGTCGTGACGGTCGGCAGCGAAGATGACGAGGAGATCCTGCGCCGGGAGATGGCCATGGGCGCAAACCATGGCGTTTTGATCTCCGACGAGGCCTTCAACGGCTCGGACGGCCAGGGCATCGCCACCATCCTGAAAGCTTTCGTGCAGAAGGGCAACTACGACCTGATTTTGACCGGCGTGCAGGCCGAGGATGGGGCCGCCCAAGTCGGCGGGATGCTGGCCGCGATGCTGGACTATCCGTTTGCTTCGCTGGTCAATTCCATTGAAGTCGTTGACGGCGCCAAGCTGAAGATCAGCCGGGAAATTGAGGGCGGCAACCGGGAGATGAGCGAGATCGATCTCCCCTGCGTGCTCTCGATCCAGACCGGCATCAACGAACCGCGTTATGTCGGCATGCGAGGCATCCGCCAGGTGGCCTCGGTCCCCATTCCGACCCCCAGCGCGTCGGAACTGGAGATCGATCCCGCCACGGTAGGAAGCTCTGCCGCCAAGGTGAAACGCGTGGATTATTTCGTGCCCGCGCTGGGCAAAGGCGCCGAAATGCTCCAGGGCAGCCGCGAAGAAAACATCGCCAGACTGATCGAACTGGTCGCCGCCAAAGGAGGGTTGAAATAATGCCTCGCATCTTCGCCTACATCGTGCACCAGGCTGGCGTGGCCGACGATTCGGCGGCCGAACTGATCGCTGCGGCAAAGAAGATCGACGCGGCGGCATCTCCCACGGCCATCGTCACCGGGTGGGGTGCGGACCTGGATGCGGTGTGCGCCACCCTCCGTGCTTCTTATGCGGAAGTCTGGAAGATCGCCCATGAAACCCTCGCCTATCCCAACGCCGAACTCATCCGCAAAGTCTTGGTGAAGGTATTGCCTCCCGGCAGCATCGTGCTCGTCCCTCATGAGCATTTCGGCATTGATCTGGCCCCGGGGCTTTCCATCAAGGTGAACGCCGCCTTTGTCTCCGACGTGCTGGCGATCGAAGGAGTTGAGGGAAACGATCTCAAAGTAGTCCGCCAGGAATTCGGGGGCCAAGTGAGCGCCCACGTCCGGTGCGATGTTTCATCGGGCGCGGTGGTCACCCTGCGCCCCGGCGCATTCCAACCCCTGCAGAGCGCTGCCCTCAACGGAACCGTCGTCGACAAATCCTCCGAGGTTGGCGTGCTGGCAGCGGGACGGCGCTATCTGAAGACCATCGCCGCCGTGGCGGGCGATGTGGATATCACCAAGCACAACGTTCTGGTCTCCATTGGCCGCGGCATCCAGGAAAAGGACAATGTGGCCATCGCTCAGGAGTTGGCTGACACCCTGGGCGCAGCGGTGAGCTGCTCGCGCCCCGTGGTGGACGCCAAGTGGCTGGACAGTTCCCGCCAGGTGGGATCATCGGGAAAGACTGTCCGGCCGAAGGTCTATCTGGCGTGCGGAATCAGCGGAGCCTTCCAGCACCTGGCCGGCATCAAAGGAAACCCCTTCATCATCGCCATCAATAAGAACCCCAAAGCTCCCATTTTTCAGGTCGCCGATATTGGGATCGTCGACGACATCCTGGAGTTCTTGCCCGAATTCACCCTCAAGGTCCGTGAGATGCGTAGCGTTCCCGTGAAATAGAGGACAGCGCCCATGATTACCGCCAAGACCCTGAAGCTAAGTTTGAAATCGCTGAAAGACTTCGCCAAGAAACGCCTGCCCGACGAGACCCTCATCCAACTGGACGAGCGCGACGAGTGCCCGCTGGAGATCGTCCGGCACATGTGCGACCCCGACAAGCTGGGTATTCAACTCCTGTTCATTCCCGAGGAGTTCGGCGGCATGGGCGGCGGCGCCTTCGATGTGTACTGCGTGTGCGAAGAGATGGCGCGGATCGACCTGGGCATCGCCACGGCGGTGCTGGCTACGTTTCTGGGCAGCGACCCCATCACCGTCGGCGCGACTGCGGAGCAAAAGAAGCTCTGGCTGAGCCGCATTGCGGAGGAAGGATTGCTGTTTGCCTACGGCGCCACCGAGCCAGAGGCGGGCAGCGATCTGGGCAACCTGCGCACCACCGCGGATCGGGTTATGCAAGACGGGCGGGTGGCCGGCTACAAAATCAACGGCAACAAACAATGGATCAGCAACGGCGGCGTGGCCGATGTCTGCACGGTGTTGGCGAATACACCCGCGGGTCCGAGCTGGTTCATCGTGGAGAAGGACGCCAAGGGCTTCACGCACGACGAGCCGGAAGACAAGCACGGCATCCGTCTCAGCAACACCGCGGCGCTCGCGCTCAACGATGTCTACGTGGATGCCGACCGGCTCATTGGGGGCGTCGAAGGCCAGGGCTTGAACCAGGCGCAGGCGGTGTTCGGCTACACCCGCCTGATGGTGGCGGCGTTCGGCCTGGGCGGAGGATGGGCGGCGCTCGACCGGGCCATTCCTTATTCCACCAAACGCATCCAGGCCGGCGCTCCGCTTTCCGAGAAGCAGGGATACACCCACAAGCTGATCGTGCCGCACGCCGCGCGCCTGGAAGCCGCCCGCGCCTACATCGAAGAGACGGCCCAGCGGATCGACGCGGGCAGCGAAGGCAGCCTGAACACCGAAGGCGCGATCGCCAAGTACATGGCGAGCGAGGCCGGCAATGCCGCTGCCGAGGCCAGCATCCAGGCCCTGGGCGGCTACGGCTACACCCATGAGTACATGGTGGAGAAGATCAGCCGCGATGTTCGCATCACGACCATTTACGAAGGCACCTCCGAGATCATGGAGATGACCATCAGCCGCGACCGCTGGCAACTCCACCTGAAGACGCGCGGTCAGCATTACCACGACCAAGCACGCGCACTTGAAGCGCTCGATGCCCGCCATCCGGAGGTGGGCGCTGGCGCGGCGGCGCTCGCGCTGCACGCGCTGGCTGAAGTGATGGAAAAGGCGCGTCTCGGCCGTCTGACCCGCTATCAGCACATTCTGCTGCGCCTGGGCGAGTTAATCGCTTTCGCGGAGTGCGCCGGCAGCCTCGCGCGCCGCGCGGCGCTGATGGCGGAAGGCAAGCTCGAGGAAAAAGCCAGCCGGCGTTTCGACGCGGCGGCGCTGGCCGCGCTGAGCCGGGTCTTCGCCCGCGAGGCCGCGCTCAAGGTGGCCGAGGAAGGCCTGCGCTGGGTGGCCGGGGCCGGTGGCGTGAGCGCCGCGGAGATGGCCCTGTTTGAAACTGGTTTAGGGCTGCCGGCGGTCCACCAAGCCCAGGCCGGCCTGATTTCCGACATGGATTATGTTGCGGATGTGCTGTACGGCCGTACCACGAAGCGCACAGTACAAGCCGCGTAGCGTCATAAATCTCTCATACCGGCAGGAGTGTCGTCATGGAAACCAACGCGCATCGGGCCATCGCGATCGTGGGAGCGGGCGCCGTTTTGCCCGATGCCCCGAACGTCTCCGCCTTTTGGGAGAACGTGAAGAACCAACGTTACAGCATCAGCGAGGTCAGGCCCGAACGCTGGGATCCAGAGCTCTATTACGATTCCGATCCCGGCGCGCCGGACAAGACTTATTCCAAGATTGGCGGGTGGGTGCGCGAGCAGGTATGGGATCCCATGAAGTGGCGCCTGCCGATCCCGCCGCGTGTGGCGAAAGCGATGGACGACTCGCAGAAGTGGGCCATCGCTTGCACCCGGGAAGCGCTGGAAGATTACGGCTACCCCAAGCGGGAACTGAATCCCGAGCGCACCGCTGTGATCCTCGGCAACGCTATGGCCGGCGAGACGCAGTTTCTCACCGTGCTGCGCGCCTTCTTCCCGGAATTCGCCCACGAACTGGCCGAGACCTCCGGATTCGCCGGGCTACCCGAGAATCTGCGCCGTGACATCGCGCGCGAGTTCCACCAGCGAATCGGGCAGCACCTGCCCGAAATCACCGAAGACACCATGCCCGGCGAATTGGCCAACTGCATTGCCGGACGCATTGCCAACCTCTTCAATTTTCATGGTCCCAACTACGTGGTGGATGCGGCGTGCGCTTCGGCCATGGCAGCCATCAGTGCGGCCGTGGGCGGGCTGGCGGAGCACGAATTTGACCTGGCCATCACCGGCGGCATCGACCACAACATGGGCCCCTCCACCTTTATTAAGTTCTGCAAGATCGGTGCGCTATCGGCCACCGGCACTCGCCCCTACGCGGAGGGAGCTGACGGCTTCGTGATGGGCGAAGGGGCAGCCATTTTCCTGCTCAAGCGGCTGGCCGATGCGGAGCGGGACGGCGACACGATTTATGCCGTGCTGCGGGGCATCGCCGGCTCCAGCGACGGCAAGGGAAAAGGGATCACCGCGCCCAATCCGATCGGCCAGAGATTGTCCGTCCAGCGCGCCTGGGAGAACGCCGGGCTGTCGCCAGCAACGGCAACTCTCATCGAAGGACACGGCACCTCGACCCGCGTGGGCGATGTGGTGGAAGTGGAAAGCCTGGCCAATGTGTTCGGCAGTTTCCATCTGCCGCCGCACTCGGTGGCGCTCGGATCCGTGAAATCGAATATCGGCCATCTCAAGGCTGCGGCCGGCGCTGCCGGAGTGCTGAAAGCCGCTCTTGCGCTGCGCCACAAGGTGCTGCCGCCCAGCCTGCATTGCCAGCATCCCAATCCGGACATCCCGTTCGCCAAATCTCCGTTTTTCGTCAATACCGAGCTGCAACCGTGGATGGTTCCGGCAGACAGCGTGCGCCGCGCCGGGGTGAGCGCGTTTGGATTTGGCGGCACCAACTTTCACATCGTCCTCGAAGAACACATTCCCGGCAACTCGGGCGGCAACGGCAAGCGGTCAATCGCGGTCGGCGAGATGCCGCCCGCGGTGATACACGAGGCAGCCATGAACGCGAAAGATCCCTCCCGCACTTCTTCCTCTTCTTATAAAGCACCTCTTTGTAAAGCACCCCTGCGCGGCGCGCTGGTAATCGGCGCCGCATCCGAAGCCGCACTGGCCGAGCGTCTACGCGCGGTGCAGAGAGATGCCCAAGCGGGCCGCGCGCCGGCGCCCAGTGCACCGGCGGAAGCGGACCTGCGCGCTCCCCAGCGCCTGGCCATCGACTATGCCGACGCCGCCGATCTGGCGACCAAGTCGGCGAGCGCACTCAAGGCGCTGGCTGCCAACCAACCCGCGATGTGGAAGGTTTTGCGCGCCCAAGGCATCTTCCGCGGACACGGTCCTGCGCCCAAGGTCGCGTTCCTGTATACGGGGCAAGGCTCGCAGTACGTGAATATGCTGCGGCCGATCCGCGCCCTGGAGCCCATCGTCGCCGACACCTTCGCCGAGGCCGACCGCGTGATGACGCCACTGCTGGGCAAGCCCTTGAGTGAGTTCATCTACGTTGACCAAGCCGACCCCCAGGCCGTCGCCCGGGCGGAAGAGGATCTGCGCCAGACGGCCATCACCCAACCCGCCGTGCTGGCCACCGATATGGCCATGACCCGGCTGCTGGCGGCTTACGGCATCGAGCCCGATTTCACCATGGGCCACAGTCTCGGCGAATACGGAGCCCTGATCGCCTCGGATGCGCTTCCCTTCGCCGACGCCCTGGAGGCGGTCAGCGCGCGCGGCCGCGAGATGACCCGCGTCTCGTTTAAAGACAACGGCCGGATGGCAGCGGTGTTTGCGCCGCTCACGGAAATCGAGCGCCTGCTGAAAACGGTGGACGGTTACGTCGTGATCGCCAACCTCAACAGCGAGCACCAGGCAGTCATCGGCGGCGCCAGCCCGGCCGTGACCCAAGCCATCGAGATCTTCCAGAAAGCCGGCTTCGAGGTCGCGCCCTTGTCGGTCAGCCACGCTTTCCATACTTCGATCGTGGCGCCGGCGAGCGAGCCCCTGCGGCGGACGCTGGAGCGCCTGCGCCTGCAAGCACCGCGTGTGCCCATCGTCGCCAACGTCGACGGTGAGTTTTATCCCACAGGGCCTGGCGTTGTGCCCCAGATGCTCGACATCCTCGCCCGCCAGGTTGCTTCTCCCGTGCAATTCGTCAAAGGGCTGCGCACGCTGTACGGCGCGGGCGCGCGCATGTTCGTCGAGGTCGGCCCGAAGAAGGCGCTGCAGGGGTTTGCCGAGGATGTGTTTAGCGCCCATGCCGATGTGGTGTCGATTTTCACCAATCATCCCAAAGTCGGCGACATCGCCTCGTTCAACCAGGCGCTGTGCGGGCTTTATGCCGCGGGACTCGGCCGCGGCCAGGCCGAAGCCACCGGCGAGGTCACGGCGAAACCGGCGACTTCTGCCGCGCCAGCTTTTTCACCTGCGGAAGCGCCGAAGCCCGCGCTGTCTGCTGTCTCCACCCCAACCTCGACGATTGCCGCGACAGTGCCGGTAAATGGCGATCGCTACCTCGAGCTCGGGCATATGTTTGCGGATGTTCTGGAGCGTGGCTGGCAGATGTGCCACGGCCAGAACGGTTCCAATCAGCCGGTGGCGATTACCGGAGCGGCGCTGGGCCTGCCCGGAACCGATCACATCTTCGATGATGCGAACATCGGCCGCATCCTGCGGGGCGACCAGTTCATCTCCGCCGTTCCCTCGCGCTTACGCCGCGCCATGCTCGACAAACACATCACCCGGCTGGTGAAGAGCGATCGCGGAGAAGCCACCTTCGAAACCATCCAAGATGTGGCCGACGTAATCAAGCTGGCGGGCCGCGGGGGCGCCTTCGATCTGGAAAATGAATTCGGCGTTTCCTCCGATCGCCGGCTTGCACTCGACCGCACCACGTGCCTCGCCATCGCGGCTGGGATTGACGCATTACGTGACGCCGGCATTCCGCTGGTGATGCGCTACAAGACCACCAGCAAAGGCACTCAGCTACCGGAGCGGTGGGCATTGCCAGACGCCCTGCGCGACGATACGGGAGTGATTTTTGCTTCTGCCTTCCCCGGTTTCGACTCTTTCGCCGAAATCATGTCGCACTACTATGAAGACCACGCTCGGCGCGAGCAGTTGGCTCTGCTGCAAAGCGTGCACGAGCGGGTGGCGCAAGCGAATGGCCATTTGGCACTTGGACAAGAGCTTGACCGGCGCATCCAGGAGCTGCAAGCCGCTATCGAGAAGGAGCCTTTTGTCTTCGACCGCCGTTTTCTTTTCAGAGTTTTGTCGATGGGTCATTCGCAGTTCGCCGAATTCATCGGCGCTCGCGGCCCTAATACCGCAATCAACGCCGCGTGCGCGAGTACGACACAGGGTGTGGCGCTGGCCGAGGACTGGATCCGCGCCGGGCGCTGCCGCCGGGTGGTCGTCATCGCAGCGGATGACGTCACTTCCGATCATCTGCTCGAATGGATGGGCGCGGGATTCCTGGCCAGCGGCGCCGCCGCTACTGACGAGAAGGTCGAGGAGGCGGCCATCCCGTTCGATCGCCGGCGGCACGGCATGATCATTGGCATGGGGGCTGCGGCCCTGGTGGTGGAGAGTGCCGAAGCTGCACGCGAGCGCGGAATCCAGCCTATTTGCGAAGTCCTGGGCGCAGTGACAGCCAACAGCGCTTTCCACGGCACCCGTCTCGATGTCGAACACATTGGCCAGGTGATGGAGAATCTGCTGGCGCAAGCTGAAGCGCGCTGCGGAATTCGACGCCAACAGATAGCCCCACAGACAGTCTTCGTTTCCCATGAGACCTACACCCCTGCCCGCGGCGGCAGCGCCGCAGCGGAGATCCATGCGCTGCGCCGTGTTTTTGGCGGCGCCGCGGATCAGATCGTGATTGCCAATACCAAGGGCTACACCGGCCACGCCATGGCGACCGGCATCGAAGATGTGCTCGCGGTGAAGGCACTGGAAACAGGATTGGTGCCGCCGCTACCTAACTTCAAGGAAGTCGATCCCGAGTTGGGGCTGTTGAACTTATCGAAAGGTGGCAAGTATCCGGTCGAGTACGCGTTACGGCTGGGCGCTGGATTTGGCTCACAGATCAGCATGACGCTATTGCGCTGGGTGGCCACGAAAGATGGCGTACGCCGCGGTCCCAATGCGCTCGGCTACGCTTATCGCATTGCAGACACCGCCGCATGGCAGAGCTGGCTCAACCGGATCGCGCAGTATCCAACCGCCGATCTGGAAGTGATACATCGCACTCTGCGTGTGCGCGATCAGGGAGCCCCGGCGCGGGTTGCTGCAGACGCGCACAATGCGCGGGTCATTGCGATGCCGGCCCCCGCATCCCGTATACCGCAGCCCACTGCGACATTCGACGCGACTCCAGCGACAGCGGCGTCTGCCGTGTTTGTTGTGGAGGAACCGGAGACGGACAGCACAAACGGCTATCCGATCGACGTGTTTGATTTGGATGTCGACACGGAAGGGGACGTGGACGGCGAGACGATCATGCAGGCGGAAGCGCTGGCCACGATCGGCGAAGCCAATGGAAGCGAGCGCGAAGAGGTAGCCCCGCCGCCGCCGCAAAAATCTCAGCCTGCCGCCAAACAAGCGCCGGCAGCCCCGATGACCGCGGCGAAGGAAGAAGCGAAACCTGCGACACCGGCGCCGGTGGAGATATCTACCCAGGCTGGCGATTCGGTGAAGGAACGGATCCTGGCGCTGGTGGTGGAAAAGACCGGCTATCCCAAAGACATGCTGGACCTGGATCTCGACCTGGAAGCGGACCTCGGCGTCGATACGGTCAAGCAGGCAGAGATGTTTGCGGCCATCCGCGAGATCTACAACATCCCACGGGACGAGAACCGCAAGCTGCGCGACTATCCGACGCTGGCCCATGTAATCCGCTTCGTCTTTGAGAAGCGTCCCGATCTGGCGGCAACTCCACCCGCGGCGGCGGCCGAAGTAGCAGCGCCAGTCGCAGCTACGGCGGCAGTTACCGCAGTCCCTGCGCCCGTGGCAGCGCCTACCGGCGATTCGGTGAAGGAACGGATCCTGATGCTGGTTGTCGAAAAGACCGGCTGTCCCAAAGACATGCTGGACCTGGATCTTGACCTGGAAGCGGACCTCGGCGTTGACACCGTCAAGCAGGCAGAGATGTTTGCGGCCATCCGCGAGATCTACAACATCCCACGGGACGAGAACCGCAAGCTGCGCGACTATCCGACGCTGGCCCATGTAATCCGCTTCGT
>JBKQPN010000021.1:0-42195 GCA_052145015.1 Terriglobales bacterium
TCGCCAGGAGGGTCCCGGCGATCCGGCAGCCTTGCGGCAATCCTACTTTGTCCCTCCGCGGCCGGAGGCCGGCTGGTTGACGTCTTTCTCGGCCTGGTCGGCTTCGTTCTGCAGGCCCTGCACCTCGGCTTGGGTGTCGTTGTCAGGCTGAACCGGGGGCACGTCGTTGGACGCGACGGTGCCGGTGTCGGGTGCGGCCGGCAGACCATTCTTGCCCTGGTTGTCGGCCAGTTGCTTGAGTCCGGCGTCCATCTGCTCGCGGAAGTGATTGTGCATCTCCTGCAGATCGGCCACTTCCACGTTGCCGTTGGCGCCGGGGTCGCAGTCACCGTTCTTGCTGCTTTGCACACTCACTCCCACCTTGGTGCCGTCGACCACGGTGTCGCCGGTGCGCAGCAGGATGTCCCCGGGGGTAACTCCGCATTCCCCGCCGTCAGCCGTGGTGAGGTCCAGGTTGCTGTCGACGATGAAAACCCGTTGCGTGGGATCGAGCGCCGGCGGCGGCTGATTGGCAGCTTCCGGTGGCGGAGGCGCGCCATTCGCTTGCCCGGCAGCCGCTTGCCGCTCTGCTGCCAACTGCTCTCTTACTTCCTGGGCAATGAGCGCCTTGGCCTCCGGCGAGAGCGGACGTTGTTGGGCGTCTGGGGGTCCGGCGGCGGCGGCCGCGTCCTGCTGGGCCTCATAGGCCAGGCGCAGGTTCTCGGCCAGGATGTAATCCGTCAGCCACAGATTGGCGCTGGCATACACCGGATACGGCGTGAAGTAGCCCCCGTAGAAGCCAAACCAGGGAGCACCGCCCCAACCCCAGGCGTAAACCACCGGGACGGCCCATGGGTTATACGCCCATCCGTAAAAACCGGGCCGGTAGTAAAACCCCGGCGCGTACCAGTAGTAAGGCCGGCCGCCCCAGTAGTAGGCACGATAGGCGACGGCGTAGCGGTGTCCGCCCACCCAGTAGGACCGCACTCGGTACTCGTGACCATGCCAGCCGCCGCGATAGGCGTGTTCGACGTAGCCGCCATGCCGTCCCATGCTGACGGTACGGACACCACCGCGCTCGCGCACCGCCATGCTTCCCCCGCGGGGCCCATGGTAGATCGTGGCTCCGTGCGCAGTCCGGATCGTGCCAACCCTCCCGCCCGGACGGTAGGAGACGGTGTGACCGCCGATGACTCGGTTTGGGGGCCGCGGCGCAGGCGCATGCGTGGGCGTCGGTCGGGTCGTGGTCCCCGGTCGCGTAGTCGTGCCCGGCCGTGTGCCCGTAGTCGTGCCCGGCCGTGTGCCGGTAGCCGTGCTCGGCCGTGTCGAGGTACTCGTGCTCGGCCGTGTCGAGGTACTCGTGCTCGGCCGCGTCGAGGTGCTCTTGCCCGGCCGTGTCGGGGTGCTCGTGCCCGGTCGGGTCGAGGTACTCGTGCTCGGTCGGGAGCCTGTGGCCGGACGCGATGGCGCAGCCGCCGGTCGCGATGGTGCAGCCGAACGCGACGGCGCAGCCGCCGGTCGCGATGGTGCAGCCGACCGAGATGGCGCGGCTGCCGGGCGCGATGGCGCGGTGGTTGTGTGTTGCCCCATCGTGGGCTGCCGTTGCTGCGCCGGTGCAGGCTTGCTCGCCGGAGCGTTCTTGTTCTTTTCCTGCCCCCACATGAGTGCGGGCACCAACAGCAGAGCCATTACGAAAGCTTTTCCTGCAAACTTACCTGTCAGACGGGGGAACTTCATCACGACCTCCTAATCCATATGGGACTTCACAAGCCAGAAATGCTGGCTGCACGTAGATTCCATAAACCCGCCCCCGAGTCTTATTACTCGGGGATTCGGGCCGTCTGCTTCGCACTCACAAGTCGGCCCGGACCCAGCCACAGCTACTAGCTTTCCTGGTCTACTTTGGGTCACCGGGGGCCACCGGGACATTCCAGCGGGAGCTGCCAACGGCGGAGTGGCGAAAACCGGTGCGTCAGGCTTTTAATCCGCGCTGGCCTGAACAGCCGTCGACCTTGAAGCTTCAACAATATACACCCGCTTGCAAGCTGGGTCTAAACTTCCCACGTTTAACTTCCCACTTCCTTCATCACCCCCCGCTGTGACTGAACTCACTGAGGCACGCAGGCTTCCTGCCATACGATAGAGCGTTTCGGGGCTGCCCTGCCAGTCGAGGGCGGGAGCCTGTGAGGACGCCATGGCACTCATTGATTCCAAGACCGGGAAGGTGATCCGGGATTACTCCGTCGAAGAACTGCAACAGGCGGCCAACCTGATGCGCGGTTACGACCTGGTGGTGCTGGCCGCGGCGGCCTCCGGGCACGCTGGCGGGACGCTTTCCATTATGGACATCACCGCCGCGCTCTATCTCAAAGTCGCCAACCACGATCCCAGGCACGCGAATTGGGAAGATCGCGACCGCATCATCTGGTCGGCGGGACACAAGGCGCCGGCACTCTACCTTGGCTTGGCCTTCGCCGGATATCACAAGCCGGAAGACGTGGTCACGCTGCGCAAGCTGGGCTCGCCCTACCAGGGACATCCGCACTGGCTGAAGGTGCCAGGCGTGGAAGTGTCGTCCGGCTCGCTCGGCCAGGGCCTGAGCGTGGCCGTGGGCACGGCGCTCGCGGGCAAGCTCGCAGGCAAGCCGCACAAAGTGTTCTGCATCATGGGCGATGGCGAGCAGCAGGAAGGCTCCATCTGGGAAGCAGCCATGGAGGCCGCCCACTACAAGCTCGACAACCTGATCGGCATCGTGGACAAGAACGGGCTGCAGATTGACGGCCGCGTTCAGGACGTCATGAACATCGAGCCGCTCGATAAGAAATACCGCGCCTTCGGGTGGGAAGTGTTGAGCTGCGATGGTCATGACATGCAGCAGGTGGTGGAAACGCTGGAGAAGGCGCGCAACACCGTGGGCAAGCCGACGGTCATTCTGGCCGACACCGTCAAGGGCAAGGGCGTCAGCTTCATGGAGAACATCGCCGGCTGGCACGGCAAAGTGCCCAACGTCGAAGAAATGATCAAGGGCCTGCAGGAGCTGGGTCTGGAAAAACAAATCCCCTACGCCCGCCTGCTGGAGAAAGCCAAACAGTTCCAAGTGGAAGTTGATCGCACGCTCGATGCCAAGTTGCCCAGGTTCAGCCGCAATTACTGGTGGAACAGCGGCTCCACAATGAAAGCCACGATGAAGCCCACGCGCATGGGCTTTGGGCAATCGCTGGCCGAGAACGGCGACGACAAGCGCGTGGTCTGCCTCGGGCTCGACATCTCCGGTTCCATCACCATCAGCGAGTTCTACGCTGGCAAGCCCGAGCGCAAAGACCGCTGGATCAGCATGGGGATCGCCGAGCAGTCGGCGACGGCGGCGGCCGCCGGACTCGCCCGCGAAGGCAAGCTGCCGGTCTTCGGAACCTACGGCACCTTCGCCGCATCGCGCAACCTCGACCAGTTGCGGGTTTCGGTCTGTTACGGCGACTTCAACGTGCTGGTAGCAGGCGCGCACGGCGGCGTGTCCGTAGGCCCGGACGGCGCCACCCACCAGGCGCTCGAAGACCTGTTCAATGTCCTCGGCCTGCCCAACATGCAAGTGGTGGTGCCCTGCGACTCGGTGGAAACGCGCAAGGCCACCACATACCTGCTGCTCAAACAGCCGGGGCCGAAGTTCCTCCGCTTTGCGCGCGAGGCCACACCCATCGTCACCACCGAGGCGACTCCGTTCGTCTTCGGCAAAGCTAACGTCATCCGCTTGCGCCACGAGACGGAGAACTTCATCGACGGCTTCGAGACGGTGCTGGCCGAGGATTACTCGAACGAGCATGAGGACGTGAGCATCATCGCCTGCGGGCCCATGGTGCCGGAAGCCATGCGCGCCGCCTGGATCCTGAAGCAGGAGTTCGGATACGAGACGCGCGTGATCAATCTGCACACGCTGAAACCCATCGACGCCGCTGCCATCCTGCGCGCCGGCAAAGAGACCGGCGCCATCGTCACCGCGGAAGAGCACCAGATCGGTGCTTTGGCCTGGCACGTGAGCGGCATCCTGACCGAGAGCCCCGAGCTTTACGGCGTGCCGCTGATCACCGGCGCTATCGGGGTGAAGGACCGCTTCGGCGAATCGGGATACCCGTGGGAGCTGATCAAGGAGTTCGAGGTCAGCGCCGAACACATCGCGCAGAAAGCCGCCGAGCTGATGGCGGTCAAGCAGGGCGCGCTGACGGGAGTGGCGACGGCCGTCGGGTAAGTGGGGAATCGGGTCATCGGGTGATCGGGTCATCGGGAGATTTAAGGCAAAACTTTTCACCTTTCACTTTCCACTTACCATTTTTCCTGCCGTAACCTTTTCCCCTTCTCGACCGTTTACCCTAGTGAGATGGCGTTCCCGCGGAGAGCGCTCAGGAAGGAAGCCGACGAACGGCTTCTGGTGGAGGCGGCGCAGGCCGATCCGGCGCGCTTCGCCGAACTCTACGAGAGCCACTTCGAGCGCGTGTACGCGTTCATCGCCCGCCGTGTCCGCAACCGCCAGGAAGCCGAAGACCTCACCTCGGAGGTCTTCCGCCAGGCGCTCCAGAACCTGCGGCGCTACGAGTGGCGGGGCGTGCCTTTCTCCGCTTGGCTGCTGCGCATCGCCGCCAACGCCTTGGCGGATCGCTGGCAACGCGTGGCCCGCGAGCAGGGCGACCCGCCTCCGGAACCGCCGGACGAAGCCGCAGCCGAAGACATCGAGCGCCGCGCGCTGCTCTACCAGTTGGTGGACGCGTTGCCGCCGGACCAACGCCGCGTTGTGGTGGCGCGCTTCGTCGAAGAGAAAAGCATCCGTGACCTCGCGCAGGAACTGGGCCGCACCGAGGGCGCGGTGAAGCAGCTCCAGTTCCGCGCGCTCCAGACGCTGCGGACGCGCATCCATCCCCCGCCCAAGCCGAACGCGCCGGGAGGAAGGAGGGCCCATGCCTAAGCGATCGCTCGCCGAGCAACTCGACCAGGCCGTGCAAGCATTGCTCGACCGCCCGGGCTCCGCGCCTCCGCCCGCCGCTGTAGAGCTTGAGGATCTGGCACGTATCGCCGCAGACCTGCGCGAGCTGCCCCGTCCGGAGTTCAAGCAATACTTGAAGGCTGACTTGCAAAGGAGAGCACAAATGCCGACGACTATCGTCAGTCCCGTTCGCGAAGGTTTCCATTCGCTGACGCCCTACCTGGTGGTCAAGGGCGCCGCGGAAGTACTGGAGTTCGCTCGCCAGGCCTTCGGGGCGCAGGAGATGCTGCGGGTGAAACGTCCCGATGGCAGCATCATGCACGCGGAATTTCGTGTGGGCGACTCGATGATCGAAATCGGCGAGGCCAGCGAGCAGTTCTCGCCGCTGCCGGCCTCGATTCACCTCAAAGTGGGGGACGTGGATGCGGTTTACGCGAACGCCCTCGAGGCCGGCGGCGTCTCGCTCTGCCCGCCCACGGACCACGAGTACGGTGAGCGTGGCGGCGGGGTGAAAGACCCCGGGGGCAATCATTGGTATATCGGCTCGCCGCGAGGCAAGACGCATTTCCTGCCCGATCAGCGAAGCGTCACGCCCTGCTTGCACATTACGGACGCGACCGGATGCATCGACTTCCTGAAGCGGGCCTTCGGGGCAGAGGAAGTCATGCGTCATCAAACGCCGGACGGAATCTTGCGTCACGCCAAAATGAGGCTGGGCGATACGGTGGTGGAGATGAGCGAGGCCCGCCGTGAGTTTCCGGCAATGCCCGCTAATCTTCACTTGTACGTCGCAGATACCGATGCGGTGTACAAGCAGGCGCTGGCGGCGGGCGCCGCCTCGGTCCGCGAACCCGTGGACGAGCCCTATGGCGACCGCGCCGGCGGCGTGCGCGATCCCTTTGGCAATGTGTGGTGGATCGCCACGCACATTAAGGATGTGCATTTCTGATGGCCACGGCGGAGACCAGGGTCGGTACCATTTAAAGCAAACCTCTGCGCCATCTCTCCTCCCGCACGCATCCAAGTTCTGTGCTCGAACGTCAACCCCGGCTGCGGTCAGCAACGTCGAGATGCCTGCTCGTCGGCGTCAGCCTGCTGTTCCCCGCTGGGGCCGTCGCACAAGGCACGGGATTCACCCAGCCCCTCCCGCAGGTGCAGGGCACCAGCGCGCCACCCTTGTCTTCCGCGAGCGGCCAGCAGAATCCGTTTCTGGGAGGCGTGCCCTCGGGACCGACGACGCCAGGCGTACTGAAGCTCTCGATGCTCGAGGCCATCCAGCGCGGTTTGCGCTACAACCTCGGACTGCTGCTCTCCTCCGACCAGACGCAAGCCGCGCGCGGCGCTCGCTGGAAAGCGCTCAGCGAGATGCTGCCCAACCTCAACACCCGCATCTCGGAAACGGCGGAGCAAGTAAGTCTCGCTGCGTTTGGATTGAAGCCGGGTACGATTCCTGGTCTGCCGTCGATTGTGGGACCGTTCGGACTGTTTGACGCGCGCGCCTTCCTCACGGCGCCGGTGCTCGATTTTCACGCTCTGGAGCGTATCCGCCAGGAATCGCACAATCTGGAGGCTGCGACCTGGAATTATCGCAACTCGCGGGAACTCGTCGTGCTCGTGGTGGGCGGGAGCTACTTGCAGGTGCTGGCGGCCGCCGCCCGTCGCGATGCCGCCCAGTCGCAGTTCTCGACCGCCAAGACCCTTTACGAGCAGGCGGTCGATCTCAAGCGCGCCGGCATGAGTCCCGGCATCGACGTGCTGCGCGCGCAGGTGGAGATGCAGGCGCAGCAGCAGCGGCTGCTCGCCGTCAGCAACGACTTCGACAAGCAGAAGCTGCAGCTCGCGCGCGTCATCGGCCTGCCCGTCGCGCAGGAGTTCGAACTCACCGACACCGTGCCCTTCCAACCCGCGCCCGAGATCCCCTTCGACCAGGCCATGGAGACGGCGCACAAGAACCGCTCCGACTACCAGGCGGCGCTCAGTCTTGAGCACGCCGCCGAGTCGGGAAAGCGGGCGGCCGAAGCCGAACGTCTGCCGAGCCTGGGAATCAATGGCGATTACGGCGACGTCGGCATCACCCCCGGCAGTTCGCATGGGACGTTCACGGCCACAGCCGGGTTGCGCATTCCCGTCTTTCAGGGCGGCAAGGTGCGCGGCGACGTGCTCCAGGCGGACGCGCTCCTGAAGCAGCGCCGCTCCGAACTGGAAGACCTGCGCAGCCGCATCGAGTTCGAGGTGCGCACCGCCTTCCTCGATCTCAAGTCGGCGGCCGAGCTGGTACAGGTAGCGCAGAGCACCATGGGCCTGGCCCAGGAGCAGCTCCGGCAGGCGCAGGACCGCTTCGCCGCCGGCGTGGCCAACAACATCGACGTGGTGCAGGCGCAGGAATCCCTGGCTACGGCCAACGAGAGTTACATTTCCAGCCTCAATAGCTTTAATCTGTCCAAGCTGTCGCTGGCGCGCGCCCTGGGCGTGGCGGAAACCGCAACCCAGCGCTACCTGGGAGGAACGAAGTAGTGGCCGACTCCGTCAAGACCGAGCCTGAGAAGCAGCCGTTGGGGAGAGAAGAAACCGCCAGCCACGGCGAAGAGTGGCACCAGGAAGAACTGCCCTCGCGACGGCAGCGCGCCCGCTCCTACTTCCAGCAACACCCCGCGGCCCGCTGGCTGCTGCTGCTGCTGGTGATAGGAGTCATCGTTTGCCTCGTCCGGGTCTGGCGCTACTACTCGGTCCGCGAGAGCACCGACGACGCCCAGATTGACGGCTACATCTATCCGGTGAGCGCGCGCGTCTCCGGCACCGCCATCAAGGTGAACTTCGACGACAACACGTATGTGGAGAAAGGCACGGTGCTGGCCGAGCTCGATCCCACCGACTACCAGGTGGCCTTGCAGCGGGCTCAGGCCGATCTTGCCGACGCCGAGGCCACAGCTACCGCCGCGCGCACCAACGTTCCCATCACCCACACCGGCACCAGCAGCCAGTTGAGCATGGCGCAAGCGGCGGTGGCTACGGCGCAGAAAGAAGAGCTGTCGGCGCGAGCGAAGGTAGCCGATGTCGAGGCCAAGTACAAAAAGGCGGCCTCCGACCTGCGCCGCATGCAGCAGTTGATCGGCAAGGACGAGATCTCGCAGCAGCAGTATGACGCCGCGGTCGCAGCCGAACAGGCGGCCAAAGCGACAGTGGATGCCGAGCGCGCCAACGTGGCTGCCGCGCAGAGCCGCGTGGTCCAGGCCGAAGCCAGCGCGCGCAGTGCCCAGACCGGGCCGCAGCAGGTCGCGGTGATGCGCTCCCGCGCCGGCGCCGCCGAAGCCGCCGTCCAGCACGCCCAGGCTGCCGTCGCGCAAGCGCAGCTCAATCTCCAGTACAGCACCATCCGCGCTCCCGTCTCCGGCATCGTCAGCCAGCGCAACGTGGAAGTCGGACAGACGGTCCAGGCCGGCCAGCCTTTATTCGGCATCGTCGATCTCGACAACCTCTGGGTGACCGCCGATTTCAAAGAGACGCAGTTGAAGAACATGCGTCCCGGACAGCCCGCCCGCGTCCAGGTGGACGCCTACGGACGCACCTACTCCGGCCACGTGGACTCTCTCGGCGGCGCCACCGGCGCGCGCTTCAGCCTGCTGCCCCCGGAGAACGCCACCGGCAACTACGTCAAGGTGGTGCAGCGCATTCCGGTGAAGATCGTTCTCGATAAAGGGCAGGACCCGCGGCGCCAGTTGCGGCCGGGCATGTCCGTCGTACCCACTGTCCTAACCAAGTAGCGCGCCATGGCTGCGACCACTTATCCCGTCGCCGGGGAAGAAGCGCCGGAGATCAGTCCCTGGATCGTCGCCATTGCGGTGATGCTCGGCACTTTCATGGAGGTGCTGGACACCACGGTGGTGAACGTCTCGCTGCCGCACATCGCCGGCAGCCTGTCCTCCACGGTGGACGAAGCCACCTGGGTGCTGACCTCGTATCTGGTGGCCAACGCCATCATCCTGCCCATGACCGGCTGGCTGTCAAACCAGTTCGGACGCAAGCGCATGCTGATGCTCTCGGTGGCCGGCTTCACGCTCTCTTCCTTGCTCTGCGGCATGGCGCCCACGCTTCCCATGCTGATCGTCTTCCGCATCATCCAGGGCGCGACTGGAGGCGGGCTGCAGCCGCTCTCCCAGTCGATCCTGCTGGAGGCGTTTCCCCCCGAAGGACGCGGCAAGGCGATGGCGTTCTGGGCGCTGGGCATCGTGGTGGCGCCCATGCTGGGCCCGGTGCTGGGCGGCTGGATCACCGACAGCTACAGTTGGCGATGGGTCTTCTACATCAACCTGCCGATCGGCATCGCCGCCACCCTGATGGCCAAGTTCTTCATCTTCGATCCGCCCTACATCCGGCGGCAGTCCTCTTACGTGGATTGGTGGGGGATCGGCTTTCTCGCCACCGGCATCGGCGCGCTGCAGATCATGCTCGATAAAGGCCAGGAAGAAGACTGGTTCAGCTCCGACTTCATCCGTGTGCTGGCGGTGGTGGCGGTCGTGGGACTAGCGGCGTTCGTCATCCGGGAACTGCGTGTGCAGCATCCCATCGTGGATCTGCGCGTGTTCAAGGTGGGCACCTACGCTACCGGAGTCTTCATGATGACGGTGCTGGGATTCGTGCTCTACGGAAGCACCGTGCTCATCCCCATCTGGCTGCAGACGCTGATGGGCTATCCCGCGCTCCAGGCGGGCTGGGCCATGCTGCCGCGCGGACTGGGATCGTTCCTGTTTATGCCCATCGTCGGCATTCTCGTGGCCAAGGTGGAACCGCGCAAACTGCTGGCGGCCGGCATCACCCTCACATCTCTCAGCCTGTTCCTGATGGCGGCGCTCAACCTCGACGCCGGCTATTGGGACATCTTCATGCCGCAGATCGTCCAGGGTGTGGCCATGGGACTGCTGTTCGTGCCCCTCACTACGGTGACCTTCGATCCCATCGAAAAGGCGCGCATGGGCAACGCCACCAGCATCTTCAACCTGATGCGCAATATCGGCGCCAGCTTCGGCATCGCCGCCGTCACCACCATCGTGGCTCGCCATTCGCAGACCCACTTCAACGTGCTCGGCCGGCACGTGAACATCTACGACCTGCGGAGCCGGCAGATGTTCGAAGCCATGCGCCAGGGATTCATGGCCCGCGGCTCCGACGCCGTCACCGCCGGCAAGCAGGCTTACGCCGCGCTGTTCGGCATGGTCGAGCGCCAGGCCGCCATGCTGTCGTTCATTGACGCCTTCTGGATCCTGGGCGCGGTGTTTCTCGCCATGCTGCCGCTGTTGCTGCTCATGCGCAAACCGAGGCACCAAGGCGGGACTGCGCCCATGCACTAGCCCGCCCCAAACGGTCATCCCGAGCGAGGGCTTCAGCCCGAGTCGAGGGACAATGCCGTTCGACGATTCAAACACTGCGCCCACAAGAATGCCATGCTAGGGCGATCAATCACCCGATGACCCGATCTCCCGATCACCCGATGGCGCTGATCGTCTCCTTCCTTACCGTCACCCTCTCCACTAAGTCTTCCCGCACGCGATATTGAGTTTCGGCGTCAATGAATCCTTCGCGGCTGACCTCCACCTCCGGCTCGATGATGTCTTCCTTCCAATAGCGTTTTGACGCCGACACATCGCCCGGCAGGCTGAAGTTCGCCAGCGTGGACATGGCGATGTTATGCGCGCGGCCCACGCCGGATTCCAGCATGCCTCCGCACCAGACCGGGATGCTGCGCGCCTGGCACAGGTCGTGCACGCTCCGCGCCTCGCTGAATCCGCCCACGCGCCCCAGCTTGATATTGATGATGCGGCAGGCGCCGAGGTCGAGCGCCGTATCGGCATCGCGCGCGGTGCGGATGGATTCATCCAGGCAGAGCGCCGTCGCCAGTTGCTTCTGCAATCGCGCATGGAAGTAGAGGTCATCGGACCACAGCGGCTGCTCGATCATCAGCAGCCGGAACTGATCGAACTTGCGCAGGTGCTCCACCTGGTCGAGGGTGTAGGCGGAGTTGGCGTCGCAGCTCAGGGTGATGTCAGGCCAGCGGCCGCGGATGCGCTCCAGCACATCGAGATCCCATCCCGGCTTGACTTTCACTTTGATGCGGCGGTATCCGGCCGCCAGTTCGATCTCGATCTTCTCCAGCAGCTTGTCGAGAGTTTCCTGAATGCCGATGGATACGCCGCAGGGAATCTGGCGGCGCGTACCACCGAGCACCTTCCACAGAGGAACGTTCTTCTGGCGCGCCTCGGCGTCCCAGAGCGCATTCTCGAGCGCGGCTTTCGCCATGCGGTGCTCGCGCACCTGCGCCATGAGCGGCACCGCGTCTCGTGCGCTCTCAAGCGAACGGCCCAGCACCGCCGGAGCGAGGTACTTCGAGAGCACGTACCACGCCGTCTCGACCGATTCTTCGTTATAGAAAGGATGCTCGCCAGCCGTGCACTCGCCCCAGCCGTCCACGCCCTCCGCGTGCGCGGTGACCAGCAGGATGCGCCGCTCAGTGGTACGCCCGAAGCTGGTCTCGAAGAAGTGCACCAGCGGCATGCGGATCTCGCGGAGGGTGATGGCGTCAACTTTCATGAGGGATCAACGAGCAAAGGAATTTGAGAATTGAGTCATTGGGTCATTAAACGATGCATCGTGCTGGTTCAATGGCTCAATCCCGCTCCCACCTTCCCAACAAAAACGTCCCGTTCCCGATCGCATCCCGCTCATGTCCGATCACCGCCAAGCCGCGCGAGAAGGCGTCGAGAAACTGCTCGCGGTTGCGCGACTGCACCTGCTCGGCTTTGTGGCGATGCTGCGGCGCCGACTTCCAGGTGTAAATCTCGGCCGGGACGGCGATGGTCATCTCCGCCCGCACCGGCAGATGCTTCCCTGTCTTCAGCAGCGCTCCCACGCGGTCGGAGCGCAGCCACCATTCGGCGACTAGCCGGTCAGTGGGCAGGCCGCCCTGCAGCGGCGACGACGAGATGCCGTATTGATTCAAGGTGTAGCGGCGGGCGATAGCGCCCAGCCGCTCGACATTCAGCCAGGCGTTCTTGATCTCCAGCGGATCGAAGGTCCATTCGATCAGTTCGAAGCCGCGGCCGAGCGCGTCTTCACGCTGGAAAAGCTTCAGCCGACGCCCGATCCCAGCGTTACGGTGGCTCTCGCGCACCGCCAGCATGTGCGAGTGCAGGTATGCCTTGCCGGCGCGCGCCCCGGGAATGGACATGGCGAAGCCGACCAGTTCTCCAGCGTCGAAGGCACCGATCACTTGTCCGCCAATTTTCTCGGCGACTACGAACAACCGCAGCGGAATGAGGTCGTAGTCGGAAAAATTCCAGACTTCTTTCTGCAGGCCGACGCAGGCGTTCAGCTCGTCGAGCCCCTGGCACAGCCGAACTTCAACGCCCGGCGCTACGGCTTTTCCTGCGTCTTCGATTGCTGCCAAAGCGCCTCCATTTCGTCGAGGGTGGCGTCTTCCAGGCGCCGTCCGGAGCGGCGGATTTCCTGCTCCAGCCACTGGAAGCGGCGCTTGAACTTGCGGTTGGTCTTCTTGAGCGCCGATTCGGGATCGAGCGAGAGATAGCGCGCGATGTTGACCAGCACGAAGAGCATGTCGCCGATTTCGTCTTCGAGACGCGCCTTCAGCTCTTCCCCGGGCACGACCGCCCCGGTGTGCGAGCCCGCAATGCCACGATGCGCCGGACGCGGTCCGGGCGCCGGGAAGTGCTCCAGCTCGTGCTGGAGTTCGGTGGTCTCTTCCGCGAGCTTGTCGAAGAGTCCTTCGACATTCGGCCAATCGAAGCCGACGTGGGCCGCGCGCGAGCTGAGTTTGGAGGCCTCGAGCAGCGCCGGAATCGCCGACGAAACTCCCGCCAGAACCGATTCGGGCTTCGCTTCTTCTTTCGCCAGCTTGCCGCCGCCGGCCTCGAGGCGCTTCTTCTTTTCTTCCGCTTTCAGGGCTTCCCAATTGCGGAGGACGTCGGCGGAGGTCTCCGCCTTGACGTCGCCGAAGACGTGCGGATGCCGGTTCACCAGCTTGGTGGAGAGCCGCTCCAGCACGTCGTCGATGGAGAAGCGGCCGTCTTCCTGCGCCATCTCGGCGTAAAACAGCACCTGCAGCAGCAGGTCGCCGAGTTCGCCTGGCAGTTCGTCCCAGTCGCGGTTGTCGATGGCCTCCAGGACTTCGTAGGCTTCTTCCAGGGTATAGGGCTTGATGGAGTCGAAGGTCTGCTCGCGGTCCCAGGGACAGCCCCCGGGGGCGCGCAGCCGCGCCATGATGGAAACCGCCCGCTCGAATTTTTCACCGGTGGACATGGAAGGACTAATCTAGCAGACGGGGAGTCGGGAGTCAGCGAGCCCCTGACTACTGACCCCTGACTACCGACTCCTCGGCAGCTATTCCATTTCGGCTCTTTGAGCCTTGGCCGAAACCCCTTGCCCACTTGAAACTTCCCGCGCCCGCCACTACAACTGACAACTGGCAACTGCTCTTATGATCCGCGTCGTCTTTCTCTGGCACATGCACCAGCCGTATTACAAGGACCTGGTGTCGGGCGAGTACCGTCTGCCCTGGACGCGCCTGCACGCGCTCAAGGATTATTACGGCATGGTCAAGATGCTGGACGAATTCCCCAACGTCCACCAGACCTTCAATCTCGTGCCCTCGTTGATCGCGCAGATCGAAGACTACGTGGCCGGCACGGCGCAAGACCCATTCCTGGAAGTCGCGTCGAAGTCCGCCCTCGAACTGGCGCCCGCCGACCGCCGCTTCGCCCTGCAGTACCTGTTCCAGGCCAACCCCATGCACATGATCGGGCGCTATCCCCGCTACCGTGAGCTGTTCCAGCAGTTTCGCAGCATAGGCGAGAACCTGGACCGCGCCGTGAGTTCCTTCCGCCCGCAGGATTTCGCCGACTTGCAGGTGCTCTCGCAGATCGCCTGGTTCGACGAATTTTTTCTGGAAGACAAAGAAGTGGCGGCGCTGGTGCGCAAGGAGCGCGGCTATTCCCGTGACGACCAGTTGCTGGCGTTGCGCAAGCAGAAGGAGCTTCTCGGGCAGGTGCTGCCGGCGTACACGGCCGCGGCGCGACGCGGTGGCATCGAGATCTCGACCTCTCCCTTTTATCATCCCATCCTGCCGCTGGTGTGCGATACGGACCAGGGTCGCGTGTCCTCACCCGGACTGCCGCTGCCGGAGCAGCGCTTCCGCCATCCCGAGGATGCGGAGGAGCAGCTTCGCCGCGGCCTCGACCTGCACGAGCGCGTGTTCGGCGTGCGTCCGCAGGGGGTGTGGCCGTCGGAGGGCAGCGTCTCCGAGGAGGTGGTCGCCATCGCCGACAAGCTCGGCGTCAAGTGGATGGCCACCGACGAAGGCGTGCTCGGCCGCTCTACCGGCTACTTCTTCAATCGCGATGGCGATGGGCGCCTTCAGGGCGATGGCGCCGACAAGCTCTACAGCCTCTACCGCTATCAGAAGGCGCAGGCTGGGATGTACATGCTGTTCCGCGACCACACGCTCTCCGACCTGGTCGGCTTCGTGTATTCGGGCATGGCCGCCACTGATGCCGCCAATCACCTAATCCATCGCATTAAGGATTGCGCGCAAGCGGTTGGCGGCAAGCGTCGTGACATCATGGTGCCCATCATCCTCGACGGCGAAAATGCTTGGGAGTACTACCCGCAATCTGGACGCGAGTTCCTGCGCCGCGTCTACGACGCCATCCAGCGCGACCGCGAAATGGAGGCGGTCACGGTGAGCGAGGCCATCGCGCGCCAGGGTCCGTTCCCGCGCCTCAATTCGCTGGTGCCGGGCTCCTGGATCAACGCCAACTTCAACGTGTGGATCGGCGCGCCCGAGGACAATCGCGCCTGGGATTATCTGAGTTCCGCCCGCGATTTCTACGCACGCACCGCCGCGGGCGCGAGCGAACCGGCGCGGCGGCTGGCTTTCGAGGAGGTGCTGATCGCCGAGGGCAGCGACTGGAACTGGTGGTACGGTCCCGAGCACCACTCCGCCAACGACCGCGATTTCGACGAGCTCTACCGCAAACACCTCTCCAACATCTACCAGGCGCTGGGAGCTTCGCCACCCGACCACCTGGCCCAGCCCATCGCCGGCGCGGAGGCGCGGCCTTACTTCACGCCCCAGACGGCGTACATCCATCCCCGCATCGCTGGCGCGGTGATGCGCTACTTCGACTGGATCGGCGCCGCCATGTACACCGCCGACCGGCGCTCCTCGGCCATGCACGGCAAGCAGTTCCTGCTGGACTCCGTTTACGCCGGCGTGGATGAAAAATTTATCTACGGGCGGCTGGACTTCATCGCCGCGGTTCCGGAGGGCAGCTTCGAGCTGGTGGTCAATTTCGAGCGGCCACCGCGCGCCCCCAAACAAAAAGGACGCGAGCTGCGCCTCGACGTCACCATCGCCAACCGCGCCATCACCACCTCCAAACTGACCTCCGGCGAGCAAGGCGCATCGCTCACAGACCTGGCCCAGGTGCGGCTGCTCAAGGTTTTCGAATTCAAACTGCCGCTCTATGCGTTGGAGGCCGCGCAAGGCGACCGCGTGCGCCTGCGCTTCAGCCTGTGGCGCGACCGCCTGCCCATCGACGCCCTGCCGGTCGAAGGCTGGATCGAGCTGCAGCTCCTGCCCGACGAAGAGCTGAGAGCGGCGGCATATTGAGTCCCTGCACTTCCATCGCTCAAAATTGTCATCCCGAGTGCAGCGCGATCCGAGCCGCGCGAGGCGAGCGCAAGCGAGGGATCTATGTTTTTGGAAGCGGGCGCGGCTTGGGAAGCAAATGCATAGATCCTTCGCTGGCCGCGTCTTCGCCAAGCTCGACGCGGCTGCGCTCAGGACGACACTTTAACCCCTCCTGCTCCCTTACTCCCTACTCCCTACTCCCTACTCCCTCGATTTTAGTTAATAATCATTCCGTGCTCCGCGCGCCCGGATTCCTTTACCGCAACCAGGAACTCTACTGCGAACACGCGCCGCTCACCGCGCTGGCGGCGAAGTTCGGCACGCCACTCTACGTCTATTCGGCGACGACCATCCGCGAGCGCTTCCGCGCCTTCGACCGCGCCTTCGGCCGCGCGCGCCACACCGTCTGCTATTCCGTCAAGGCCAACTCGAACCTGGCGGTGCTCGGGCTGCTGCACCGTCTGGGCGCGGGCTTCGACGTGGTCTCCGGCGGCGAGCTGGCGCGGGTGCTCAAGGTGGACCGCCGCGCCGGCAAGGATGTGGTCTTCTCCGGCGTGGGCAAGACCACCGCCGAGATCGCCGCCGCACTCCGTGCAGGCATCCTCATGTTCAACGCGGAAAGCGAAAGCGAGCTGGCAGTCTTGGCTCGCTCGGCCGCGCACGCCAAGAAGACGGCCCGAGTAGCGCTGCGCGTCAACCCCCACATAGAGACGGAAACCCATCCTTACATTTCGACCGGACTCCGCGAGCACAAGTTCGGCGTGGCCATCGAGCAGGCGCGCGCGATCTACGCCCGCATCCGCGAGGAGAAGTACCTCGAAGCCGCCGGGATCAGCGTGCACATCGGTTCGCAGATTACCGACATGGAGCCCTTTCGGCAGGCCATGCTGCGCGTGGCGGAGCTGGCGCGGCAACTCACGGCTGACGGCCACCGCATCCGCTACGTCGATGCCGGCGGCGGTTTGGGAATCTCCTACCAGGGCGAAGACGATTTCGCGGATCGCGTGCAGGCCTATGCGCAGGCGGTGCTCGCTCCGCTGCGCGGCTTGAAGGTCCACCTGCTGCTCGAGCCCGGACGCGCGCTGGTGGGTACGGCGGGCGCGCTCCTGACGCGCGTGCTCTACCTCAAGACCAACGACCACAAGCGCTTCGTGGTGGTGGACGCGGCCATGAACGATCTCATTCGCCCGGCGCTCTACGCCGCCTACCACGAGGTCGTACCGGTCGTGAACCGCGACGGCACAAGCCGCGCCGAGGTGGATGTCGTTGGCCCGGTGTGCGAGACCGGCGACTTCCTGGCCCGCGACCGCGAGATGCCGATGCTGAACGAGGGAGATCTGCTCGCGGTGCTGGACGCGGGCGCCTACGGCATGTCGTTAGCTTCGAACTACAACACCCGCGGCCGCCCGGCGGAGGTGATGGTCGAGGGCGCGAAGGCCCGCCTCATCCGGCCACGGGAGACGGCGGCGGACATGATGCGGGGTGAGAGAAAGTAGTCTCTCGCTGGGTGTTACCTTTTTCCCGATGCAACATCCAATCAGCGAGCGACCACCCGGGCCAAGGAGTGACATGAAGCTGATTTCCGTGAACGTCGGCCAGCCTCGCCGGGTGCCGTGGCAAGGCCAGACCGTAGCTACAGGCATCTTCAAGGAGCCGGTGGAGCACGCGGTTCAGTTACGCCGGCTCAATCTGGATGGAGACCAGCAGGCCGATCTTAAGGTCCACGGCGGCCCGGACAAGGCCGTGTACGTCTATCCTTCCGAGCATTATGAGTTCTGGCGCCGGGAGCTGCCCGGAACGGAACTGCCCTTGGGCGCATTTGGTGAGAACTTTACCACCGAGGGTTTGTTGGAAGAGAGCACTTACATCGGAGATCGCTTTCGCGTGGGATCGGCGGTACTGGCGGTGGCACAGCCGCGAATGCCGTGCTACAAACTGGGCATCAAGTTCGGACGCAACGACATTATCAAACGCTTTCTGGCCAGCCGGCGCACGGGCTTTTATTTCTCGGTCGTGAAAGAGGGTGAGGTTCGCGCCGGGGACTCGGTGGAGCTGCTGGCTCGGGAGGAGAACCGGGTCTCGGTGGCGGACATTGTTCAGCTCTACGTCGCGGACCACCCCGATCCCGAGCTGCTGCGACAGGCGGCGGGGCTAGCCGCCTTGCCGGCGAACTGGCGCGACTACTTCCTGCAGCGACTGCAGCAGGCTTCCTAAGCACGTGGGACGCAGCGTGCTGCGGCTCGACAAAATGCTGGAGCCATGCCTTTCTAAACAATGCCGGCGAGACGCCGGCGCTACCGCCTCCGCTATAATCTCCTTAAGTTGAGACATCCCTTCGTCATCGCGGCGCTCATGGTGGCAGCGCTCGCGCTTCCCTGCCGGGCCCGGCGCGAAGCTCTGCCGGGCAAGACCCTGCTGGTGCTGCCCTTCCAGAACAACTCCAAGCTTCCCGGGCTGGATTGGGTAGGAGAATCCTTCCCCGAGGTGCTGGGCGGGCGCCTTACCGGCTTCTTCGTCATCGACCGCCGGGATCGCCTGAACGCCTTCGACCGCATGGGGCTGCCCGCCAACCTGCGCCCTTCGCGCGCCACCGCCTACCAGATCGCGCAGGCGATGGAAGTGGATTACGTCATCCTCGGCAGCTATGTCTATGACGGGCAGAGCTTCACCGCGCGCGCCCAGGTGCTGGACATGGAACACCTGCACCTCTCGACGCCGGTAGTTACCTCCGGCTCGCTGCCGTCCCTGATCCAGATCGAGACCCTGCTGGCGCTGGACTTGATGCACCTGCTCGCGCCCACCCGGGCCACCACGCGCAGCGAGTTCGCCCAGCCCGCGCCCCGCCTGGACGCTTTCGAGAAATACATGCGCGGCCTGGTGGCCGCCTCGCGCCAGGAGAAGATCGCGCGTTTTCGCGACGCCGTGCGCCTGGACCCCACGTACAGCCAAGCCATTCTCCAGTTGGGCAAGAGCCTCTATGAAGGGCGTGAATACGCCCCCGCCGCCGCCTGGCTGGAACGCATCCCCGGGAGTGACCCGCTGGCCCGCGAGGCCAGCTTCTATCTCGGCATCTGCGAGTTTTACCTGGGCCAGTACGAAAAAGCGCAGAACGCCTTTGACTTCGTGGCCGCGCGCCTGCCGCTCATTGAGGTGTACAACAATCTGGGGGTGGTGGCGGGACGGCGCGGGCAGAAGTCGGCGGTCCACTACTTCGAGCGCGCGGTGGAGGCCGATCCCAGCGATCCCGACTACCGTCTCAACCTGGCCATCGCACTGGCGCACAACGGGGACTTGGCCGGCGCCGCCCACCAGTTGCGCGAGTTGCTGGTGCTCAACCCCTCGGACGGTGAAGCCAAGGCTTTGCTCGAGGCGCTCAACCGTCCGCCGGTGATCCACCCCACCACGCCAAATGCGGGCGTGTTGGGGACCCCGGTGGCGGGAACGGCCGCCACTGCGACCGCCATCCGGCCGGCGGAGGTGAAGCTGCCGCTGGAGCGCATCAAGCGCAATTACGATGAGGCTTCGTTCCGTCAGATCGCCTTCGAGCTGGAGAGCCAGAGCGAGATGAAGCTGGCGGATAAGCCGGCGCGCGAGCACGCCCAGGTTCACGTGGAGCGCGGGCACGATCTGCTGAACCAGGGCTTTGTGGGCGAAGCTGAGAAACATTTCCGCGAGGCGGTCATACTCGATCCCACCAATGCGGCGGCGCATCTCGGCCTGGCCAGGATCCTCGCCGCCGACCATCCTCCCGACGCGCGCGCCGAAGCCCACAGCGCGCTCATCCTCCAGCCCTCCGCCGAAGCCTGGCTGATTCTCGCGCAGCTCGATTTGAGAGACAATAATGCCGAGGCCGCGCGCCAAGACGTGGAACACGCCCTCGAGCTCGAGCCCGCGAATGCCGCCGCGGCGGCGCTCAAGCGCGATATCGCAGCCCGCCTCGCCGACAAATCGCCCACGCTGGCGCCGCAATAGAAATGCAAGCGCCATTCAAAGCCGCCGTTCTGTTGGTCGCTGCGCTCCTGCTGGCTCCGGCTCTGGCGCGGGCGGACGTGCTGAAGATCGAAGTCCGCGACACCATCCAGCCCATCTCTGACGAATTCATCGGACGCGCCCTCGACCAGGCGGCGCGCGACCACGACGAGGCCGTCATCATCGAACTTTCCACCCCCGGCGGCCTGCTGGATTCCACCCGCTCCATCATCGAGAAGATCCTGGCCTCGCCGGTGCCGGTAATCGTCTATGTCGCGCCCAGCAGCGCGCGTGCGGCTTCGGCGGGCTTCTTCATCCTGGAATCGGCGGACATCGCCGCCATGGCCCCGGGCACCAACACCGGCGCTGCGCACCCGGTAGTCTTTGGCGGCGAAAAAATGGACGAGGTGATGAAGGCGAAAATGGAGAACGATGCCGCCGCCTTCATGCGGTCGTTCGTCTCCAAGCGCGGGCGCAACGTGGAGCTGGCGGAGTCGGCAGTGCGCCAGTCCAAGAGTTTCACCGATCAGGAAGCGCTCAAGGAAAACCTCATCGACGTCATCGCCGCCGACGTTCCCGACCTGCTCAAGCAGCTCGACGGCCGCAAGCTGACGCGCTTCAACGGCTCGGCCACGGTGCTGCGCCTGGCCAACCAGCGAGTGCAGACGCTCGAGATGTCGCTGAAGCAGCGCATCCTCGACTTCATCATGGATCCCAACGTTGCTTTCATCCTGTTTGCCATCGGGATGCTGGCGCTCTACGTCGAGTTCAACCATCCCGGCGCGATCGTGCCGGGGGTGGTGGGCTTTATCTTTGTCCTGCTGGCCATCTTCGCCTTCAACATTCTGCCCACGCGCCACGCCGCGCTGATCCTGATCGTGGCCGCGTTCGTGATGTTCATCCTCGACGCCAAGTTCGCCACCCACGGCGTGCTCACCGTGGGCGGCATCGCGCTGATGATCCTGGGCGCGCTGCTGCTGGTGGACGCTCCCATCCCCGAAATGCGGGTGCGCCTGGTGACGGCGCTCGCGGTGAGCGTGCCCATCGGATTGATCACCGTTTTTCTGGTGGGGCTGGTGATCAAGGCGCGGCGAAGCAAGGTAGTCACCGGTTCTCAGGGATTGATCGGCGAAATCGGCGTGGCGCAAAGCGCCCTTCAGCCCGAAGGCAAAGTGTTTGTCCACGGCGAGCTGTGGGACGCCGTCTCTTCCGCGAACGTCGCCCCCGGCGAGCGGGTTCTGGTGAAGCGCATCGACGGCTTGCGGCTCTCGGTCGAGCCGGTGAAATAAGAAACCAAGAGCAGCCACGGATTGGCACGGATGTTTACGGATATTGTTCTTGATCCGTGTTCATCCGTGTAAATCCGTGGCTTGCTACTCCCTTCTTCTTAGTCGAGCTATAACCTGCTGAAAACACGCGATGTTTGTTGGTACAATGTGCCGCATTTATTGTGGCATAATGTACACATGGCGACCAAGATGACCGCGCCGACTGCCAGGAAACTGAACCAATACTTCGATGACTGGCTGGGAGCGCAGGCTGGCTCCGAACGCAACCTCATCCATCTGATTGAGAGCGGTTTGCCGCTGAAGGTCATCCCTCGGCTTATCCAACGGGGTTTGTCGAAGGACGAGGTGTTCAGCATCATCGTCAATCCCCGTACTCTGAAGCATCGCCGGAGCAAGAGCCAGCCTCTTTCCAAGGAGGAGTCCGAGCGTGCCATTCGTGCGGTGCGGATCCTGGCGCGCGCCCAGGCGGTTTTCGGCGACGAAGCCTCCGCATTGCGCTGGCTGCGCGCGCCCAAGGAGCGCTTCGAGGGCCGGGCCCCCATGCAAATGCTTTCCACCGAGCCCGGTGGCCGGCTGGTGGAAGAAATGCTCATCCAGATCGACGAAGGCATGTTTGCCTGAATGACGCTGTGGCGGATCAGCCGGCATTCCACTCTCGAGGGGCACGGCGGGTTGTTGGCATCCGCGCGCTGGCATACCCAGGGCCGGCCTGTCGTCTACCTGGCAGAGACTCCGACCGGGGCGCTGCTGGAAGTCCTGGTTCATCTTGAACTCACGCCCGATTCTCTGCCCTCGCATTACGGCCTGCTAAAGGTGGAAGCCCCGGACGCGATTTCGATCCGCACCCTCGGGCCAGCGGACTTGAGCGGTGCCTGGGTGGGCGACGTGATTTCGACCAGGACGATAGGCGACGAGTGGCTGGCTTCCGATAGCGCTGTTCTGCTGCGAGTCCCGTCGGCGATCGTGCCCGAAACCTTCAATGTGCTGCTCAATCCCGTGCATCCCGACGCGGGCCGCCTCCAGGTGCTCTGGCACGAGCAGTACCCATGGGATGCACGGCTGCTTAAGTGACGGTTGCTCGGAACAATCTCAATCTCGCGGAGCGACTGCGGATTATCCCACTCCCTACTCGCTACTCCCTACTCCATCCTCCCCGCCTTGATACAATCCTGTCGTCTCCTTGGAGGTTCCCATGCCTGAAGGCTTCGGAGTTATCATCATCATCGTCATCGTCGGACTCTACCTGCTGAGTTCGATCAAGATTCTGGCCGAGTACGAGCGCGGAGTAATCTTCCGTCTCGGACGCCTGCTCCCCATCGCCAAGGGCCCGGGCGTGATCCTGGTGTTCGCGCCGGTGGACCGCATGGTGCGCGTCACGCTGCGCCAGGACGCGCTGGAGGTTCCGCCGCAGGACGTCATCACCCGCGACAACGTCACCATGAAGGTCAACGCGGTCATCTTCCTGCGCGTCATCGATGCCAACAAAGCGGTGGTCGAAGTCACCAACTACCTCTACCAGACTTCGCAGTTCGCGCAGACCACGCTGCGCTCGGTGCTGGGCGAAGTGGAGCTCGATGAGCTGCTCTCGCACCGCGACAAGCTGAACACGCGCATTCAGTCCATCCTCGACCAGCACACCGCGCCCTGGGGCGTGAAGGTGGTGAACGTGGAAGTGAAGCAGGTGGATCTGGACGTGACCATGCTGCGCGCCATGGCCAAGCAGGCGGAGGCCGAGCGCGAGAAGCGCTCCAAGATCATCCACGCGGAGGGCGAATTCGCCGCCGCCCAGCGGCTGTCGGATGCCGCGCATGTGCTCGCCGCCGAGCCCATGACCATCCAGCTTCGCTACCTGCAGACGCTTACCGAGATCGGCGTGGAGAAGAACACCACCATCGTCTTCCCGCTGCCGCTCGATCTGTTCACCGACCTGGGCAAGCTGATGCAGCAGTCGCTGAAGCCGTCGAAGTAGAGCAGTAAAACGCGGCCACGGATTTACACGGATCAACACGGATCAAGAACAGAATCCCTAAAGATCCGTGTGAATCCGTGGCGTTTTGTCCGCAGCCCACTTGCTATACTGCTCCGTCCATGCTCAAGCAGACACTGGAAGAAGGACGGCGCCTGGCCGACGCCGCGCTGGAGCGGCTGTTGCCGCTCACTGCCGACTATCCTTCGATCATCCACCGGGCGATGCGGCACAGCGTGTTCGCCGGCGGCAAACGTCTGCGTCCCATCCTGGCGGTGGAAGGCGCGCGGCTCATCGCTGGCGCGCTGCCGGAAGGCGTGGAGGAGCTGGGCGCGGCGCTGGAGATGCTGCACACCTACTCGCTGATCCACGACGACCTGCCGGCGCTCGACAACGACGACCTTCGCCGCGGACAGCCCACCTGCCACAAGGCCTTCGGCGAGGCCATGGCCATCCTTGCCGGCGACGCCTTGCAGACGCGCGCCTATGAGGTGCTCGCGAGGCTGCGCTGCGCCGCCGAGCGCCGCGTGCGCATCATCGAGGAGATCGCCCGCTCCACCGGCACCATCGAAGGGATGATTGGCGGGCAGGTGATGGACCTCGAAGCCGAGCACACTCGGCCTGATGCCAAGACGCTCGAGTACATCCATCGCTCCAAGACCGCCGCGCTGATTACCGCCAGCATAGTGAGTGGTGGCATCTATGCGGGAGCTTCCGAAGCACAGGTGGACAAGCTGCGCGCGTTCGGTCGCGCCGTGGGCGTTGCTTTCCAGATCGCCGACGACGTGCTCGACGTGACTCAGTCCTCCGAACAACTCGGCAAGACCGCCGGCAAAGACGTGGCCAGTGAAAAAGTGACCTACCCGGCGCTTTTCGGGATCGAAGAGTCGCTGCGCCAGGCCGATTCGCTGGTGGATTCCGGCTGTGCCGCGCTGGACCCGTTCGGAGCACGGGCCGAGACGCTGAAAGCGCTGGCGCGATTCCTGGTGGAAAGGAAGAAATAAGTCATGGGAAGGCCGGGCCTCAGAGGCTGTAGAGAAACATTCTTGGGGCGCGATCACGTGTCAGGGCACGAAGGGGTTTCGTGAGCTCCCGGATACGTGTTCCGCAGTTGGCATGGATTTTATGACCACAGCAATTGCCATCCTCGCCATCGCCGCCCATCGTGACGACGTTGAGCAGACCTGCGGCGGGACACTGCTCAAAATGGCGGAGCGCGGCCACGCGACCGGTATCCTCGATCTGACCCAGGGCGAAATGGGCACGCGCGGCACCGCCCAGGAGCGCGCGCGCGAAGCGGAGGCGGCGGCGCGCATCCTGCGCGTGGGTTGGCGGCGAGCTCTCGACATCCCCGACGGCCGGGTGGAGAACACCTGGGAGAACCGCCTGAAGATCGCGCGCGTCATCCGCGAGACCCGGCCGCAGGTGGTCATTCTTCCCTACTGGCAAGGCCGCCATCCCGACCATTACACGGCTTCGGTGGTGGGCTATGAGGCGTGCTTCCTCGCCGGTCTGGCGAAAGTCGATCTGGACGGCATTGCGCCCCATCGCCCGTTCAAGATCGTTTATGCCACGCTCTACTATGACGTCCGCCCGACCTTCGTGGTGGACATCACCGAGCAGTTCGAAGCGCGGCTCGAGTCCATCCTGGCCTACAAATCCCAGTTCACCGACCAGGAAGCCGGCAAGGACCTCTTTCCGGCGCAGGCCGAAATCCGCGAACGAATCGAGGCCATGGCGCGCTTCTACGGCCTGATGGCCGGCGTGAAGTACGCCGAGCCGTTTGTGCAGAAGGAAGTCGGGTTGGTAGAGGACCTGGCGGCGATCCCGGTGAAATCGATCTAGCGAAACCACTACAATCGCTGGCGTGTACTCCGCCAAGCTGCTCGACCATTTCGAGCACCCGCGCAACGTGGGCGAGATCGCCGGCGCCGACGCCTCCGCGCGTGTGGAGAATCCGGCCTGCGGCGACATCATGCAGCTCACCCTCAAGCTGGCCGCCGGGCGCATCGCCGAGGCCCGCTACCGCACCCGCGGATGCGTTGCCTCCATCGCCTGCGGCTCGGCACTGACGGAGATGATCTTCGGCCTCACCCCAGCGCAGGCGGCGGGGCTCCAACGCAAAGCCATCGTCGCCGCGGTGGGAGGCCTGCCGAATGAATCGATGCACGCCAGCCATCTGGCGCTCGACGCGCTCAAGGCTGCGCTGAAACAGCTCGGGTCGTAGCTCTCGCGCTACTTCGGCGCCGGGCTCTCCGCGAAGTGCGCCAGTTCCTTGAGCATGTCGTAGGGCAGGCTGGTGATGCCGGCGATTTTGCGGCCGTTGATAAACACGGTGGGGGTACCGCTGACGCCCACCGCCTTGCCCAGCTCGAGCGAATCGCGCACTGCCTTGGCAGTCTCGGGGCTGGCGGCGCAGGTGGCGGCACGCGTGGCGTCGGCGCCGGCGGCGGTGGCGTGCTCCTTCATCTTGGCATCGGCGTTCTGGGGATCGATGTTGAGCTGGTCGTCATAAACTCCGTTCACGAATTTCCAGAAAGCCTCGTTGTTCGCCCGCCCGATGCACTGCGCCCAGGTGGCCGCCTTGAAGGCCCAGGGATGCGCCACTTCGATGGGAAACTGCTGGAAGACGAGGCGCGCGTTGGGAAAGTCGCCCATCAGCTTGTCGATGACAGGTTGCGCCTGCTTGCAGTGCGGACATTCCAGGTCGCTGAACTCGACGATAATCAGATTGGCGCTGGCCGGGCCGCGCGCGATGCCGGTGGTGCTCGCAGCCAGTTCCTTGCGCGCGGGTGCGAAGGGGTCGGCGCCGAAAGGGATGACTTCCCCGCTGAAGGCGTGCTGCTCGTCGGGCGTGATGTAGAGCACCATCTGCTGCCGCTGCCCGCCCTTTTCCATGGCCACCACCACCTGCGCGAAGCCGGGCACCTCCGAGGGCTGGATCTGCGCCACCTGCCAGGTGATAGTAGAGTCGTAGCCAAACCAGTGATGCATGAACGACTCCACGGACTCCTTGGAGGGCATCTTCTGCGAAGTTGGCGCCGCGGGCAGGTTGGTGGTCGAGGCGGTCTGCTGGCCCCAGCTCGTTGCCGCCAGCAACACGATCAGTAGGAACAGCGCACGCTGCATGATGTCCTTTCTCACACGTCGGATTTCTGCGCAATGGGGAAACGCCGTCCCATGCCGAACGCTTTCTCGGTGATCTTGATGCCGGGCGCGGCCTGCTGGCGCTTGTACTCACTGCGCTCGATCATGCGCGCCACCTTGCGCACCAGCGCCAGGTCGTAGTGCCGCTCGGCCGCGATCTGCTCCGGGGTCTTCAGATCTTCGATGTAGTCTTCCAGGATGGTGTCCAGCACTTCGTAGGGCGGCAGCGTGTCCTGGTCGGTCTGGTTGGGACGCAACTCCGCCGAGGGCGGCTTCTCGAGCGTCGCCTGCGGGATCACCGGCCGGCGCGAGTTCACGTAGCGCGCCAGGCGGTAGACGAGTGTCTTGGGCACGTCCGAGATCACCGCCATGCCGCCGACCATGTCGCCGTAGAGCGTGCAGTAGCCCACCGCCAGCTCCGACTTGTTGCCCGTGGTCAGCACCAGCGCCCCGAACTTGTTGGAGAGCGCCATCAGCAGCGTGCCGCGAATGCGCGCCTGGATGTTCTCTTCGGTTACGTCCTCAGGACGCCCGGCGAAGGCGGGCTTCAGCGTCTTGCGAAAATCGTCGAACACCTCGCCGATCGGCAGGGTCTCGAAATGGATGCCGAGGTTGGTGGCGAGCGAGCGGGCGTCGTCGATGGAGCCGCGCGAAGAGTACGGACCCGGCATACCCACGCCGGTGACGTTCGCGGCGCCGAGCGCGTCCACCGCGATACAGGCGGTGAGCGCGGAATCGATGCCCCCGCTCAGCCCGACGATCACCCGTTCGAAGCCGCACTTGCGCACGTAGTCGCGCGTGCCCAGCACCAGCGCGGCGTAGGCGCTGGCCTCCGCGCCCTCCACCTGCGGGTGCAGGTCGCCGGTCAGAGTTTCGGTGTCGAGGAAGACCAGGTCCTCCTCGAACGATTTGGCCTGCGCCACCACCCGGCCGTCGGGCCCGAGCGCGAGACTGGAGCCGTCGAAGACCAGTTGGTCGTTGCCGCCCACCTGGTTCACCATCACCAGCGGCGCCTTGTACTCGCGGGCGATGGCCGCCAGCATGCGGGTGCGAAACTCACGCTTGCCGATGTGGAAGGGCGAGGCCGAGATGTTGATGACGAAGTTGCCGCCCGCGCCCATCAGCATTTCCACCGGATCGATGCCGTAGAGGCGGCGGTCCCAGAAGTGCTTGTCGTTCCACGCGTCCTCGCAGACGGTAAGCGCCAGCTTGCGTCCGCCGAAGGGCATCACCTCCTGGTGTTTGGCGGGGGCGAAGTTGCGCATCTCGTCGAAAACGTCGTAGGTGGGCAGCAACATCTTGGACTGAAGAAACTCGATGCGGCCGTCGCGCAGCAGCGCCGCTGAGTTCATCACGGATTTTCCAGTGTCGGATTGCGCCGGCGTCACCAGGCCGCAAATCACCGCGATGCCGCGTGTGCTCTCGGCGATGTGGGAGGCCGCCCGGCAGTTGGCCTGGACAAAGGAGGGCTTCTCCACCAGATCGCGCGGCGGATAACCGCACACGCACAACTCGGAAAACACCACCAACTCCGCTCCCCCGTCGCGGGCGCGGCGCGCGAACTCGATGATCCTGGCAGCATTGCCCTCAAAGTCACCGACGGTGGGATTGATCTGGCCGAGTGCGATCTTCACATCAATAGTGTAAAAGGGCGCACCGGTTAACGCCAACTCAGGGGAGGATGCTTTGGTGAAGGATTGTCATCCCGAGTGAGCGCCGGGTTTTGGCGCGAGTCGAGGGATCCCTATGCCCACAAGATTTGCGTGCGAGAGTAGGGGGTCCCCTTCGACTTCGCTCAGGGCAGGCTCTCGACTCGCGCTCCGTTCGCGAGCTCACGTCGCTTTTCGCTCGGGATGACAATGATCTTTGAATAGCTCGTTAACACAGGCCTGACGGCCTGCTCCACCCAAGCGTCTCGCGACTTATAATCCACCCACCGTTCGGTTGGGTTGGGATCGCCGGGCGGAGCGGGATTCGGTGGTGGAGGCTGCGTCGCGGGCGGCGTATTGCGCGGCGGGCCCAGCGTGGGGTCGGTCTGGTTAGGATCCACGGGCTGGGGACCAGACGGCGCGGTCCTGTGCGGCACGGCTGGATCGTCTTCTTCCCCCGGACGCCGCAGCGTGGGACGGTTCGCCACCGGCTGGGGCTTGGTGGCCTCCTGCTCTTGCTTGCGCGCCGCCGCCTGGCGGACCTCCTTCAGGTCCACTTCTTTTTCGGTGCGGACGATCTTTTGCCCGTCCACCTTCATGATCTTCAACTGCACCACCTCGGCGCCGGAGAAGCGCACGAACTCCACGTCCTGCGGCGGTTCGCCGTACAACCATTCCTCGTACGGCTTGCCGCGCTCGTCGGTCTCGCGGATCTTCCGCAGCGGCCGCCCCTTGGCGTAGATCACCATGTCCTGGCTCATCCCCACCAGCACCTGGTGGTTCTGGATCGCTTCCTTGGCTTTGGGAGGGATGGTATCCAGATAAGCTTCGGCGGCAGACTTGCTGCTGAAATCGAGCACCGGGTACAGCATCTGTTTGAGCGCCTCGGGCGCGATCTCCGGGACGAAGCCCTTGAAGGCCAGGATCAGCAGCGCACCCCGGGAATGGTCGGGAGCCTGCTGTGTCGTTTGCGTCACCGTGGGGGCGCCCTCCACGCCCACGTCGATGTGGTCATACCACTTCTTCTTCCGTGTGGGACCGCCGTTGAGCTCGAAGAGGATGAAGTCTTTGGCGATCCGGATGTTCGTGATGGTGACGCGGTCGCCGGGACGGACCGCGATCACCCCCATCTCCTTCGCCCGTTGGCCCTCGGCGGGCGTGGTGGTGCCGTCCTCGTGCAGAGTGATGCCCTTGGCCCCTTGGGGAAACGGCTTGCGGGCAAAGGCGATTTCCGATTGCAGGCCGCGGATGACGTAAAGGCGCGTCTTCTGCGTCATCGGCTGGCGCTTGGACGCGGGCGCGGATTTGGCGTCCGTGGGCTGGGAATCCGCCCATGCGCTCACGGCGAGAACCAGCAAGACGGCGACTCTACAATGGCGACGGGTCACGGGAGTGTCTCTGCGGGAAGCTGCTCCTATGATTCGCTTCCGGCGGCATTTTTGCAACTGCTGCCGGGGCTGATTATTGGATGCCGCCGGAAGGAATCTGGTCAGGGCCAGGGGTGATTCGCGGCGGCCCGTCCCCGCCGACGATGATCTCCGGCGCCGGACGCGGCTTCACCAGCGCCACCAGGACAACGATCGCCGCCAGGATGACTACCGTCGCCGTCGCGCTGGCTTCGATGCCATACTCGCCACCGGTCAGCCAGCGCGGCCCCTGAACCCTGCCCACCACGGCGGCGGAGAACTCCGAGTAGCCGCTCACCACCAGCCCGTATCCCAGGCCCAGCGCCAGGTTCCAGCCCAAGTGGATCCCCCAGGGCAGCCACAGCGAGCGGGTGCGCACGTAAGCCACGGCCAGCAGCACACCGATCTCCGCCGTGTTCAGCGCTCCCCACGGCGAGGCATGCGGGTTGCGCAGGTGGGCCAGCCCAAACAGGCAGGAAGTCGCCGCGACTGCCGCCGGTGCGCCCACGGCTTCCATGAGCCGGTGCAGCGGATATCCGCGGAACACGACTTCTTCCACCATGGCCGCGGCTACCAGCGCCCACAAGCTGAGGAGCAGCGCCGCGGAGTGGGCGCCGGCATACTCCAGTCGCACGCGTCCCGCAAGCGCCACCACGCCCACGACCGCTGAAACCGCCGCCGCGCCGAAGACGATGCCCAAGGCTGAATCCCGCAGCGCCTCCCCGCCGCAAGGCAGACCGGCGGCCGCGAGCAGCGGACTGCGCACCTGGTCGAGCCAGAACAGCAGCGTGGTAAAGCCCCACAGCAGCATTACCAGAAGAGCACTCGCATACAGCGCGCGCCCCAACGGAGTGAAGCCCGCGAGGCCGAAAACGAACCCCGCCAGCAGGAAAGCGGCGATAACCACCGGCGCCGACACCAGGAAGCGGACGATCGCCGGCGGCCGCTTCGCCGAGGCAACGACGATCGTCGTCACGCGTACCTCAGGCCCTGACGCGCCACCTGGAACGCCAGGATCTGCCCGCCGCTGGTGCGTATGGCCTCGGCGACGCGCGGCTTCGCCTCCGGTTCCACCTGGAAGATGACGCAGCCTCCGCCGCCGGCACCGCACACTTTGGCCGCCAGGCCGCCATTGCGGCCTGCCACGGCCATCAGCTTGTCAATTAAAGGCGTGGTGATGCCGGGAGCGTTGGTCTTGCGCAGTTTCCACTCCGCGCGCAGCAGGCGCGCAACTTCCTCCCACTGGGCGGCGGCGAGGGCGGCGTGCATGGCGCGCGCCACCCCGACGATCTCCTCGAAGTTGCGGAAGACGCGGCGGTCGCCGTTAATGTGCGCCTTGAACACTTCCCAGTTGTTGATGCCCGACTGCCGCGGCGCCCCGGTATAGACCAGCAGGAAGCGGGCGTCGATCTCCTCGGCGGGAACCGGTACCGCTTGGCGATGGATGCCATCGGGATCGAGATGAATGGCGCTGACCCCGCCGTAGAGTGCCGGATAATAATCCTGGCAGCCGGTGGGAACGCGGATCAGTTGCGCCTCCACGTTCTGCGCCAGAACGCGGATTTCTTCCAGGTCGAGCTTGCGCCCCGTCCAGCGGGCCAGCGCCGCCGTGGTCGCAATCATCAGCGCGGACGAGCCGGAGATGCCCGCGCCCGCCGGCGATTCCGAGTGCGTCTCCAGCTCCAGCCCGCCTTCAGGACAGAAGAAGCGGATCAGATACGCCGCCAGCGCGTGGCGGACTTTCTTAGCCGCGCACAGTTCGTGGCAATCGGCGAAGCGGTCCTCGGCGCCCGTGTCCAGCGATTTCAGATGGATCTTTTTCCCCGCCAGCCGCCGGACGGTGCAGCGCGTCAGCACGCTGACCGCGAAGTTCACCGTCACCGCTCCGGGGTGAAACAGGTAGAGCGGCCATATGTCCACCGTGCCCCCGGCCAGGTCCACACGGCAGGGAGCGTGCGCGGTCAAGGATTCAGGTTGTGCCATAGGGCTTTTGTACCACGCCTGATGTTCGACCGCCGAGTCTGCCGCAGGATTGGCCACCGATTCGCACGGATTGAGCACGGATGAAGACCAGATCCGATAATATCCGTGTAAATCCCTGGCGTTTTGCTATCCAAGGCGCCGTTGGTGCGTCTAAACGTCTGCTCCCTGGGGTAAACTTTCGAAGCGCCTGCTTGGTATCAAACGACACTGATTTTTTCGCAAGAGGAGAACCGGATGCGCTCTGTCCTGCTATTTCTGCTGCTGTTGATGCTGCTTCTGCCGGCGGTGGCCGCCGCGCCGCCCGCTGCTGACCTCGAGGCGCGCCGCAAGGCCTTGAACGGCCTGCTCGCCGAGCAGTGGGAATACAGCTTGAAGACCAGCCCCGAGTTCGCCTCCATCCTGGGCGACAAGCGCTATAACGACCAGCTCTCCGACGTCTCCTTGAAGTTCGTCCTGGACGACCTGGAGATGACGCGCAAGTTCCTGGCGCGCTTTGAGGCCATCGATACCAGCGGCTTCCCCGAGCAGGAAGCGCTCAACAAGGCGCTGATGGTCCGCGACCTCAAGCAGCAACTCGACTTCGCTCCCTTCAAAGAATGGGAGATGCCGGTCAGCCAGATGAACGGGCCCCATCTGCAGATGCCGCAACTGGTCGCCCTGCTGGCCTTCACCAACGTGAAGGACTACGAGGATTACATCGCCCGCCTGCGCAAGTTCCCCAAGGTCCTGGACGACACCATGGACCACATGCGCCACGGCATGGCCGACCACCTGATGCCGCCGCGTTTCCTGCTGGAGAAGGTGGCGACGCAGTCCGACAACATCGTCACCGCCGACGTGGAGAAGAGCCCGTTCGCGCAGCCCTTGGCCAAGTTCCCCGACTCCATCTCCGAGGCCGACCGCAAGCGGCTGCACGATGAGACCATCGCCGCCATTCGCGAATCGATTAACCCGGCGTACACGAAATTCGCCAGGTTTGTGCGCGAGCAGTATGCGCCCCAGGGCCGCACCGAGCCCGGTGTGTGGTCGTTGCCGGACGGCAGCGCCCGCTATGCCGCCATGGTGAAGCGCAGCACGACGACCAACCTCACGCCCGAAGAAATCCACCAACTCGGCATCAAGCAGGTGGCGGAAATCGAAGCCCAGATGCTGGCCATCGCGCAGAAGCTCGGCTACAAAGACCTGAAAACCTTGAACGCCGACATCGACAAGGACCCCAAGCTGCACGCCCACTCGCGGCAGCAGATCCTCGATCTCTATCGCAGCTACACCGACGCCATGTGGGCGCAATTGCCCACCGCCTTCGGCCGCCTGCCCAAGGCCAAGCTGGAAATCATGCCCATCGAGGAGTTCCACGAGAAGGAAGACGCCACCCACTACAACCAGGGCACGCCCGATGGCTCGCGGCCCGGCCACGTGATGGTCAACACCAGCGACTTCGAGCACCGTAAGCTGATCAGCATCGAATCCACCGCCTATCACGAGGGCGTTCCCGGGCGCCACATGCAGATCTCCATCGCCCAGGAGCTGCCCGAGCTGCCGCCTTTCCGCCAGCAAGCCTTCTACGGCGCCTACATGGAGGGATGGGCGTTCTACTGCGAGAAACTGGGGAAGGAGATGGGCTTCTACAAAGACCCGTACAGCGACTACGGCCGCCTGCAGGATGAGATGCTGCGCTCCATCCGGCTGGTGGTCGACACCGGCTTCCACTCCCAGCACTGGACCCGCCAGCAGGTGGTGGACTACTTCCACGCCCACTCCGCCATCGACGAGCCCGAGGTGCAGTCGGAAACCGACCGCTATATCGCCTGGCCGGCGCAGGCGCTCAGCTACAAGATCGGCCAGCTCAAGATCCTGGAGCTGCGCGAGCGCGCCCGCAAGCAACTGGGCGCGAAGTTCGACCTGCGCGCCTTCCATGACCAGGTGCTGGGCGCCGGCGCCCTGCCGCTTAACGTGCTGGAAACCCGAATGAACGAATGGGTGGTCGCGCGGAACCAGGGTACAGGCGGGACGACGGTGGCGAAGTAGGGCGGAAGCAGTCAGCAGTCAGCAATCAGCAAAACCCAGGCTAGATGCGCAGCCTGCCTGCCGCGCGTCTCTACAGGGATTTCCCGGCTAGTAGCTGAATGCCGACTGCTGACGGCTGATTGCTGATTGCTGACTGCTACTCCAGATTCAGCGCCCGCTTCAAGCTGCCGCGCTCCTTCATGATCTTGTCCTGGAGCAGCATGATGGCGTAGATCAACTGCTCGGGGCGCGGCGGGCAGCCAGGCACGTAGACATCCACCGGGATTACCTGGTTGACGCCCTGCACCAGCGCGTAGTTGTTGTACACGCCGCCGGAGGTGGCGCAGGCGCCCATGGAGATGACCCACTTGGGTTCCGGCATCTGCTCGTACAGTTGCTTGATCACCGGCGCCATCTTCTGCGAGACCCGCCCGGCGACGATCATCAGGTCGGACTGCCGCGGCGACGGCCGGAAGACCTCCGCCCCGAAGCGCGCGATATCGAAGCGTGACGCCCCCATGGACATCATCTCGATGGCGCAGCAGGCCAGGCCGAAGCTCATGGGCCAGAGCGAGCTCTTGCGCACCCAGTTCACCACCTTGTCGAGCTGGGTGAACAGTACGCCCTCAGGCCGATCGTAGCCGAAGGTCACGGCGCGGATACGCTGACGGTCATGCTCGGAGCCGACCAGGTTGTCGAAGCGCTCTTCCCCGCTGGCGCTGGGGATGGGATCCGTCTGGCGTGCCATGACCTTATTGTAGATGATGACGGCGGTTTGTAGTGGGTGCCCTGCCCGTGTGTCTCCCGAGGTTGGAGACTCGTCCGGCGATGTCTTACCAGATGGTCCTGATCTGTTTGCAACTTCGGATATTGCGGTCCTTGGTAACCAAGGCGATGCCCTCGGCCAGCGCGGTGGCTCCGATCAGGCGATCGCAGGGATCGCCCGAGTAGTCCTCCGGTAACTGGCTGGCCAGAACGGCGATCTCCACCGTGATCGGCCGGATCGCAGTCCGCGAAGATATCTTTCTCACAAATGCATCCACCGTCCCCAGCACATCCAGGCGCCCATGCGTAGCCAGCCAGGCTAACTCCCAGAGGGTAATAGCGGACACCGCCAGGCCTCCCGCCTGGCTGGATCTGCGGATGGCGGCTCGCGCCCCTCGCGATAGCCGCGCCGGTTCGCTGGCCAGCCAGATCAGGGCGTGGGTATCCAGCAGGATCACTTCTTTGTAGTCTCCTTGAGAGCACGCCACTGCTCGAGCGGCACGACGGGTGACTGAATATCGCCGACGATCCTGAACTCTCCCGCCATGAACCCGAACACGTCGCTGAGCTGTTCTTCCGCAGGCACAAGCTTGACCACCGGCACTCCCCTCTTGGTAATCACCACGGGGACTCCGGTGGCCTGCACGCTGTCCATAACGGCCAGACAGCGCGCCTTAAATTCACCTGCCGGCATCTGTTTCATGGGTAACATCCATATGTCCATGGTCACGGTATCATGACCTACTGCCAGGAGGCAAGTGTGGGCAGAACGGCCTGACACAAAAGGTATGGTGGAGGCGGCGGGAGTCGAACTTGAGGCGTTTAGCGGGCGTGAGCGGAGCGGGAGCCCGCTGCCGAAATCCCGAGCGCAGCGAGGGACCTCGCGAGATGGTGGTGGAGGCGGCGGGAGTTGAACCCGCGTCCGAAAATGTTACTGGCCAAGAGCCTACATGCTTAGTCGAGTTCACGCTTCCGGCCTTCACCGGAAACCTTCGCAGCCCACGCTCAGAACCGACAAGAAACGCGGGCCACTAGCCCGATGATCTCACCCGCGGCGCACGGGCCGAGCGCCGAAGGCCAGTCCGCTAAGTGACGTCCTTCCGCAACCCGCGGACGTGGCCACGGAGGACGGCTACTTAACTAATTAAGCAGCGTATGCCAGTTGTGTATTGGCAATTATCGTTTTGCACGCGATTACGGGTGTGTGCACCCCGGCATGCCTCTTGACCGCAAGCATCTCCGTCGAATCCGTGGCGCCCCCACGGTTTGAATCCGGGCGGAATGGCGCATCTGCGCCCTCGCGGTTGGTCAAAGAACTACTTCCACGTTAAGAGCGAAGTCGCGGGAAGTCAACTGGATATTAGATGCTGCACCGGCGGGCAAGACTCGAGAGAGCGGTTAGCATTTGGCCGGACTTTGAAGGGGCGCGGCTTCCAGCCGCGCCGTGAAAAACAAGAAGAATTGTCATCCTGAGCGCCGCTCGAACGAGCGCAGCGAGCGAGGGCAAGCGAAGGATCTGCTCTCAGAGCAGCATAGCGTGTTGGAGACGGGGCATCAGCTTCGCAGCGACTTTTGAGAGCAGATCCTTCGGTCGCGCTTCCGCTCGCTGGCGCGCTCCGTCGCGCTCCCTCAGGATGACAATTCCTGATTGGGTTGCGGCGCGGCTGGAAGCCGCGCCCTTTCAAAGCCTCACAGAATCGTGAATACCCATCCTACTGCCGCCGGTCGATGGGCACATAGGGCGCCGGGTATTTAGGCCCAACGTACTCGGCGCGCGGGCGGATCAGCCGGTTGTCGTCGAGCTGCTCGAGCACGTGGGCCGTCCAGCCGCTGATGCGCGACACGGCGAATACCGGCGTGAACAGGTCGATATCGATGCCCAGCGTGTGGTAGGTCGAGGCCGAGTAAAAATCCACGTTGGCGTTGAGCTTCTTGTCGGCCTTGATGAACTCCTCGATCTTGTGGGAGAACTGGAACCATTTGGGCTCGCCCGCCGATTCGCCCAGCTCGCGCGACATCTGCCGCAGGTGGGTGGCACGCGGGTCTTCGGTGTGGTACACGCGGTGGCCGAAGCCGGGAATCTTCTTCTTCTGCGCCAGCATGCCCTTGATGTACTCCACCGGGTCGGCGCCCGAGCGGTCGATGGCTTCCAGGATCTTGAACACCTCTTCGTTGGCTCCGCCGTGCAGCGGTCCCTTCAGCGCGCCGATGCCGGAGGTGATGGCCGAGTGCATGTCCGAGAGCGTGGCGGCGGTGACGCGGGCAGCGAAGGTGGAGGCGTTCAGTTCGTGGTCGGCGTGCAGGATGAGGGCGATGTCCAGGGCGCGCTCGGCGGTCTTGGAAGGCGGCTCGCCTTTCAGCATGAGCAGGAAATTGGCCGAGTGGGAGAGATAACGGTCGGGCTCAACCAACTGCAGGCCCTTGCGGATGCGGTCATAGTAGGCCACGATCATCGCCAGTTGCGAGGTCACGCGGATGACCTTGCGCAGGTTGGCGTCGCGCGTGTTGATCCGCTCTTCGGGATCGAAATAGGCAAGGGCGGAGACGGTGGTGCGCAGCACGTCCATGGGCAGCGCGTGTTTGGGCGCCTGCCGCAGGTAGCTGATAATGCCCGCATCCAGCTTGCGCTCGCGCCACAAGAGCGTGCGCAATTCCTGCAGCTCCGGCCGCGTGGGCAGCTTGCCGTACCACAGCAGGTAGCAGACTTCTTCGAAGCTGGAGTTGTCGGCCAGCTCGTGAATGTCGATGCCGCGATAGGCCAGGACGCCCTGGTCGCCGTCGATGAAGCAGACGCTGGAATTACAGGCGATTACGCCTTCGAGCCCTCTGGGCGCCGCCGTGCTGGTGGACATGTTGGCCCTCTCCGCAGACTGGGGGGACAAACTGCGGGCCCCAGGAATCGCTCACCCCGCCAGCCGCAACCCCTTTTTATACTCTACTTGCGGGCGCTTTTCCAAGGCAGCGCGACCCGCGGTACTGTCCTATTTTCGATTTCCACAGGCGGGGGTGTTGAATGACTGATTTCACCCCCGAACAGCTCGTCAAACTCCGGGCCGACACGGCCGCTCGGGAAGAAGTACGCCAGCACAAGATACATCGAGCCCGCCACGAACTCGGAATCTCATACTGCTACCGCTGCGGCCAGCAACTCGGAGACGGCGACGAGACTAAATTCTGCGGCAACTGCGCCGAAAACACGGCATCGCTCGTTTGGTGCCCGAAATGCAAACTTGAGTTCGTCTCGTGCGGGGATCGACGCCATATTCTTTGTTGTCCGTTCTGTAGGAGGTCACTCGCTGGGCACGTCTGGCCCATACGGGTCGTAAAGCCATCGCTCCCCGCACCTGGGACATGATTCAAAGCCGCTGGGCGCTGGCCCAGTCAGAGTGTCATAGATCGCCACACGGCATTGGGGACAGAACTCAATGGTAAAGCAAGCGCAGTTATCACATTCCCCTCGGCACTGCTCGTCCACCATAAGCCGCTGACAGTGAATGTTCGTACACAGAACACAGCGGTCAAAGGCTAATTTGGGCGTCACGGAAGAAACCCCATAGATTTTACCAACCCCTCTAAGGAGCAAGAATCATGAATTCGGCACAAACAGCACAAAAGCTCTTTACTTGTACTAATCTCATTAGTACACTCCTACGCGCCCGAGGAAAACGCAACGTGGACGCCACAGCCCGCAAGCTCGTTCAACGTATGCAAGAACTGGAGCGGCAGAGATGGCACATCGACCGCGAATTGCAGTCCATCAGGACAGCGTTGAGCGTGGCTGGGATCAAGCCAGGCAAACACAAGGGGCTCACCGATACGCAGGAAGCTATGTACGTCTCCAAACAGCCCTTTGCCAGCCTGACGCTGCGGGAGTCCTGCGAAGTGATCCTCAAAGATCATCGCGGCGAATGGCTGTCCAAGTCCGAGATTGAATACCTGATCGTGCGCGGAGGTTACAAATTCTCCACCGGCGCATCGAAGAATTCTGTTGGGGTCACGTTGCAGAGAATGAAAGACGACAGTATTTGTGAGGTCGAGCGGGCGCGGGGTGCCCAAGGAAACCGCTACCGCTGGCCCATGAACGAAACCAAGCAGTAGAAACAAGTTGGGCCTACCGCTGTTCTAGCAGCGATAAGCCCGGAAGGCGCAGCAACCCTTGCGAGGAAGCCCGCTCCACTGCTGTTTATACGCCCGTCCGCCGCCATTCGCAAGGGGCGCAAGCCCCTTCCACGGTGCCCCGTAACCGATTGCGAATGGAGGCGTTATGAACGCGCTGAAAATAGACAAGAAAACCGCTGTGATCTCCAGCCTGCTTGAAGGCAACTCTGTGCGCTCAACCGAGCGCATGACAGGCGTCCACCGCGACACGATCTGCCGTTTGCTGGTGGAGGTTGGCGACCACTGCACAACCCTGCTCGATGAGCGGATGCGGAATCTCCGCTGTCAGTACGTCCAGTGCGACGAAATCTGGACCTACGTCGGCAAGAAACAGAAACGGGTCCGCGAGGACGATCCTCCCGAGGCCGGCGACCAGTGGGTTTTTGTGGCGCTTGATGCCGAAACAAAACTCGTACCCGTGTTCACGGTCGGCAAGCGAACGGAGGAAACCACGTGGTACTTCATGCAGGAACTAGCGGAACGGCTGACAACCCGCATCCAGCTCACCACGGACGGATTCCACTTCTACCGCCGCCAGGTGGAGGACGCGTTCGGAGAGGACGTGGACTTTGCTCAACTCGTCAAACTGTACGGGGACTTCGGGCAGCACGATTCCGAGAGCAAATACTCCCCAAATCCAATCGTGGAGGTCATATCCAAAGTGCGCCAAGGTGACCCCGATCCGGACCACATCTGCACCTCTCACGTGGAGAGACAGAACCTAACGATGAGGATGGCGATGCGCCGGTTTACGAGGCTGACGAACGCTTTCTCGAAGAAGCTGACGAACCTGAAGGCGGCTTGCGCTTTGCACTTTGCCCACTATAATTTCGTGCGCGTCCATTCCTCGCTACGTGTGACCCCGGCGATGGCCGCTGGCCTGACCGACCACGTTTGGCCGTTATCTTCCCTTGTTTAGATTGGAGCGTGCCAGTTGAACGATCAGCCAATAGACGTGAAGAGAGTGCGGGACGCGGTTGTGTGGCTGCTGGAGATGTTGCAGAACGTAGAAACCGAGAATGTCGCTTTACACGTGATGCTTGAGCAGCGCGGCGTTCGGCGGAAAGAGCTTCGGAAAGAGCTTGCCCAGCTCCAGGAAACTTCCGCAGTAAAGCGGCGCTCTCGCGCTGCAACTGCTGCAATACGGAAATCCGTGATTGCATTCGCCAGCGACTTGCAGACGCAGCAAATGCTCGAAGAATGGAAACCGCCGGGGAAACCTCATTAGAACCAGAGAGAAGTACTGATTGACGCGCCATTGCGGAAACCTGTAATGTTTGGAATTACAGGCGCGGAAAGCGCACAAGTTGTCGGAGGCTCCGGCTGGCACCGGAGCTTTTCTATTTTATTCTCTAGTCGCCGTCCAAGTGCCGCTTTCAGGACACATGTTTAGACCCGCGCCCTGTGAGGTCCAAGTTCCCGACATGGAGTTCCAGTTGGTCGCCACCGTTCCGGTGACATTAACGGTAAGAGTGCCTAAGTTGCAAGAAAGGGCCACCGGCACCGTCATTCCAACGATCTGACCTTGGAATGTGTTGGCCGTGATCGTTGCTCCTTGAAACTCACCACCGTTCTGCCCAGCTATCGGCTGCGATGTTACATTCGTCCCTTGCTGGGTTAACTGGAAACCGACACTCCAAATGTTCGTACTGGCTGCATTCTGACCGCTGAAAGACCAGGCTCCGGTAAGTGTCGTGGGAGCCTGCGGGGTGGAACCACCTCCCCCACAGCCGCCAACGCTGACCAGCATTGCCCAAAGACACCAACCGGCCATCTGTCCAAGTCTGCGGCGGTTCATTTCTTCATGCGCACCCGGAACTCAAAGGTGTGCTTGCTGTTCTGCACGCCGTTGTAGAAACGGCGGTATTGACCAAGCAGTTCCCCTGCGTTACGCAGATCGGTGTGGCACACGGGGCATTCTTCGGGCAGTCCGGTGTCCCCGTTGCCTGCGTTGAACGTTATACCGTTGAGACACTTGCAGCAGGTAACCGCTATGACCGACATCTCCAGCACGCCGAATACGAAATCCTGCTCGCCCATTGAAGGCAATTATGTCACCAAACCGCGCTGCGGTCTGGAGTAAATTAGGACAGTACCCGACCCTCCGAACGGCCGAGCGGTGTTGTATCGTTCGCGCCGATGGGTTGCGCTAAGCGGAGTTCCGCAAGCGTTTAAATCCATATCCCGTTCGGCCCAGCGTTAACCGTACGTCAGGTCGGTGCTCTGTCCGACTTCGATGATGTAGCCGTCAGGATCGCGGATGTAGCAGCGTATCTCGCCGTACTTGGGGATCGGTTCCGTGATGAACTCGGCTCCTCGACTTTTCCATAATTCATAGCACGCTTGAATATCCGCAACGCGGAAATTCATAAAGCTGTTGATGTGGTTCGGGTCGGGGACGCTGAGCGTTACCGTCGGCTTATCCGGAGTCGGCCCGCCCCCAACGTTCAGAATCATCCAGATATTCGCAAGCAAAAGGTACGCAGGCGCGTTGCCGTCACCCAGGGTCAGAATGCGAGCGCCGAAGACCTTTTCGTAGTAGCGAGCCGATCGCTCGATGTCGGCGACGGTGAGAAATTGCGCGATGCTGATCCCCTCTCGCGGGGGCATCTCATAGCTCTTTTGTTCGATTTGTACGGTGTTCATTGACGGCTCCTATCGCTACGATGCTCAACCGCTGATTCTGGTTCTTTCGTATTCGTACCTGTTCGTGCCTGCTGCCGATCAAGCCTGACGGGGAAAGGAAAAACAATGAGACGAAAGTATCGCGGAACATCCGTCCCCAGTTTTTTTCCTTTGGGCCAAGCGATGGGCCAGCCCCCTCCTAAGCGACTCGCTGCTTCTTCGCGTCGAGTGCCGGTAGAAGAAGTTTTAGAAGCGCTTCATCAGAGAACGGGTTCTGACCTGAGATCAGCTCCCGATCTTGAAGAACATAGCTCTTCCAAGGCTCGACCACACTTACGTCCCCTCCCGCCGTTCGCAAGGCGAAGTCCGGGTAGAACAGCACCTTGCCACCAATCTCAAGCGGCTCCCGCTGCTGCTCTTCCGCTGTCGAAAAGATGGTCATCTTATATCCAGAATAGATCCAACCTTGAGCCTTTGCCCGCGCTCCAGCGGCATCGCCCGCACTCAGCGCGGCGACCACCACCGTCGAATTCGGAAGAGCCGAGAGTAGTGAAATCGGGCCGTGGCAGAGCACTGCCGTAGGCTTGGATGTTTTATGAAAGTGTCTCATCACGGTGCCAGCGTGGGGATCATCGAGAAGATCGATCATCGGGCCATGGCCGCCGGGGACGAAAACAGCGTCATATTGATCCAGGCCCGATGCGATGACATCGGAGATACGAGTTGGATTTTTGAGCCCAGTCAGGCTGTCGCGGAATTTTAGATAGTCCTGAAGCTTGGCTTCGTCTCCACCGAAGAAGTCGGCGACAGCTGAATGGACATCCAATTGCGGCGTGTTGCCTTTGGGGTTGGCGAAAGTGATTTCGTAGCCCTCCTTCATCAGGGCGCGAACCGGAACCGTCAGCTCGTTGAGGTAGTAGCCAGCGCCGGCATACACCTTGCCATCTTTCAAGGGCAAGCCGTGACCGCTCGAGACTAGTACCAGGACTTTTCCTTTGGTTGTCATTTTGTTCTCCTCTTTGAAATCGAATCTATTCCCTGGGAAGACGCCATAAAGTTTCTCATCGAGGAAGCAATCTCGTCGGCAGCCGTGTCCAGGGCGAAATGGCCGCCGTCAACAATGTGGACCTCGGCGTTCGGAACATCCTCGCGGTAGCTCTCCGGCTCGCTCGGGTCAAACGATGTTTCGTATTTGCCCCAGATCACGAGCAGCCGCGGTTGCTTCTCGCGCATCCATTCCTGCCATTTCAGATAGGAGTCGACGTTGGTTCGGTAGTCGTAGAAAAGATCGCTTTGTATCTCAGCCTGGCCGGGCCGATTCAGAAAATAAAATTCGTCGGTCCAGAGGTCGGGATCGTGGCGCTCCACGTCGGGATCGTTTCCGACGTGTCGCGCACGCGCGGCCTCGAGCGACAAGAGATTGGTGCGCAATGCGCTCTCATTGGCAGCGCGATCAGCCCAGAACGCCCGGCGCGTTTTCCAATTTGCTCCCAAGCCCCGGTTGTGGGCGACGGCGTCCTGCACGATCAGCGCTTCGACCCGCTCCGGATGCTCCAGTGCCATGCGAAAGCCGACGGGGCCACC
>JBKQPN010000022.1:0-3810 GCA_052145015.1 Terriglobales bacterium
CATCAGCCCGTGCTCCATCGCCCAGTAGAAGAAGGCTTCGCCGGCGTCACCCGCCCACAGCGTGCCGTCGCAGTCGAAGACGGCGAGGCGCGGCTTGAGATCGAGCACGGATTGCACGAACTGCGAGCCGGAAGGCTTGTAATCCGGCTTAATCATGATGTGCGGGAGTGCCGGGGTGGAGCAGGGCTTCCAGCCCTGCATACATGGGGCTCCTCAATCCTATTCGGCTTTAGCCGCTGAGGGACCTCAGGGGCTAAAGCCCACAACTCAACACTGTCCGTTAATGCAGGCCTGAAGGCCTGCTCCACCCTGGCGAATGCAGACCTAAACTCCCGCTCCGCGCCGAGTGATCCGTGTTTGGAGGAGCCAGATCTCAAGGCGCCTGCACCCGCGCCTGCGCCAGACGTTCATAGTCTTCCGGCGTGTCCACGTTGGCGGCCACGTTGGGGTCATCTACCGGCACATAGAGGATGCGCTGCTCGAGCGAGTGCTCGACCTCGCGCGCGGTGGAGGAGGCGGGCGCGCGCAGGAAGGCTTCGATCATTTCGCGGCCGATGAGGATGGGATGCCCGTGGCGGCCGCCGTGCTCGGGAACCACGGCCCACTTGCCGCTCTCATAGGCGTGGCTGAAGGCTTCGCACAAGCAGGCGAGGGTGGCTGGCTGCGCCGGAGGACGGTCCACCAGCGCGACCATGGCGGCATCGCGTCCGTGGTTCAGGACTTCCTGCAATCCAACCTGGAGCGAGCTGAACTGCCCGCGCTCAGGATGGGGGTTTTCGACCAGATAGCCGGCCGCGGCGTCCACGATGGGTCGCAACGAGTCGGCGTTTTTGCCCGCGACCACGATCACCATGTCGCTCGGCGCCTGGAAGAGTTCGATGGTGGCGGAGAGAAAGGTCGAGCGTCCGGCCGGGCCAGGAGGCCACGGGAGCAGCGCCTTGTCGCGTCCCATGCGGGACGATTCTCCGGCCGCCAGGATCACGCCGCAAAAGCTGGGAGAGCGAGCCATAAGAGATTTGTGATTTCTGATGGGTGATTTGAAAATCGCAAATCACAAATCGCAAATCACAAATTCTCCGCCGGCTCCGCCTCCGCCTTTCCCGCGTAACGCATGGACCTCACGCCCGGTTCCGCGTGCCGCCGCACCGCGATCATCTCCGCGGTGATGGCCACGGCGATCTCCTCCGGGGTGATGGCGCCGATGTCGAGCCCGATGGGTGCGTGCACGCGCTCGAACTTCTCTCGCGCAATGCCTTCCTTCTCCAGCTCCTGGTAGATGGCAATCACCTTGCGCCGGGAGCCGATCATGCCCAGGTAGCGCGCGGGCTGCTCGACGGCCCAGCGCAGCACACGCATGTCGTCGCGATGGCCGCGGGTGACGATCACGATGTACGACGCCTCTGGCGGCGCCAGTTGCGCCATGGCCTTGTCGAAGTCCTCGGCGTAGATGTCGCGGGCCTCGGGGAAGCGCTCGCGGTTGGCGTAGCTCTCGCGGTCGTCGATGATGGTGACGTCGAACCCCGCCAGCCGCGCCACCTTATATAAGCTCTGCGCCACGTGCCCGGCGCCGAACAGGTAGAGGTTCGAAACCGGCAGCACGGGTTCAACGAACACTTCAAGGGTGCCGCCGCAAACCAGCCCGGAATCATACTTTGGATTGTTATTCAGATTAAAGGTCAGGGTGCGGGGCTTCTCCGATTCCATCACCTCGCGGGCGGCCTGCCAGACTTCGGCCTCGACGCAGCCGCCGCCGATGGTGCCGGAGATGGAGCCGTCGTCGCGCACCAGCATCTTAGCGGTCTCGAACGAGGGGATGGAGCCGCGCACGTTGACGATGGTGGCCAGCGCGCCGCGGCGTCCGTCGCGGCGGAGCTTGACGATCTCCTCGTAGATGTCCACGGGGCTATTGTAGCCGAGGGTTTGGCGGATGAGGCCGGTAAAAGCCGTCCCGCGTGCTTTGTATTGGACGCGAGGACTCTCCGGAGTGCAATCCGGGTCGGTTGTGCAAAATCCTGTTATCGCCAACCACGCTGGGGCATAATGCGGCTGAGGAAGTTATGAGCGGCATCAAGCGAACAGGGGAGGAAATCGCCAAAATCATTGATGGGTTTCTCGATGGAACCTGCGGCAAGTGGGACTGGGATGACTTGTGCTCTATCAAAATAGAAGACCCTGAACTCGACCATGTTCGCGTTCTCTGTTCAAGCGCCTGCTTTACGTATCCCCCAACCGAGAGAGGTCATTATTGCAGTTCTCAGGGACGAGAGTACCTTCGAGAACTCGCTCGGAAATTGAGCGAAGGTCAGCGCCCAGTTGCCTGAAAACCCACACAAACTCGCTCCTGAGAACGCTTGGTGCGAACCGGTGGCCGTAATTGGCGAGAAATCGCTCTTACACACGTGATTCCCTAGGGCCGTGCAGGTTCAACCGGAAACTAACCCACTACGCGCGCCGTTCCTCGATTGACTTGTCCCCCGCCGGGCACTAACATCCGACTTCTTACCGCAGGGGGCTGAGGGCGCCATTTGATCGGCCGGACGATCGCGCATTATCGCATCATCGACAAGCTGGGCGGCGGCGGGATGGGCGTGGTCTATAAGGCCGAGGACACGCGCCTGCGCCGCTTCGTGGCCCTCAAGTTCCTGCCCCCCGAGTTCGCCCGCGATCAGCAATCCATCGACCGCTTTCAGCGCGAAGCCCGCGCTGCCTCTGCCCTGAACCATCCCCACATCTGCACCATCTACGACGTGGGCGAGTTCGAGGGCGAGCACTACCTGGTGATGGAGTGCCTCGAAGGCCAGACGCTGAAGCACCGCATCCAGGGCAAGCCCATGCGGCTGGAGCAGGTGCTGGAGCAGGCCATCGAGATCGCCGACGCGCTCGACGCCGCGCACTCGGCCGGCATCGTCCACCGCGACATCAAGCCGGCCAACATCTTCATCACCAATCGCGGCGTGAAGATCCTCGACTTCGGCCTGGCCAAGCTAACGCGCCACCTGCAACCGATGGCCGAAGCCGCGGGCGCATCCGCCATGCCCACCGCCATGACCCAACATCACCTCACCAGCCCGGGCAGCACTTTGGGGACGGTGGCCTACATGTCGCCCGAGCAGGCGTTGGGCGAAGAACTGGACGCGCGCTCTGACTTATTCTCTTTCGGCGTAGTGCTCTACGAGATGACCACTGGCGTGCTGCCCTTTGGCGGCAACACTTCGGCGGCCATCTTCAACGCCATCCTGAGCAAGCCGCCGGAATCGCCGTTGCAGCTCAAGCCCGACCTGCCGCCGGAGCTGGAGCGCATCATCAACAAGGCTCTGGAGAAGGAGCGCGATCTGCGCTGCCAGTCCGCCGCCGAGATGCGCGCCGACCTGAAGCGGCTGAAGCGCGATACCGATTCCTCGCGCGCCGCTATCGCCCGCGCCGTGCCGCAAGCTGCGCCGCAAGCCGCCGCTGGGCGCGATTCTTCCGGGAAGATCGCCGCCGCTGCCATCCGGCCCCGCGCCGGGTTCTCGCCCATTATCGCCGCCGTGGTGGCGGTAGTGGCGCTGGCCATCGGCCTGCTTGTTGGAAAGTCGGTGTTCCGCCAGGAAGCATCCGCGCCGCCGCTTTATCATCAGCTCACCTTCCGCCGCGGCACGGTGCGGGCGGCGCGCTTCGCTCCGGACGGGCAGACCATCCTCTACAGCGCATCGTGGCAGGGAAATCCCTCCGAGATTTTCACCGCGCGGCCGGAGGGACCGGAATCGCGCTCGATGGGGTTGAGCCACGCGCAACTGCTCTCCGTTTCATCGACCGGCGAGTTGGCGGTTC
>JBKQPN010000023.1:0-105748 GCA_052145015.1 Terriglobales bacterium
CCCAGTTCCTGCGCCCGGCAAGATCGGTCAGGTTGCGCTGCATATAGATGTTGCCGCCGCCGACCCGGATTTCGCCGCTAACGTCCAGCGTGCGAGTGGGACTGGAATTACCAATCCCAACCAAACCGCCACTTTCGAAAATCGCAGAGTTCTGCACCGTGGTAGCGTCCTGGAATTTGGACAGGAAGTTGGCGGTGCCGCCCGGGGAGGACGTGCTTACTGCGCAAGAACCTGAGGTGCAGGTCGCCTGGGGGAGGACCGCGTTGGCCGCGCTGCCGGATTGCGTCCCGGAGCTGCCTGAACCGGTCGCCACCGGCACGGCCAGGGCAAAGGAAGAAGCCGGCCTGCCGCCCAGGGTCTCGGCGTCGGCCGCTTTCAGCGCATAGGGTACGCTCACCAGCAGCACGCGCTGCTCCGCCTGGCCCTCGGGCTGCACTCCCAGCCATTGGGCTTGGTTGGCGCTGAACAGCTCCGGGGTCACGCCTTCGGCGTTGTTGGCGCCCAGCAGCACCGTGTAGCGTCCCTGAGCGTCCAGGGAAACGTTTTGCGTCTCCAGCCACAGCGCTGCTCCGCCGGACTGGTCTTTGTATAAAGCGAAAGTAATGCCGGTGATGCCACTGCGGGGATTGCCGGCGTTGTCCTGGACGACGCTACTGAACTTCACCAGCCGTGGAACCGATATGGCCGCCGCGGCGCCCTCGCTGGGAGCGGCAGCGGGGCTGGCTTGCGCTTGCGCGGTGCTGCTCACCACTAGCCCGACTCCGAACCACAACACCATCAACCCGAGCAACTGCGTGGCCTTGGACATCTTGAGATCTCCTTTTGAATTCTTGCGGTTAATTGCACGTACGGGTAGCACGTCGGCGGTAGTTGTGGTTTGCCAGACCAACGAAGCAGCCTTAAGAAACCGGGACCGACTGCGAGATGGGCCGTGTCCGCCGGCAGCGGCGCATGGCGCGCCAATCGTAGGCGTATTCAGCCCCGCACAATCGGCATACCTGATAGTGCTCTCCATCGGGGCGTTTGCGAGGCCATCCAAACTCGTGGGGACAGCCGCTCGGGTTGAGCAAGTCCATCAGGATCAGGGTCAGGCGCCGTCCCATGGTGGACATTATGGAGTGGCTGCTATGCGGACGGCAGTATCACCGCGGGTGCGGCATTCGCGGAGTTACTGCAGCTTGGCGTACTCCGCCTGGGCCTGCTTCAGGATGGGGAGGTCGGGGTCGGCGTCTTTCCAGAGGGCGAAGAAATCCTGGTAGGCAGTGCGGGCCTTGGTCTTGTCTCCCTGGGCGGCGAGGGCCCGCGCCTGCCCTAGCCGGGCCAGGCGGATAAAGGCGTCGGTGGGGCTGAAGTAGCGGAGATTGATGATCTTCTGGAACTCGGCCGCGGCATCATTGGTGCGGCCCGCCAGCAGATAAGCGTTCCCCCTGGCGTAGAGCGTGGCGCTGGAGTTGCCATCGTAGAGTTGCGCCGGCACCAGAGCCTCTATGGCTTTGGCGCCATTACCATGATTGAGTTCGCTGACGGCCTCGACCGTCGGCAACCACACCGAGTGGACAAAAGTGTCGTTGGGCCGCTGCTTAGCCTGATCATTCATGAGCGCCAGCGCCTTGGCCTCCTCGTGCGCCGCAGCCATAGCCTGACTGGCGTTGGCAACCACGAGCGAATCGCGCGCCAGCCCCAGCGCAGCATTGGCCTCCTTCAAGGCCTCTTCCCGCAGGCCAAAGGTCGCTTCGGCCAGCGCTTGAGTCGCCACGCCGGTCGCGGCCACCCCGCTGAGGCCGGCGGCCCGGTAACTCTGGGAAAACCGCACCATCAGCTCGCGGCCCTTGCGCACCTGGCCGCGGCCATAGGCCAGCCCGGCATCGCGATCCAGCAGCTCCAGCTCCCCTTCAGGGCTGGCCCGCACCAGTGCATCCTCGCGTTCCTGCGCGGCGGTATCACCCTGAACCAGAGCAATCTGCGCCAGTTCCAGATGAATGAGGTGGCCGCCGATGTTTCTTTTCAGCGCGGCATTCAGCAGCGCCTTGGCTTCATCCACATGGCCCAGCGCCAGGTGTGCTTCGGCGGCGTTCGTATAGCCAAACGTTGAGTCCGGATCGACCTGCAACGCACTGTTCGAATTCTCCAAGGATTTGTCGAATTTACCCAAGCGCGCGAACAAAGGGGCCAGGTTGCCATAAGAGATGCTATCGCGCGGGTAGGTTCGCTTGTAGAGTTCCCAGGCCTCGATGGCCTTGTCCACCTGCCGGCTTCCCCCGTAGTAATGCCCCGTAATGTAGAGGCGCTCGCGTTCGCTGGCGCGGTCTCTGAGTTCAAACGCCTTCTGCTGATTCTGTTCTTCCAGGTCATCCTGGCCGATGTTGCCGTAAACCGTCCCCAGGCGGGCATAGGCCAGCGCGAAGTTAGGGTCGAGCTCGACCGCGCGCTTATAGAAGGGGAGGGACGCCATTTCCTCCTGTTTGAGCATGTGCTCGGCGTCGCCGAGGGCGAAGGCCTTCAGCGCCTCCAGCGAGGAGGTGGTGGCTTCCTCCAGCGGCTTGTCGAACTTCTGGATGGAGGCCAGCGACTCACCCAGCTTGCCGCGCAGTTGGGTGCTGGCCTTGTCCAGCGCCGCCAGCACCTGCTCCTTGCTACTGGCCTGCGCCTGCGCCTGGGCCAGGGCATCGCCGGTGGATGCATTGATGGCTTCCAGCGTCACCACGTACTGGCCGCCCAACCCGGCCACGGTGCCGCTGAGCAACGCTTTGATGCCCTCGCGCTGGCAGATCTCGCGCGCCACTTCGGTGGTGACCCGTTCGTCGGAAGAACGTCCCATGAACTTCAGCGTCTTTTGCACGCGTCCTTCGGGAAAGACGTTCAGGTAGGGCGACTGCTGCAGCTCTACCGTCAGGGCTTTCTTGAGCGTACCGTCGAAGACCGGATCGCCGGTGGTGTTGATGAAGTCGGCTACGAGGATAGTGTCCTTGTCAGTCAATGCAGGCGCCCGCTGCGACCGCCACCACCATCCTCCCGCCACCAGCGCCGCCAGCACTACCACCGCCGGCGCCACCAGCTTCCAGCGCCGGGCTGGCGGAGGGAGAACCACGGTTTGCGGCGTGGACGGGGCCGCTGCCATCCTGCCACTCGAATCCCTCACTGCTCCCGAGCTGCTCGTGGCGGTGGCAGGCACCGGTCCGGGTGTATCCTCGGCTGCCATCACCGCGCTGCGCGACGAGTCGGTCTCCCGCTTCAGGCGTTTAAGATCGGCGCGCATCTCAGAGGCTACCTGGTAGCGCAGGTCGCGGTCCTTTTCCAGGGCTTTGTTGATGATCCGCTCCAGTTCCTGCGGGAGGTCGGGATTGATGCGGAGGGGCGGCGTCGGAGCGCGCTGCAGGATGGCGTTGAAGATCACGCCGGATGTATCCCCACGAAACGGCAGGACGCCGGTGGCCATTTCGTAGAGCACCACGCCGAAGGAGAACAGGTCGCTGCGCGCATCCAGTTCCTTGCCCCGCACCTGTTCGGGCGACATGTAAGCCACCGTGCCCAGGGTGCTGCCCGGACTGGTCAGGTGTTCTTCGCTCACCGCCGTCGCCATGGCGTCCGCTTGCCCTTTCGGCTGCACCTTCGCCAGACCGAAGTCCAGCACCTTCACCTGGCCGCGCTTGGTGATGAAGATGTTCGCGGGCTTGATGTCGCGATGGATGATGCCTTCAGCGTGGGCGGCGTCGAGCGCATCCGCGATCTGGATGGCAATTTCCAGCAGAGTCTCGGCGTCCAGCGCTCGCCCGCTGATGCGGTGCTTGACCGTCTCGCCATCCAGAAACTCCATGACGATGAAAGGATGGCCTTCGTGCTCGTCGATTTCGTGGATGGTGCAGATGTTGGGATGGCTCAGTGCGGAGGCGGCGCGGGCTTCACGCTGGAAACGCTCCAGAGTTTGCCGGTCGCGGGCAACGTCTTCGGGCAGGAACTTGAGGGCGACGCGGCGTCCGAGTTTGGTGTCCTCGGCCTTGTAGACGACACCCATCCCGCCGCCGCCCAGCTTCTCGGCGATGCGGTAGTGCGAAATGGTCTGGCCGATCACGCGAGGGGAAAGCCCACAAGAGCGGTAATCCTAGGCGGCTGCGGAGGGCAAGTCAATGAAAAGCAACTGCAGGCGGACTTGCGCTTCTTCGGGGAACTGTTCTCATCGCCGCTACATGCCGATAAGAATAAAGGATAGAGGAGAGGGGCCGCGGCAGCTCGGAGGCGAGCTTCGCCGATCTTGAGGAGAGCGTGAAAATCTTAGTCGCGGACGAAGACGTCAATTGCCGCTACGCCGTCCTGGACGCTCTGGCGCAAACCCACGCGGAGCTCCTCTCCGCGAGCAGGGGAGAGGAAGCCTTGGAGCGCTTGAAGGGAAGTGATCCACCGCGCCTGGTCATCCTCAGTTGGGCTTTGCCGGAGATCGACGGACTGGCGATTTGTCAAAAGATCCGCCGCGCCCAGGCGCGCGATTACACCTACGTCGTTCTGCTCAGCGCGCACCACGGCAAGGCCAGCATGCTGACGGCTTTTGAGGGGGGCGTGGATGACTACGTCGCCAAGCCGGTAAGCAGCGACGAGATTCTCGCCCGCGTCCAGGTGGGCCAGCGATTCCTCGAAAAAGAAGATCGCCTCTCCATGATCAACCAGCAATGGCGCACCATGATCGACAACCTTCCCTTCGGTCTGGCTTGCCTGGGCCGGGACGGCGAGGTGCGGCGGGTGAACAAAGTCTTTGTGGAGCAGCTCGGGCTGGATTTGCGAAGCATCATCGGGAAGGGCCTGCGGCCTGCCGTGCTCCCTCGCATTGAAGACTACTACCGGTTGCTGGAACACGTGCGCAGTGGGCAAGACTTCGATGGGCTGGAAATGCAGATGATGCACCGCGACGGCAAGCCGCGCCGGGTCATCGTCTGGGGAAGAACGGTAGATAGCACCGGCGAACTCGCCTTCCAGATCATTACCTCAGTTCAGCCGTAGGCTTCGCTGCGACGTTTCAGCCCTATAGCGAACTCAGGAATTGCAGGATGGCCTCCTGATCGGCGTGCGACAGTTTCTCGAACTTGTGTTTCACCTCCGCCGCTTCGCCGCCGTGGCGGGTGACGGCGTCGCGCAGGGTCAGCGTGGCTCCGTCATGCATCAGCCGGCTGTGCAGCCGGACGCCCCACAACGGCGCCGTGCGCATCTTGAAGCGGGCATTGTGGAACTCTTCCCCAGAGAAATTCTTCCACTTGATAGCCGACATCTTCCGGCCGTAATGCTCGACGAAGGGCACGACAATGCCATCCCCCGTCCCCACGTTGTGCAGCAGAAAGTCCGAATACGGGTGGAAGGTTTTCCCGCCCAGGGCGTCGGGGATGGTGAATTTGCCGCCGTTGATCGCGGTTCCCGACGGCGCCGTGGTCATCGTAGCCACGTGGCAGGTAGTGCAGCCGATCTTCTCGAACAGCTCGGACCCGCGCGTGGCGGCCGGCGTCGCCGCCAGTTGCGCGTCGCGCGCCGGCGCCTTGCTGGCGCGAATGAATCGCGCGAAGTGGTCGAGATCGTCCAGCCCATCGGGATCGGGCGTGTCGTTGGGCTCGGACGCGGTGTTGCACAGCGTGGTCACCTCGTCGGGGAACAGGCGGGTGGTGATGCCCATCTCGTTGAGGTACGCGTCCCCGGAAAACGAGAGCAGGCTGGCGTGCTGATCCTTCCAGCCGAACCGGCCCACGCCGGTCTCTCCCGGAGCTTCCACGATGGGCACATAAATCACCTGCCCGCAGATCTTGTGGTGTGAGTCCTGGCATTGCTTGTGGGCAAGGTCAATCAGGGTCTGATCGGCCACCGCCTCCACAAAGCCGTCGCCCAGCAGGTTGAGTGAGACTCGCGTGGTGCGGATGTTCTCGGTCTCGGGCACGCGCTCCTGAATTTCCGTGGTGGGGAAGGCCGCGTTGGGACAGATGGCGCGATCGTTCACCAGGGTGCGTCCGCTGATGACCACGGCGCCGCGGTTGATGGGGATCTCCGGATTCATGAAGCGATGGTCCGGCCCCTCGTGGCCGACCCGCAGCTCGGTGACCTGGCTGCTGCCGCCCGAGGTCGGGTCCTGGTGGCATTCCCGGCAGGACTGCGCGTTATATAAAGGACCGAGGCCGTCGCTGATGGCCTCAACCTCTTCGAACGTACCCTGATCGGTCTTGTGGGTCGCGTCGTCCACCATGCCGTTGCTTTTGTTGTCGAAACCGGTGGGGGCTTCCGCAGGTGAGGAGGCGAAGCAGGCAAGAGCAACCACGGCCGCAGCGAGAGCGGCCACAACACGCAGAGATCTCATGAGTTTTTTCCCTTTTTGGGCGCAGCTCGTGAATACCATTCGCCACCGCTGCGGACAAGTACCCAGAAGGACGCACGCGCCCAGGCCCCAACGGCCAAGAGTCATGTGGTGGCGGACAATCAGCGCTGTAGCAAGGCGTTCTTGGCGGCCTGGGGCAGCCGCAGTGCGACGAACTGGGCGGCGGGATAAAGGTAGTCTTCGCCCGATTCATCGATGACACGCAGCAGGTTAAGGATCTTCGCCTCCCGCTCCGGCATGGCGCGGTAAACCTTGCCCACCTCGAGGCTGGCGGGGCTGCCCTCGTTGTTGATGCAAAGGAAGAATCTCATCTCATCGTGCTTCACAGAGCCCGAAGCACTGGTTTGACCTTGCAGTTTCTTCTGCCGTTGCCGTGAGCTTCGTACCAGTGCAGTTCTACGAGGCATGTTGTCTCATCCGCCGGCGATCCAGACCGAACGCGATTGTACCGCAACCCTCCTGCTACAATGCGTGGCCGGAGGCATCCCATGAAGCGCATTGCATCCTGCCTGGTATTGCTCCTCGCCGCGAGCTGCGCCGTGCTGGCCGCGCCCGATACGCCCGCCAGCCATTTCGACCAGCTCAAGAAACTCGCGGGCACGTGGGAGGGCAAGACGGCTGGCGGCAAGCCCGTCTCCGTGACCTTCCAGGTGGTGAGCGACGGCTCGGCGCTGATGCAGCTCGACCAGGGCGAGAACATGGTCACCGTCTATCATCCCGATAACGACCGCCTGTTGATGACCCACTACTGCTCTGCCCACAACCAGCCGCGCATGCAGGCCGAGGTCTCGCCCGACGGCAAGCGGTTCGCCTTCACCTTCCTCGATGCCACCAATCTGGCCAAGCCCGATGCCGGCCACATGCAGCGCATGATCCTCACCATCGAAGACGCCAACCACATGACCGAGCAGTGGTTCTTCGTCGATGGTACGAAGGAAATGACGGAAACATTCAAGGTCGCGCGCAAGCCGTGAGCGCGCGCCCGAGGGACTAATCCCTCCGATTGGTGATAGCGCCGTTCCCGCTCTTCCCGCAGCTTCTCTTCCTTGTCATAGTTCAAGTACGGTTCAAGGAGAAGAAGTCATGGGGAACGGATTCGAGCCGGCGGTCTTCAGCGCCGAGGTCGCGGCACGGCCGAAACTCATGCTCAAGGTGCCGCTGACCTCGCTGGCGCGGCTGAGGTCGGGCGCGCGCTGGTTCTACTGGGTGGCCGGGCTGTCGCTGGTGAACACGGCGGCGGCGTTCGCGGGCGGCCATATACATTTCATGGTTGGGCTGGGCATCACGCAGGTGGTGGACGCGGTGGCGCACAAAGCCGGCGCCGTGGCCACGCTGCCGGCGCTGGTGATCGACCTGATGATCGCGGGCATGTTCCTGGCGATCGGACTGTGGTCGAGCCGGTGCAATCAGTTCGCCTTCGGGATCGGCATGCTGCTCTACGCGGCCGACGGCGCGCTGCTGTTTCTGGCGCACGACTGGCTGAGCGTCGCCTTCCACGTGCTGGCGCTGTTCTGTATGTACCGCGGCTTCGCGGCGGCGCAGCAACTCCGCGGCCTGGCCGAACTGGGCAGAGCGAGAGCCTCGGCCTCAGTAAGCTGAATTATCTCCTTCAGAAAGCCGCCCGGAGATGTAACATACCCGGACCTATGCGGCTGATCCTCCACTGGCTTCTGAGCGCGCTGGCGCTGATGATCGTGGCCCACCTGGTACGCGGGTTTGAGATCCACAGTTTCAAGGCGGCGCTGATTGCCGCGCTGGTGATCGGGCTGGTGAACGCCACACTCGGCTTCCTCCTGAAAATCCTGACCTTCCCGTTTATCATCCTCACGCTCGGGCTCTTCTGGTTCGTGGTCAATGCGCTGATGCTGATGGTGGCATCCTCGTTCGTGCCGGGGTTCGTCGTGCGCGGATTCGTGCCGGCGTTTTGGGGCGCGATTGTGCTGGCGCTGATCAACATGGCGTTCCGGGCCCTGCTGCCCAAGCGCGAGGGGGCGTAAATCAGCCGACCCGCCGTCGGCTCCCCACAATCTCACTGATGTTGTTTTGCTGAAACAAACGTATCGCGGCGATGCCAGCGGCGCCGGCCGCAACACAGGCGCGGGCGTTCTCCAGCGTGACGCCGCCGATGGCCAGCACCGGCATGTGGCCGAGGCAGGCGCGGTGCAAGGCATCCAGGCCGGTGCTCAGCGACGTCCCCACTTTCTCGAAGACCGGTCCGAAAACGGCGAAGTCGGCGCCCTGGGACTCGGCCAGGCGGACTTCCGCAGCGGTGTGGCAGGAAACCGCGATGATGACGTTTCGCGTTTCACGTTTCGCGTTTCGCGTAAGAGCGGAAGACCACACGGCGCGGGCGTCGGACGCCGAAATGTCGTCGGACGGCAAATGGACGCCGTCGGCGCCGGTGGCGAGAGCCACGTCGGAACGGGAATTGATCAGGAGATGCGTTTCACGTTTCACGTTTCCCGTTTCACGAACGATACCAACCGCTTCGCGGGCCAGCGACTCCAGTTCGCGGGTGGGCAAGTCCTTTTCGCGGAGCTGGATGTAATCCACACCGGCACGCGCGGCTTCGGCGATCCGGGCCAGCAGCAGCTCGCGGCGGCGCGGCTCGGGCCCGGGAAACTGTTGGCGGTCGGTGATGTAGTAGAGGAGCAATCAGCAGTCAGCAATCAGCATTCAGCCAAACCGGTATAGCGATGCCCAGCGGTGGCAGCTTTTGGCGCTCGGCTTTTAGCTTTTGGCCAAGAGCCAAGGGCTAAGAGCCAAAAGCCCAAATCCGCGTGTATCCGCGTTTATCCGCGGCGAAAATTTATCCTCGCGTTTCGGCGATTTCGGGCGCAGTGGGTTCGCTGGGCGGGCGGGGCTCCTGCAGGTGGAACTTGGTGAGGCCGCTGCGCAGAATCTCGAACGCTTCTTCGGGAGTATCGGCCATGCAGTACAGGTCCTTGTCGGCGGGCGCTACCGTCCCCGCCTCGATCAGGGCGTCGATGTTCAGCGCCCGGTCCCAGTACTGCTTCCCATAGATCACCACCAGGATCCTCTTGGCCAGCTTCTCGGTCTGGGCGAGGGTGAGGATCTCGAACAGCTCGTCCAGCGTGCCGAAGCCGCCGGGGAAGATCACCAGGGCCTTGGAGAGATAGGCGAACCAGTACTTGCGCATGAAGAAGTAGTGGAACTCGAAGTTGAGTGCTGGCGTGACGTAGGGATTGGGCATCTGCTCAAACGGCAGGCGGATGTTGAGCCCGACGGTCTTGCCGCCGGCTTCGCGGGCGCCGCGATTGGCGGCCTCCATGATCCCCGGCCCGCCGCCCGAGGTGACCACAAAGCGGTGGCGCTTGGACTGGATGCCCATCGACCACTTGGTGAGCATGTGGGCGAGCTGGCGCGCGTCTTCGTAGTAGCGGGCCATCTCCACCGCCATGCGGGCGTGGCGGATGCGCTCCTGCTCCTCGGGCGGGGCGGGCGTGCGCGATCCCGGTTTCTCCAGCAGTTGCAATGCGTTCTCCGCATCCGACCGGCTGTGGAAGCGGGCCGATCCGAAGAACACGACGGTGTCCTGAATCTTCTCCCGGCGGAAGCGGGCCAGCGGTTCCGCATACTCGGAGAGAATGCGCAGGATGCGCCCGTCGGGGCTGGTCAGGAACGGACGGTTCTCGTAAGCCAGCGGCGCCGCACGCAATTCAGAGTTGGAAACATCTTCGCTCATGGTGGTTCAGATTTCTCAGGACAGTTTCGAGTTGCGGGGAGGTTCTTTGTAGCGCACCGCTTCCCAGATGCCAAAGCCGATATCGATAAAGCCCAGGCCCGAGATCAGGCCACGCACGAAATACTTCTGCAGGAAGAACCGGACCTCGGGATAAGCCACCAGGAGACTGTTCTCGGTCCATCCGCGAGTCCAGGGGAGCACCACCAGCACCATCCCCAGTTCGATGAAGAATGCCACCCGGATCACCACCCAGAGGCGCATGAGCCAGAGGGGCGTGGCGGAGCTGCGGGTTGCCGGGAATCCGGTGGTGGACAACGATGCTGGCTCCGGGCGGTTGGTTTTTTCGTTCGCCTTGACTGAGGCCGAGCCGTTCGGGTGGTCGAGGTAAAACTCGCGGTCCTTCGGGCTCCCGTGCTGCGGCGCGGAATCCATCCCAGAGGATACTACGCTTTCAGGGTTTTGATGCGTTCGGCCACGTCGCGGTAGTCGATATTGCTGGCATAGACTTCCATGAAGTTGTCGAGCGCCGCCTGCCGGTTGCCGGCTGCTTCGTAGGCGCCCGCCATTTCATAGTACACCGCCATGCGGGCTTCCTCATCCACGGCGGGCAGTTGCAAGGCCCGCTGGTACCACTTGATGGAGGCTTGGGGCGCGCCCTTGTTCAAAAGGCACTCCGCCAGCCAGGTGTAGACCTGCAGCACGTGGGGGAAGGGGTGTCCGTGCTCGATGAAGTGGCAGACCTTCTGCAGCTCTCCGATGGCTTCCTCGAGCAGTCCCATCTCCTTGAAGGCCACTCCGAGGTTGTAATGGGTTTCCGGATCCTGCTCGTCCGCGGCCGCGCCCTCGGCTTCCATGTCCTCTTTGAATTCTTCGAAGATGTCGGACAGCCCCGAACGCGGCTCCTGAGGGCCCTGGGGCATCTGCTGGCTGACGATGGTGGCGGCAGCCGCCGGCACCATCGGCATGGAAACCGGCTCCGGCGGAGCCGGGCGCGGCGTGGTGACCACCACCTGTGGCGAGACCGGGGCCGGGGGCTCCGCCAGCGGCGACGGCGCGCTTGCCACCGGTGCGGCGGAGACCGAGTGGGCCGGGGCGGCAACCGCAAAACCATCCCCCAGCGATTCCTCGAGATCAAGAACTATCTCCGCCAGGGGATCGTCGGCAGGGTGGGAATCGGCTGCTGCCTCGGCCGCGGCCGGTTCGAAAACGGCCGGCAGCGGCGGCGGAGCCGGGACGCCCGCGGCTGCGTCGTCATGGATGGCCAACTGCTGGACGGCGGGTTCCGGGACGGGCGGCTCAGCCTGGGTATCGAGCGGCGGCGGGGAGGAACTTCTCTCGAGGCCCAGCGCACCGGCGTCGAACACCAGCGTGGCCACCGTCGATTCCGCCGCCGGCTCTTCTTGCACCAGTTCGACTTCGGGTGCGGGTGCGGCATCGGCGCGGGATTTTTCGACCTGCTCGCGGAATTCGTCCAGCTCGGGGATGCCGGGGGCCAAGGCAGCGCATTTCTCGATGGCCGCGTGCGCCTCCTCCCACATCCCCTGCGCAATGTAGAACCGTATCTCTTCCAGAAGATCGCTAACCAGGTCTCCGACCCGTGCCGCCGTAGCCGCCTTCTGCCCGATGAAATGGGAACTGCCGAGCTGCTCTGGCGGTTCGACCGCGGTCATCTCCTCCCATTGCTTGGAGGCGTCAATCGCCACCGAGTGGACCACGGCAGGAGCGGCAGCAGCCTGGGGTTGGGTGTGCTCGGCAGCCTCGGCCGGTTGGGAAGTCGGCTCGGCGTGGGCTGCGGGCTCGGCCTCCGCCGGGGCAGGCTCGGCCGGGCCGGCGTAATCGGGCACGGGCTCGCCGGCGCGCTCATGATACTTGGCGGACATCTCGGCGTACTGCGCGGCGAGCTCGCGGTGGCCGGCCTTGCGATAAACCGCGCGCAGGGCGTCGCAGCAGCGCGCCGCCTCACTGTAACGCTCGGCCCGCACGTAGAGCGAAGCCAAACGCTGGTTAAGCAGAACATCCCCGGGAGCGGCCCCCAGCACCGCTTCCAGCGGGGCGATGGCCTTGGTGGGAAGATTGTAGGAATCCAGCAGCTCGGAGTCGGTGAGCGCGGTGCGGATGGCGCGCACGATGTCCGGGGGATATTCCTGGTCCACGGCGGGAGCATCGATCTCCAGCTCGTCCACCATCAACGCCTGCGCGCCCTCGTCGGCGGTGAGCGGGCGGTTGGAGGCATCGTCACCCAACCTGACGGAAACCTGCTTGTAGTTCTGCAGGTGCACCGGATTTTCCGGCTCGAGCGCCGCCAGTTGGTTGTAGAGGTCGCGGGCGCGGACCAGCTCTCCCGCCTGCACCAGGGCATGGGCCAGCAGTTCCATGACCTCGTTGAGATGAATCGGATCGCCGGCTCTGCGGCAGAGTTTGAGCACCAGCTCCAGGGCGGCGGGATTGCTGCTCAGGTGCGCGGGCGCGGAGGTCACCTTGGCCATCAACCCGTCGCGATCATCGGCCAGCAGCCGGTCGGCGTAGCGATCGTAAAGCCGCAGTGCCGCTTCATGCTGGCCGGCGGCCATCAGGCCGTCGCCGCAGGTGATGACCCCGGAAAGATCGTTGTGTACGTTCAACAGCTTGCTGGCGATGGGCAAGGCTTCCGAGTTGTTGCCCAACTGCAAGTGGACGCGCAACAGGGCGCGCAAAGCCTCGGGCTGCGAATCGAGGTCGGGGACCTTCTCCAGATACTGGATGGCCTTTTCGGCGTTGCCGGTTTCGGCGGCGATCTGGCCGCGCAGCATCATGGAGGGAGTGTGGCCGGGATCGAGCGCCAGCACCCGCCCCAGCGCCTCGTCCGCGGCTTCCATCGCGCCCCGGCGGAACAGCGATTCGGCGGCGCCGAAGAAGATGTTGCGCGCCTCCTCCTTGTTGCCCAGTTTGACGTAGAGGTCGGCCAGCTTGGCCTGCATGGCCGCGTTCTCGGGATCCAGTTCCAGCATCTTCTGGAAGATGCGTGAGGCCTCCCGGTTATCGCCGGCGCGGAGGAAGCGGTCGGCAACGCTCAGGTATTGCGAGCGGGCATCGTTGTACAGCCCCTGCTGCGAATACAGTTCGGCCAGTTTGATGACGCAGTCGGTGGCCGTGGGACTGAGCTTGGTCAGCTTCTTGTAGATGGCGATCGCTTTGACGATGAATCCGTCGGCGGCATAGGCCTCGCCTACCTGCTTGAATTGCTGCAGGGCTTCCGCGGTCTGGCCCAGGCGGGCGTAGAGGTCCCCGACCGTGTTCATCACCGTCAGGTCCCTGGGGTCCTCTTTGACGACCTTGAGGTATTCCAGGATGGCGTTGGGCAGCTTGCCCTGCTGCACGAACTTCTCCGCCGCCGCCATGACCTTCGTTTTGTTGAAGCCGAACCCGAGTGCCATAAGAGGTGCTGTGTCCGCCCCCGCCGTCTGGCGCACACGCAGGCGGATCGGAGAAGTCTCCGACGGAAACTGCGGAACCTGTCGTAAAAGTAGCATGAAAACTTCGCTGCCGGACGCGTAATTGGACTTTCGTTACCCGTGCCGCCAGCCCGAACTGGCTACGCCGTCAATGAGATACGAGGGTGTCGGAAGAGGTACCTGGGGGAGCAACGGCGGGGGCCGCTGCCGGGCCAGTTAGTGATATCGCGATTTATCGCCAACTACTTCTTGCCTGAGCTTCTGTCGCCTAGTTCCCCGCATTTCGGTGCCGTCACGGGCCGCCTCGAAGAGAGCTGCGGGTCGAAATTGAATTCGACGTTGACCCGGACGGGCTTCGGCCATTTGTGGAATCGAAAGCGTTCCAGTGCAGAAATAGCTGCCTCGTCTAGACCGTAGCCAAGAGAACTGACGACTTTGATTTCCCGAGCGCAACCATCTGCGCCAACCGTTGCCAAGAGGCGCACCAGTCCCTTGATGTTCGCCTTCGCAGCTTCGTCCGTATACTGCGGGTTTGCGTCATAACAAACAAGCGCTTCCCGTTCCCGCTTCGAGCAATCATTGCCATCCTTGCCGACGCAAACACCGCTGCTAATGACCCTGCGCGACGGGCAGTCCGATGCTTCCTGTGCGCCTGCCGTCGCAAGCAAAGCGCCGAATACCAGCAACATGGCAACACTTCGTCGCATCTGGCCCTCCATTATGGCACCTACTTACATTGTCAGTTGTTGTAAACAGGCATTCTCATCAACTGGCATATGTCTAGCCGGACCGATCATCTCGCGGCTTGCTTCCTGGCCGCTGCTGAATTCAAATAGGTCTTCCGCCCATGTCCAAACTGAAGTGGTTCCCCGCGGTGCTTCTTTTCCTTGCCGGCATTGTGTTGCCGGCGCAGCAGCTTGAGACCAAACCCGCCGATCCCGCCGCCGCGTTCCGCGACGAAGCCTTCGTGGTCGAGCAGTTGCGCGCGGTGGTCCGCTTTGAGAACGACGGCAGCGAGCGCCGCGAGCAGACGGCGCGGGTGCGGGTGCAGAGCGACGCGGGCGTGCAGCGGCTGAGCCAGCTCGTCTTCGGCTACAGCTCGGCCAACGAACAGATGGAGATGGCCTACGTGCGGGTGCGCCGCCCCGACGGCTCGGTGGTCGAAGCCACCGCCGCCGACATGCAGGACCTGCCCTCGCCGGTGGCGCGGGAAGCGCCCGTCTACAGCGACTTCCGCGAAAAGCACATCACCGTGCCGGGATTGCAGCCGGGACAGGAACTGGAATACAGCATCGTCATCCGCACCGAAAAGCCGCTGCTCCCCAACCACTTCTGGATGGAATACGGCTTCGAGAAGCAGACCATCGTGCTCGATGAACAACTGGAGATCAACCTGCCGCGCGAGCGCGAGATCAAGCTCAAGACGCAGCCGGGGTTCGAGCCGGAGATCAGCGACCAGGGCGACCGCCGCAGTTATCGCTGGAAGAGTTCCAACCTGCAGCGCGAGTCCGACCGCGACAAGAAGAAAAAGCCGAAAACGCCCAAGCCGGAACTGCCCGACATCGAGCTGAGCACGCTGCGCAGTTGGGACGAAGTCGGGCGCTGGTACTGGGACCTGCAGAAGGACCGCATCGCGCCCACCGCGGCGGTGCGGGCCAAGGCCGCCGAGCTGGTGCGGGACAAGAAGACGGATCTGGAAAAGATCGCGGCGCTCTACGACTTCGTCGCCACCAACTTCCATTATGTCAGCCTGTCCTTCGGGCTGGGACGCTACCAGCCGCACCCGGCGGGGGAAATCCTGGGCAACCGCTACGGCGATTGCAAGGACAAGCACACCCTGCTGGCGTCGCTGCTGCAGTCGGTGGGCCTCGCCGCTTACCCGGCGCTGATGAACAGCAGCCGCGCCATCGATCCCGACGTGCCCGCGCCCTCGCAGTTCGACCACGTCATCACCGTGGTCCCGCTGCACGACGAATACATCTGGATGGACACCACCACCGAGGTCGCGCCCTTCCGGCTGCTGGCGATTTCCCTGCGCAACAAGAAGGCGCTGGTGATTCCCAGCGGCCGTCCCGCCAGCCTGGTGCAGACGCCCGCCGATCCGCCCTTTCCCGACCGCCAGTTGATGGAGGTGGAAGGCAAGATCAGCGAGCTGGGCAAGCTGGAGGCGACGGTGCGGCAGACGGCGCGCGGCGACAACGAGCTGGCCCTGCGCGCGGCTTTCCGCCGCACCCCCTCCAGCCATTGGAAGGACCTGGTGCAGAGTCTCGACGCGTTTTACGGCATGCCCGGCGAAGTGAGCGAGGTCCAGGCCGATGATCCCGCCGATACCAGCAAGCCTTTCCACCTCGCATACCGCGTGGCCCAGCCCAACTATCTGGACTGGTCGGCGCGCAAGACGCAGCCCGCCCTGTTCCTGCCGCTGCTGGGGTTGCCGGACGCCGATACCGAAGCCACCGACAAGGACGCCGAGCCCCTGCATCTGGGAGCGCCGTCGGAGACCGATGTACGGTTGAAGCTGGAGCTGCCGCGCCGCTACGTGGCGCGGGCGCCGGTTCCGGTCACGGTCAAACGCGACTATGGCGAGTACCGCTCCACCTACAGCGTGGAAGAGAACCGCGTTACCGCCGAGCGCGTGCTGGTGACGCGCCTGAGCGAACTGCCGGTCGCGCGCGCCCGCGACTATCTGGCGTTTCGCCGGGCGGTCCGTTCCGATGAAGAGCAGAAGCTCCAGCTCGAAACCACCGCGGCCGGCACTCCCGCCATTCCCAAGGACGCCAAAGCCGAGGACCTGCATGACTCGGCAATCGCGGCGCTCCGCAACCGCAATTACGAGCTGGCGGTGGAGTTGCTGAAGCGCGTGGTGGCTCTGGAACCCAAGCACAAGTACGCGTGGAACAATCTGGGGCGCGCTTATCTTGGGATGCAGAAGACCGACGAGGCCATCCTCGCCTTCCAGAAGGCGGCCGAGGTCGATCCTTACGACGAATGGGCTTATAACAACCTGGGACTCGCTTACTGGCGTGAGCAGAAGTACGAAGAGGCGGTGGGCGCGTTTCGCAAGCAGCTCGAGATCAATCCCCTGGATGAGTTCGCCCACGCCAATCTGGGCGCGCTGTACGTGGAATGGCACAAGTACGCCGACGCGGCGCCGGAGCTGGAGAAAGCCGTGTCGCTCAAGCCGGAGAACGCCCTCTATCAGGTGGGACTGGGCCAGGCGTATTTGAATCTAGGCCAGCCGGACAAGGCGCTGGCGGCGTTCGACAAGGCGGTCGAGCTGCAGCCGGCGCCGCTGGTGTGGAACGACGTCGCCTACGAACTCTCGCAGCGCAAGGTGCACCTTGACCGCGCCCAGCAATATGCGGAATCGGCCATCGCCGCTACCGCTGCGGAGCTGCGCAACGTCTCGCTCGATCATCTGCGCCTCGAGGACCTCGGCCTGGTCGGCGCGCTGGCCGCGTACTGGGACACGCTGGGTTGGATCTATTTCCAGAAAGACGACCTGAAACAGGCGGAGGAATTCATCAACGCGGCCTGGGTGCTGGATCAGCATTCGGAGATTGGCGACCACCTGGCGCAGATCTATGAACGGCGCGGAGACAAGGCCAAGGCCGAGCGCCTGTACGCCATGGCGCTGGCGGCCGAGCGTCCGTCGGCGGAAACCCGTCCGCACCTGGCGGCCCTGGTCGGCGACAAGCAAGTGCACGCGGCCGTGGAAAAATACCGGGGCGAGCTGGCGCGCGAGCGCACCCTCAAGCTCGGGCCGCTGGTCAAGGAGAACGCGGAAGCCGAGTTCTTCGTGGCTCTGGCGGCCGGTCCCAAAGTCGAAGGCGTCAGGTTCATCCGCGGCAGCGAAAAGCTGAAGCCGTTCGCCTCCGCGCTTATGGCCGCACACTTCCCGGCCCTGTTTCCCGACGCCACCCCCACACACGTCATCCGGCGCGGCGTCCTCACCTGCTCCCAGGCTGTGAGCGATTGCACCTTCGTGCTGGTTGTGCCCGAGGATGTGCGGTCGGTGGAGTGAGCATTCGGCAGTCAGCAATCAGCATTCAGTGTCATCCCGAACGAAGCGCGACGTCAGCTTGCGAACGGAGCGCGAGTCGAGGGACCCCTATACGAAAGAAATCGTGCGAGTAGGGGTGCTTCGACTCGCGCGGGCACAAACCGCCCGCGCTCACTCAGCATGACAGTCGAATGGGTACAACTACTCTGAAGCGGCGCTACATCCACGGGTTCAGGACGCTCCTGACGGTGGGCTGAAAGTCCGAGGTATTGCGAGTCACCAGCGTCAGCCGATGAACCTCCGCGGTCGCGGCGAGGAATGCGTCCATGGCCTCCATCCGGCGCCCCACGCCTTCACTGCGCGCCACCACCTTTCCACAAGCGTCGGCAACCGCAGGGTCAATGGCGAGAATCCTGCCTTCAAAGCGCAGCGGCATCTCCTCCTCCAGCCACTGGTCCAGCCGCTTCCGGCGATGGCCCGGCGGCATGCGCTCGATCCCGTAGCGTAGTTCGGTGAGCGTGATCACGCTCAGGAAAACGCGATCTTCATCCACGTCCGCCAGCCAGGCGACCACGCCGGGATTGGGATGCGGCTTCATCCACTCGGAAACAACATTGGTGTCGAGCAGGAAGCTCATAGATCAGCCTGGCGCAGGCGGCCGGGGAACCGTTTGATCCGTGCGCCGGAAGCGCGCAGCGGCGACGCGGCAAAGAATTCGGCCAGGTTGCCCTTGCGCCTGGTCTTGCGCTCCCACTCCTCGGCCGCCACTACCACCGCGGTGGTCCGCCCGTTACGCGTGATGGTCTGCGGGCCGTCAGATTGCGCCCGGTCGATCACTTCGCTGAACTTGGCTTTGGCCTCGGCCACCGTCCATACCTGTGCGCTCATGTCCGCCTCGCGTGTATAGTCACCATAGTCATAGTAGTCATTTGTACCTTTGAAGGCAAGGTACGAACGCGAGCTTCACCAGTGCTGCCCTGATTCCGGAATCGGGACACTGCCGCATTGCGGCCTTGCTTGCGAAGCCGGAGACCGTACCTTTATAATTTGCCGCCTCATTACTCCTGCAGCGCCTGATGTGGGCCGCTGCGCAACCACACTTCATCCGATCAACGTTGTCATAGGTCAGCCGCGGGACGGCGTGGTGGGACGCCGCGTCTGAAGGGAACTGTTTTCGATGGCGCAGATTTTCCACCGCAGCACGAACACCATCTCTCGCTTCACGATCTATGGATTCGTGTTTGTGCTGGCGGCGCTGAGCTGGGCGCTGTACATCTGGCAGGGCTCGGGATGGTTCAACCGCATGGGCGAGGCGGAGGAGCAGCCCGTGCCTTTCAGCCACGCCCACCACGCCGGCGGCCTGGGCATCGACTGCCGCTACTGCCACACCTCGGTGGAGACCTCCAGCTTCGCCGGCATCCCGCCCACCAAGACCTGCATGAACTGCCACTCGGAACTCTGGACCAGCGCTCCCATGCTGGAGCCGGTGCGCGCCAGCTATCGCACCGGGCAGTCGCTGGTGTGGACGCGGGTGAACGACCTTCCCGATTTCGTTTATTTCAGCCACGACATTCACATCTCGAAGGGCGTGGGCTGCGACGAGTGCCATGGCCCGGTGGATCGCATGCCGCTGATGTTCCAGGCCAAATCGCTGCAGATGGAGTGGTGCCTGGACTGCCACCGCACGCCCGAGAAGTACCTGCGCCCCAAGGAGCAGGTGTTCAACATGCGCTGGGAGCGGCCTGACTCCGGCCATCCCGTCGTGTTCGCGGGCGCGAGCTACACCGATCAGCGAACAATGGGACGCGCGCTGATCAAGCAGTATGAGATCCGCAATCCGAGAGATCTGACCAGTTGCAACACGTGTCACCGATGATGGAGCACGGGAGCACAAAGCCGAGCTGTAAAGACGCGAAGCTGGTCAAGATCGCCAAGCGCGCTCGTCTGGACCTGGCGGCGATCCGGGAGAAACTCTCCAAGGCCACCGGCCCCACCTACTGGCGCAGCCTGGAAGAACTGGCCGAAGAGCCGGGATTCGACGACGTGATGCACCGCGAATTTCCGCGGCTGGCCTCGGAGTGGCCAGAGGGCTGCTCGCGCCGCGATTTCTTGCGGCTTGCGGGAGCATCGCTGGCGCTGGCCGGCCTCGCAGGTTGCACCAAGCAGCCGCTCGAGCCCATCGTGCCCTACGTCGTCCAGCCCGAGCGCATCGTGCTGGGCCAGCCTCTGTATTTTGCGACCGCCTTCCCGGTGAGCGGCATCGCGCGGCCCATCATCGTCAAGAGCATGGAAGGCCGTCCGATCAAGGTGGAGGGCAATCCGCAGCACGGCGCCAGCCTGGGCGCGGCGGACGCGCACTCGCAAGCCGCGGTGCTCGGCCTCTACGATCCCGACCGCTCGCAGACCATCGGCTACAACGGCACGGTGCGTCCGTGGGAAACGTTGCAGGCGGCCATCCGCGCGGCGCTTACCGAGCAGCGGGCATCGGGAGGCGCGGGCCTGCGCTTCCTGACCGAGACCGTCACGTCGCCCACACTCGCCAGCCAGATTGCCACCGTGCTCAAGCAGTTTCCCAATGCGAAGTGGCATCAGTACGAGCCCATCAACCGCGACAACGTCAAAGCGGGCGCGCAGATGGCCTTCGGCCAGGTGGTGGACACGATCTATCGCTTCGACAAGGCAGACATGATCCTTTCGCTCGACGCCGATTTCCTGTCGCCCGCGGGATTGCCCGGCTTCCAGCGCTACGCCCGCGACTTCACCTCGCGCCGCAAGATGAAGCCCGGCGTCGCCATGAACCGGCTGTACGTGTTGGAGACTACGCCATCGCTGACCGGCGTTAAGGCTGACCACCGCATGCCCATGTCCGCATCAAGAATCCGGGAGTTTGCGCAGCTAATCGCTGCGCGTATCGGGTTCGCGAGCGGCGGAGCCCGCATGCTCATGATTGGCGAGCAGAACCGTTGGTTTGAGGCCCTTGCTAAGGATCTAGGAGAACATCGCGGGACGAGCCTGGTGGTTGCAGGCGATCAGCAGCCGCCGGAAGTTCACGCGCTGGCGCACGCCATGAATCATGCGCTGGGGAATGCTGGCACGACGGTGACCTATGCCGATCCGGTCGAAGCCAATCCTGTGGACCAGACCGCGTCGCTCAAAGACCTTGTTGCGGACATGGACGCGGGCAAAGTGCAGGTGCTGGCGATTGTCGGCGGCAATCCGGCTTACAACGCGCCCGCGGACTTGGGATTCGGCGATAGGTTATCGAAGGTCGGGCTGAAGATCCACTTCGGCATGTACGAGGACGAGACCTCAGCGCTTTGCCAGTGGCACGTGCCGGAGGCGCATCCGCTCGAGACCTGGAGTGATGCGCGCGCCTATGACGGCACGATCTCGATCATCCAGCCGCTGATCGCGCCGCTGTTCAACGGCCGCTCCGCTCACGAGTTCATGGCTGTATTCAGCCAGCAGCCGGAGCAGACCAGCTACGACGTGGTGCGCGGCTACTGGCGGTCGCAGCTCAAGAGCACAATACTCGATGCCACGTGGCGCAAGTGGCTGCACGATGGCTTCATCGCGGGCTCGGAATCGAAGCCCCGGACCGTGACCGCGCGCCCGCTGAACCTTGCGAAGTTGGAACACAGCGTTGTGGGGCCGGAAGTTGTGTTCCAACCCGATCCCTCAGTCTACGACGGTCGCTGGGCGAACAACGGCTGGCTGCAGGAGTTGCCCAAACCGCTGACCAAACTCACCTGGGACAACGCCGTGCTGATCGACCCGACGCTCAGCGACATCCTCAAGGTGCGCACCGGAAATCTGGTAGAGGTCGAGCACCACGGGCGCAAGGTGCGCGGTCCCGTGCTGGTCGTGCCGGGACAGGCATACAACACGATCACGCTGGTGATGGGCTACGGCTTGAAGCGTGCCGGAAGCAACGGCTCGAAGCGCGGCTACAGCGCCTTCCAGGTGCGCACCAGCGATGCGCCGTGGATCTCCACTGGAGTGAAGATCACGCCGGTGGGCGAGGACTACCCGCTGGCCCTGACCCAGAACCACCAGATCATCGACAACAAGACCGCCATTGAGGAAACGATCAAGCGCGCGCCCGTGCGCGAGGCGACGCTCGCCGAGTTCACCGCCAATCCGCGCTTCGCCCAGGAGATGAAGGAGGAGCCCGCCAGCTCTGACACCTTGTATCCGGCCTACGAATACAACGAATACAAGTGGGGCATGTCCATTGATCTGAACTCGTGCGTCGGGTGCAACGCCTGCCTGGTCGCCTGCCAGGCGGAGAACAACATTCCGGTGGTAGGCAAAGAGCAGGTGATCCGCGAGCGCCACATGAACTGGATTCGTCTGGATGCCTACAACGAAGGCGATCTGGCGAATCCGCGCACCCTGTTCCAGCCCGTACCCTGCATGCAGTGCGAGAACGCGCCCTGCGAGCTGGTGTGCCCGGTGGGCGCCACCGTGCACAGCTCCGAGGGCCTGAACGACATGGTCTACAACCGCTGCGTGGGGACGCGCTACTGCTCGAACAATTGTCCTTACAAAGTACGGCGGTTCAACTTCCTGCTGTTCTCCGACTGGGAGACGCCCACGCTAAAGCTGCTCCACAACCCCGACGTGACGGTGCGCAGCCGCGGGGTGATGGAGAAGTGTACCTACTGCATCCAGCGGATCACGCGGGCGCGCATCGACTCGGAAAAAGAGCAGAGCAAGATCCGCGATCAGGAAATCCAGACGGCGTGCCAGCAGGCGTGTCCCGCCGAAGCCATCATCTTCGGTGACCTGAACGACAAGAATAGCCGGGTGTCGCGCTTGAAGGCGGAGCCGCGCAATTACGGATTGCTGGCGGAATTGAACACGCGTCCGCGGACCACGTATCTGGCCGCGGTGCGCAATCCCAATCCTGAATTGGAGAAGAAGGGATAAGGATGGCAGAAGAATCTGGATCCACCGGGGTGGAGCAGGCCTTCAGGCCTGCATTCAGGTGGTGCTTTGAATTGTGGGCTTCAGCCCCTGAGGTCCTCCGCACCTCAGCGGCTAAAGCCGGGCACCAAGGACGCCGTCGTCTATGCAGGGCTGAAGCCCTGCTCCACCCGGTCCAGGTCCGGCATCATGAGTAGCCCACAGGAACCGCGCACGGGTAGAGCGCCAGTACTTGCGCCCGGGTACACCTTCGCCACGGTGGGCGACAAGATCAGCGCCATCGTGCTTACGCGGCGCACCACGCTGGGCTGGGTGCTAGGTGTCAGCGTCGGCCTGCTGCTCACCATGCTGCTGTTGGCCGCGGTGAGTTATCTGCTGGTGAAGGGCGTCGGCATTTGGGGCATCAACATTCCCATCGGCTGGGGATTTGCCATCGTGAACTTCGTGTGGTGGATCGGAATCGGCCACGCCGGCACGCTGATCTCCGCCATCCTGCTGCTGCTCAACCAGCCGTGGCGCAACTCCATCAACCGCTTCGCCGAGGCCATGACGCTGTTCGCGGTGATGTGCGCGGGCATGTTCCCGGTGCTGCACATGGGCCGGCCGTGGCTGGCTTACTGGCTCTTCCCCTATCCCAACACCATGCAAGTGTGGCCGCAGTTCCGCAGCCCGCTGGTGTGGGACGTGTTCGCGGTCTCGACCTATTTCACGGTCTCGCTGATGTTCTGGTTCGTGGGACTGATCCCCGACCTGGGCACGCTGCGCGACCGCTCGCAGAGTCGCTTTGCGCGCGCGGCCTACGGATTTCTGGCCATGGGCTGGCGGGGATCGGCGCGGCACTGGAAGAACTACGAGTCCGCCTACCTGCTGCTGGCCGGGCTGGCCACACCGCTGGTGGTCTCGGTACACACGGTGGTGAGCTTCGATTTCGCCATCGCCATCGTGCCGGGCTGGCACACCACCATCTTCCCGCCGTACTTCGTGGCCGGCGCCATCTATTCCGGATTCGCTATGGTGCTGGTGATTGCCATCCCCATCCGCAGGTTCTACGGACTGGGCGACATGATCACCATGCGGCACCTGGAAAACTGCGCCCGGATCATGCTGGTGACCGGGCTGATCGTCGCCTACGGATACCTAGTCGAGGGCTTCATGGCCTGGTATCGATCCGACGAGTTCGACTTCTTCATGCTCAAGAACCGCATGCTCGGCCCTTACGCGCCGCTGTATTGGCTGCTGATCTTCTGCAACATCGTGGCCCCGCAGGTGCTGTGGTCGCGGCGGGTGCGGCGGAACGTGGGCGCGCTGTTTGGGATCTCGATCGTAATTCTGATTGGCATGTGGCTGGAGCGCTTCATCATCGTGGTCACCAGCCTGCATCGGGACTTCCTGACTTCGTCGTGGGGCATGTATTACCCGACCAGGTGGGATTGGTTCACCTACGTGGGCACCATCGGGTTCTTCGTGATGGCCATGTACCTGTTCATCCGCTTCCTGCCCATGATCTCGATCTTCGAGATGCAGACGCTGCTGCCGCAGGCCGAGGTGGAGGCCGACGCAAAATGAAGCGTGCGCCCATCTTCGGACTGATGGCGGAGTTTGATTCGCCGACCGGGCTCGCGGTGGCGGCGCGCAAGGCCTACGCCGAGGGTTATCGCCGGATGGACGCCTACAGTCCCTTCCCCATCGAGGAAGTCAGCGAGGCCATCGGCCACCACCACAGCCGCGTGCCGCTGGTAGTGCTGGTGGGAGGGTTGCTGGGAGGCATCGGCGGATACCTGATGCAGTACTGGATCTCCGTCGTGAACTACCCCATCAACGTGGGCGGGCGGCCGCTGCATTCCTGGCCGTCGTTCATCGTGGTGACCTTCGAGATGACCATCCTGGGCGCCGCGGTGTTCGCTGTCTTCGGGATGCTGGCGCTGAACCGGCTGCCCATGCCCTACCACCCGGTGTTCAACGTCGAGCGTTTTGCGTTTGCCAGCAAAGACCGGTTCTTTTTGTGCATTTATGCCGCTGATCCCCGGTACGACCGCGCGCAGACGGAGAAATTCCTGCAGGGCTTGAACCCCAAGCAGGTGTCGGAGGTGCCGCATTAACGGGCTTTCCCACATGAATTGTCATCCCGAGCGAAGCGCGAGGTCGCGAAGCGACCGAGCACGAGCCGAGGGACCTTGCGTTTTTCTCGCGGAAAGCACAAGGTCCCTCGACTCGCGCTCGCTCGCTATGCTCGCTCGCGCTTCGCTCGGGATGACAATCATTTTGTTGTTGCTCGCCGGCTGCCGCCAGGACATGCACAACCAGCCCAAGTTCAAGCCGCTGCGCGCCAGCGAGTTCTTCCCCGACGGTCGCTCGGCGCGGCCGCTGGTGGCGGGCACGGTCGATCGCAGCGAAATCAACCAGGACCCCGCGTATCTGACCGGCCTGGAGAATCTGCAGCCGGTCACGACGCTGCCGTTCCCGGTGACGCGGCAAGCGCTCGCGCGGGGGCGCGAGCGGTACAACATTTACTGCACGCCGTGCCACGGCGAGCTGGGCGACGGCAACGGCATGGTGGTGCAGCGCGGGTATCTGCGGCCGCCCAGCTTCCACGACGACCGCCTGCGCCAGGCGCCGGTGGGACATTTCTTCGATGTCATCACCAACGGCACGGGCGGTATGCCAGATTATGCACAGCAGATCGCGGTGGATGATCGCTGGAAGATCATCGCCTACATCCGCGCGCTGCAGTTGAGCCAGCACGCGGCGGTGGCGGATGTGCCCGCCGACGTGCGAGGCAAGCTGGGGCAGCCGGAACAGCCGGAGGAGAAGCGGTGAGCTACGCGCCCACAACCCTGCCGTATCCCGCACCGCCGGGGCTGGCCCGCATCCAGCGGCGGTCGCTGGTGGTCGGAGTGGTGTTCCTGGCGGCGGCGGCGATTGCGGCGGTCGTCGGGCACAGCCCCACGCAGTTCTTCCGCTCCTATCTTTTGGGATACGTCTGGTGGACGGGCCTCACGCTGGGATGCCTGGCGGTCTTGATGATGCAGCACCTGGCCGGCGGCCTATGGGGATTCGTGATCCGGCGTCCGCTGGAGTCGGCGGCGCGCATCTTCCCGCTGCTGGCGGTGATGTTCGTGCCGCTGATCCTTGGGATCCCGTATCTCTACGTGTGGGATCATCGTGAGCTGGTGCAGCACGATGCCAAGCTGCCGCATCAGTTGCAGTACCTCGTGGCGCCGTGGTTCATCGCCCGCGCCGTGATCTACTTCCTGGCCTGGATTTTGCTGGCCTATCTGTTGAACCGCTGGTCGGCGGCGCAGGACGCGAGCGGCGATCCTGTCTCGCGGCGGCGGATGCAGCGCCTCAGCGGGCCGGGAATGGTGATCTACGGCCTGACCGTGACCTTCGCCTCGATCGACTGGCTGATGTCGCTGGACCCGCACTGGGCTTCGACCATCTATCCCCTGATCCTGATCGCGGGGCAGATGCTGGCGGCGCTTTCGTTCTGTGCGGCCATGCTGTTCCTGCTGGCGCAGCACAAGCCCATGTCCGACATCGTGCAGGAGAAGCACCTGCACAGCCTGGGCAAGATGATGCTGGCCTTCGTCATGCTCTGGGCCTACACCTCGTACTCGCAACTGGTGATCATATGGGCCGGCAATGAGCCGGACGAAATCTCGTGGTACTTGCACCGCCTGAACCACGGATGGAAGTACGTGGGCCTGGCGCTGGTGGTGTTCCACTTCGCGGTGCCGTTCGCGCTGCTGCTCTCGCGCGACCTCAAGCGGAACGCCCGCCGCCTGGCGTGGGTGGCGATGCTGCTGGTGGCGATACGGTACCTCGACCTGCTGTTCTGGATCGCGCCCAACGCGCTGCCCGGCTTCCCGCATGGGTTGCGCTTCCAGTGGATGGACATCGTGGTTCCGGCGGGAATCGGCGGCATCTGGATGGCGGCCTTTGTGTGGGCGCTGCGCCAGCGGCCGCTGGTGGCGATCCACGACCAACGTTTTGAGGAAGTGGTGGGACATGCCTCCGAGTGAGCCTGAAATCCGCGAAGAAGATGTGCGCAACCCCGGCGTGAACTACGAGCCGCGCGAAGCGGACCTGCGCGTAGTGCTGGCGTTCCTGGCCGCGCTGGGATTGGCGTCGGTGATGGTGTTGCTGGTGCTGTGGGGAATGTTCAGCTACTTCCGAGCCAAGTCAGCGGAGCGGGGGCCGTTGCCCAGTCCGCGAATGTACACTTCTCCGCCTGGCGTTCCGCAGCCGCGGCTGCAGCCGAATCCGGTGGCCGACTACAACGTGTACCGCTTGTCCGCCGGGGAGACGTTGAACAGCTATGGCTGGGTGGACCAGAAAGCGGGGATTGCGCGCATTCCCATCGAACAAGCGATGGACCTGGTGGCCGAGCGCGGGCTGCCGTGGAAAGGACCTGGGACGGGGACCGCGCCGGCGGCGCCGAATCCGAACCCGGCTGAGGGATCGCTGCCCGGAGCATCGCGTGCGCAAGAAGACTTGCGCCGGACGAACAGGTAGAAAGTTATGACAGCCGTAAATCGCAATCTTCGCTTTGTCAAGCTGGTGGTCGCAGCAGCGCTGTCGTTCGCCGCTGCGCCGCTGTCGGCTCAGTACATGCACGAACCCAAGGAGGCTCTGACCCGGAACACGCCCATCCCCATCCTGCAAGAGGTGGGCATCGACCAGCGCATCGGCCAACAGCTTCCGCTCGATCTCGTCTTCCACGACGAAGCCGGCAGAAGCGTTCCGCTGCGCAGCTACTTCGGACAGCGGCCGGTGCTGCTTACCCTGGTTTACTACCAGTGTCCGATGCTGTGCTCGCAGGTGCTGAACGGGGTGGTCGGCGGCCTGCTTCCGCAGAAGCTGAGCGTGGGACGCGACTTCGACATTGTGACCGTCAGCTTCGATCCACGAGACACGCCCGCCGTCGCCACCGAGAAGCGGGACACGTATCTGAAGCGCTATGGCCGCGCCGACGCGGAGAAGGGCTGGCACTTCCTTACCGGCGACACGCCCGCGATCGAGGCGCTCACCAAGGCTGTAGGCTTCCGCTACGCCTGGGACCCCAAGATCCAGCAGTACGCCCACGCCAGCGGCATCATGGTCGCGACGCCGGAAGGCAGGCTCTCTCATTATTTATATGGCATCGAATACACGCCCAAGGACCTGCGGCTGGCGCTGGTGGAGTCGTCTGCGGGCAAGCTAGGCAACGTGGTGGATCAGATTAACCTTTACTGCTACCACTACGATCCGGCCACGGGCAAGTATGGCGCCGTGGTGACCAACATGCTCCGCCTGGGCGGCGCTCTGACGCTGCTGCTGCTGGGTGGATTCCTAGCGGTGGCGTGGCAGCGCGAGCTTCGCCACAAAACCGCGACTGCGGTGGCGGCGCGCCAGCACAAATCTCCAGGACGGGCCGGCTGATATGTGGACTGACTTCCCATTATTCCCGGCCAGGGCGTCGAACTTTGCCGACAAAGTCGACCCGCTCTATTTCTTTCTGATCGCGATCACGGTCTTCTTCAGCGTCGGGATATTTCTGACGATCACGGTGTTCGCCATCAAGTACCGGCGCTCGGTCCACCCCCAGGCGGAGCAGATCGAGGGCTCGCTGGCGGTGGAGGCCACCTGGTCGATCATCCCGCTGGCCATCGCCATGGTGATTTTCGTGTGGGGGGCGGCGGTGTACTACAGCTACGGCGCGCCGCCCAAAAACGCGCTGCGCGTCTACGGCACCGCCAAGCAGTGGATGTGGAAGTTCCAGCACCCGGACGGCCAGCGCGAGATCAACGAGCTGCACGTGCCGGTGGGCCAGGATGTCGCGGTCACGCTGATCTCGCAGGACGTGATCCACAGCTTCTTCGTGCCCGCCTTTCGGGTGAAGATGGACGTACTGCCCAACCGCTATCGCACGGTGTGGTTCCGGCCCACGCGCGCCGGCACCTATCATCTTTTCTGCGCCGAGTACTGCGGCACCTCGCACTCGGGCATGATCGGCTGGGTGGTAGTGATGGAGCCGGCGGATTACGAAACCTGGCTGGCCTCGGGTGCAGAAGGGTCGCTGGCGTCCTCGGGTGACAAGCTGTTCCGCCACTTCGGCTGCATCAGTTGCCATCGCGCCGACAAGGGCGCGCGCGGTCCCGACCTGGCCGGCCTTTACGGCAAGGAGGTACACCTGCAAGACGGCACCACGCAGATCGCCGATGAGAATTACATCCGCGAGTCCATCCTCGCGCCCAAAGCCAAAATCGTGGCCGGCTGGCAGCCCATCATGCCGGTCTTTCAGGGACAGGTGAACGAAGACGAGATGCTCGAACTTATCGCCTACATCAAATCGCTGCAGCAGAATCCGCTGAACGTGAATCCCAACGCTCCCATCCCGGATGAGGACATGCGCAAACGCAACCCCCAGGTGGAACCACAGGTGACCCGTCCATGAGCGCCGCACCCGCTGCCGCAGTCCATCCCCGCGAGCACTACCTGAATGTGGATTACGGCATCCGCTCGTGGCTGCTCACCACCGACCACAAACGCATCGCCGTCCTGTACATGATGTCCGTCACGGTCATGTTCTTCATCGGCGGGATCTTCGCCACGCTGATCCGCCTGGAGCTGATGACCCCAGCCGGCGACCTGGTGACCTCGGACACTTACAACAAGCTGTTCACCATGCACGGCATCGTGATGGTCTTCTTTTTCCTGATTCCATCGGTGCCGGCGGTGATTGGCAATTTTGTGCTGCCCATGATGGTGGGCGCGCGCGATATGGCGTTCCCCAAGATCAACCTGTTGAGCTGGTACCTGTACGTGATTGGGGCGGGGATCACGCTGTATTGCATCACTATCGGCGGGGTGGACACGGGCTGGACCTTCTATACGCCGTTCAGCACCACCTACTCCAATACCTACGTCTTCGGCTCGATCGTGGGCATCCTCTTCGCCGGGTTCTCGTCCATCTTCACCGGGCTGAACTTTATCGCCACCATCCACAAGCTGCGCGCGCCGGGGCTGACCTGGCGGCGGATGCAACTGTTCCTCTGGTCCAACTATGCCACCGCCGTCATCATGGTCCTGGGCACGCCGGTGGTGGCCATCGCGCTCATCCTGGTGGCGGTGGAGCGGGTGTGGCACATCGGCATCTTCAACCCCGCGCTGGGCGGCGATCCGGTGCTGTTCCAGCACCTGTTCTGGTTCTACTCCCATCCCGCGGTGTACATCATGGTGCTGCCCGCGATGGGAGTGGTCAGCGAACTGGTATCGACATTTTCCCGCAAGCGCGTTTTCGGCTATGAATTCGTGGCTGCGGCTTCGATTGCTATCGCGGTGTTCGGCTTCCTGGTGTGGGGCCACCACATGTTCGTGGCCGGCATCTCCCTCTATTCGGCGCTGCTGTTTTCCGTCATGAGCTACCTGGTGGCGATCCCGTCGGCGGTCAAGGTCTTCAACTGGACCGCTACCTTATATAAGGGCGCCATCTCCTACCGCACGCCGATGCTCTACGCCTTCGGCTTCATCGGGCTGTTCACCATGGGCGGGCTGACGGGGCTGTTCGTGGCGGCGCTGGGCGTGGACATCCACGTTACCGACACTTACTTCGTGGTCGCGCACTTCCACTACATCATGGTGGGCGGGACGGTGATGGCTTACCTGGGCGCCATCCACTACTGGTGGCCGAAGATGTTCGGGCGGATGTATCCCGAAGGCTGGGCCAAGCTCTCGGCAGGCATCATCTTTATCGGCTTCAACGTCACCTTTTTCCCGCAGTTCCTGCTGGGATACCTGGGCATGCCGCGGCGCTATCATGCCTACGCGCCGGAGTTCCAGGTGCTGAACGTGATGTCCACGGCGGGCGCTTCGATTCTGGCGGTGGGATACATGCTGCCGCTGATCTACCTGCTCTGGTCGCTGCGCTACGGCGAGATCGCGCCCGCGAACCCGTGGGGCTCGACCGGCCTCGAGTGGCAGACCACATCGCCTCCGCCGACGCACAATTTTGAGGAGACGCCTGTCGTGACCGAAGAAGCTTACGCCTACGACAAGCATCCGGAGATGGAATTTGTCGCATAGCACGGAAGCCGGCGCCGTTCCCCACCCAGCGTTGCAGGTGCCGTATCGCGACCTGGACCAGCAGCGCGAGACCGCTACGCTGGGCATGTTCGTCTTTCTGCTCACCGAGCTGATGATGTTCGGCGGGCTGTTCTGCGCCTACCTGGTCTACCGCACGCTGTATTTCCCTTCGTTCCTGGAAGGCAGCAAGCACATGGACCTGGCCATCGGCGCGGTCAACACCGCCGTGCTGATCTGCAGCAGCCTGACCATGGCGCTCGGCGTCCAGGCCGCGCAGAAGGGACGCAGCAAGGCCATCGTGCCCTGGATGGCCGTCACTCTCTTGTTCGGCTGTACGTTCCTGGTGCTGAAAGGCGTGGAGTACTACCAGCACTGGCGCGCGCATGAGGTCCCGGGCTTGGGCTTTGATCTGGTCTCCAGCGCGGCGGGAGTGGACGCCGGCAAAGTGCAGCTCTTTTTCGTGCTCTACTTCATCATGACCGGGCTGCACGCGCTGCACATGCTGATCGGCATTGGCCTGGTCACGTGGATCACGATCTGTGCCGGAAAGGGGCGCTACACCGAGGGGTATCACAACCCGGTGGAGAACGTGGGACTCTACTGGCACTTCGTGGATATCGTCTGGATCTACCTGTTCCCGCTGTTATACCTGATTAGCCGGACGCATACCTGATATGGCAGAGCATACCGTTCCGAAGAAGATTTACATCGCCATCTGGGCCACGCTGATGGCGATGACGCTAATCACCACGCTGGTGGCCTTCGTGGACCTGGGTCGCTTCAACACCGTGGTGGCCCTCGCCATCGCCACCTTCAAAGCGTCCCTGGTGGTGCTCTTCTTCATGGGCGCAAAATACACGCCCCGGCTGACGCGGGTGGTGATCATCTGCGGCATTTTTTTCCTGGGGCTGCTGCTGGCCTTCAGCATGGCCGATTACCTGACCCGGCTGTGGCCGGCGTAGAGCCTTTCATCCGCGTTAATCGGCGTCCATCCGCGGCGGAAATCCTATCCTTTGGCCGCGGCCGGCTGCGGCTCGAGTTTGCGGAAGGCCTTGGCCAGGCCTTCGACGATATCGGTCTTGCCCTCGCCCTTGATCTCCAGCAGCAGCGGCGGAGCCTGCGGCGCCGAGCGCAGCAAGTTCATGGTCTCTTCCCAATCTACGGTGCCGTCGCCGGGCCAGAGGTGATCGTCGCTCAGGCCGGCGTTGTCGTGTACGTGGGTGGAGCGGATGAGCGGCTTGAGCAGCGCGAACGCCTGCGCCACGCCGCCCATGATGTGAGCGTGGCCGGTGTCGAAGCAGACCCCGACATCGTCAAAATGTGCGTTGTGGATGAGCTCCACCAGGCGATCCGGCGTGGAGAGCTCGTTGGGTATGTTCTCCAGCAGCAGCGTGACCCCCAGCGGCTTGGCGAAAGCCTTGAGATGCTCGATCGAGGTCATGGCGGCCTCGGCCTTCTTCGGGTCCCAATCCTCGCCGCTGGTGCCGACATGCTGCACCAGGAAGCGGAAGGGGAGCTGCTCGGCTACCTCGATGGCGCGCTTGATCTCGTCCATGGCCTCGATGCGGGCGCGCTTGTCGAGCGAGGCGATGTTGACCGGCGGCGAGCCCCGGCGCCCCCACTCGTACTCGCTGTACATGGGCGAGTGGATGGAGTGGAGCGGGATGCCCTTCTCGCGGAACCAGTCGCCGATCTCCTTCACGTGGGAGCGGCGGTTGGCGTAGTCGAAGTGGCCGCGGGCGCCGAAGATCTCGATGGTTTCGGCGCCGGCCTGGAGCAAGCCGTCGAGCAGCCCGCCGCGCAGCCGCTCCCGGACGTAGACGTGGGTGGAAATCGCTTTCAGCATGAGTGCTTTCCTTCTTGAAACCAGGACCCAGCGGCCAGGGTGGAGCAGGCCTTCAGGCCTGCGTTGACGGGGCTTTCTCATGAGGGCTTCAGCCCCTGAGGTACCCATTGAATGTGGCGGCATTACCTCAGCGGCTAAAAGCCGGAGGCTGTTGACACCGTCATCATGCAGGGCTAAAGCCCTGCTCCACCCAGATTCAGGCCGACATTCTTAAGAATCCGTCGTGCCCTCGCGCGCCTTCTCAATCTAGTCTAATACCCTACCGCCTTGCCTTCATACCGGCTGTCGCTGGCGCCCAGGCGTTCGCCCGTTTTGGGATCAACGGCCACGCACTCCACGTCGCCCCAGTGTCCGTGCCATTTGCCGCGTTCGTTGTAACCCTCTTCGATTTTGTGCCCCATAGCCGCGAGGCGATTTCCCGTGGCGGGAGAGAAGCCGTCCTTCTCGACGCGCAACACGTCCGGCATCCACTGATGGTGGAATCTGGGAGCGTCCACCGCCTGCTGGATGTTCATTCCATAGTCGATCACGTTGACCAGCACTTCCGCCACCGCGGTGATGATCCTGGGCCCGCCGCGTGAACCGAGCACCATGAACAGCCGGCCGTCCTTGAGCACGATGGTGGGCGCCATGGCGGAGAGCGGCCGCTTGCCGGGAGCGATAGCATTGGCCTCGCCTTGCAGCAGGCCGAACATATTGGGCGCGCCGGGCTTGGAGGTAAAGTCGTCCATCTCATCGTTCAGCAGGAAGCCGAGACCTTCTGCGGTGACGCGCGATCCGAAGAGATCGTTGAGCGTGGTGGTTACTGCCACGGCATTGCCGGCGGAATCGACGACCGAGTAGTGCGTAGTGTGATCAGGCTCACCGGCGGCCGCCATGCGGTCGAGTTTCTCAAACGCCTGCACCGGGCGCCGCAAGTCCGCACTGGGGCTGGCGCGATGCGGATCGAGCGTCTCACGCCAGGCAGCGGCGTAGTGCTTGTCCATGAGCGCGGCCACCGGGACGCTGGCGAAATCGGGATCGCCCAGCAATTCGGCGCGATCGAAGAAGGCGCGGCGAAAGGCCTCGGCCACCAGGTGGATGGATTCAGCCGACCCGTTGCCGAGCTTGGCCAGGTCGTAGCCTTCGAGAATGTTGAGCAGCTCGATCAACGCGATCCCGCCCGACGACGGCGGCGGCGCCGCCACGATCTCGTATCCGCGATAGCTGCCGCGCACCGGCTCGCGCTCCTTCACCTCATACGCCGCCAGGTCCTTGGCCGTGACGAGGCCGCCGCCCTTCTGGAGCGCAGCCGCCAGCTCCTGCGCCAGCGCGCCGTGGTAGAAACTGTCGGGATCGGCGGCAATGCGCTCGAGCGTTCGCGCCAGTTCCGGCTGCTTGAAGGTGTCCCCGGGCTGATAATAATGGCCGTCACGCTGGAAGATGCGGCGCGTCTCGGGAAATGCGGCGAGGGAAGGATCGCGGAGCTGTCGGGCGTCGTGCCCGGAGAGCGCAAAGCCCTCCCGCGCGAGGCGGATCGCCGGCGCCATCACCTGGGCCAGCGTCAGCTTGCCAAATTTCTTCTCGGCGTAGACGAGTCCGGCGACCGAGCCCGGCACTCCGATGGCGCGATAGCCGACCACGCTGGCATCCGGTAGCAAGTTGCCCTTGGCGTCGAGGTACATGTCGCGCGTGGCAGCGGCAGGCGCTTTTTCACGGAAGTCGAGGAAGTGCGCGCGTCCATCGGCCAGACGCAGCAGCATGAATCCCCCGCCCCCCAGGTTGCCGGCCTCGGGGAGCACGACCGCCAGCGCGAATCCGGTCGCCACGGCGGCATCCACCGCATTGCCGCCTTGCCGCATGGCCTCGACTCCCGCCCGCGATGCCAGCTCGTGTCCGCTGGCCACCATGGCGTGGGGCGCACGGACTGGAGCTACGGTCGCAGCGGTCGCCGTGGAGGCGATGGCTAGTGCAATCAATAACTTACGCAGGGTTGGCATGGGCCTCGCGTCGGGTAAGTATTTGAGGCTAGCCCAGCGTTGATCGGGAGTCAAATGCAAGAACTTCATTCGCCGCGGGTAGACGCGGATAAACGCGGATTCCAAAGCAAGATGAAAACCGCAAAAGGACGCTAAGAGCGCAGAGGTCCTCGTCCTTTTCCTCCGCGTCCTCTGTGTCCTCGGCGGTTTTAGTTTGGATTGTGCCTTTGACAGACCCGGAAGCGCACTGCTACCGTAAGTCGCCACTATGAAGACTGCATTGCTGAAACCTGACGGCAAGAAAGAGATCACGGCAGATGAGGCGGCTGTGAAGAATGAGACGCGGGCCATCTGCCCGGACTGTAGGCAAGATGTGCGGCTGCATCGCAGCAAGAAGATCGCGAATCATTTCGAACACCTGCCCAGCACTAAGCCGTGCCATCTGCGCTACAACCAATAAAGCGACCGGATTGGCTCGTAGGGGCTGCCCCCGCCCTCTTGGAAGGGGCATAGGGGGGTAAATATATAAGAGCATATTAACTGGCAAATGGGAGTGAAAACGGATCGTGTTTCCGATCTCCATACGCTACGGTGACAGGAGGGCAAACATTCAGAGGTACTCCATCGCGTACGAGTCCGTAGGACAAGGTCAAGATCGATTCGGAGAACTTCCAGACGTGCATTTCAGATTGGCGGAATTCCTCGGGTAGGTCAGTCTCATCCTTCGTTATCGCGGGCTCACCGTATTGCGCCACCAAGTCATTCTTGATTAAGTTGTAAGCGCGCTCAATCTCTTCGTCAGGCGGCCATTGCTCCGCTGGAGTCAAGTACATTATCTGAATTCTCCTTAACTTGTCGCCACCGAGCACACCTGCCTCGAAATAAAAGAAAAAGGATGCAGGCAAACCGTAACTCGGGCTGAAGAAACCGATTTCGTTGTATCCCTCCTCAACGGGCATTTGTTGCTTTCCTGAGAAGAGCTGCGCGACTGCGTTCTTCCCCATGCCCCACCTAATATGTTCAAGAAGTCGCTTCGGCTTAATGTCGCTGGACGCCTGTAAGAGTAAGCCCCAATGGAACATTCGCCCATTCGCATCAATTTCCTTCAACGTTTCCCGCTCACTTGTTGTGGTCAGTCGAAGGCCCTGGCGGATTGCATCTTTCAAAAGGGTGACGTTGGCTTCTGCTCGAAGCTCCTTGAAGACGGTGTACTCGACGAATGCAGCCAATGCTTCTTCTTCGGGCAGGTGCAGGAACGGCGACAACTCAGCCCGCGCCAACTTCTCATCAATAAAAGAGCCATTTCTTGCTCGGTATTGAGCTTGTAGAACTGCATATAGGCTTCCTTCACGCCTGTACAGGCTGACGATTCTCATACGAATTTCTTGGGCAGTTGGCATCTGAGTCGAAATCGCCATGCGAGCATGGCATCTATCGTTAGTTTACGTATATCTTAACGTGAAACGTGTAAATTCAAGTTGATCCGCGTTGATCCGCGTGCATCCGCGGCGGAAAATCACAATTTCCTGGCGCCCACCCAGCGCCGCGCCGCGATCACGCACCACACCGCTTCAACCGCTCCGAACGGCCACGCTCCCTGGAGAAAGCCGTACACGGAGCCTAGCGCGCAAGAAACGGCGAACCCTAGAATGAACCAATGGCTGCGCCGTTCCAGGGCATAGCAGACCACCATCGCCGTCACCGCGAATAATCCAAAAAGGGTAAGAGGGTTCAACCCGCCGTCCTCACGCCCCCGTGCTGCTGCGAGCTTCAGCCAGGGTGACGGTCACCTCCATCTTATTTTTCCCGCGGTAGAAGGTGACCTTGATCTTGTCGCCGGTGTGGTGCTGGTTCATGACGTGGGCGATGTCCTGCTGATCCTCGATGTCCTGATCGTCGATGCGGACGATCAGGTCGCCGCCCAGCATGATGGGCGTGTTGCCGAGGTAGGCTTTCTCCGAACCGCCGCGCAGGCCAGCGCGCTCGGCCGGACCACCCGGAATTAGCGAGAGGATCAGCACACCGTAGTCGGAAGGGAGGCCCATCTGCGAGGCCAGCTCCGGCCCGATCGGCAGGCTGCGGACCCCCAGCGCCGGGCGACGCACCTGCCCGAACTGCACCAGGTCGTTGATGACCGCCTTGGCCGCATTGATGGGGATAGCGAAGCCGATGCCGGCGCTCTGTCCGACCGAGCTGAGGATCAGGGTATTGATGCCGATGACCTCGCCGTGGGAATTCAGCAGCGGCCCGCCGGAGTTGCCGGGGTTGATGGGGGCGTCGGTCTGGATGGCCTCGTCGATGATGGCGCCGCCTTCGGGCTCGCGCACCGAACGGATGGAGCTGACGATGCCGCGCGTCATGGTGCCGGCCAGGCCGAAGGGATTGCCGATGGCGAAGACCTTCTGTCCTACTTGAAGCCCGCGGGAGTCGCCCAGGACGGCGGGGGTCAGCTCGTCGCCGGCCTTGATCTGGATCACCGCCAGATCGTGCGACCGGTCGAGGCCCACGATCTCCGCCGAGTACTTCTTGCGGTTCGAGAGCGTGACTTCCAGCCGACGGGGGTTGTCGCCGATGACGTGATGGTTGGTCAGGATGTGGCCGGCCTTGTCGATGATGAATCCGGAGCCCTGGCCCTGCTGCGGCACCGCGCCATAGAAAAAGTCGAAGGCCACGGTGGTCGAGGTGATGTTCACCACCGCCGGAATCGCTTTCTTGTAGACGGCGATGTTCTCCTGCTCTTCGGAGTCGAAGCTCTGCGGCCCGGCGGCCTGGGTGATGTCCACCTCCGCCGGGCGCGTAACCCAACTGGCGGACTCGGAGCTTGCCGGCGTGCGCCGGTGGGTGGTGAAGTAATAGAAGGCGCCGGCGATCACCAGGGCGAACAGGATGGGACGGATCGATCTCATTTTGTAAGGCGTTTCACGTTTCGAGTTTCAAGTTTCGAGTTTCAAGTTGAAGACTAGTTCCTGCTTCCTGGCTCCACGTCTATCTGCGGCGAGTGAAGTTGTCCGCCAGACGCCGCAGCTCCGCCATCAGCGCGTCTACCTTCACTTCGAGGTCCGCCAGCGGGCCGGAGTTGTCGAGGACGTAATCGGCAACGCGGACTTTCTCTTCATCCGGAAGCTGGGCTGCCATACGGCGCGTCACCTCACGAGCGGCGGCTGCCAGGTCCAGGTTGTGACGCCGCGCGAAGCGGTCGATCTTCTGCGGCAGCGTGCAGATAACCACCACCAGCTTATCGAAACGCTTGCCCACGCCGGCTTCCAGCATCAGCGCCGCTTCCACCACGGCAATGCCGTCCGGGTCCTGGGCGGCCATTTCATTCGTCCAGGCTTCCTGGCGCGCGATCACCGCCGGGTGGACGAGTTGGTTCAATTCCTGGATGCGTCCGGAACCGAACGCGGCCTCGGCCAGCTTCTTGCGGTCGATCGAGCCGTCGATCGCGACAATGTCCGAACCGAAGTGCCGGACCACCTCGTAATAGACGGGCTGACCCGGCCGCATGAGATCGTGCGCCACTTCGTCGGCCAGCACCACGTGCGCGCCGCGCTGGCGCATCATTCCGGCGACCGTGGTTTTGCCGCAGGCCACGCCGCCAGTCAGCCCGACGCGCAGCAACCTAGCCCCGCTCGGCCAGGGCCGCGCTGAGGAAGCGGGCGCCACGGCGCAGCTTCGCTGCCTTTAGCGTGTTGGCCATCAGCATGGCGATGGTCAGCGGACCAACCCCACCGGGCACCGGCGTGAGCGCTCCGGCAACTTCGGCCACCTCGGGATGCACGTCGCCGATCAGGGTGTAGCCGTTCTTGGCGAAGGCCAGCTCGCGCTTCTCGTTGCCCTTGAAATACTTGTCGAACTCCTCGCGGCTGGTGATTTTGTTCATGCCCACGTCGATCACGGTGGCGCCCGGCTTGATAAAGTCGCGGGTAACGAAACCGGTGCGGCCCATGGCCGCCACCAGGATGTCGCCGCGGCGGCAGACCCCGGGCAGATCGCGCGTCTTGGAGTGGCAGATGGTTACGGTGGCGTTGGAATTGGTGAGCAGCATGGCCATGGGCTTGCCGACGATGTCACTGCGGCCGACCACCACCGCGTCCGCGCCCTGGATGGGGACGTTGCTGCGGCGGAGCATCTCCATGATGCCGACCGGCGTGCACGGCGCCAGGCCGGCGCGCTGCGTGGAAAGAAAGCCGACGTTCATGGGATGGAAGCCGTCCACGTCCTTCTCCGGCGCGACCGCCAGCAGCACCTTCTTGGAATCCACGTGCGGTGGCAGCGGCAGTTGCACCAGGATGCCGTCAATCTCGTCGCGCGAATTCAGATCGTGCACCAGTTCCAGCAGCTCTTCCGTGCTAGCCGATTCCGAGGGCGTGATCTTCTCGCTGTAGAGCCCCAGCGCTTCGCAGGTCTGTACCTTGCTGCGGACGTAAATCTCCGACGCCGGGTTGCTGCCCACCAGCACCGCGGCCAGTCCCGGGCGCAGCCCGGTCTCGTGCAGCCGGCGCACTTCCTCCGCCACTTCGTTCTTGATCTCGTTTCCGATTTTGACGCCGTCGAGCAGTGTTGCCGCCATGAATCCCTCGTGATAATGGAATAAGGCCCTAGAGTTATCTTAACCGCAGGCTCGGCAGGATGTCAGGGATTTGTTGGCGGGCGCGGGCCCGCATGCTCACTATGAATCGGCGCCGGGAAGACTCGAGTCCGGATTGGTACGGTAGGGGTCCCCTTCGACTTCGCTCAGGGCAGGCTTTCGACTCGGCCCGCCCAAAACCGGGGCGTGCCTCGCTCAGGATGACACCATATACAATGTTCGTGCCGCTCAGGAGCGGCTCGCCATGATCGCCAAGGAAATCCTCGAGATTTTGGTTTGCCCGGTGTGCAAGCAGCCGGTCATTCCCAGCGCCGCACAGGACTCGCTCAAATGTCCGCAGTGCCGGCGCGTCTATCCGGTGCGCGACGATATTCCCATTATGCTGGTGGACGAGGCGCGGGTGGACGAACCTTGAAAGGCAGTAGGCAGTAGCCAGTAGTCAGTCGCCAGTCGCCAGAATGGAAGCACTTCGAGCAAACTTCGCCAATGGTCGGTCCGCTGAACTTAGGTTTGACTGGCTACTGGCGACAGGCGACTGGCTACTAAGGCTTCAGACTGGCCAGGCGCGTGGTGGCAGCCTGCGCCGCCGGGCTGCCAGGATCGTCCTTCTGGATCTGCGCGTAGAGCTTGGCGGCTTCCTCGGGCTGCTTCTGCTGGTAGAGCGTGGCCAGCTCCAGTTGCGCCGTGCTCTTGGGGACGGTGGAAGCGGGATGGGCGGCCAGCTCCTGGTAGAGCTTGATGGCCTCCGCCTCTTTATTCTCGGTGCAATACACCGAGGCCAGCGCGAACATGCCCAGCGCCGCCAGATCATGGTGGCGGTAGCCGGCCACCTGCTGCAGGGCTTTTTCCGCGGTAGCGGTATCGCCCACATCGAGCGAGGTGACTCCCACGAAGTAGCGGGCGACCTCGGCGGCGCGGGTGTGCGGGTACTTGTCCTGCACCTGCTGGAAAACTTTGCGGGCGGCCTCGGCACGCTCCTTGGCCGAGGTAAAGGTCGGATAGTCCGGCTTGGGAGCGTTGGCAGGGCTCAGGGGCGCGCCGTACATGCGCAGCGCGGCGCCGATCTCGGCGCCGGCCGCCTGATCCTGCTGGTTGTAGTAGATCCAGCCGCCGGCCAGAATGACCAACGCCACCACAGCCGCGATCGAGACGGTGGCGAGAGGCTTCTGGTGTTCCACCGCCCAGGAAAGGGTGTCTTTGGCGGTTTCGGCGAACTTGTCCTGCTTAAGTTGATGTCGAGTGTAGGCCACGAAAACCCTTGCTGAAGTTGAGAAAGGGACGACAACAGGAGTCTAACAGCGGCCATTCGGGAGCGTCAAACCCGGGCAGCGGACTCGATGGCGCTAGGTGCTGCTCTCTTCCAGCAGCCCCTGCTCGACTTTCTCCTGGCAGTTGATGCAGTAGCGTGTCCAGGGGACAGCTTCGAGGCGCTTGGCGTTGAGTTCATTGCCGCAGTTGACGCACTCGCCGTAGGCGCCTTCACGGATGCGGTTCAACGCTTCCTCCACCAACTGCAGAAGCTGGCGGTCGTTGTTGCTCTGGTGGAAGAGGAACTCCTTGGTGTAGGAGTTGGCGGCCTTGTCGGCGATGTCCTGCGCCGCCTGTTCGTCGGCCGCGCGGCCATCCTGTACGTTGCGCACCACCAGCCGCTTCAGCTCGTGCTGCCGCGTCTCCAGCCGTTTCTTAAATTGATCCAACCGCTTTTTGTCCATGAGATACCCGGCCGAGCGCCCCTGCTGCTGTCCTTGAGCTGCCAGCCAAACTAGAAATGATATGCGTGGTTTGGAAGTATCGTCAACTACCCCCAGGTTGCAGCAGCCGGGAGTTTCCCAAAATTAGGCAGGCCAGAACAGATTCACGACGGTTGTACCCACTTCGCTGTCATGCTGAGCGAGTGCGGGCCGCTTTTGCCCGCACGAGTCGAAGCACCCCTACTTGTGCGACATCTTGCGAGTAGGGGTCCCCTTCGACTTCGCTCAGGGCAGGCTTTCGACTCGCGCGCCAAAGCTTTGCCCTGAGCGAAGTCGAAGGGTCGGGCGCGCTCGCTCAGGATGACAGCGGAACCGCGGCTAGGCGGTGCGCAGTTTCCCGGGCATGAAGTGATAGGGCGGCCAGGGCCCGCTGATGGCCAACTCGACGTCCTTCAACTGCCGGGCGGCGGTGCTGTAGCGGCTCTGGTACTTCTGCACCGAACTGCCGTCGATCAAATGGGCGATGTCGATGAGCATGCCGCCGGAATCCACCTTCTTGCAGCAGACGTCGGCTTCCAGGGGATTGAACAGCTTGTGCACCTGGACGGAGAGCGCCCGGGCGCGGGTCTGCCGTTCGCGCTGCTTGCAGGCTTTCTCCCGCAGCTTGGTCAGGTACTCGCTGCCCGCGGTGAGCGGCAGCTCGACCTCGAGCAGGGCCTCGCGCAGGGACCCGTCCTTGACCAGCAATTTGAGGTGCATCTCCGCCTTGCCCCGCAGCCGCGACACGGTGGCCATGAAGGCCCGGCGGTTGGCGCGGACGGCCCGGCGCAGCGCCTCATCGTTGTCGAACACGGTGCCGAAGCGGAACGGCAGCACGGTGGTGTTGCGGAAGCATTCGCTCACCACCCGCGCGTGGTCGAGAATGGCCCGCTGGTCGAGCGGTCCGCCCCGGTCGTATTCGCTCACAATGACGGCGAAATCCCCGCTGGGGTACCCGAACACCTGCTGTCCGTTGATGCCTTTGAGATTCTCGACGGGAAACGGCCGGCGCGCGCGCGTCCCGTTCTGCTGGAAGGCCTGCTGCTCGGTGATGCAGTATGCGTACCACGCCATGTCAGTAGCTCCGACTGGGGACCAGCGCGTAACGACACCGCGCCGGGCATCTTAAAGTTTCACGGGCCGAACTTGTAGAAGAGACGGGCTAGCTGGTACGAAGAGAAACCCGGAGCCTGGGTCTTTCCGGGTCCCGTTTTTATCTTAGCCCAGATTGCCGGGAAATAGCAACTGTTTTGGGGCAGGAACCTGGAATCTTTCTCGACAACACCCGAAAACCTGGGGCCGTGCCCCGCCAGGAAGGGGCCAAACCCCGGGGCGCCATTCCGGAGAGGGTACCGGAAGCCCCAGCTCCGGCAGTTCAAGTGCGACCCGATCGGGTTCGCCGAGGCCGCTCTAGCCGGTGTCTACGAGGACCTTCGCCCTTGGGCGACCCGTACAGATAATGGTCGATGTTTTTCGACAGGTCAGTTGGCACGTCTGCCCACACGTCTTCTGAAACCCTCTCTCCCAGCTCGACAGCTACCCGCCACACCGGCACGGCGCCTTCGACGTAACGGCGGCCTACCTGCTCAGTCTCGGCCAACTTGCGGATTGCCAAGCGAAGAACTTGCGCTGTCCCCGCCCCCAGCTTCGCCCTCAAGGCTTTCAGAATCCTGCGGTCATCGGCAGTAAAGCGAACGCCGGTCGGAACCGACTTGTTTGTGCGCTTCGCCAAGAAGCTATTGTGGCACAGAAGGCTGGGCGTGATGCAAGGGGCGGCACACGTATAATTTCGTGGCCGCCCGCTCTCACCTTCCAACGACCGTGCAGCTCGGCGGCGCAAGGGGATGCGGAGGTATGCGCCGTGGTTGAAGAAAGGCTGCGCAAGTGGGAAGCCCGCTTGCTGGTGCTCTTACGACGGTTGCAGGCATGGGTCCGGTCGAGGGCAGGCTGGTTCCATGTCCCCTGGCAGATCGCTGTTGCCTGCTTTTGCGTGTATTGGTACTGGCACCCACCAGCCCCCAACAAAGCAGTGCTCGTTCTCACAGGGGTGACCGTACTCATGGCACTCCTCAAAATGCGCACAAGCCACAAAGCAGTCTATTTGCTCTTGGTTATTTGCCTGATGTCTATCGAGAACCGTGCAATCAACAAGGATCGCGCGGATGCAGCGTCATTGGAGGACACTCGAAGAGAAGAGGAGCGCGAGAAATTCCAGGTGATCGCCGATGGGATACAGACGGCCATGAGCCAGAGCGCCCAGCAATTCGAAAAAACGATGCAGCGCTCCGATGCGATTGTCGCTGGGGTAGGCAATAGCATCAAGACTCAGACGGGCGGCGACAGCTTCGCCTATGTCACCTTCACACCAGAGCCAAATCAGCAATTCCTAATCGCCATTACTAGCCACGGAAAGTATCCGCTGAGAGAGATCCATGTAACCATGATGGATGATGAACGGCGAATACACGCTATGCAGGAATACAACAAACATCCTGATGGCAACTGGATACAAGAAATCCAAGCTGCAGACACCTATTTTCGAGTTCCCTATTTGCGACCACAATCACCTGAAGGGCCTTCGGGTGATGTACAAGTGTTGGGAGCGTACCCCTTCGGTTCTAAGGATGCAAATGACATATCGATTGCATTCTCCAGCCTTAATGGATATTGGAATGAGCGCCTTCACTTACGCAGAATCAACGGCAAATGGCACCAAGCCTTAAGCCTCATGGGGCCGACGACGAAACAGGCAGTGCACCCGTTCATTTATTCCGATCCTGACTACCCGGAGGGCAAAGCGATAGCCGAGAAAGATTGGCCGCGCGTTAAGCCACAGTCGCAGCGATGACATCCGGATGGTCCGGCGCTTGAGCAGGGAGAACGCGTGTTCGACGGCATCCGTCGGCCAGATGATGGGCCGCCCTACGAAGCCGCCAGTTCTGACGCGCCCTGCTTGTGGTTGCCGTTGGCGGCGCGGGCTTGCAGGGCTGCCGCCACCACCCGCTGCATGTCGTCGGCGGGCGCCGGCTTGCCGGTCCAGATCTCGAACTGCCGCGCGCCCTGCTGGACGAACATCTCCACCCCGGTGATCACCTGCAGGCCCTTGTCGCGGGCCATCTTGACCAGCCTGGTTTCCGCCGGGGTATAGACCATCTCGAACAGGATGCGCGCGTTTAGTTCTTTCTCGCTGAGGGGCGACACTTTGGCGCCGCCCATGCCGACGGGCGTGGCATTGACGATCACGTCGAACTCGAGGCTGCGCATTTGGGTGCGGTTGAGGAACTTGGCGCGCGCCTGGCGGGCCAGCTTCTGTCCCGCCGAGGTGGTGCGGTTGATGATGAACACTTCGGCTCCCCGCTCCTTCAATCCGAAGACGGCGGCGCGCGCCGAGCCTCCCGCGCCCACCACCAGCACCTTGGCCCCGGACAGGTGCAGCCGCTGCTCCAGCGGACGCACCACCCCGGAAACGTCCGTGTTGTAGCCATAGAGCTTTCCATCCTGCGCCCGGATCACAGTGTTGCAGGCGCCGATCTTTTCGGTGACCGCGTCGGTGTTGTCCAGGTGCTCGATGATCGCCTGCTTGTAGGGCATGGTGACGCTGAGACCGTGCAGGGGAATGTCGCGCACGCAGGCCAGCAGGTCGGTGAGCTTGGTGGCGTGCAGGGCGAGATATACGGCGTTCACGTTCTCACGGCGGAAGGCGGTGTTCAGCATGAGCGGCGAGAGCGAGTGGGCGACCGGATCGCCGGCCACGCCATACACCTTGGTGGCGGCATCCACCTGGTCGATGCGATAAGTGTCGCGCAGAGTGCGGGCGGTGATCTGTCCCGGCGCGGTCTCCTCTCCGGCCGCGGCCGAGGCGAAGGTGAAGACGCTGCCGGCGCGCACGCACAGCACCCGGCTGATGATCCCCTGCTCGCCCATCGAGAGGCCGATCATGGAATGCGTCTCGCTCTGGCGTTCCAGGAACTTCATGGTCACGACGTTGTCGTAGAGCGAATTGGCGGTGCTGACCACCTTGTAGTAGTCCGCCGGAAAAGCGGCCATTCTCTCGAAGGTTTCGTCGAGCTTGCGGGTGGCGCGAAAGTCGTGAAAGGAAAGAATGACGGCGGCGGCGGCGCGCAAGCGGTCCAGGTCTTTCGATTTCAAGGCGGCGGCGCTTTCCAGTTCCAGGTCGACGAATTGGCTGCCGTTGGCGGCGGCCTTTACCAGAACGTCAACCTGGGCCGCCACCGATCCCCGGAACTTGCCTCCGTTGACGGCGCGGCGGCAGGTGGCAATCACCAGGGATTCGGGATGGTAATCGGCGAAGCGGCGCAGCTTCTGGAGCGCCAGAGCCGGCTGTCGAATGTAGTCTAACCTAAACTCTATGAACGGGTTATCCCTGACTACGGCCTCCGCTTTTTCGAACATCTCAGCCGGCGTGACGCCCACGATGGCCACGCAGACCCGGGGCAGGCGCAGCGGAAGCAGGCGCGGCATGTAATTCGAGTTACCGGGCATAGCTGGGGAACGCGCGCATATTACAGGCGCACAACAAATGATGCAACAACCGATTCTGCCACTATCTAAAGGTCATGCTCGAAAAACGTGCCTTTCTGGTAACAGTGGTTACCTTGACCCTCTCCGGTAACCATTGCTAGTTTCGCAGCAGACAGTCCGCATTGGTGCGTGGTCTTGCGCCTTCCGGATCATCGCGTTAGCCGGATTCGACGAAGGCGGCCAGGGCCCTGTCTGAGGTTGGGGAATCCGGGGAGGAATCCATGAAACGTAGCCTAGTTCTGCTGCTGCTGGCGGTAGCCACCGCGGCCACAGCGCAGGTCAAACTCACCAACATCGTCACGCGGCAGCAGGCCCCAACCTACTCGGACGTGTACTGCGCCGGGTTCGTCAGCAACCAGGGATTGCAGAAGGCGGGATTCGTGGCCGGCGGGCGGGAGACGCCCCACCAAACCCGCTTCGCGGACCGCGGCTACGTTTACCTGGAAGGCAGCGGGTTCGCGGTGGGAACCCAGTACTGGCTGGTTCGCCAGGTGCGGGACCCCAACCACTATGAGGCCTTCCGCGGGCAAAACACCCTGCTGCGGCAACTGGGCCGCCCCTACGCCGATGTTGGCCGGGTGCGGGTGGTCGCCATCCACAACAACATTGCCGTCACCCAGGTGGAGTTCACCTGCGAGGACATCATGCCGGGCGACGCCGCCATCCCGTTTGTCGAAAGAGCGACGCCCGCACTGCGCGGCAAAATCAATTTCGATCCCTTTGCCCCGGCCAATGGAAAACTCACCGGCAGGATCGCCATGGGGAAAGACTTTGACACTCTGGCGGGGATGGGGAGGAAGGTTTACCTAAATGTCGGGGCCAACCAGGGAGTGAAGGCCGGCGACTACTTCCGCGCCGTGCGCACCTATGACAGCTACAAGAACGATGAGGTGGATAACCTGTCGTTCAAAGCCAACTACTACGACGACAGCCAGGTCGCAGCGGGCACCTTCCCGCATAGCCGGCTGCGCGAGTTTCCCCGCATCAGCCTGGGGGAAATGATCGTGCTGAGCGTGACCCCGACCAGCTCGACCGCCATGGTCACGCTGGCGCTGGAAGACATCCATCTGGGCGACGGCGTGGAACTGGAGGAGGTTACGCCGGAGACGGGCGAGGCCGAACCGCAGGCGTCGCCTGTGCCGCAGGAAACCGCGCAGCAAGCTGCGCCGGAAGCCGCCCAGACCGCCGCGGTGCAAACCCCGGCGGCGGCTCCGCAGCCTCCCGTCATTGCTTGTACAGCGGAGCCCCCGGCAGTGCATGCCGGCGATACCTCAACCATCGCGTGTGAAGCTTCCAGCGCCGACCATCGCCCGCTGTCCTTCTCCTTCAGCGCCGTCAATGCGCGGCTGGTGCAGCGGGAGAACACCGCCGTGCTCGACACTCGCGACCTGGCCGCCGGTCCGGTGCAGGTGGTGGCCACGGTGACGGACGACCGCGATCTCGCCGCCACCGCCAAAACCACGGTCAACGTCGACGCGCCCCGGGCCGCGGTGGCGCCCGCCAAGCTGAATGTCGTCTCCTTCCATCGCAACAGCGCCCGCGTCGACAACAGCGGCAAAGCGGTGCTGGATGGCGTGGCGCTGCGCCTGGAACGCGATACCGACAGCTCGCTGGTGGTGCTCGGCCTGATTGAATCGGGTGAGAACCGGGAGCTGGCCCAGCAGCGGGCGGCCAGCGCCGCGCAGTACCTCACCAAGGAAAAAGGCATCGATGAGAAGCGCCTGCAACTCCGCGATGGCGGCGAATACGGCGACCAGGCCGAGCTCTGGATGGTCCCGCCCGGCGCCAAGCTGCAGGAAGCCGACCTGAAGCACTAGAAGCGATTTGCGGTTTGTAATCCGGCCAGCGGAGTCTCCGCTGGCTTTTTCTATCTAGCGCTTGCGCGCTTGCCTGGTTGTTCGCTTGCCCTTCGGCCGTGCGGCAACGCGGTTGGCGGCGATGTTCTGCCACGCGAGTGTCATCGCCTCTCCAAGGATGTCTTCCTCGACCAAATCCAAGCGCACGCTGGTGCATCCCGCGCGTCCCCATGCACCCTTCTCGGGGACGAACGTTGCAGGATTCTCTAATACGAACTTCTGCTGCTGGTCAGGAGTGAGCTTGACCATTCCGCACTTGAGATCAGGATGTAACGTCGCGAAAATCCTGCCGTTGACCCGAAAGTCAGGATGCCCCATGTGTGCGCTCTCCACGGCGCCATCCATGCCCAGCGCGATACGGCGGAAATCCTCATGGCTTAGCATATCTTCTGGGACGGCTATTGTCGCACACGCCTGCGGTGCTTCCTGGGAAGTCAGAACTCCAGCCGAAGCTGCAACGCAATCATTCGTGGACTGCTGTCGCCACCCAATCCCACGCCCAGCAGGCCGGTGGGCGGCGCGGTCGTGTACGTGAGCGCTCCAAATCCGGTTTGCGTGGAAGGCTTCCCGGGAATGCCTGCGTACACGTCGCTGGGAAGTCCGAAATTGGGATGGTTGAAGACATTAAAGAATTGCGCATCCAGTCGAAGTTTTACCTGCTCGTGAATTGGGAACCATTTTGTCAGGTAGAAGTCACTCCAAAAGAAATTCGGACCACGCAGGGCATTGCGGCCAAGCGTCCAGAACTGGCAGTTCTCAGGATTATCACCACCGTAGCAGGCCCCGGTGCTGGGATCGACTGCCGACACAAAAGCATCGGGATTGAGCCACTGAATCGTACCGGGCTGAGTGACGCCGGGAATATTGCAGTGGCGACAGTAAGGATCCACCCCGGGTACAAGGCTGGCGAACTGCGGCCCGGCGCCCTGCAGGATGCCGCAGGTCTGCTCCGGGTTCTGCTGGCATGGCGCCGAGTATGGCGTGCTCAGCACCGAAAATGGCAGCCCGCTGTGCCAGAACACGGTCCCGGAAACCTGCCAGCCGTTCACCGCATATCCCAACGACCGGTTGCGCACCTTGATGGGCAGCTCATACAGGTATTGCCCGGTAAGGTTGTGGCGGATGTCGTAGTCGCAGGGGCCGTAATTGCGCTTAAGTTCATTCGGCAGCGGCGAGAGGATCGCTCCCGCTGAGAATTGCAGCAATCCGCCATTGGAAACCTCATCGAAGCAATGACTCCAGGTGTAGTTGATCTGCCCTTGCAAGCCATGCCCCAGGCGCTTCTTGGCTGTGAGTTGAAGCCCGTTATAGTTGCTGCCAGCGCCGGTCGAAAGTTGGGTCACCGCGCCGAACCTGGGATCGACCGGCTGCATGTAGCGGAACGGGGCAAAGCATCCCGGGCATACTGTCTGGTATCCGTTGACCTGCGTTAGATAGGGCTGATTCACGGCGCGAGTGCCCACATACTGCGCCTGAAAGCTGCCCGTGGTTCCCAATTGATGCTCGATTCCCAGACTCCACTCCATGAAATAGGGCGCGTGGAGCTTGCCGTCCGGGACGGCTGTGATCGCGACCGGCGGAAGGCCGGACAGTCCATGCGAGAATCCGTAAGTAAAGCTTTCATTAGCGGCCACGGTGGCATCGACGGCGCTGTCCGGCACGCCCGGCGCGATGGCCGTGCCCCCTGCCGTGCCCAGCAAACCACCTTGGAATGTTTTGACATACGGCGGATTGCTCCCGATCAAATCGGCGATGCTTCCCGGCAGCAGGTCGCTGAAGACGCCGAACCCGGCGCGCAGCACGGTATCCGACTGGAACTGCCAGGCAATCGCCGTTCTCGGCTGAAGGATCGCGGCCGGGGTGGAGGCAAACAAGTTGCCAAGACCGGTCTGGATGACAGCGCTCAGCGGTTGGTTGACGTTGTGGGAGATGGAGTCGAAAGCGCCGGACAGCCGCGCAACCTGGTCATGCGGATTCAGCGGGTTGGAGTTGAAGGTGTCGCGCAGGCCAAGAGTCCAGGTGAGCTTTGGAGTCAGCCTCCACGTGTCCTGCGCGTAGAGGTCAAGGTTAAGAAAGTTGAAGGGTTCGTTGGTTGATTGTGGAAACGTCTCGGTCGCGGTGGAGGCGACCCCATGTATGAATTGCTGCAAGGTTGTGTAGGTCACCGTGGGCACCGTGCCCTCGCCGAAGTCATAGTCATTCAGGCGAAAGATGCGGGTGTTGGTGCCCAACCTGAACTCGTGATTGCCGTGGCTCCAGGCCAGATTGTCATTGATAAAGAACCGGGTAGCGCGCCGGCCTTGCAGCCACGTGTTGTCGAGCCCTCCAAGAGTGGTGAAGGGCGCATTGGCGCCGACACCCTGCAAGACGATAGGAAACGCCGCCAGCGTCTGCTGGAAATCGCTCGGCGCGAACAGGCTCTCGTACCAGGAGAATGCAGGATTGAAATAGTTCACCAGTTTCTGCGAAAAGACGTGAGTGTATCCCGCGGCAAACGAGTAGAGCGGCTGCGGCGAAACGGAATTGAAAAGCGGGCTAATGGGATCTGTGTAGGCGGCCTGTACGCCAGTATCAGCCTGGAAGCGGAACCACGCAGTGCTGTTCTGACTGATGTTGTAGTCGATGCGGGCGGTCTGAACCTGCTCATGGTCATCGCTGGAATGCGAGATCCCTCGCCGATTCGCGCAACCGTTCCCGTTCGGCGGATTGCCTGGCGCCGGAGTACCGTCGGAGTTGAAGGGGCATCCCAGCACCGCCAGCGCCGTTCCCCCGGTGTTTCCATACAGCGAAAACATGTTCTGGTAGAAACAGGCCAGTTGTGCCGCGGGACAATGGCTCGAGCCGCCCAGTTGCTGCAGGACGTACGTCTGAAATGCCGGGCTGGGAACCGTTATGTTCGAAAAGATCGGCAGGGCAATCCGCACCCACTCGCTGTCAAAAAAGAAAAACAGCTTGTCATGGGCAATCGGCCCGCCCAGGCTGCCGCCAAAGTGGTTCACATTGGAGCGCGGCTTATGGGTGAGCGACGTGGAGTTCAGGAAGTAATCCGTCGCATTCAGAATGGAACCGTTCCAAAGCTCGTAAAGATTTCCGTGAAACCGATTGGTGCCGGACTTGGTGACGTAGTTGATCTGCGAAGCCCCGTATCGTCCCTGGTCGACCGAGTAGGAGAGAGTGTTGACGGTCACCTCGGCGATCGAATTCAGGCCCAACACAAGATTGGTTGAGAGGCCGCTGTTGAGGTTGGTGAGCGGGTCGTTGGTTTCCAGTCCGTCAACGATGTAGCCGTTCGCGAGTGCGGGCAGGCCGTTAAATTCCACGTTGCCGTAGCCGTTGGTGCCGCCGACGAAATCGTTGCCGCTGCCTGCAGTATTGATGAGCGCACCCGCCGCAAACTGCAAGGGATACGTCAAATCTCCCCCTGGGTTGGGCAAATTCTCCAGTGCCGGTGCATTCAGACTAGTGGATGTATTCGCATTGGCGGGATTGATCAGGGGCGCTTCCCCGCTCACCTCCACCGTCTGACTGGATTGAGCCACGCGAAGCGTGAAATTGGCTGTTTGCTTCTGCCCCAGACTTGCCACGACACCATTATTCTGCTGTGGCGCAAAGCCAGGCGCTTCTACCCTGACCGAGTAGTTCCCGGGCTTTAGCTGGGGCAGATTGAACCGGCCGGCAGCGTCGGTGCTGGCGGTCCGTCTGAGGCCGGTGTCACGGTTCGTAATCCTTATCGTGGCATTGGGAACGACTGCTCCTGTCTCGTCGCTCACCTGCCCAATGATTGCGCTTGTCGTTTCACCCTGCGCAAACGCCAATGGCGGAAACAAGAAAGCCGCAATCACAACCAAAAGGCCAACACGGACCAAAACACAGTTGGAATGCGACTTCATGGTTTGTCGGCCCCGGTCGGACATGAACTGTAATACATCACTGTTACTTAATGCCAGTTAATATATTTGCTGCAATGGAGTATAATCCGCTCACACCAGGGAGGTTCGCCGAAGGCGCTTCGCATGATTACTATCTCGAAGGAAGACTATCTGAAGGCGGTGCTGGAAGCCGAGAGCGAGGGGGAGCACGTCATCTCGGCGACGCTGGCGCACCGGCTGGCGGTTTCCGCGCCGGCAGTCACCATGGCGCTCCGGCGGCTGAAGCGCGACGGCCTGGTCGCCGTGCGCGCCGACGGCCGGGTCGAGTTGACTGCGGCCGGCCGCAAAGTTGCCCTTAGAACCATGGTGCGGCACCACCTGATCGAACGCATGCTGGCGGAAGTTTTTGGCATGGAGTGGTATCGGGTACACGACGAGGCTGAGCGCCTGGAGCACGCGGTGTCGGCGGAGTTCGAGGCGAAACTGGCGCAGAAACTAGGTCCCGCAGGGACCTGCCCGCACGGGAATCCGGTGGTTCCCGAGCGCAGCGAAGCCCGCCGCCGCCGCGGGCTGCGCCTGCTGGCGGAAGCCGAACCCGGCAAGAGCTACCAGGTGAGCAGCATGTACGAGCGGGACAGCGCGCTGCTGCGCTTTCTCGACGAGCGCGGCATCCGTCCCGGAGCGAAGCTGCAGGTACTGGAGCGCAACTACGACCAGACCATGACCTTGATCACCGACAAGCACAAGGTCTCGGTGGGCGGCCCGGCGGCGGAGAAGGTGTGGGTGGCGCAGGCGGGAGCAGGCAAGTTGCGGAGGCATTAACCGGCATTCATTGATCGATATGTACCGTCGCTAATCGCTACGAGATGCCGACCACGTCACAAAACGATGCTAAAGAGGCGAAGGCGGCGCCTTCTCAGGTGAATCACCTCTCCCTCGAAGGGATGCACAGCACCGTCGAGGTGCCTCATCACGCCGCGGGATTCTGGCGGCAGTGGCGAGCCTACGTGGGACCGGCCCTGCTGGTGAGCGTCGGTTACATGGACCCCGGCAACTGGGGGACCGATCTGGCCGGGGGAGCGCAATTCCGATATGGCCTGCTGTGGGTGGTGGCCGTGGCCAGCCTCATGGCCATCTTCATGCAGGTGATTTCCGCGCGTCTGGGCGTGGTTACGGGAAAAGATCTGGCGCAGTGCTGCCGCGACTGGTATCCAAAGTGGACACGCTGGCCGAATTGGCTGCTGTCCGAGGTGGCCATCGGCGCCTGCGACCTGGCTGAGGTTCTGGGAAGCGCGGTGGCGCTGAACCTGCTGTTCCGCATCCCCTTGTTCTGGGCCGTCCTTATCACCGCCGCGGATGTGCTGCTCTTGCTGGCCTTGCAGCGCTTTGGGATACGCACCGTCGAGGCCATCGTACTGGTGCTGGTGGCGACCATCGGCATCTGCTACTTCATAGAAATCTTCATTCTTCCGCAGACCGCGCCCAGCTTCCTGGAGATGGGGCACGCCCTCCTCACCCCCGGCCTCCGCCGCCTGGGCATGGCCTACGTGGCGATCGGGATCATCGGCGCCACGGTGATGCCGCACAACCTCTACCTGCACTCGGCGCTGGTGCAAAGCCGCAAGTTCGAGAAAGATAAGAGTTCCATCCGCACCGCCATCCGCTTCAATACGCTCGACTCGACGGTGGCGCTGTCGATCGCGTTCTTTGTCAACGCCGCCATCATGGTGCTGGCGGCGATGGTGTTCAACGGCAAGGACAGCATGACCGTCGCCGGCGGCCAGGTGGTCCGGTTCGGTGCCGGGACCGATTGGATTCGCGTGGCCTACCTCACGCTGGCCCCACTGCTGGGCACGGCCGCAGCCAGCATTCTGTTTGCCGTGGCGCTGCTGGCCAGCGGGCAAAGCAGCACCATCACCGGGACGCTGGCGGGGCAGGTGGTGATGGAAGGATTCATGCACTGGAAGCTGACCCCCTGGGTGCGGCGGCTGATCACGCGCGGGCTCGCCATCCTGCCGGCGATCCTGATCATCGGCACCCGCGGCGATAGCAGCGTGAACGACCTGCTGACCCTGAGCCAGGTGGTGCTGGCCTTGCAGTTGCCGTTTGCCATGTTTCCGCTCCTGCACTTCACCAGTTCTCGCAAGCGGATGGGCGCCTGGAGGAGCGGCTGGTTCCTGCTCATTGCCGGATGGGCCAGCGCCATCGCAATTACCGCCATGGATATCTACGGTCTGCCCGAGTCGCTGAAATCGGCGTGGCAAGTGATCGCTGGCGGGTGAGGCGGACGATTCACGATGTCGGACCGGTCTTCGGACCGATCCGGGGTGGAGCAGGGCTTTCAGCCCTGCATTAAGAAGACGATACTAGACCTCGGCTTTAGCCGCTGAGGAAATTTACCCCAGGGGCTGAAGCCCGCAATTTGAAGGGCGCGTGAACGCAGGCCTGAAGGCCTGCTCCACCCTGGTGAGTAATCCAGGCTAAGTGGCGTTAGGATGTTTCTGGAGAACCCACATGTACGACAAGATTCTCTTGGCCCTGGACGCTTCACCGACCGACCGGCCGATCATCGAGCACATCAAGAAGCTGGCGAACATCATGCACAGCCGAGTCATCCTATTCCGCGTGGCCACGGGCGCCTCGGCGCAGTTTCACGGTAAGGACGCCGCCGGCAAGGAGATCGATGACAGCCGGGCGTACCTGGATCAAGTGAAGGCAGAGTTTGAAGCCGCGAAGATTCCGGTGGCGGCGGAGCTCGGCTACGGAGAGCCGGCGAAGGAAATCGTGAAGTGGGTCAACGAAAACGGCTGTGATCTGGTCGCCATGGCGACGCACGGGCACAAACTGCTGGCCGATCTGGCCCTCGGCACCACCGCTACCCGAGTGCAACACAATGTCAGCGTTCCCGTGCTGATGCTGAGGGCCCGCTGAGAAGAAGCCTTGGCGGCCGTGCTTTTGTTCACGTGAATCCAGAGGTCGTTTCACACGGTTCAATCCAAGACGCCCGCGCGATCCATATGGCATGCACGCTGGACTAGACTCTGTTAGGGTTGGCGCGTCAGCCGCCCCGCGGAGGTCACTCTTATGGCTTCGCTTTCGGATGCTCCAGTCAGGCAGTTGCTGGACGGCCGCCACATTGCATCACTCGCAACTCGCAACCCGGATGGTTCCATCCACGTCGTTGCCGTATGGTACTTGTTCGACGGCGCACGCGTTTATGTGGCCACCTCGGCGCGGAGCCGCAAGGTCCGTAACCTGCAATCCAACTCCCATGTCTCGATTATGATCGACTCACGCGACGCGTCGGCATCCCGCGGCATCAACCTCGCGGGCACCGCGCAGATCTTGACAGGCGACCCCTCGCAGCAATGGAATGCGCGGATTCACCGCAAATATCTGAGCGAAGCGGCGCTCGGAGACCCGAGGGTGGGCCCAGTGTTTGCAGCGTTGGACGATGTCACCATCCACATCGCCCCGGCATCGGTCATCTATTGGGACATGCAGCAGGCAGACCGGCAATTCTTTGGTGGCGCGATCGAGGGCAACCCTGCCTACCTGTTGCCACTGGAGCCCTGAATGGCATCGGGTAAACCATCCCGCTAGCGGCCATTGCAAAGCTGTCATGGTGCCGGTCACGACGGCCATCGCGAATGCTTTGCGCTGAAGCGAGGCTACGCTGAATTGCGTCTAATGCCTGTCTGGCTGTGTTAACGTTGGAGGTTTGGGACCGCTATTTTGGAAGGACAGAAGTCATGAAGGACAGTTTCAAGAGCCGCTCGCCGCTTCGTGTGGGAAAACGTGAATACCAGATCTGCCGCCTCGACGCGCTCGACAAGCAGGGTCTCGCCACCACGCGCCTGCCCTACTCCTTGCGCATCCTGCTGGAAAATCTGCTGCGCTTTGAAGATGGCAAGTCGGTGAAGGCCGAAGACATCCGCGCGCTCGCCAAGTGGGACGCCAAAGCGGCGCCGGACAAGGAGATCGCCTTTATGCCCGCGCGCGTGCTCTTGCAGGACTTCACCGGCGTGCCCGCGGTGGTGGACCTGGCGGCGATGCGTGATGCCATGAAGAAGCTGGGCGGCGACGCGAAAAAAATCAACCCGCTGCAACCTGCCGAGCTGGTGATCGACCACTCCGTGCAGGTGGATGAATTCGGCACGCCGGGCGCCTTCCAGGCCAACGCCGACCTCGAGTTCCAGCGCAACCGCGAGCGCTACGCCTTCCTGCGCTGGGGCCAGGACGCGTTCAAGAACTTCAAAGTTGTGCCGCCAGACACGGGCATCGTCCACCAGGTCAATCTGGAGTACCTGGCGCGCGTGGTGTTCGTGAATGAAGAAGACGGGAAGACGGTGGCGTATCCCGATACGCTGGTCGGCACCGATTCGCACACTACCATGATCAACGGGCTGGGCGTGCTGGGATGGGGTGTGGGCGGGATCGAGGCCGAGGCCGCCATGCTCGGCCAATCGGTCTCCATGCTGATCCCGAACGTGGTCGGCTTCAAGCTCAAGGGTCAGTTGCGTGAAGGCTCGACGGCCACGGACCTCGTACTCACGGTCACCGAGATCCTGCGCAAGAAAGGCGTGGTGGGCAAGTTCGTCGAGTACTACGGACCCGGGCTGCGGACGCTGCCGCTGGCCGATCGCGCCACCATCGCCAACATGGCGCCGGAGTACGGCGCGACCTGCGGCATCTTTCCGGTGGACGAGGAAACGCTGCGCTACCTGCGATTCAGCGGACGCAGCGAGGAGCAGATCGCGCTGGTCGAGGCCTACTGCAAGGAGCAGGGGCTGTTTCACACCGAGAGCACGCCCGAGGCGATCTATTCCGACAATGTGGAGCTCGACCTCTCGACCGTGGAGCCGAGCATCGCCGGTCCCAAGCGTCCGCAGGACCGGGTGACGCTCTCGGCGGCGCGCACCTCGTTCGAGCAGGCGCTGCCCACGTTGCAGAAGCCCGGCGCCAAGGCGCATGCGGCCTCCGGCAACGGGCATTTGCAAGACGGCTCGGTGGTGATCGCCGCCATCACCAGTTGCACCAACACCTCGAATCCCTACGTGCTGGTTGCGGCGGGCTTGCTGGCCAAAAAAGCGGTCGAGAAGGGACTCGCGACTAAGCCGTGGGTGAAGACGTCGCTCGCGCCGGGATCGAAGGTGGTCACCGAGTACCTGACCGAAGCCGGGCTGATGACGTATCTCGAAAAGCTGAAGTTCAACCTGGTGGGCTACGGCTGCACCACGTGCATCGGCAACTCCGGGCCGCTGCCCTCGGAGATCTCGCGCGAGATCCAGGACAAAGAACTGGTCGCGGTTTCGGTGCTCTCCGGGAACCGCAACTTTGAAGGGCGGATCAATCCCGAAGTCCGCGCGAATTACCTGATGTCGCCGCCGCTGGTGGTGGCCTTCGCGCTGGCCGGCCGCATCGACATCGATATGAGCAAGGACGCGCTCGGCACTGGCGGCGACGGCAAGCCGGTCTTCCTGCGCGATATCTGGCCGACGCAGCGCGAAGTGGTGGAAACGGTGCAGCGCTCCATTCAATCCAGCATGTTCCAGAAGAGCTACGCCGGCGTCTTCGAAGGCGACGACCGCTGGCGCTCGCTCGCCGTGCCCTCGGGCGAGACCTTCGCGTGGGACGCCAATTCAACCTACGTCAAGCATCCGCCGTACTTCGTGGACATGCCGGTGAAGCCGCCGGCGGTGAAGGACATCCAGGGCGCGCGCGTGCTGTTGAAGCTCGGCCACTCCATCACCACTGACCACATCTCGCCCGCAGGCTCGATCAAGACCGACAGCCCGGCGGGTAAATACCTGGTCGAGCACGGCGTGGAGGTGAAGGACTTCAACTCCTACGGCTCGCGCCGCGGCAATCACGAGGTGATGGTCCGCGGGACCTTCGCCAACGTCCGCTTGCGCAACCAGATTGCGCCCGGCACCGAAGGCGGCTGGACCCGCCACCTGCCCGGCGGCGAAGGCATGAGCGTCTTTGAGGCCTCGGAGAAGTACAAGAAAGAAGGCGTGCCACTCGTGGTGCTGGCGGGCAAGGAGTACGGCTCGGGGTCGTCGCGCGACTGGGCGGCCAAGGGGCCGGCGCTGCTCGGCATCCGCGCGGTGATCGCGGAAAGCTACGAGCGCATACACCGCTCGAACTTGGTGGGCATGGGCATTGTCCCGCTGCAATTCAAGGAAGGCGATAATCCGGAGTTGCTCGGGCTCTCGGGCGAGGAGACCTACGAAATCTCCGGGCTGAAGAAGATGCTCAGCGGCAATTTCGCCGGCGGCGGGCAGTTGAAGGTCCGCGCCAAGCGCGCCGATGGGAACCTAATCGAGTTCCCCGTAACCGTGCGCATCGACACGCCGCAGGAAGCGCTCTACTACCAGCACGGCGGGATTTTGCAGTACGTGCTCCGGCAGTTGGTGGAGAAGTAGCAGTCAACAATCTTTATTATCACCTTTTCCAGCTCCGCCGTAAGTTGGCCGTCGCCTTTGGTTGACCGATACACATATATGTGAGATGTTTACACATCAGGAGGTAAGCATTGTGCGGACGAACATTGACATCGATGACCGCCTGATGCGCCAGGCGATGCGTCGCATTGGAGCTGCCACCAAGAAGGCCGCTGTGGAAGAGGGTCTCCGGCTGTTGGTGAAGACGCACTCGCAGACTTCGATCCGCCGGCTGCGAGGCAAGGTTCAGTGGGAAGGCAACCTGAATCAGTCCCGCTTGGGGCGCGTTCGGGGATAGGCGCGCCCGATGGTCATTGTTGATACGACTGTGTGGATTGACTATCTGGGAGGTACCGCAAACGACCAGACGTCATGGCTCGATCGGGAGTTGGGCCGGCAACGCCTGGGGTTGACCGACCTTATTCTTTGCGAGGTGCTGCAAGGAATTCGCGGAGACGCTGCTTTTGCCCAGACGCGGCGCGACTTGTCGAAATTCCGGATCTTCGATACAGGCGGAACCGACCTGGCCGTGGCAGCGGCGCGCAACTACCGGTTTTTGCGGCGACAGGGCTACACGGTGCGCAAGACCATCGATTGCCTGATCGCAACCTTCTGCATGGAAGCGGGGCATTTGCTGCTTCATTGCGATCGCGATTTCCATACCTTCGAGAAACATCTTGGGCTGCGTGTGGTCCACCCCCAGGCATGATCCCGCTGCCGGCTCTCCGGACTTCCTTCTTCTGCGGTGTGGTACCTTACTCTCCTGCCGAGGTGCTGATGAGACATCCCTTCCGCGATTTTATGTTGAGCTTTTTGATTTTGGCGGCGATGATTAGTACAGGCATGGCGCAAGCAGGAAGAACACAGAGAGAGGCGCCGGCTGGCTGGGACCGGCTGGTGGACCAGTACTTCGACGACTACTACTTCCCGTTCCACCCCACCGCGGGCACGTCCGCCGGATTCCACCGCTATGACACGCAACTGGAAGACTATTCGCGCGCTGGCGTCGCAGCCGAGATCAAGGCGCTGAAGCAGGCGCGGGGAAAGATCGAAGGATTCAGCGGGAACGGGCTCACGGCCGAGCAGCAGGCCGACCGCGAGCTGGTGCTGCACGAAATCGACGGGCGGCTGCTTGAGCTGGAGCAGATACGGCAGTGGGAGCGGAATCCCGACCGCTACGCCGGCGGCATCACTTATAGCGTGTTCCTCATCATGAGCCGCAACTTCGCGCCCCCGGAAGAGCGGCTGCGGTCGGTCATTGCGCGCGAGCGGCTGATGCCCAAGGTGTTCGAGGCGGCGCGCGCCAACCTGACCAACCCGCCGAAAATCTATACGCAGGTTGCGCTGATGCAACTGCCGGGGATCATCCACTTCTTCCAGCAGGACGTCCCCGCGGCGTTCAAAGAGGTGAAGGATCGCAAGCTGCTCGCGGAGTTCAACCAGAGCAACCAGGCGGTGATCGAGAGCCTCGGAGCGTACCAGAAGTGGCTCAAGGACGACCTCTTGCCGCGCTCCAACGGCGACTTCCGCATCGGCGCCGAGAACTATCGCAAGAAGCTGCTGTACGACGAAATGGTGGACACGCCGCTGGACGAATTGCTGAAGCTCGGCTACGCGGACCTGCACCGCAACCAGCAATGGCTGAAAGAAACCGCGGCGCGGATCGATCCCGGCAAGACGCTGGAGCAGGTGCTGGCGGAAGCCCAAACCAACTATCCGCCGCCCGACAAGCTGCTGCAGACGGTTCGCGACATGTTCGGCGACCTGCGCGGATTCATCGAGCGCGCCCACATCGTGACCATCCCGTCCCCGGTGCTGCCCATCGTCGAGGAGACGCCGCCCTTCATGCGCGCGCTCACCTTCGCCTCCATGGATACTCCCGGCCCTTACGAGCACACGGCGAAGGAAGCGTTCTTCAACGTCACGGTGCCGGAGAAAGACTGGACGCCGGAGCACGTTCGCGAGTTCATGGCGCAGTTCAACTACGACACGCTGACCTCGGTGGCGACCCACGAAGCCTATCCCGGACACTACGTGCAGTTCCTGTGGGTGCAGAATGCGCCCTCGAAGGTGCGCAAGCTGGTGGGCTCGCACTCCAACGCCGAGGGCTGGGCTCACTACTGCGAGCAGATGATGCTGGACGAGGGCTACGGCAAATCGGGAGGCGGGGGCAGCGACGAGAAATATCTGAAGCTCCGCCTGGGGCAGTTGCAGGACGCCTTGCTGCGCAACGTGCGGTACATCGTGGGCATCGAGATGCACACCGGCAAGATGAGCTTCGAGCAGGCGGTGGATTTCTTCGTCAAGGAAGGCTACCAGTCGCGCGCCGTGGCCGAGACCGAAACCAAGCGCGGCACCTCCGATCCAACGTACCTGGTCTACACGCTGGGGAAGCTCGAGATCCTGAAGCTGCGCCACGATTACCAGCAAAGGATGGGAGCGAAGTTCAACCTGCAGGAGTTCCACGACCAGTTCCTGAAGCAGGGCTTTCCGCCGGTGAAGATCATCCGGAAGGCGATGATGGGGGACGATAGTCCGGTGTTGTAGGAGAGTGCTGACTGCTGACTGCTGATTGCTGAGTGCTACCGCATGACAAAGATGAAAGTCCGCAAAGCCGTCTTTCCCGCCGCCGGCCTGGGCACGCGTTTTCTGCCCGCCACCAAGGCGCAGCCCAAGGAAATGCTGCCGCTGGTCGACAAGCCCATCATCCAGTACGGGGTGGAGGAAGCGCTGGCCGCGGGGTGCGACCAGATCATCATCATCACCGGCCGTGGCAAAAGCGCCATCGAGGACCACTTCGACGTCAGCTACGAGCTGGAGAAGATGCTGGAAGAGCGCGGCAAGACCGAGCTGCTGGCGGTGGTACGGCAGATTTCGGACATGATCCACGTGGCCTACGTCCGCCAGAAGGAGGCCATGGGCCTGGGACACGCGGTGCTAATGGCGCGCGAACTGGTGGGGCACGAACCCTTCGCCGTGCTGCTGGCCGACGACGTGATCGACGCGCCCGTCCCCTGCCTGAAGCAGATGATCGACGTCTTCAACGAGACCCAATGCTCGGTGATCGCCGCGCAAGTGGTCGAGGGGCCGGCCATCTCGGCCTACGGCGTGATCGAGGGCAAGCCGGTGGAGGGGCGCTTTGGAGGCAGGCTCCACGACATCACCAACCTGGTGGAGAAGCCGAAATTCGCGGACGCGCCCTCCAACCTCGCCGTCATCGGGCGCTACGTGCTCACGCCCACCGTCTTCGAGACGCTGGCGCAAACGCCGCTGGGCGCCGGCGGCGAACTGCAGCTCACCGACGGCCTGCGCCTGCTGTTGCAGCGGGAGAAGGTCTACGGATACGTCTTCGAGGGCAAGCGCCACGATACCGGCGACAAGCTGGGCTTCCTGAAAGCCACCGTCGAGTTCGCGCTCAAGCGTCCCGACCTGGGCGGAAGTTTGCGGGAGTGGTTGAAGGAGCTGAAGCTGTAGTGCAGCGACCAGCACGCAATCGTCAGCGCTCCACCCGACGGGCCTGGTGGTCGCCCTGGTGTTTCTGCTGATTCGCGTGATTCAAGGGCGCAGCCCCATAGTTTGACAGGAGGTTACTATGAAACCTGTTGCCATTGTCGGAGTCTTGCTAGTGGTGCTGGGACTGCTATCTTTCGTCGTACCGGTTCCTCACCGCGAGAGCCACAGCCTCAACATCGGAGACGCCAAAATCGGCGTCCAGACTGAACATAGCGAGAAGCTGCCCCCGGCAGTGGGTATCGTACTTGTCGCTGGGGGTGTCCTGGCTTTGGTGCTCGGCTCTCGCAAGGCATAGAAGCCCGAACAAGTTTCACGTTTCAAGTTTCACGTTGCGACTCCGGACGTGAAACGCGAAACATGAAACGTGAAACACCTCACGTCAACCCATCCGTGAACAGAAAATCATGGTGCCATTCCGCCTTGTGGCCGTGGCGGCGCATCTCTGTGGTGAGTTGCGCCCAATGCCGCAGGCTGTGGAAGAGCGCGTGGCCGAGCACCTTGCGCCGGCTGGCGGTCTGCTCTCCGGCTGAGAGCGTCGGGAAGGTGATCTTCCCGTTCAGGTCGGCTTCCGAAGCCGTCTTTAGATAGGTCTTCATCTTGCCGTGCGCCGTGGTGGCGATGCTGAAGATCTCGTCAACCGTGCGCGTCGGGAGATCGCCGGGCTTGGTCAGCGCGCCGCCCGAGAGGCGCTCGGCATATTTCAGCTCCACGCCGAATATGTGCATCAGCAGGTCGCGCACGGTCTTGCCCTGGCCCAGGTCGACCGGGATATCCAGCGCGGCCGGGCCTTGCTTGGCCAGGAACTGATGCCAGCGCTCGGTCTCCTGCTCGTCAAAGCGCAGAAGTTCGGGAAACGAGATTCCAATCATGTTCATGCCCTCCATGGCGTCATGGCGATGTGTTCGCAAGAACGCACCACCGAGGCACGGAGACACGGAGATTTTGACGCAGGGGCCTCCGTGCTTCCGTGGTTCAAGTCTTGCGGGCTTGCGATTTCAGCGTATTAGATTTCTCTTCCACTCCGCGGGCGAGTTTTTCTTTGTGTGTGGACATCTTCTTGGCGAGCGCGGGATCGCTGAGCGCCAGAATCTGTGCTGCCAGGATGCCGGCGTTGGTCGCGCCCGGCCTGCCGATGGCAAGCGTCGCGACGGGAATGCCGGCGGGCATCTGCACCGTGGCCAGCAGCGCATCGAGCCCCTGCAACGACGACGACGGCATGGGCACGCCGATCACCGGCAGCGTGGTCTCGGCGGCGATCACGCCCGCCAGATGCGCGGCGCCGCCGGCGCCGGCAATGATGACCTTGATCCCGCGGCCGGCGGCCTGGCGCGCGAACTCGCTGGTGCGCGCCGGCGAGCGGTGCGCCGAGGTGATATCCATCTCATAGGCGATGCCGAAGTCATCGAGCGCCTTGGCGGCCTCGCGCATCACCTCCAGGTCGGAGTCGGAGCCCATGACGATCGAGACCAGCGGCTGCTTGCTCATGTCTTCCCTCACCGCGCAGGACTGGACTTCAGCGCGCGGGCCGCGATGTCCTTGCGATAGTGCATGCCCTCGAACTGGATGCGGGCGACGCCCGCGTAAGCGCGCTCGACCGCCTGCGCCAGGTCGGCGCCACGCGCGGTGACGCCCAGCACGCGTCCGCCCGCGGTGTAGAAGGCGCCGTCGCGCACCGTGGTCCCGGCGTGGAAGACCTTGACGCCTTCCAGGCGGTTGGCTTCCTCGATCCCGGTGATCTTTTTTCCCAACTCGTAGGCGCCAGGATATCCGCCCGAGGCCAGCACCACGCAGACGGCCGGGCCGTGTGACCACTTCAGATCGCCGTCGCTGACCCGGCCTTCGATGGATGCGATGAACGGGCCCAGCAGATCGCTCTGCATACGCATCAGCACGGGCTGGGTTTCGGGATCGCCGAAGCGGCAGTTAAACTCCAGCACCATGGGGCCGCGCGCGGTCATCATCAGCCCGCAGTAAAGGATGCCCTTGTACGGCGAACCTTCGGCCTTCATGCCGGCGATGACCGGGCGCGCCACGTGGGTCAGCAGCCACTCCTGCATCTCGCCGTCGAGCAGCTCGTCGGTGGAGTACGATCCCATGCCGCCGGTGTTGGGCCCGGTGTCGCCATCACCCACGCGTTTGAAGTCCTGCGCCGCGATCAGCGGAGCCACCCGCTCGCCGTCGCTCACCACCATGAAGGAAATCTCTTCCCCCTCGAGGCACTCCTCCAGCACCACACGCCTGCCCGCACCTTCCAGGACTTTGCCGCTGAGCATCTCGGACGAGACCCGGGCGGCTTCGTCCTTCGTGTTGCAGATGACGACGCCCTTGCCCGCCGCCAACCCGTCGGCCTTCACCACGATAGGAGCGGAAAAGTGTGGGAGCGCGTCCCGCAGGTCGGCCTCGGAGGCGCACACTGCGTACCCGGCGGTGGGGATGTTGTACCGCTGCATGAACTGCTTGGCGAAAGTCTTGCTCGATTCCAGGCGCGCGGCCGCGGCCGTGGGCCCGAAGATGCGATAGCCACGGCGGCGGAACTCGTCCACCACGCCCAGGCTGAGCGGCAGCTCGGGGCCGACCACGGTCAGGTCGGGCTGGATGCGAGCCGCGGTTTCGAGCAGGCCGTCCACATTCTTCAAGTCGCCGGCCAGGCACTGGGCGTCGGCCGAAATGCCGCCGTTGCCCGGGACGCAATACACCTGGGTGACGCGCGGGGACTGGCGCAGCTTCCAGACCAGCGCGTGCTCGCGTCCGCCACTTCCCAGGATCAGGACTTTCATCGGCGCTCCCACAGAATAGAAAAGGTTAGGTGGGAGCGGGCGATGGTGTCAAACCGGCGGACCTGGTGGGAGCCACCGCTGACCTCAGAAACCATTAGAATTATTCCCGGTGCAAGCTTCCAGAGACAATCGTCCCAACGAAAATCCCCTGCTGGTCCGCGCTGGCGCCTTGTCCCGCATTGGCTGGCTCAGGCACGGTTTCTCCACCCGCAGCGGCGGTGTTTCCGAAGCCTATGGCGGCCACGCTCTCAACCTCGGCTACACCAAGCACGACACCCACGGCGCGGTGGACGAGAATCGCTCCCTGCTGCTGCGGGCGCTGGGAGCGGTGGATGCCGACGGCAAGCCGTGGCCGCTGGTCCGCTTGCGCCAGATCCATTCCGACATCATCCACCGGGTCGATCATCCGCCGGAGCAACTCCTCAGTGGCGACGGCCTGGTGACCGATACTCCGCGCCTGGCGCTCGCGGTGCAGACCGCCGATTGCCTGCCGGTGCTTCTGGCGGATCGCAAGCGCAAGGCGGTGGGCGCATTCCATGCGGGATGGCGAGGCACGCTGGCGCGCATCGTCGAGAAGGGCGTAGGCGCCATGCGGCTGCATTTCGGCTCTGAACCCGGAGACCTGCGGGCGACCATCGGGCCGGGGATCGCCTCGTGCTGCTATGCCGTAGGCGAAGAGGTGCGCGAGCGCTTTCACGCGCAGTTCGCCTACGCCGGGGACTTGTTCCGCGAGGCCACCGAGTCGGACCCGGTGCACGAGCGATATCCGCTGCTGTTTCTGACCGCGCGCGCGCCCGGGCACAGCGACGTCGGCCGCATCATCTATCTTGACCTGCGGGAGGCCAACCGGCGCCAACTGCTGGATGCGGGCCTTGCCAGGACGAACATCACCGCACTCGATTTCTGCACTGCCTGCCGCACCGACCTGTTCTTCTCCCATCGCGCGGAGAAGGGAGTGACGGGCAGGCAGATGGGAGCGGTGGGAATACGGGATTTGTGATTTGCGGCCTGTTCCGTCGATCTGCTTCGCAAATCGCAAATCACAAATCTTATTGATTCTGCTATCCTTCCCGCACTCCTTCTGTCTATCTCTCTATGCTACGAAACGAAGCCATCGTCATGGCGCTGGATGCGCTACGGGCACACAAGCTACGCTCCTTCCTCACCGTGCTGGGAGTGATCATCGGGGTAGCCACGGTGATCGCGGTGGTGTCCGTGCTGCAAGGCTTCAACCAGTACATGACGGCGCAGGTGATGGACTTCGGCTCCACCTCGTTCAGCCTGTCGAAGTTCACGCAGGGCATCCGGTCGATGGAGGATTTCCTGAAGGAGAACCGCCGCCACAACCTCAGCTACGACGATTTTCTGGCGGTGGAGCGCGGCTGCGCGCACTGCCAGCTCGTCTCCGCCAACTTCCAGGACATCAAGACGGCGAAGTACAAGAACCACTCCATCGACACCACCCAATTGCGGGGGGTGAGCGTGCACGCCGCCTTCATCGGGCAGGTGATGGAGCTGGAATCCGGACGGCAATTCACCGAGACCGACATCGATCACGCGCGCAACGAGGCGGTGATCGGGGGTGACGTGGCCGACCGCCTATTCCCTCACGAAGACCCGCTGGGCAAGGAGCTGATCGTGGACGGCGCCGCCTTCACCGTGATCGGCGTGGCCAAGAAGTCGGGCGACTTCCTGGGGCAGCCGCAGGACACCTACGTCCGCATTCCCATCACCGTTTATATGAAGATGTACAACGTGGCCAGCCAATCGCTGGTGATCCAGGCGCAGGCGGCCACGCCGGCGGACATGCAGCTCGCCATCGATGAGTCGCGCATGGTGATGCGCAACCGCCGCCATCGCATGTACAAGGACGAGGACGACTTCTCCATCGCGACCGCCGACACCATGATGGAGATGTGGAACAACATGACCGGCGCGGTGTTTCTGGTGACCACCATCATCGCCGGCATCGCGCTGGTGGTGGGCGGGATCGTGATCATGAACATCATGCTGGTTTCGGTCAGCGAACGCACCCACGAGATCGGGGTGCGCAAGGCGCTGGGGGCGCGCCGCTCCGACATCCTGGGGCAGTTCCTGGCCGAATCGGTGGCCCTGGCGGTCGCCGGCGGCGCGCTGGGCGTGGCCGTGGGCATCGCCTTTTCTTTCATCGTGGCGTGGCTGTCGGCGCTGCCGGTGGTGATCCGCCTCTGGTCGGTGGTGGTGGCGCTGGCGGTGGCCTCGACCATCGGCGTCGCCTCCGGCATCTACCCGGCGAGCCGGGCGGCGCGCATGGACCCGGTAACCGCGCTGCGGGCGGATTGACCCATGCTGCTGCAACTCATCCGCGTCGCCTTCGATAACCTGCGCAGCAACAAGCTGCGCTCCAGCCTCACCATGCTGACGGTGATCATCGGGGTGATGATGATCGTAGCCATGGCGGCGGTGATCACCGGCCTCAACACTTCGGTCGCGCAGCAGATCGCCAGCCTCGGCTCCAACATCGTGACCGTTTCCCGCATGCCGTCGTTCGCTTTCCGCTTTCCCACCGAGGAAGAGCGGCAGCGCAAGGAACTGACGCGCGACGATGCGGAGGAGATCCGGCAGAAGGCGCAGGACGTCGCCATCGTCACCCCGCGCGTCTACCTCGACCCCCAGAAGTTTCCCAACCCCGACGTGCGCTACGGCAACGTGCACGCTTCCGGCGTCGCCATCCTGGGCGTGGAGCCCGACTACATCAACGTCTACACCTCCTACGTGCGCGAGGGCCGCTTTTTGAGCGATGGCGACGTCCGCCACCGCACCAACGTGGTGGTGCTGGGCGCCACCGTGGCCGAAAAGATGTTTCCGCACCAGGACCCGATGGGACGAACCGTCAATTTCGAGAACGACGCCTTCGAGGTGATCGGAGTGCTGGAGAAACGGGGATCGATGTTCGGCTTCGATCGCGACAACTTCATCTGGCTGCCCATCACCACCCTGCTCAAGCTCCACCCCGACGCCAAGGACGGCCTTTACATTGACATCAAGACCAACGCCCAGGCCGCGATGCCGTCGGTGATGGAGCAGGTGACGGAGATCCTGCGCCGGCGCCGCCATGACCCGCCCAAGAAACCCAATTCCTTCGATGTCGGCACCCAGAACCAGTTCATCGAGTTCTACCGGTCGCTGACCGGAGGCATTTACGTGGTGCTGCTGATCATCTCGTCGATCAGCCTGGTGGTGGGAGGCATCGGGGTGATGAACATCATGCTGGTGTCGGTGACCGAGCGCACCCGGGAGATCGGGGTGCGCAAAGCGGTGGGCGCGCGCAAGCGCCACATCCTGGTGCAATTCCTGCTGGAGGCGATGGTGCTGACGGCGATCGGCGGCGTGATCGGCATCCTCCTCGCTGGAGGAATCAGCCTGGCGGTGGACGCGTTCTCGCCACTGCCGTCGCGGGTGTCGTTGTCCTGGGTGGTGCTGGCCTTCACCGTGGCGCTGTCGGTGGGGCTGTTCTTCGGGATCTACCCGGCGGCGCGGGCGGCGCGGCTCGATCCCATCGAGTCGCTGCGGTATGAGTGAACGCAAGGTGAATTGGACTTCGTGAGAGATCACGTGTCAAGGCACGACTTCGAGCCAGCCGATAGGCCTTCCAGTCCTCTTTCGTGAAAGATCACGTGTCAGGGCACGACTTCGAGCCAGCCGATTGGCCTTCCAGTCCTCTTCCGTGAGAGATCACGTGTCAGGGCACGACTTTCAGTCGTGCCGAAAAGCACAAGAATAAGGAGAGGGCTTCAGCCCCTGCGTCTCAGCGGCTGAAGCCCAAATCCTAGAGATGGCATAACGGCACGAGTAAACTCGTGCCCTGACACGTGATCACACAAGAGAAAGTGCTACAGCGCAATTACCCGCAGGGCCTTCGGAACCACGCTCACTTCTACCGGCGTGCGGCAGACGAACTCTCCATCCGCATATACATCCAGAGGAACGTCGGTTGCAAGGCGCAGGCGGGAAGCCGAGAAAGCGATTCCAGGCGGCCACAGCATCGCCTTCGGTCCGCAGCCCGAGCGCGTGCGCGAAATCGTTGCCGCTTCCCCGCGGGACAACCAGAACAGGAATTTTCAGTTGGGAGAGATCGCGCAGATAATGGTGGATGGTTCCGTCTCCGCCCAGGACAATCGCGGCGTCGGCGGAGGGCACAGGTTCTCCGCGCTTGTGGCCGATGATCTCGCACCCGGTCCCGGAGAACAGGGCCAGGTATTGGGGCGGTACGTCAGGGCCGAGGATGGCGACGGCGCGCACGCCGAGGGATTTAATCACAGAGAGCACGGAGAGGGGAGAAGGAATTGGTTCAGAGTGGGGCTGCTTTGAAGGGGCGCAGCTTTAGCTGCGCCGTTGACCAGCCCTCACCTGTCATCCGAGGAAGCGCGACTCGAGCTTGCGAGAGGAGCGCGACGAGGGATCTTGGTTTTCACTAAGGAAGCATCGATGAAAACATCTGACGGCATGTTCGCGCGCATCCGCGCGACCATCCGCAAGGTCCCGCGCGGCAAGGTCGCGACCTATGGCGACGTCGCCTACGCCGCCGGTTTTCCCGGAGCGGCGCGGCAGGTGGTCTGGGCGCTGCACGGCTCCGGTGGCCTGCTGCCGTGGCAGCGGGTAGTCGGCGCCGGCGGCAAAATACTGCTGCCGGGAGTCAAAGGCGCGGAGCAAAGATTCCTGTTGCAGAGCGAGGGCGTCGCGTTCATCGGCTTACGCGTGGACATGAAGCAGCACCGCTACGCCTGGCCGAGGTTCAGGAAAACCAAAAGAAAAACGCAGAGGACGCGGAGGAATTGAGTCATTGAGCCAAGATCGTCACCTTCCGCAGCAACCGTCCCACGCGGATGGTCATTTCCGCCGGAATCGTGACGTGCAGGATAGGTTCTGTCTTAACCGCGCCGTCGATCTGCACCGCCCTTGCCTTGATCTTCCGCAGACCGTCGCTCACCGATTCGGCCAGCCCGCAGCGCGCGAGCAGCTTGTCGAGCTTCACCGCGCCGCCACCGTCCTTGGCGGCAATGTCCTCATAGCTGACTGAAACCTGCGGAATGTCCGCCGGAACTTCTTTCTTCTGGAAGATCTTCTCCCAGTTCTCGCTGGCTTCTTTGGCCGCCGCCTCGGAGTGGAAGTCGGCGACGATCTTAGTTGCGAGGCCCTTCTTCGCCGTCATTGGATGCAGGCCTCCGGCGGCGATCTTCTCCTTCATGGCCTGGATGCCGGCGTTGGAAGTGTCGGTGAGCAGCTCCCAGTAGCGCCACATCAGCTCGTCGGAAATGGACATCAGCTTGCCGAACATCTCCTGCGGCGGCTCGGTGATGCCAACATAATTTCCATACGACTTCGACATCTTCTGCACACCATCGAGTCCTTCGAGCAGCGGCATGGTGAGCACCACCTGCGAAGGCTTCCCGTACGCGCGCTGCAGCTCGCGGCCCACTAGAAGATTGAATTTCTGGTCAGTGCCGCCCAGTTCCACATCCGCCTCGATGGCAACCGAGTCATAGCCCTGTGCCAGCGGGTAGAGCAGTTCGTGCAGGGCGATGGGCTTTTCTTCCCGGAAGCGCTTGTGGAAGTCCTCGCGCTCGAGCATTTGCGAGACCGTGTACTTCGCGGCCAGGCGGATGAGGCCCTCGGCTCCCAGCTTGCTCAGCCACTCGCTGTTGAAGGGGATCTCGGTCTTCTTGCTGTCAAGGATCTTGAACACCTGCGCCTTGTAGGTTTCGGCGTTCTTCTCGATCTGCTCGCGGCTGAGCGGCGGGCGCGTGACCGAGCGGCCCGTGGGATCGCCGATCATGCCGGTGAAATCGCCAATAATAAAGATGACGGTGTGGCCGAGGTCCTGGAAGTGCTTCAGCTTGCGGATGAGCACGGTGTGGCCGAGGTGCAGGTCGGGCGCGGTGGGGTCGAAACCGGCTTTCACGCGCAGCGGCTTGCCCGTCTTGCGCGATTCCTCGAGCTTCTGCTTGAGCTCGGATTCGGGGATGATCTCCGCCGCGCCTTTGCGGATGTACTCGATTTGCTCGTCAACCGGAGCGAATGCCATCGCTGGGATTATACCGATGCGAGCCTTTAGTTAGGGCCCACCAGGGTGGAGCAGGCCTTCAGGCCTGCATGCATCGGGCGCTATCGAATTGCGGGCTTTTAGCCCCTGAGGCACTCTGATGACCGCAGCACAGGGAGGGAGTCCCTCAGCGGCTAAAGCCGGGCCGACATTGATGCCGCTATTATGCAGGGCTGAAAGCCCTGCTCCACCCAAAGCACTCCGACATTATGAATAACCCAGGCGGGATCACATGGCCGGCGGAAGCGCGGCTTCCCTCAGCACCGTCCGGTGGACGACGCGGCGTCCGACCACCTCGTAGTTCCCCGCAAGCACGATCCGGATGGCCTCGCTGTAGGCGATGTGCTCCTGCTCGAGGATGCGATCGGTCAGCGCGTGCTCGTCGTCGGTGTCGTACACCGGTACCGCCTTCTGCACGATGATGGCGCCGTGGTCGAGTTGCTCATCCACGAAGTGGACGGTGCAGCCGGACACTTTGACGCCGAAGTCGAACGCCTGCTTCTGCGCTTCCAGTCCGGGAAACGACGGCAGCAGCGCCGGATGGATATTCAGCACGCGGTTGGGGAACTGCTGCACGAACCACGCCGAGAGCAGGCGCATGTATCCCGCCAGGCACACCAGCTCGACCCGCTTCTCCTTGAGCACGGCGACCACCTCGCGATCGTGCTCCTCGCGCTGCTTGCCCTTGGAGGGGATGACGCACGCATCCAGGCCTCGCCGGCGCGCGGTTTCGATGCCGGGCGCGTCGGGACGGTTCGAGATCACGACCGCGATGCGTGCCCCGGGAATGCGGCCGGCGTCGATGTTGTCGGCGATAGCCACGAAGTTCGATCCGCGACCGCTGAGTAGGATGCCGATATTTTTCGCTTCAGGCATAGCCGAACCTCAACCCAGCACTCAGCAATCAGCACTCAGCTAAAACCACTGGGTTTGGCTGAATGCTGAGTGCTGACTGCTGAGTGCCGCCTCAGGAATAAATCACCTTGCGCTCGCCCTTGACGATCCGGCCGATGGTGTAGCCCTTCTCGCCCAGGCGTTCCAGGATCGATTGCACCTTCTTGAACTTTGCCAGCGGCACCACCAGCACCATGCCGATCCCCATGTTGAAGGTACGGTACATCTCCTCGTCGGAGAGGTTGCCCAGCGTGCGCAGGTGCTCGAAGACCGGCATCACCGGCCAGGCGGTCCGCTCGACCACGGCGGCGATTCCCTTGGGCAACGCGCGCGGCAGGTTCTCGGTGATGCCGCCGCCGGTGATGTGCGCCATGGCAGAGACCGCATCGGCGTCGATCAGCCGCCGCACGATCGGCCAGTAGCTCTTGTGCGGCTTCATCAGCTCGGCGCCGGCCTTGTTCTTGAGCTCGTTGACGTAGCTCTCGGGCGAATAGCGCGCCACCTCGAAGAACAGTTTGCGGGCGAGCGAGTAGCCGTTGGTATGCAGCCCCAGCGAGGGCAGCCCGATGAGCACGTCGCCCGGCTGCACGCTCTTGCCGGTGATCATGCGCTCGCGCTCCACCACCCCCACGATGAAGCCCGCGAGGTCATACTCGCCCTCAACGTAGAAGCCGGGCATCTCCGCGGTTTCGCCGCCGATCAGGGCGCAGCCGCTCTGCTTGCAGGCTTCGGCAATGCCGCCGATCACCGCCTCCGCCACCTCGGGCTCCAGCTTGCCGGTGGCCAGGTAATCCATGAAGAACAGCGGCGCGGCCCCCTGCACCGCGATGTCGTTGACGCAGTGGTTTACCAGGTCGCCGCCGACGGACCCGTGCAGGCGCATCTCAAAGGCCACTTTGAGCTTGGTGCCCACGCCATCGACGCTCGAGACCAGCACCGGGTCGCGATACTTCTTGGTGTCCAGCGCGAACAGGGCGCCGAAGCCGCCGATCTCGCTGAGCACGTTGCGGTTGAAGGTCTTGTGGGCAAGATACTTGATGCGCTGCTTGGTGCGGTGGGCGCGCTCCATGTCCACGCCGGCGTCGGCGTAGGTGATGCTGGCGGATTGTGCCGGGTCCTGCTCAGCCAAGATCCACGCCCAGTCTGGAGTGGGAGATGCCGCGACGCGGGTAAAAACGGCTATTGTAGCATCGTTGCCGGCCCTCGCCGCTGCCGGGCGCCGGGGCGGGATTGGCTGCACCCCTCCTTTGCTATAATGCACAGAGCGCGTACGCGGGGCGCCGCAAGCCCTGCTTGCTTCCTTCAGTGTGCAGTTTTTCCCGCAGAGTCGGGGAGTGGCTCAGCCTGGTAGAGCACCTGGTTCGGGACCAGGGGGTCGCTGGTTCAAATCCAGTCTCCCCGACCATTCTTCTAACGAAATTCGGTGGTCCTTGCTGCGCGGAGAAGAATCCCAGTCCCAGACGTGCACGCACGTCTGGGGCACCCCGGTGTACTTTGATCGGGAGATTGTCTGGGCCACCGCCAAACCGAGGCGGGATCCTTTACCTTTGCCGGAACACCAGACCAAGCGGGAGCCGCGCTGCAGAAGGCTGGCTTCAATCCCCGCTCTGGAGAAAATGTAGGCATGAACGAGTACCGCAGTCCGGGAAGTTTTTGGACTGGGGCGAACTCAAGTCACTTCAACGTGTTTCAGATAGGTCTCAAACCTTGGCTCTCTGTTCCCCAAGCCCAAGGTGATATGCACTTCGGAGAGCATAATCCATACAGCCCGTTCGGTTGGGTACCTCACTCTTCCGAGGCAAATCAATGATCGCTCAACGGGCAGATGCGGTGTGGGCTGGATGGGGCGGCACAGCCCTGTTTCTCGCTAGCTGGCTCATGATCTCGCGCATCAGTGCCTTTTCGTTCCTACTATGGGTTGGGCTGATGTCGTTAGGCGCAGTCATGTGCTTCTACGGGGGCGTCCGTCGCAGCAAGTGGTTTCTTCTTCCTAGTTTCGCTGCGGTGATAGTCACGGCTGGTGTTCTTGTCGCCGTTTACCGTGGCGGATAGACGGCGGTGGCGCAACTCTCTCGGATGGATTGCTATCGTCTGCATGGCGTTCATGTGGCTGTTGATGCTGGCTCCAAAGTCCATGAAGGGTCTGCTGCCGGTCTTTGACAGAATAGGCCCCTTCTTCTGGCTGGTGCCATTGGCCACGATTGTGCTGCCAGTGATTGCAGCGAAACGAGGGTCCAAGTGGTGGTGGGCTGTGACCGCGGTGGCGATAATCAGTCTCTTTGCTTTTCTTCGCGCTGGATTGAGAACTTGAAATAGGAGACACATGCGAAATAGTCACCTGATGTGTAGCTGGGTTCTTGTTGTGAGCGCACTTTCCGTTCTCACTCCGATAGCATCAGCACAGGATACTTCGACGCCGGAGGAGCGAATGCAGTGGGTCGAGGTCACGCACAAGCTGGAGAGTGCGCCGCTGGACGACAGCGTGAACAAGCAAGGGGAAGCTGCATTCAAACGGCTCAGTGATGTGCACGATGTCCACGTGCTGCTGTGTCCGGCTCTGCTAAGCGAGTTCAACGGAATGAAGTACGCCTACGCGCATACGATCACGCGGCAGTACATGCTGGCCAGCGGTGCCTTCCAGATCGAGAATCCAGACAAAATGGCCGACGCGAAGGCAACAGCTCTCGCGGGGGTAGAAAGCGTTCTGAAGACCTACCAAGCCATCCTGCAACAAAAGCCGGACGCGAAGGCTAAGCCACTCGACGAACTGTTGAAGAAACAGAGCCAGGGCAAGCTTCAAGACTCCGTGCAGAAGCAGTGCCAGTAGATGCGCGTCTGGTTAGCTGTTCTCGGAATGGCAATCGTGCTCGGTGCTGCCACGCCGCCGAAAAAGGCCGACCGCATCGTGATCGTGAAATCAGCGCAAACACTGACGTTGATGAGTGGCGGCCAAGTCCTGAAAAGTTACAAAGTCGCGCTCGGTGGTGATCCGGTTGGCCCGAAGGTTAAAGTAGGCGACAAGAAAACGCCCGAAGGCGAGTACATCATCGACAGCAAAAATCCGCACAGCCGATTCCATCTCGCCCTTCACATCTCTTATCCAAACACTGATGATCGAGGACGGGCGCGCAAGCTGGGTGTGAGTCCGGGAGGCGGAGTGGAAATCCACGGGCTGGAATCCAAATACGCCTGGGTTGGGTCGCTGCATCGGCAGGTCAACTGGACGGCGGGGTGCATCGCCGTGACCAACCCGGAGATCGACGAAATCTGGCCGCTAGTTCCAGTCGGGACTCCGGTCGAAATACGACCTTGAGCTTGGGCATGAGGCCGCGCCGATCTGGAGCGCGTTGCGTTCCCGATTCGCGGGGATAACGATCCGCCGATCCGCGCCGTGATCCAGGTCCGATTAGCCGTGCTTTCCGATCCCGATTCCGCCGCCGATCTGGACCATGCAGTGTGGCGATTCCGGCACGGTGAGGGGTGGCTTTTTCGTGCTCCCGGAGTGCCGTGGCGGGGTTGAGGGTTTTTAGCCGTGCTGCGCACGGGATGGAAGGGAGACACGTCACCCCCGAATGGGTGCTGCAGAGCAACTTCCGGTTACCGTGCGCGAACCTGTTGAAAGCAGAACAGCTAGAGGAAAATCCTGCCGATCCGGTTGCTGTAGAGCAACCGGAAGTTAACGCAGGCGAACTTGTTGATTCTTAAGCGCGGCTGGCGGGTGGCCCAGGTAAGCCTGCCTCACTACAACGGGGTGGCGGGTGGCCCAGGTAAGCCTGCCTCACCACAACGGGGTGCCCCAGACAAGCTCTGCTTGTCTGGGTAAGAAAGACTCCTAGCGACGAACAACGCCTGCTTGTACACTAGCGCGCCGTGCCCCGCAACCTCAAACGATACTACGGCGCCGGTGACCTGCATTTCGTCACCTTCAGTTGCTATCAGCGACTGCCACTGCTCGCCAGTGGCCGGCGGCGCGATCTCTTTCTGCGGGCTCTGGAAGCCACGCGCCTCAACTACGAGATGCTGGTGGTGGGGTATGTGGTCATGCCCGAGCACGTCCACTTGCTGGTCAGCGAGCCCGGGAGGCAGAACCTCTCGACCGCCATCAAGGCGCTGAAGCAGAGCGTCTCGCGCCGGGTGCTGCGCCGCTGGCGGATGGCGGCCGGGCAAGGGAATCTGTTTTCGGATGAGGTTCAGCGGCAACGGTTCTGGCAGGCGCGGTTTTACGACTTCAACGTGTGGTCGGCGAAGAAGCGGATCGAGAAGCTGCGTTACATGCATCGCAATCCGGTGAAGCGGGGACTGGTCACAAGACCTGAGTTGTGGCGCTGGAGCAGCTTCCGTTACTACGCCTACGGCGAACCAGGGCCGGTGGCCGTCAACGCCATGCTTCCACTGCATTCAACCGCAAAGAAAAGGACCGCGGCGTAGAATCACACAGCTGGGTAGCTGCGCTGGAACAGTCTTATCCCAGACGAGCACAAAACCGCTCGTCTGGGGCACCCTTTGTTCGTTGTAGTCGAGGTTGTATGGGCCACCCGCCACCCTTTGTTCGTTGTAGTCGAGGTTGTATGGGCCACCCGCCTATTATCAGTGTACGAACTTCTGAGTTATATGAGTGAACATCTTCATAACTTAATCTTTGGCCTCGCAGCTGCCTTCGTTTTGCCAGCCATTTGCTTCCTGCTGGGTATGATCTGGAGCAAGCTAATTGGGGGACCGCAAGATCTGAAATTCAGACGGTGGTGGACAACCTTCTGCTTGGCACTACCGTTCGTGTTCCTTGCAATGATGATCAAGAGGATGGCAGCGGATCACTTTGAAGGTCTGCAAGCCTCCTGGTTCGCCGAGCCATTTTTGCTGCTTTTGGTGATAGGGCTTGCGGTGCTTCTAAGCGCCGTCGTGGTTGTCGCGATGATACGGCTGTGGCATACTTCACAATCGTGACGCAGACCCTTTCACACTGTGCGCTGTATCGCGCGGTCAGTCTTCTGCCTGCGTATGTGGCCGGTACAGATTCTGGGCTGCACGAGGGACGAGTTGGTGTTGCAACCTGTAGGAACGGAGTTCGCTTCACGTGTGGGTTCACTGACAAAAACCAACGGCAGGTGTAGACACGCGAACTGTCTCAATGAAGGGGTTCACCCCACGCTCGTGTAGTCGTTTCTGTGGCGGTGAAAGCACCCAGAAGCAACAGACTTCAGCAACATTCTACGAGTGGCGTGCAACTGATTCAATCAAAACCAGTTGCGAGCTACAGATTCCAATAGATTTCAACAAGCTGTAGAATCGGGTTCGGGACCAGGGGGTCGCTGGTTCAAATCCAGTCTCCCCGACCATTTCTTCTCATTCCTGCTTGATTGAACGAGGACGAAACGATGGCCACCATGGGCACTCCGCCGTATGCGCTCTCGCAGTCGATGACCTCGGAGCGCACTTTCATCACCCGCGTCTATGGCTGGATGACGGGCGGGCTCGCCATCACCGGTCTGGTGGCCGCCTACACCGCCAATGATCCCGCCCTCATTCGGGCCATCTTCGGCTCCGGCCTGTTCTGGGTCCTGATTGTGGCGGAGCTGGCCATCGTGCTGGGGCTCTCCTGGGCGATCAAGCACATGACCCCGGTGATGGCCATCAGCGCCTTCCTCTTTTATGCCGCGCTCAACGGCCTGACCCTCTCGGTCATCTTCCTGGTCTACACCGCCCAGTCCATCGGCCTGACGTTCTTCATCACCGCCGGCACCTTCGGCGCCATGTGCATTTACGGCGCCACCACCAAGCGCGATCTCACCTCCATGGGCAGCCTGCTGTTCATGGCGCTGATCGGACTCATCCTGGCCTCGGTGGTCAACATCTTCTGGCACAGCTCCGGGCTCTACTGGGTGGTGACCTACGCCGGCATCCTGATCTTCGTGGGCCTGACCGCCTTTGACGCGCAGAAGATCAAGCGCATGCACGCGGCGGGAATGGAAGGCACCGACGAAGACCGGAAAGCCGCGGTGCTGGGCGCCCTCGCCCTGTATCTGGACTTCGTCAACCTCTTCCTCTACCTGCTTCGCCTCTTTGGCCGGAAGAAGTAGCGGCGGAAGCGCAGGCCCGCCTGCACAGCCGACGGGGCAGTCACTTGCCACGGTGACTTCTGTCACGGACACCCCTCCCCGCGGCTGCGAAACTGAGCCATCCATTCGTCCGGACATGAGGTTTCTGTATGGAACATGAAGTGGCGGAAGACATCCCTGTTGGGAAAAGGCGCGGAGTAAAGAAGAGCTTCGAATACGACCTGGCAACCGAGGGACCAGAAGAGCTCACGAACGAAGAAGCACTTCACACTGAATCCTGTCCCGAGGGCTGCTGTGAGGTCAGGATAGTGGCCCGATATCTCCTGAAAAGCGCGTAGGCGCATGGCCGCCCCCTCCGCCCGGACGGGTTGGCGACCGCGTGAACCTGAAAAGCGGCCCACCCGCCGCTGAGCAATAGAGATCAGTTTTCCTGGTAGCGCGCTGTCATAGTTGCGCCTGGGACTTGGCTTGATGGTCTGAGAATGACGGCAAGCCCCCGAGGAGACCAGGAAAATGTCCAAAGAAAATTCGGTGGTTGCGGTGTATCGCACGCACTCGGAAGCGGATCAAGCGGTCAAGGAGCTTCAGCGCGGCGGAGTCGACATGCACAAGTTATCGATCGTTGGCAAAGGCTACCACACCGAGCAGCAGGTGGTGGGCTACTACAGTACCGGCGATCGCATGAAGTATTGGGGCAAAGTTGGGGCGTTCTGGGGAGGTTTCTGGGGACTTTTGTTCGGCTCGGCTGTTTTCATGATTCCGGGCCTCGGCCCAATCCTGGCGGCGGGACCGATCGTAGCATGGATCGTGGCCGGGCTGGAAGGTGCGGTGGAGGTAGGAGCGTTGGGCGCTCTGGGAGCCGGCCTCTACAGCATTGGAATCCCCAAGGACAGCGTTGTGAAATACGAAACCGCGCTCAAGACAGATCAATTCCTGCTGATCGCCCACGGGACGGCTGCAGAAGTGGCCAAGGCGAAGGACATCATCGAAACCACGCATCCTGCCCAATGCACGCTGCACCCAGCCGAAGCCGTAGCAGCATAGAGCAAGCGCACGTAAACGATCGTTAAGACATATGGAGGCAACACCCATGAAACTCATTGGAGTGATCAGCACAGCAGTTCTGTGTTTGACCCTCGGAGCCGCTGCTTTGGTGTACGCACAGGAGCAGCACGAACAGCAGGAGGAACAGAAAGCCAAGCCTGCACAGGAAGAGAAAAAGGCGCAACCCGCCAAGACCGCGCAGGAAGAGAAAAAGGCGCAACCCGCCAAGCAAGAGGAGAAAGGCGCGCAGCAGCAGGGGAAGAACACCAAGCCGGAAGAGAAAAACGCACAGCAGGCTAAGCCCGCAGCGCAGGCGAAGACCGCCGGTGGCCGCATTCCCGACGATCGCTACAAGGCCAATTTTGGACGGGAGCACACGTTTCATGTCAGCCAAGGCGACTACGGCAATCGCCGCTTCCAATACGGCGGATATTGGTTCGGCTTCGCTGGCGCGTGGCCCGGCAACTGGCTCTACACGCAAAACGTCTATGTTGTCGAAATCAACGGCGTGTATTACCTGTGCAACCCCATGTATCCTGGCGTTAACGTTGAACTCAGCGTCACCATCTAGAGGCCATCCGGTGTGGCCTGGGACGCAACCAGCTTAACTCTTACCGACGCGGGTCCACTGCCTGGGCTCGCGCCGCTTTCTTTCCTCACCAGCAACGCCGACTTACTGCCTGGCGATGCGTTCCTTCACCTGTTTGGACAGCATCTGCACCTGCTCTTTGCTGATGCGAACCTGTCCGTCTGGGACCACCATCAGCCGGTCGAACTTCCCTAAGCACATCGGCAGAAATTGGCCTGATGGCGCCGTTGCCAGAACGGCGCAGCCGGCCAGCGGGTCTCGGCTTGGTACCAAAAAGAGAGGTGGCGGCGATAGGCGAGGTGGATGCGCGATATGGTCTCGACATAGTCGGGCACGGCGTCATGGCCGGACAAATGCCGGTCGGCCGCTTCCGCCGCCGCCAGGCCGGTGAACAGTGCGTTGAGCAGGCCCTGCGCGGAAAGCGGGTCGAAACTCAGCGCCGCGTCGCCGGCAGCAAGCCAGCCGCCGCCCGCGCAAGGATCCGTGGCCATGCTGTGGGCGGCGGTGAAGCCGCTCCGGTGGGGAGTGAACTCGCACTCGGCAAGCACCTGCGCCAACTCGCCCGCCTCGCTGGCGCGGGCCAGCAAAGCTTGGGGATCCGCGGCGATCCGCGCCGCCGGCAGATCGGCGTCGGTATGGAAGGCTAGCACGCGGCGTCCCCCCGGGAGGGCCGCGGTGTACCACCAGCCGTCCTGGCAAGCTTCGACGTAGGTCAGTCCGGCCGCCGCACCGACATTTTGTGCGGCGCCATGCACCCAGCCGCACACCAGACCATCCTGTGCTGGACGGCGAGCGCCGAGTCGGGTGGCGACCGGAGCGGTCGTGCCGCCGGCATCGATAACGAAATCGGCGGCGAGATCCAGCAACTGGCCGGCCATCGCCAGTTCGACGTGCCACCGCCCGGCATCGCGCGCAATGGATCGCAGCCGGGCCGGGGCCAGGAGCGCCGCACCGCGCTCGACCGCGATCCCGCGCAACCAGCCATCGAAACGCGCGCGGTCAAGATGCCAGCCATGGCCGTCAGGATCGCGGAGAAAATCGGTTTCGACCGGCTCATCGCTGCCCCAGGCGGCCCGATTGCCGAAACAGGGCGCGTGGCCTTGCGCCAGGAAGGACTCCAACAATCCCATGTCGGTGAGCAACCGTCGCGCTGCCGGCGGCAGCGATTCCCCGATACGCGCTGGGACGTCGGACCGCAGGTCAATGAGGCAGACACGCCGCGTGGGCGCCAGGTTCAGAGCCGCGGTGGCGCCGGCGGGACCGGCTCCGACAATGAGCACGTCGAATTCTCGCACTCTATTTCAAGCCGCGCGGAAAGCGCCGGACCTTTTCGATGCCGGTAAGATCGATCTCATCGGAGGCATGCGGCGGTTCGTTCTCGACTACCATCCGCTGTCGCGTGTGTACAGGCAGGTTCTCCACCTGCATGGAAGAGGGAAAGTGCTCGTCGTTTGGTCCCGGCCGGTGCTCGACGACACCCATGTCACCAAAGTGATCGATCATGTTGTTGATCTGCGCAAGGTAGCTCTTGCTGCCCAGCGGACGGGTCCAGGCCGCTCGTTTGGCAAAGGCGATCAGCCGGTCCGCGAGTGGCCGATTGGAATCGATGACGATGGCGTATTCCTTTTCCGTCAGTACCTGGTTGGGGACGCGTGCCGGCCAGAACGTCGGCACGTAGGGATCGTAGGCCTTGATGTATCCGGACCGGCAACTGGCGGTGTCCGTCTGCCAAGGCACGGCCATCCAGCGCGTAATCCCGCCCGGCACTTGTCCCAGGAATGGATAGGTCGCCGCGATCATGTCCGGGCTGAGCTGCGGGCCATAATCAGGCTCGATCCAGCCGGGTTCGGCATGGAGGATGCGAAACGGCGCCATGTAGAGACTGGGCTGCCGCATCGGCCAGGTCATCTCGCAACCCGGATGGAAGGCATCGGCCAGGCAGAACTCCAGGCTGGCGCGGTCGAGCGTCGCGGGCTGCTGGGCAATCGGTATGGCTCCGATCTCGCGCAGCGGTTGCTGTGCTGGGTCATAGTCCGGCTCGAACTCGCCCGCCGCCCATTGTTGCAGCATCTTGAGCTGAGTGTCGGAAAGGGCGACACCCTGGCGCGGGGTGTGCGCCGGCGGGATGTCCATGGCGTCTCCGTACAGCCACGGCCAAGGCGTGGGCGACCAGGCATCCCGATCGAACACCCGAAACTGGTTGGCGAGAGTGTGGCGCATCTCCTGGAGCGCGGGGCTGGGGTCGGCCAGCCGCTTGAGCCACTCCGGGTCGGTGAAACGCATGGGGCCCTTCCACCCGAAGGCGGCGGCGTAACCGGCGTTCACCCATTCAAGGTGCGACAACCGCTCGAAGAGCGGACGAATGTCGTTCTGGAACGAGGGACGGGCCGGGGCGCTCAGGGTCTTTGCAGTGATGGCGACGTCGCGCATCAGGTCCCACATAGTGCGCACCGACTTCAGCAGCGGGGCATAATTCGGCGGGGCCACCACCACCCACGCCGGGTCCACCGCCAGTTCCTGGCCTTGATAAACCACCTTGGCTGTGACCGGCCCATCGGAGGTGTCATCGTGCCATCCGTCATTGTTGGCGAAGGTGATGGCGCGGGCGCCGTTGTAGGACGCCGACTTGCCGCGGCCACCGAGCACCACCAGCCGGCCCTCCTCGTCGGTCTCCAGCTCGCCCAGATAGACCGGCGTGCCCATGAAGCTGCCGGTATCGAAGGTGACGCCGCGCTGCGCATTCCTGCCGGCGATGTGACGCGGTCCGGGATCGATGATGAGATTCTTGCGGTCGCCGATGGCGGCATTGCGCAGCAGCGAAAGCGGCGCCGAAGGCGCCTCGGGGATGTCGAGCGCGATCTGGAACTGGTACCAGCCGGACTTCTTGTTGGCCAGGTGCACCGTCCACTGGATGTCGGCGTTCGAGGCGGTGAGCTCAGCTACCGCCTGGCCGTCGGCATTTATACCGTAGATGCGAAAGCGCGCGGCCTGGCGCTTCAGCGCGCCGCTCGAATCGCGATAGTATCCTGGCGGCTGGGGCGCCGGCTCGGGAACCTCGGGCGCCAGGAAAAAATCGTCCGCGCTGTTGCCCACACGCGCCACGCCGATCGAAGGATGGATGGCGGCACGCACGATGGAATCTTTCTTGCTCTCGCTTGCCATACGCCCCCTTTGAGGCCGTCAGTCTAGTCTGATTGGCGTGCGCTGCACAGCTTGAAATCGCCCGCGCAAGAGATGGCAGCGGTCCGACTGAGGCGCGGCGCGCCGTGTTCCACATTCAGAACACGTTCCTGTTTTTCGGTTGACCAGCACCGCCAATTAGTATCCTTACTTGGACTTTTTCCGGGTCGGTACAGCTCGAGCAACCGATTTTCAACGAAGTCCCGCGCATGAGCAGTTACCGTGCGAGTACCTTGGCAGGCTAGAGGAGACTTTATGATTGATCGGAATCTTCGTTCCGTTGGTCTAGTCGCAACCATCCTGCTTCTTCTTTTCGTTTTCATGGGAAGCATTCCTCTAGCCGGCCAGACCGAAAGGCCTGCGGCTACCGATTTGCAGTTTCACAAGTTCCTACCAAAAGTGGCGCCCGCGCAGGCGGTTCCGAAGGGAGGGAACCAGGGGCAAACCATCAATGGGATGAGCGTGACCGCAGCGCAGCAGATGCAAGCGCTCCAACTGGACAAAGCTTCGCGCACGCCAGCGCAGAGAAAGATTGACTCCAACATCATCTATACAATGCGCATGCTGGCCGGGCAGCCGGCCGCGCCCGGAGTCCCCTACCTTTATACCGGGGTCGACCTCGATGAAAATGACAACATCGTGGTTGACATGGCAGCCAATGTAACCGAACAACTCTTACAGCGTCTGGCCGCCGCCGGCGCCCAGGTGTTATACACAAATGCGGCCCTGCGCAGCATCCGGGCCATCATTCCTCCTGCCCAGATCGAAGGCATTGCCGCTTCACCCGGCGTAATCTTCATTTCACCCAAACAGGGTTCCATGACCAACCGAGTCGAGCCTGTTTTGCCCGGCACCTCCTGGCTGCTGTGGAATCTTTCGCCAGGATTTGCGCACCGGGCCGCGCGCGTCCGCGAGCAGTTGGCAGCGATGATGTTCTCGACCCCCGGAACCCCGGTGACCTGGCAGGGCAGTGTTGGGACCGAAGGCGATTTGACCCACCGGGCGTTGGATGCGCGCGGCACGTTCGGGGTGAATGGCGCTCCATTGAAAATCGGCGTTCTCTCGGACGGCGTCACCAGTCTCGCGCTAAGCCAGGCCACTGGCGACCTGCCGCCAACCTGCGGAACGCCTCCCTGCATTACCGTGCTTCCCGGACAGACAGGCGACGGCGATGAGGGCACGGCCATTCTGGAGATCATCCATGACATGGCGCCGGGCGCAAGCCTCTTCTTCGCCACTGCCAACAACAGCATCACCAGCTTTGCCCAGAATATCCGCGACCTGCGCACCGCGGGTTGCGACATCATTGTTGACGACGTGTTTTATTTCGTCGAAACCCCATTCCAGGATGGGCAGACGGCCGCTGTGCTTTCCACCACCCAAGCGGGCGTGGTCACACAGGCGGTGAATGATGTTGTCGCGGATGGCGCGCTCTATTTCTCTTCCGCCGGAAACGAAGGCAACGAGGATTCCAATACCTCCGGCACGTTTGAAAGCGACTTCAATGGAGTAGCTTCCGGAGCGCCCTTGCCGACAGGAAACGTCCATAGTTTCGGGGGCACCCCGTATGACGCGATTACCTCCCCGGGCCTTCAGGACGTCGGTTTGTGGTGGGCAGACCCTCTCGGGGGCTCTCACAATGATTACGATCTGTACGTCCTGGACGCCACCGGCTCGACGATCCTGGCCGCGTCCACCAACATCCAGAACGGGACTCAGGACCCGGTGGAGTTGACCGGAAGCCCTAATCTGGCCAGCGGCAACCGCCTGGTGGTGCTTCAGAATACGGGATCGGCCGGCGTTTTTTTCCATCTGGTTGTCTTCCGCGGCACTCTGGCGGTGAATACCGCCGGGGAAACTCACGGGCACTCGGCAGCCTCCGGGGCCTATACCGTGGCAGCTACACCAGCCGCAGGCGCCTTCGGCCCAGGCTATCCCACCGGACCTTTCCCCAATCCTTTCGGCCCGAGTAATCAGGTCGAACTGTTCACCTCCGACGGACTTCGCCGAATTTTTTTCCATGCAGATTCAACGGCGATTACGCCGGGAAACTTCTCCTCGACCGGCGGCACGGTATTGAACAAGCCGGACATCACCGCAGCCGACGGCGTCTCGGTCACCGGAGTCGGGGGCTTTGGCAGTCCCTTTTATGGAACCTCGGCGGCCGCGCCGTCGGCCGCATCCGTGGCGGCGCTGGTAAAGTCCGCAAATCCGTCCTTGACCGCCGCCCAGATTCGCACGGCCCTGACCAGCACGGCGGTTGACATCATGTCCAGCGGATTTGACCGTGATGCCGGCAACGGAATCGTGATGGCATGGGAAGCCATCAACTCACTCGGCGTGACCGGCTCTGCCAATCCCGAGCTGGGCACGATTACCGCGAACGAAAATCCCGGGAACGGCAACGGCGTTATTGAAGCTGGTGAAGGAGCCAGCCTGGTTATTCAACTGAAGAACACCGCCGGGGTGAAGGCCGCAACCGCAGTGACCGCCGCGCTGACATCTCCGACGCCGGGAGTGATCGTCACCCAACCTGGCACGAGCACTTACGCCGACATGCCGGCAGGCGCCAGCGGCGGCAGCAACTTGGCACCATTTACCTTTACGCTGGCCAGTAATTTTCCTTGTGGGCAGACGGCGGACTTCACTTTGACCGTGAACTACACGGGCGGGCCAGAAAGAGTCATGAATTTCACCGTTCCAACCGGGTTGCTGACGTTGACGAACAACCTGGGGACTAAGCCGGCTACGGTGGCCGGGGTGACAACGGCAACTGGAACCCAGGTAAACAGAATCAACCGGAATGGCGTGGTGAGCGCCTGTGGGACAACTAAGCCTTTTCCAGGCACGATCACAGCCGCTTCCAGGACCTTCGATTCCTATACCTTCACCGCCTGCCAAGCCACCTGCATGAACGTTCAGCTCAGCTCCGGCAACGGGGTCAATCTCTTCGAATCTGCCTACTCGCCGTCTTTTGTCCCCAGCAACATCGCGACGAATTACCAGGGGGATGCGGGCTTGAGCGGTACCGCTCAGGCATTCAGTATCAATACGGCGGCTTCAACTCCCTACACCATTGTGGTGAATGACGTGCCTGGAACCTCAGCCGGGAGCAGCTATACCCTGCAGGTTCCCTCCTGCGCATTCAATTGCACAGTCAACCAATTGCCGGTTGCCAAAGTGCACGATGTCACCGTAGAGCCAGCCAGCACAGGCGGCAGCGCCACTGCAAGCATCGACAACGGCTCATTTGATCCCGATGGAGACGCCATCACGCTGACGCAGAGTCCCGCCGGGCCATATTCGTTGGGCAATACCAGCGTGCTGCTCTCGGTGGTGGACACGAAAGGCGCGACAGCGCAGGCAAGCGCCAACGTAACCGTGGCCAACCCGGATTTCAGCATTGTCGCAACACTGCCCTCAGTAACCGTAACCGCAGGACAAACCGGCACCGAGCACATCACCTTCACTCCCAATCCCGGCATTGGCGCCCCAATGACTCTTACCTGCTCCGGTCTGCCGTCGGAATCAAACTGTTCGTCGACCGCGGTGCCTGCAGGCAGCGCCCAGACGGACGTGGTCCTGAACATCAGCACGACCGCTCCTTCCGCCTTCCTTACGCGTCCGCAGGCCTTCTATGCCGCGTGGCTGCCGTTCACAGGGCTGGGTCTGGTTGGGATGATCGTGATGGCGGCGCCCCGGAAGCGCCGGAGGGCGGTCCTGTTCCTGGTCAGTTTGTTGCTCATCAGTGTGCTGCCCCTACTGGTCGGTTGCGGAGGATCCTCTGTCACACCAGGTCCGCCAAATCCCGGCACGCCCAAGGGCACTTCCACTATTACGGTGACCGCCACATCCGGCAATGTGGTGCACATGACCAGCTTCAGCTTAATGGTGAATTAGGGCAGACTGCTCCTCGAAGCGATGCTTTTTCGTCAGCCGTTCGAAGAATGCGCGGCAAATCTACGGCGCACCGCTGCCTGTGGCGCGCCAAACGCCCGGGTCTGAGGCAGCGCAGAGTTTTTCTCGCACCTGCTCCCGCCAAGGTGCAAACCGTAGAACGGCGCGCCAACACTGCGTGTCAAGATGCTGTCCGGGCATTTCTTCGTCGGTTATTCACAAAGTTGTGGAAAGCGATCCGCTTTCGTCACGCCGGAATCAGACAATTCTCTTGACGCCGGAAAACTTCTCAAGCATGTTGGATTCCAGAGGGTGGAATTTTGGATCTGGTCGCTTATATAGATGGTGGGTCGCACGGCAATCCTGGGCCGTCGGGAATCGGAGTGGTGATCGAGCACGCCGAAGGGCACAAGATCCGCATCGCCAAGCGCATCGGGCACCAGGACAACAACGTAGCCGAGTACGTTGCGCTGCTGGAAGCCCTGCAGTACGCCCACGCGCAAAAAGCCAGGACGCTGCGCGTCTTTTCCGATTCCGAGGTGGTGGTGCGGCAGATGAGCGGCGAGTATGCCTGCCTCAGCCCCCGCCTCTACTCTCTGAACTGGACCTGCCGCAAGCTCGCCCGATCGCTGGAATTTTCCATCAGCTACGTTCCTCGCGAGGACAACAGCGAAGCCAACTCGCTGGCCAACCACGCCGTCCGCACCCACGCCGACCCTTGCGTCCTTCGATAGGCTCAGGGCGAGCTTGGTAATCCTCTGATCCGGGTTTAACCTATACAGGCGATCGCGCCTCCCTGCCCGGAGAAATCCGGGTGCGCACGACCAGGCGAGATCCTCCTTCTGTCTTCCATTTATGGCGACCACAATCAATACTGCCCAGCCGGCCAAGCCGGCGCCCCTGCCCGCAGGTTCCACCGCCCTCCCTGCCTCGGAGAAACTCAAGCAGGAACTGGGACAGATCGTGGAGCCCGCGAGAATTCTCACCCGTCCCATCGACCTGATCGCCTTCGCCTCCGACGCCAGCTTCTACCGCCTGATCCCGAAGGCGGTGGTTCTGGCGCAGGGCGTCGCCGAGATCCAGGCGCTGTTCCGCTTCAGCCACCAGCAGCGGATTCCCATCACCTTCCGCACCGCCGGAACCAGCCTTTCCGGCCAGGCGGTGACCGACGGCATCCTGGTCGAGGTCGCGCGCCACTGGAAAGGGCTGGCCATCGAGGACCACGGCAAAAAGGTGCGGGTGCAGCCCGGGGTGATCGGCGGATACGTCAACAGCATGCTGCGGCCGTATGGGGTGAAGATCGGTCCTGACCCGGCTTCGATCAGCACCTGCATGATCGGCGGGATTCTCTCCAACAACTCCAGCGGAATGTGCTGCGGCGTGAACCAGAACGCTTACCACACGCTGGATTCTCTTACCTTCGTGCTGCCCTCGGGCACGGTGATCGACACCGCCAACGCGCGCGCGGATGAGGAATTTCGCGCCAAGGAACCGCGGCTGGCCGATGGCCTGGTGGTGCTGAAGCGGCAGATCGAGACCAACTATCCGCTCTATAACCGCATCCGCGCCAAGTACCTCATGAAGAACACCACCGGCTACTCGCTGAACGCGTTCATCGATTTCGAGCGCCCGGTGGACATCTTCCAGCACGTGCTAGTCGGCTCGGAAGGCACGCTGGCCTTTATCGCCGAGGCCGTGCTCAACACCGTCCCCGATCTGCCGGTCAAATACACCGGGCTGCTGCTGTTTCCGAATCTACACGCTGCTGCGGCGGCCATCGTGCCCCTGCGCGACGCGGGCGCCGCGGCGCTGGAGATCATGGACCGCGCCGCGCTGCGGTCGGTGGAGGACCAGCCGGGTATCTCGCCCTCTATCCGCAAGCTGCCTGGCGAAGCCGCGGGCCTGCTGGTTGAGTTCCAGGCCGCGAGCGAAAGCGAACGCGCCGCGCTGGAATCGGTGGCGCGCCGGGAGGTGGAAGGACTCAAGCTGCAGGAGGCGCCGGTGTTCACGCACCAGGCGGCCGAGCAGGCGGCGCTGTGGAAGATCCGCGCCGGCATGTTTCCCTCGGTGGGGGCGGTGCGCAAGAGCGGCACTACGGTCATCATCGAAGACGTAGCCTTCCCCATCCAGCATCTCGCCGACGCCACCGTCGACCTGCAGAAGCTCTTCCTCAAGCACGGCTACGATAACGGCATCATCTTCGGCCACGCCAAGGACGGCAACCTGCACTTCGTGATCACGCAGTCGTTCAACGACCAGAAGGCGATCGATCAGTACGCGCATTTCGTCGACGATCTGATCAAGCTGGTGGTCGAGCGCTACGACGGCGCCCTCAAGGCCGAGCACGGCACCGGACGCAACATGGCGCCGTTCGTCGAGGCGGAGTGGGGCGGCGACGCGTACCGCATCATGAAGCGCCTCAAGGAGCTGGTGGATCCCGACAGCCTGCTGAATCCGAACGTGATCATCAATTCCGACCCCAAGGGGCATCTCGCCGACCTGAAGCGCATGCCGGTGGTCGAGGACGAGGTGGATAAGTGCATCGAGTGCGGCTACTGCGAGCCCAAGTGTCCCAGCCGCAATCTGACCCTGACCCCGCGGCAGCGCATCGTGGTGCGGCGCGAGATGCAGCGCTTGCAAGACGCCGGCGGCAACGGCATGTCTGCCGCGCTGGACGCGGAGTTCCCCTACATGGCTCTCGAAACCTGTGCGGTGGATGGCTTGTGCGCCACGGCCTGCCCGGTCTCGATTGACACCGGACAACTCACCAAGCGCTTCCGCCGGATGCGGCATTCGCAATCGGCGCAGGCGCGCGCCGTCCGCTTCGCGAACAATTTCGCAAAGCTCGAACGCCGGATGCGGCGCGGACTCCGCCTCGGCCACATGGCGCAGTCGGCGCTGGGAATGGGAGCCATGGTCGCGATCACGCGTAGGATTCGCTCGTTCGTCGGCGAATTCCCGCTGTGGAGCGCGGACGTGCCGCAGCCGGCAGGCCCTCGTCCCGCGACCGAACGGGCGGACGCCCATGCGATCTACTTTCCAACCTGCATCTCGCGGGTGCTGGGCCGCGCTCCCGGCGACGCTGCCGAGCAATCGCTGATGGACGTGCTGGTCACGCTGGCTCGCCGCGCCGGCGTGCCGGTGTTCATCCCCGCGGACGTGGAGGGTGTCTGCTGCGGGGTGCCGTTCTCCTCCAAGGGCTACGACCAGGCGCACGACTTGCTGGTGAACCGGACGATCGAGAAGTTCCACCAGTGGTCCGAAGGCGGCAAGCTGCCGGTGGTCATCGACACCACGCCGTGCACATACGGGATCGCCACCTGCCGTCCACACCTCACGCCGGAAAACCAGAAGAAGTTCGACAGCCTGAAGATTCTCGACAGCACCCAGTTCGCGCACGACCAGTTGCTGCCGAAACTCAAGATCGCGCAGAAGGCAGACTCGGTGGCGCTGCACCCGGTCTGCTCGGCGACCAAGCTGAACCTGGTGCCCAAGCTGGAGGGAATCGCGCGCGCCTGCAGCGATAAAGTGGTGGTGCCGCTGAATGCGGGCTGCTGCGGCTTCGCCGGCGACCGCGGCTTCCTCTTTCCTGAACTCACCGAGTCGGCGACGCAGGGCGAAGCCGCCGAGCTGAAGGGCACGCCACAAGATGGCTACTACTCCAGCAGCCGCACCTGCGAGATCGGCATGAAGCGGGCGACGGGCCAGGTTTACGTGTCATATCTGTATTTGTTGGAGCAGGCGACACGGAGCTGATTCGGCGGGGGCTAACCCCCTCCTCACTCCGTGTAGAGTCGCAGCATGCTGCGTCTCTACGAACTAGTGGTCGCACCCCGCGGTATCGCCAAGCTAGAAACGCTCTCGTGTGTGATCACGTGTCAGGGCACGAGTTTACTCGTGCCGTCACACATGCCAAATGATCCGGGCTTCAGCCCCTGACGCGCATTGCAGGGGCTGAAGCCCAATTTCTTTGGGACTCCAAACGGCACGACTGAAGTCGTGCCCTGACACGTTGTCGATACACGAGGACGGTCGTCGTGTCACGTCGACGGGGCTTTAAATATCCAGGTTCTTCACGTCGAGAGCATTTTCTACGATGAACTTGCGGCGGGCCTCAACGTCTTCGCCCATGAGGGTGGTGAAGATGGTCTCGCACTCGGCGATGTCTTCCAGCTTGACCTGGAGCAGGGTGCGGCGCTCGGGATTCATGGTGGTCTCCCAGAGTTGCACGGCGCTCATCTCACCCAGGCCCTTGTAGCGCTGCACGGTGTAATCCTTGCGGCCCTCGTTGAGCACGTAATCGAAGAGCTCGCGCGCGGTCTGCATCTCGACTTCCTCGCGCTCCTTGCCCTTCGCCGCCTTGGGAGTCTTCTTAGCGGCCTTCTCACGTTCGGCGTGCTCGGCGTCGCTTTCGGCCTCATCGCCGTTGGCCGCGGGCGCGCTGCGCGGCACCGACTGCACCACGAACGGCGGCTCCATGTTGGCCTCAATCTGCTTGTACTTGGAGATCAACTGCCGGTACTCGGGCGATGTTGCCAGCTCCCAGTTGATGACCCGCTCGGCGCCCTGCGCATCCGTGAAGTGGACCTCCCACAGGTTGTGCTCGGTCTCAAACTTCAGCTCGACCGACTTGAAGCTTTTTGCTTTGACCAGCGACTTGAGCTGCTTCTCGAGCTGGGCGATCTTCTTCGGAGGCTTGTCGTTCTCGCCTTCGAAATCGGCGCGCTTGGAGAGGTCGAGCCGCGGCAGCAACTCGGTGACCTCCGCGTGGCGCAGGCGCTTGTCCACCTTGTCGAAGAAGGTGAGGTACTCGTTGAGCGTGGTGACGAACTTGGTCAGCGGCGCGCCTTGCATCGTAGCCGCGCCCTCGCCGTAGCGCACCACCAGGTCCTCGGAAGCACGTTTGACCATCACCTTGACGAACTCGCGATCGTCCTTGATGTACTGCACCGACTTGCCCTTCTTGATGGAATAGAGCGGCGGCTGCGCGATGAACACGTGCCCGCGCTTGATCAGCTCCTGCATGTGGCGGAAAAAGAACGTCAGCAGCAGGGTGCGGATGTGCGAGCCGTCCACGTCGGCATCGGTCATCAGAATGATCTTGCCGTAGCGGACCTTCGTCGGATCGAAATCTTCCTTGGCGATGCCGGTGCCGAGGGCGGTGATCATGGCGCGAATTTCTTCGTGCGAGAGCATCTTGTCGTAGCGTGCCTTCTCCACGTTGAGGATCTTGCCCTTGAGCGGCAGGATGGCCTGGAAGCGGCGGTCGCGTCCTTGCTTGGCAGTGCCGCCGGCGGACTCGCCTTCCACCAGGAACAGCTCGCAGCGGTTGGGATCGCGCTCGGAGCAGTCGGCGAGCTTGCCGGGCAGGCCTCCGGAATCGAGCGCGCCCTTGCGGCGGGTGAGGTCACGGGCCTTGCGCGCGGCTTCGCGAGCGCGTGCGGCTTCGATGGCCTTGTTGATGATCTTGCGCGCCACCGGCGGGTTCTGCTCGAAGAACGCGCCCAGGCGCTCGTTGAGGAACGCCTGCACGATACCGGCGATATCGGAATTGAGCTTGCCCTTGGTCTGGCCTTCGAACTGCGGCTGTGGCAGTTTGACGCTGATCACCGCCACCAGGCCCTCGCGCACATCGTCGCCGGTTAGGTTTTCCTTCACGTCCTTGAACAGCCCGAGCTGCTGGCCGGCGTAGTTGATGGTGCGGGTGAGCGCGGTGCGGAAGCCGGAGAGATGCGAGCCGCCATCCACCGTGTTGATGTTGTTGGCAAAGCTGAAGACGGTCTCGGAGTAGCCGTCGTTGTACTGCATCCCGATCTCCATGGCCACGCCGTCGCGCTCCGCTTCCATGTAGATGGGCTTGTCGTGCAGCACGCTCTTGCCGCGGTTCAGGTGCTTGATGAATTCGGCGATGCCGCCGTTGTACTTGAACTCGGCCTGCTTGGCTTCGCCGGTCTTGGCATCGGTGGTGCGTTCGTCCTTGAGCGTGATGAGCAGGCCCTTGTTCAGGAAGGCCAGCTCGCGCAGGCGCTGCGCCAGCGTGTCGAAGTTGTACTCGGTGGTGGAGAAGATCTCCGTGTCGGGAACGAAGTGGACTTTGGTGCCGCGCTTCTGCGTCTTGCCGGCCTTCTTGAACTTCGAGGTGGGCTCGCCCTTGGAGAAGGTCTGCTCCCAGACGAAGCCTTCGCCGGTCTTGGGATCCTTGCGCCAGATCTCGAGATCGAGCTGGCTGCTGAGCGCGTTCACCACGCTGACGCCCACGCCGTGCAGTCCGCCGGAGACTTTGTACGAGGACGTGTCGAACTTGCCGCCGGCGTGCAGCTTGGTCATCACGACCTGGGCGGCGGGAAGCTTCTCGTCGTCCACCACCATCTCGTCCACCGGGATGCCGCGGCCGTTATCAATCACGGTGATCGAATTGTCGATGTGAATGGTGACTTCGATCTTGTCGGCGTAGCCGGCGAGAGCTTCGTCGACCGAGTTGTCCACCACCTCGTAGACAAGGTGATGCAGGCCCATCTCGCCGGTTGAGCCGATGTACATCGCAGGCCGCTTGCGGACGGCTTCCATGCCGCCGAGAACCTTGATGGAATCGGCGGTGTAGTCGCTCACCGGCACGCCGTCGGGCGCGCCGTTGCTCTTGCCGTCGCGGATGATTTTGGTCTGCTCTTTGGTCGCGAGTAGCGCGGATTCTTTGGTTGCCATTCAAATCCTTCTAGACAAAGCGAGGGCGTGGCCGCGGATCAGTTTTTCTGCTGGCTGGATGAACACAAATGATTGATTATTAAGTCACTTAGCTGTCGCCCGAGCAGGCTCTATTGTACCACAGGAGGGCGGGTTTGGGGGCTGTGCAAGGGTGCGGATTTGTGCGGAAAAACGGCCCAAAAATCACGCCACAGATAGACGCGGATGAACGCGGATCAAGTCGTCTTCAAATCCGCGTGCTTCCGCGTGAATCCGTGGCGGAAAATCAAATCCGCATCGGCATCACGATATACCGATACTTGAACTCGTCGCCGTTTTCGGCGGGGCGAAGCTGGCCGGCGGACTGCGGATCCTTGAACTCGAAGCTGACGTCGCCCGACGAGGAAGCCTTCAGGAAATCGAGCAGGTACGCGGAATTGAAGCCGATGGTCAGCGGGTCGGCGGCGTAGGCGGTTTCGATGGAATCTTCCGACTCGCCGGTCTCGCTCGACGAAGACGACACTTTGATCTCGTTCTTGTCGAGGCGCAGGCGGATGGCGCCCGAGCGCTCGTCGGCGAACTGGGCCACGCGCTGGATGGCGCCGGCGATGTCTTCCGAGCGCACGGTGACGGTCTTGGTGTTATCGCGCGGCAGCACCGCTTCGAAGTTGGGGAACTGTCCGGTAAGCTGGCGCGAGGTCAGCAGGCGGTCGCCGACGCGGAAGAACAACGTGGACTCATCTTTCGCGAAATCGATCGTGTCCTGGTCGAAATCCTGCAGCAGCGAGTTCAGCTCCGCCATGCACTTCTTCGGCACCAGCACGCGCAGCTCGGTGCCGGGACCGGAAAACTTGCCGGCGCTGTTCTCGATGTGCGCCAGGCGATGGCCGTCGGTCGCGACCATGGTCATGGACTCCGCCTTCAGCACCAGCAGCGCGCCGTTCAGCGTGTAGCGCGATTCTTCATTGGAGATGGCGAAGATGGTTTTGGCGATCATCGTCCGCAGCACCTGGGCAGGGAGCTTGAACATGGTGCCGGTGGGGAACACGGGCAGCGCGGGAAAATTGGCGCGCGCCATGCCCACCATTTTGGTGTTGGAGCGCCCGAGGCGGATGTTAACCCAGTGGTTCTCCAGCAGCCTGATGCTGATCTCGCCCTCGGGAAGCAGCTTGACGTAGTCGTACAGCTTGCGCGCCGGGATGGTGCAGGAGCCTTCTTTCTTCACCTTCGCGGGGCATGTGGTGCGCAGGCTGAGATCGAGGTCCGTGGCCGTGATGGTGAGCCGATCGCCCGCAGCCTCGAACAGAAAATTAGAGAGGATGGGGATCGTGGTCTTGCGCTCGACCACGCCCTGGGTAGCGGTGAGCTCTTTGAGCAGGTCGGACTTGCTGACGGCGATTTCCATGGCAGCCCCCGTCTGAGCCCCGGTCGATTCCATAAGTGGCGCCTCTATCACGTTCCCCCTCTTATATCAAAAACACAAACTTCTAAACAGTAGTAGCAGTAGGGGCTGGGGAAAAGTGGAAATTCCAGCCATCCTGCTGAGCGCGCTCCGGATGTGCCCACCGAAGCGCACGCGTATTCCGTCCCCTCGTCTGTGGCTGGACAGGAAAACCAGGCGAGGGGAGAAAACCGGGGTCGAGTCCTGCACAGCTTCCACAGGGTGTTCACAGGGCGAACTGAGAGAAAACGCCATTCCAGTGGAAAACCACGAGAAATACGACGCAGGCGGTAGGACGCAGGCGGCAGCGAGATGCGCGCTTTCCCTGCTCCCTGCATCCTGCTTCTTGTTTTTCGTCATCCGCCCAACTGTTCGGTCAGCTTATTCAGCAGCCTGTTCAAATCCTTGTCCGCCTTGCGCACTTGCTCGATCTTGTCCACCGAGTGCATGACGGTGGTGTGGTGCTTGCCGCCGAACTGGCGGCCGATCTCCGGCAGCGAGGCCTCGGTCAGGTGCTTGGCCAGGTACATGGCGATCTGCCGCGGGTAGACGATCGAGTGCGAATTATTTTTGGCCTTGAGCTCGGTGAGCTTCAGCCCGAATTGCTCGCCCACCGCCTTCTGGATGGCTTCGATGGTCACTTTGCGGCTTTGCGCGTCGATAAAGTTCTTGAGCACCTGCTGGGCAGTCGGCAGGTTGACCTGGGCGCCGGTCAGCGAGCAGTAGGCGATCAGGCGGATCATCGCGCCTTCGAGCTCGCGCACGTTGGAGCGGATGTTCGACGCAATGTAGAGCGCCACGTCGGTAGGCAACTGGACGCGCTCGCTCTCCGACTTCTTCTGCAGGATCGCGACCTTGGTTTCGAGGTCGGGGGGCTGGATGTCGGCGATCAGGCCCCATTCGAAGCGGCTGCGCAGGCGGTCCTCGATCTCAGCCAGCTCTTTGGGCGGACGGTCGCTGGCGATGACGATCTGCTTCATGGACTCGTGCAGCGCGTTGAAAGTGTGGAAGAACTCCTCCTGGGTGCGCTCCTTTTGCGCCAGGAACTGGATGTCGTCGATGAGCAGCACGTCCACGGTGCGAAAGCGGTCGCGGAAACTGCTCATGCGGTCGTAGCGCAGGGAGTTGATCACCTCGTTGGTGAACTTCTCGCTGGAGACGTAGCAGATGGAGAGCTGCGGCTGGTTGCGCTTGACCTCCTGGCCGATGGCCTGCATCAGGTGGGTCTTGCCCATGCCGACGCCGCCGTAGAGGAATAGCGGGTTGTAGCACTTGGAGGGGTTTTCGGCGACGGCGCGGGCAGCGGCGTGAGCGAACTGGTTGCCGGCGCCGATCACGAATCCGTCGAAGCTGTACTTGGGATTGAGCTGGGCGGCGGAGTCGAAATCAAAGCGCGCCTGCGATCCCGGGCGTGCGGGGCCGGCCGCGGCGGGGCTTCCCCCCTGCTGTGTCTTCGCCGGGAAACTGTGGCGCACGGGAGTGGCCGTGGGATCATCCTCTTCGGTGACGAACTTCACGTCCTGCAGCTCCAGCCCGAGGTTGTCGATGGCCTCCAGGATGAGGTCCATATACTTCTCTTCGACGACGCGGAATTCCGGCCGGGGCATGCGGATGTAAAGCACCCCGCCCTCGGCGTGGCTGAAGCGCGTGGGCTTGAGCCAGGTCTCGAAGGTGGTGCGGTTGATCTTTTTCTCCAGGGCCCCGAGAATCCGGATCCAGGGATTGACTGCGGCGGTTGCGGAAACAAGCGACATTTTTCTGCGGCCACTTAGGCTGCCGCCTCCGAGGGGCAGAGACGGCGGAAAGAACTCGTCGACAAAAGAACAGTATGAAAGGGCGCTGCCGAGCAGGACGTGCTGTGCGAAATGCCCGGGCTAAACCACCTGGGGTTGTGCCGAAAATCTTCGGCAGAAGTTGCGGAACCGGAAAACCTGACGAACTTGGCGACTGCTCGGCATACTAGCACGAAAAATTTTCGCGCGGAAAATTTCCTGCGCCGAGCCGCGCCGGGTCCTTACGCAAGAGACGACGGCGCAGGGAAGTCTGTCAAGTAGTTAGTTAATCAATGCAGCAGATGCGGTGCAAACTCGGCTGCATTTGCACCAGCGGCATGGCAAACACACCGCAACGGCTGCCGAATCGGCGAGGACTTGCGGGTGACCAAGGCACCTAAAGCTTTCGTAGGGGTTGACCGATAGATTCAAGTGGATCGCACGGTGCATCCATGACTCCCTAACCCTTCCCGTCGCAGCCGGCCGGGGCGATCCCAGCCGTGGAGAGAAACGGCAGCGCTTGGACGATGTCGGCGCAGTTCGAACATATCGTCGTTTTGTGCGTGATGGCTCTGCTGGTGGCGCTGTTCACCTGGATCTATCTGCGCGATCGCCAGTGGCGAGTTGCCCTCTGGATGATTGGCTGGATCGCCATCCTCATCCATTTCGCGGCGGCTTGCCTGCTCAGCTTCTCGCTGATTTCACCCACCTTGCAGTTGTGGCTGGCCCATTCCACCCTCGTTTTTGCCGGGACCAGCTTTTTTTTCTCGGTCTCGCGCGCGTGCACCACCACCCGCAGGCGGATCATTTTCATCCTTCTGGGCTCGCTGCCTGCGGTCCTCTACTGGACGGGAATGGTGTTTGCGGTCCACCGTCCCTGGTTCTATCGAATCACTCTGGTCCTGGCCATGGGTACGGCCACGGCGCTGACTCTGACGCATTACAGCCGCAAGAGCTTCGCCATCAGGGTGCTGGTGTTCGCGTTCCTGTCGCCTGGCGCCTGGGTAGTTTATCGGGCCGGCGATTACCCAGCATACGGAATTGACTACCTGCAGTTTGCCTTCTTTTCGATCACCGCGTTTCTCTACTGGCAGCTTCACCGCAGGGTGTCGCCGGGAGTCATCCTCACTTCTGTTTCATTTCTGGCGTGGGGCGTGGTCTTCCCGCTGGCCGATGTTCTGGGGGCCCTGCACCTGGGCCCTGCGGTCGATAGCCTGTTTTGGGATCTGCCCAAATACTTCGTTGCCTTCGGCATGATCCTCACCTTGCTGGAGAACCAGACCGAAGTCGCCAATCGCGTCGCCCGGCAGTATCAGGAATTGTTCGAAGGGAATCTTGCGGCGGTTTCCCTCGCCACGCTGGAGGGAGAGCTGCTCGATTGCAACGGTGCTTTTCTCGGCATGTATGGTTTCGCTTCCCGGCGGGAGGCGTTCGCGCGTTCCGCCGCCGCTCTCTACGCGGCTCCGGGATCGCACGCCACCATGCTCGCCAAGCTGAAAAGCGAAGGCCAGGTCCTGAATTACGAGTGCCAGCAGCGCAAGAAGGACGGGACTCTGTTCTGGATTCTGGAGCGGGCCATGATGGTGGAGGGCCCGTCCGGCAGGAAGGTGATCGAAAGCACGGCCATTGACATCACCGAGCGCAAACACGCCGAACAGAATCTGCAACTCGAGATCGCCGAGCGCATACGCGCGGAAGAGGCGGCCCAGGCAGCGAGCCAGGCGAAAAGCGCCTTTCTGGCCACCATGAGCCACGAAATCCGCACCCCCATGAACGGCATCATCGGCATCACCGATCTGGTTCTGGAGACCAAGCTCTCGCCCGACCAGCGGGAAGACTTGAACATGGTCAAGAGTTCCGCCGAGTCTCTGCTGCTGGTGATCAACGACGTCCTCGATTTTTCCAAGATTGAGGCGGGCAAGCTGCAGTTTGAGCGGATCGATTTCGACCTGCCGAAAACCCTGGGCGAGACCATGAAAAGCATGAGTTTCAGCGCCCACGAGAAGGGGCTGGAGCTGATCGGCGACATAGAAGATGAGGTTCCGGACTGGGTAGTGGGCGATCCCGGACGATTGCGGCAGGTGCTGGTCAATCTGATCAGCAACGCCATGAAGTTTACCGAGCAAGGGGAAGTGGTGGTGGGTGTGCACGCCGAATCGGAAAGCGAGAACGACGTCGGTATGCATTTCACGGTCCGGGATACGGGCATCGGAATTCCGCCCGACAAACGGCGCATGATCTTTGAAGCCTTTACCCAGGCCGACAGTTCCACCACCCGGCAATACGGCGGCAGCGGACTGGGTTTGGCGATCTGCTCCCGCCTGGTGCACATGATGGGCGGGAAGATTTGGGTGGAGAGCGGTCCGGAAGGCCGGGGCAGCATCTTCCATTTCACCGCGCGGCTGGGCTTGCCCGGAGACCGCGTTACCGGACCGGCGGTGGCGCCGATCGAAGCCTTCCCAGATATGCCCGTGCTGGTGGTGGACGATAATTCAGCCAACCTGTATCTGCTCGTCGAAATGCTGCGCCGGTGGGGAATGTGTCCCAGTTGGGCAAAGGACGGCGGCCACGCGCTGAGGAAACTGCGCGAAAGAAGCGTCAGCGGCAGGCCGTTTCGGCTGGTTCTATTGGATGCCCAGATGCCGGAGATGGACGGCTGCACGACCGCCGAACGAATCGGAGAAGATCCTGCTCTGGCCGGAATCCCCATCATTCTGCTGACGTTGACTGGCTGGGCCGCGCATTGTCAGCAACTGGGCATCCGGGCCTCTTTGACCAAGCCGATATTCCGGCCGGAGTTATTGCAGGCCATCCACATCGCGCTGGGAACCGCGGCGCCTTCGCGGCAGACTGCGCCCCCCCTCACACCCTCGCATCGCCCTGACTGCGAATCCCCTCTCGAAATACTGCTGGCGGAGGATAATCCCGTGAACCAGGTGCTGGCGGTGCGGCTGCTCGAGAAGCGTGGCCACCGCGTGACCGTGGCCAACCATGGGCTGGAAGCCGTGACCCTGGTCAAGCAAGGCTCATTCGACCTGGTGCTCATGGATGTGCAGATGCCGGTAAGCGACGGTTTTGAGGCAACCGCAGCCATCCGGCGATGGGAAAACGCAAGCGGCGGCCACGTGCCCATCATCGCCATGACCGCTCATGCCATGAATGGGGACGAGGACCGCTGCCTTGCGGCAGGCATGGACGCGTACCTTGCCAAGCCCATCAATCCCAGCCGACTCTTCGACCTTATCCAGAAGTTGAAGGGCAAGGCGGTCGGAGCCCTGAAGCTTAGCGAAGACGCCCCGCTTCAGAGTAGCTGACAGCCCGGCGGTCTCCGCGCCGAGCTTTCGCTGGCCCCTTTCGAGTATTCGAAATTTGCATCGTTTGAATCAAAATTGTGCGCTGTACTAGGGCTTGATTTCCGGGTATTAAAGTATCTAGTGATTTGTCGCCATCCAGGTGCTGAGCAGCACCGTGCGTTCAGTGTCGGTACGAACCCAGGGGCGGAGAGGTTGGCCGTAGGATGAACCAAGACGAGCGTTTCCAAGGACTTCCGGAGGCTCAAGGGCTTTACGATCCTCGCCACGAGCACGATGCTTGCGGCATCGGCTTCGTCGCCAGCATCAAGGGCGAGAAGTCACACGACATCATCGTCAAAGGCATCCACGTCCTGATCAACCTCACCCACCGGGGCGCCAGCGGGTGCGATGCCGAGACCGGCGACGGCGCCGGCGTTCTCATTCAGATTCCGCATCAGTTCTTCGCGCGCGAGTGCGCAACCTTGGGATTCAACCTGCCGGCTCCGGGCGAGTACGGCGTTGGCATGATCTTCTTTCCGGTCGAGAAGCACGACCGGCTGCAATGCGAGGGAGTGCTGGAGCGCATTATCCGGGAGGAAGGCCTGACCGTTCTCGGCTGGCGCGACACTCCCGTGGATGGTTCTGCCATCGGGCGCGTGGCGCGCGCTTCCCAGCCTTACATCCAACAGCTCTTCATCGGACGCGCCGCCGGCATGGATACGGACGCTTTCGAGCGCAAGCTTTACTTAGTCCGCCGCCGCGCGGAAAACGAAATCGCCAGCTCGAACCTCGAGCACAAGGGCATGTTTTATGTGCCCTCACTTTCGGCGCGGACCATCATCTATAAGGGCCTGCTGCTGGCGCCGCAAATCAGCAACTTTTACCGCGAGCTGACCGATCCCGATGTCACCAGCGCGCTGTGCCTGGTGCATCAGCGGTTCTCCACCAATACCTTTCCTACCTGGCACCTGGCGCACCCCTACCGCTATGTGGCGCACAACGGCGAGATCAACACCGTCAAGGGAAACGCCAACTGGATGGTGGCCCGTCAGGCGACGCTGGCCTCGCCGCTGTTTAAGGACGACATCAGCAAGTTGTTCCCGATCGTGACGCCCGGCGGCAGCGACTCGGCGAATTTCGACAACGTGCTTGAGTTGCTGGTGCAGTCCGGCCGCAGCCTGCCGCACGCCATGGCGATGATGATTCCCGAGGCCTGGTCGGAGCACACCAGCCCGGAGAAGCGCGACTTCTACGAGTATCACGCTTCGCTGATGGAACCGTGGGACGGGCCCGCGGCCATTGCCTTCACCGATGGTCGGGTCATCGGAGCGACGCTTGACCGCAATGGCCTGCGGCCGGCGCGGTATCTCGTCACCGATGATGGCCTGGTGCTGATGGCCTCCGAAACCGGCGTGCTGCCGGTGAAGCCGGAAAATGTCCGGATGAAGGGGCGGCTGCAGCCCGGCAGGATGTTTCTGGTCGACACCGAGCAGGGGCGGATCATTTCCGATGACGAGCTCAAGGCTGATCTGGTCAAGCGCAAGCCTTACGGAAAATGGCTGAAGGAGCATCAGATACGGCTCGACGACCTGCCGGAGCCCTTCCGCGTCATGGGCTCGGACCACGACACCATTGTTTTCCGGCAGCGGATGTTCGGCTACAGCGACGAAGATCTGCGGCGCATCCTTCTTCCCATGGCCACCGACGGGCAGGAACCGGTGGGATCGATGGGATGGGACACGCCGCTGGCCTGCCTCTCCGACAATCCGCAGTCGTTGTTCAATTATTTCCGGATTTTATTCGCGCAGGTCACCAATCCGCCCATCGACCCCATCCGCGAAGAACTGGTGATGTCGCTGATCAGCTACATCGGGCAGGAACGCAATATTCTGGATGAAGAGCCGATCAACTGCCACACCCTGCGGCTGGACCATCCGGTGCTGACCAATCGGGATCTCGAACGGCTGCGCCGGGTTGCGCAGGGAGACTTCCTGGCCACCACTCTTCCGACCCTGTACCGCGTGGACAGCGGCGAGAAAGGACTGCGCGACGCGCTCAACGGTCTCTGCCGGCGGGCCACGCTGGCGCTGAAGTCCGGGTACACGCTGCTTATCCTGTCCGATCGCGGCGTGGACGATGAGTACGCGCCCATCCCCAGCCTGCTGGCGCTTACGGCGGTGCACAATCACCTGGTGCGCGAAGCCACGCGCTCGCAGTGCGCCCTGGTGGTGGAATCGGGAGAGCCGCGCGAGGTGATGCACTTCGCCTTGCTGATCGGCTACGGCGCCAGCGCCGTCAATCCGTATCTGGCGGTGGAGACGCTGGAGGACATGGTCAACCGCGGCCATCTGCCGCAAGGCTGCACCTTCGATAGCGCGCTCAAGAACTTCAAGAAATCCATCAATAAAGGATTGCTGAAGACCTTCTCCAAGATGGGCATCTCCACCCTGCAGAGCTATCGTGGGGCGCAGGTCTTCGAGGCCATCGGCCTGAGCAAGTCGCTGGTGCAGCAGTATTTTACCGGAACCCCTTCGCGCATCGAGGGCATTGGGCTGGAGGTGATCGCGCGCGAAGCGGAAATGAAGCACCAGCATGCCTTGCGGCCGGTTACGGACTCGGAATCGGAACTCGCGGTGGGCGGAAATTATTCCTACCGCACTAACGGGGAACAGCACCTGGTGAATCCGTTCACCATCAGCAAGCTGCAGCGGGCGGTCCGGGAAGACAATTCCCAGGTCTTCAAGGAATACACCGACAGTCTCGACAATCAAACCCAGGGCCTGTGTACGTTGCGCGGCATGATGCAGTTCAAGAAGCCGGCGGCGCCGGTTCCGCTCGAAGAAGTGGAGCCCGCCAGCGAGATCGTCCGGCACTTTGCCACCGGCGCGATGTCGTTCGGCTCGATCAGCAAGGAAGCCCACGAAACCCTGGCCAGGGCCATGAACCGGATCGGCGGGAGATCGAATACGGGCGAAGGTGGCGAAGACGAAAAGCGCTTCGTCGATGATCGCCGCAGCTCGATCAAACAGGTGGCTTCCGGCCGCTTCGGGGTCACGGTGGAGTATCTGGTCAACGCCGACGAGCTCCAGATCAAGATGGCGCAGGGCGCCAAGCCGGGCGAAGGCGGACAGCTTCCCGGCCACAAGGTGGACGAAAACATTGCGCGCGTCCGCCGGGCGATTCCGGGTGTCGGGCTGGTCTCACCGCCGCCGCATCACGACATTTACTCGATCGAAGATCTGGCCCAGCTCATTTACGACCTCAAGAACGCCAACCCCAAGGCCCGCATCTCGGTAAAGCTGGTGGCGGAAGTCGGCGTGGGCACCATTGCGGCGGGAGTGGCGAAGGCGCATGCGGACGTGATCCTCATCAGCGGCGACTCGGGCGGCACCGGCGCCGCGCCCCTCAGTTCGATCCGGCACGCGGGGATTCCGTGGGAGCTCGGCCTGGCGGAAACCCAGCAGGTCCTGGTGATGAACGATCTGCGCGGGCGGATTCGTTTGCAGACCGACGGCAAACTGCAAACCGGGCGCGACGTTGTCATCGCGGCTCTGTTGGGAGCCGAAGAATTTGGTTTCGCCACCATGCCCCTGGTGGCCATGGGCTGCGTGATGATGCGCAAGTGCCACCTGAATACCTGCCCGGTGGGCATCGCCACCCAGGATCCGGAGCTGCGCAAGAAGTTCCAGGGACAGCCGGAGCATGTGATCCGCTTCTTCTTCTTCCTGGCGGAGCAGGTCCGGGCGCTGATGGCGGAGCTTGGGTTCCGTACTTTCAACGAAATGGTGGGGCGGGTCGACATGCTGGAGATGAAGCCGGCGATCGACCACTGGAAGGCGCGCGGCTTGGACTTCAGCAGCATCCTGTACAAGCCGGAGATGCCGGCGCGTATCGCGCGGCGCTGCAAGCAGGCCCAGGACCACGGGCTGCACCAGTCGCTGGATTACCGGCTGATCGACTACGCGCGAGAGGCCTTGGAAAACAAGCAGCCCATCCACCTGCGCCTGCCGATAAGAAACGTGCATCGCTCGGTGGGGACGATGTTGAGTGGCGAGGTCGCGCGTCGTTACGGCGCGGAGGGATTGCCGGACGATACCATCCGCTTCGATTTCGAAGGTTCCGCCGGGCAGAGTTTTGGGGCGTTTCTGGCGCATGGCATCACCCTGTCGCTCGAAGGCGATTCCAATGATTATGTGGGCAAGGGCCTTTCTGGCGGACGGCTGATCGTGTTTCCACCCCGGCAGTCGCCGTTCCAGCCGGAGAAAAACATCATCATCGGCAACGTGGTGCTCTACGGAGCGACCGGCGGCGAAGCCTTCTTCAACGGGGTTGCCGGAGAACGGTTCGCCGTTCGCAACTCCGGCGCCAATGCGGTTGTGGAAGGCACGGGCGACCATGGCTGCGAGTACATGACCCGGGGCACGGTGGTGGTGCTGGGCGAATGCGGGCGGAATTTCGCCGCCGGCATGAACGGCGGCTTCGCGTTTGTGCTCGATGAACTGGGAGATTTTGAAGCGAAGCGGTGCAATTGCGCCGGCGTCGATCTCGAGCCGCTGGTGGAAGAGCAGGATATTGCCAGCGTGCGTTCTTTGATCGAGCGGCATCTGGCTTTCACCAACAGCGCGCGGGCGAAGTACGTGCTCGACAACTGGACGGACCTCATTGGCAAGTTTGTAAAGGTATTCCCGCACGATTACAAACGGGTGCTGGGGATACCACGGTCCGGGAAGCCTGCCGTCCCGGCATTCAATCCACCTCCTGCCGCCAAGGCCGAGTCAGCGGTTGCGGCGGGTGGGTAAGGGATTGCATTTGAAGGTGATGAATTGGGTAAAGTGACTGGCTTTCGCGAATATCCGCGGGAACTTCCGCCGCGGCGGCCCGTAATCGAACGGGTGAACGACTGGTTCGAGGTTTACCGCGACTTTCCCGAGGAGAAAGTGCGGGCGCAGGGCGCGCGCTGCATGGACTGCGGTGTGCCGTTCTGCCACACCGGCTGTCCGCTGAACAACATTATTCCCGACTGGAACGATCTCGTATACCGCGACCGCTGGCAGGAAGCGATTCGCCGCCTGCACGCCACCAATAACTTTCCGGAGTTTACGGGGCGGATTTGTCCGGCGCCCTGCGAAGCCTCATGCGTGCTGGGCATCAATGAGCCGCCGGTGACCATCCGGCAAATTGAAAAGAGTGTGATTGAGCACGCCTTCAGTGCGGGATGGATTCGTCCGGAACCGCCCATGGTGGAAACCGAGCATCGCGTGGCCGTGATCGGCTCCGGCCCGGCTGGCATGGCTGCCGCCCAGCAGTTGCGGCGCGCCGGCCACAAGGTAACGGTTTACGAGAAGAATGAAAAAGCTGGCGGCCTTCTGCGCTTCGGTATCCCCAATTTCAAACTCGAGAAGCACATCCTGGAACGCCGTCTGCAGCAGCTCGTGGAGGAAGGCATCGAATTCGTGACCAACGCCCACGTGGGCGTGAATGTCTCCGTTCCCGAGCTGCGCCGGAACCACGATGCGCTGCTGCTGGCCGGCGGCGCCGAGCAGCCGCGCGACCTTCCGCTGCCGGGACGTGAGCTCAAGGGAATCCATTACGCCGTCGATTATCTTTCGCAGTCGAACCGGCGCTGCGAAGGGATCGATCTTCGTTCGGATGAAGAAATCGTCGCCACCGGAAAGCGCGTGGTCATCATCGGCGGCGGAGATACCGGGGCCGACTGCCTGGGAACCACCCACCGCCAGCACGCCAAGTCGGTTCATCAGTTCGAGCTGCTGCCCATGCCTCCGGCGGAGCGCTCGCCCAGCACGCCCTGGCCGCTGTGGCCGATGCAACTGCGAACCGAAAGTTCTCATGAAGAGGGAGGCATCCGCGAGTGGAGCGTTTCCACCACCGCCTTCCACGGCAATGGAGATGGCCGCGTTTCGGGCCTGGCCGGAGTGCAGGTGGGACCGCCCCCCAAGTTCGAGCCGGTCGCCGCTTCCGAGTTTTTCCTGGAGTGCGACATGGTTCTGCTGGCGATGGGATTCGTCGGCCCGGTGCGCAGCGGACTGCTACAGCAACTCGGCGTGAAGCTCGACAACCGGGGCAACGTCGCGACCGATGAAAGCTACATGTCTTCCGTACCCGGAGTGTTCGCGGCAGGCGACGTGCGGCGGGGACAGTCGCTGGTGGTCTGGGCGATCCAGGAAGGGCGAAGCGCGGCCCGCGGCATCGACGCCTATCTCCGCGCACGTTCCGCGGCAGCCTAGCGCCTGAGGGTGGCGCGTATCCCTGTACCCATTTCTCTGTCATGCTGAGCGAGTGCGGGCGGTTTTTGCCCGCACGAGTCGAAGCACCCCTACTTGGGCAACATCTTACGAGTAGGGGTCCTTCGACTCGCGCGCCAAAGCTTGTCCTGAGCGGGTCGAAGGGTCAGGCGCGCTCGCTCAGGATGACAGCGAAACCCTACTCATAGCGCAGGCAAACGATGGGGTCGAGATTGGCGGCGCGATTCGCTGGATACGACCCGAAGAAGAGTCCCACGCCCACCGACATCGCCACCCCGGTGATGACCCAGAACAGCGAGACCGTGGCCGGCACCGAAGCGAAGGCGTGGCGCACGATAGTCGCGACGAGGATCCCGATCACGATTCCGAGCACGCCGCCGGTCGAAGTCAGCAGCACCGCTTCGAGCAGGAACTGGACGCGGATATCGGCCTTACGCGCGCCGATGGCTCGGCGCACGCCAATCTCCCGGGTGCGCTCGGTCACCGAGATCAGCATGATGTTCATCACCCCGATGCCGCCCACCAGCAGCCCGACCGAGCTGATGATGCCGGTCAGAACCACCAGCGCGCCGGTGAGCTGATTCCAGAGCTGAGTGAGGAAGTCGGACGAGATGACTTCGAAGTCGTTCTCCTGGTTATGCCGCAGATGGCGCAGGCGGCGCATGGCCTCCGTCACCTGGTCCACGGCAAGCTGCGGATCGCCCTGCTTGGGGATAGTGAAAGCGATGTGCGTCTCTTTCGATTCGGGGTAGTTCTTCTGGAAATTCGAGAGTGGGATGACCGCGAAGCTGTCCACGCCGCCGCCGCCGAACAGGCCGGGGTCTTTCTCGAAGATTCCGATCACTTCGTACTGGCGGCCGTTGACGTACGCAACCTTGCCGATGGGGTCGGTATTGGGGAAGAGCGAGTCGGCCACGGCCGCGCCCAGCACCACGACGTCGCGCGAGTGCTCCTCGTC
>JBKQPN010000024.1:0-59843 GCA_052145015.1 Terriglobales bacterium
ATCGCCAGCACCAGCAGAGCCCGTCCGTAGCCCGCGCTCTGCACCAGGTCTTCCAGGCCGTACGGCCCGCCCGAGACCATGAAGTACGCCGCCGCTACCAGCGGCAGCAGCGTCAACTTTTTGCGTGCGAAGCGAGCCATCCTCACGGTCGCCACGCGCGCAGCATATCATCCGTGTAAACCAGCTACAGCGTTCTCAAAGAAGGCGTATCGGGTGGAAGCTCGTGCTCGCACCACTCCAGAAACCTGCGGAAGGCCGCGCCGCGATGGCTGACCCCGGCTTTTTCTTCTGGCGTGAGTTCGGCAAAGGTCTTGCCCAGGGCAGGGAAGAAGAACAGAGGGTCATAGCCGAAGCCGTCCGCGCCGCGGGGCGCTTCGAGGATGCGGCCTTGAGCCTCGCCGCGGAAGGTGGAGAGCATGCACCCGTCGCGCGCGGCAGCGATCACGCAGACGAAGCGCGCAGCGCGGGCGGTGGCGCGGGAGAGTTCGCGCAGCAGGCGGGCGTTGTTGGCGCGGTCATCGGCGTTGCCCTCGGGCGACGTGGCGGCATAGCGCGCCGAGTGGACGCCCGGCGCGCCGCCCAAAGCGTCCACCTCTAGGCCGGAATCGTCGGCCAGCACCATCTCGCCGGGCGCGAAGCGGCTGTAATGCTCGGCCTTCTTGCGGGCGTTGGCTTCGAAGGTGGCGCCATCCTCGTGCACGCCGGGCAGGGAAGCGAAATTGGGCAGGGAAGCGACCGTGATCCCGTGCGCCACGGCGGCGCCGGCGAAGTCGCGCAGCTTGCCGGGGTTCGATGTTGCGATGAGCACGCGCCGCATGCTGCGTGAGGCTCAGTGCATCAGCCGCTTGAGCGCGGCGCGGGCTTCCGCCACCTGCGGCAACTTGGTGCGCGAACCTTCGAAGTGCGACAGGAACGACTGATATTCATCGATGGCCTGCGGGCTCTTGCCGGTGGCTTCGTAGAGCTGCCCCAGGTAGAAGTGGCAGAGCAGCCCAAACAGCGGGACCTGGCCGCGCATGAAGGTAAAGTTCGAGAAAGTGCGGCTCTCCCGCAGGGTGCTGCGGAACTCCGGCTCGGCGGAGGCATACTCGTTCACCAGCAGGTGTGCGCGGGCCCGGCTGAAGAGGATATCGACCCTTCGGAAATCGGGGTAATGCCCGAGGGCTTCCAAAGCGGCGCGCCCGTCATTACGGAGGATGTCGGCCGCAATCTGGTTGCTGAGGCGGTGGAGCTCGATGAAACGCGGCGAAATCCAGGGACGCGCGCTGGCAAAGTTTTGTAGATCGCGCTCGGAGGCTGCCTGATCTCCGCGAACCGCTTCCAGGAAGGCTACCGCGGGCAATTCCTCGCCATGGAGTTTCTGCTGGCGGGCGAAGGCGAGTGCCGGAGCGGCCTCTCCCATCAAAGCGGCCGCTCCCGCAAACGATTGCAAGGTTTGGCCGGCGCTGGCGTCCTGGCCGGCGTGAGCCAGTTCGGAGACAGCTTTGCGGTAGCTTTCCAGGGCGCCATCCAGGTCGCCGCGCATCTGCTGAATCTGGGACTGGAAGATTGGCAAATAGAGGCGATTCAACGCGGTGGTGCGTTGCGCGTATTCCTGCAAGGCCGCTTCTGCCAGGGCGTATTTTCCTTGGTCAGCATAAACCACCGCCAGCTTCACGTATTCCTCGAAGCTTTGGAAGTCGGGCTTCAGCTCCAGCACCTTGCGATAGGCGGCGAGGGCTTCATCATCTCGGCCGAACCAGAAGAAGATGTCGGCGCGGGTATCCACGGGATTGGGGTCGCCGGGACGGATGGCGATGTACTGATCGTTGGCTTGCAGCGCGGCGCCCTGGTCCCCTTTGTTGGCGTAGGCATAGCCCAGGATGTTCCACAGGGATTCATCCTTGGGATCGTAGGTCAAGCCTTCACGCAGGATGCTGATGCTCCGGTCCGCCTGATTCGCGCCTAGAAGCATGACCCCCAGCCCGGCACGCGAGTCACTTTCCCGCGGAAATTCCGCAATCACGGCCTCTATAGCACGAATCGTGGCTTCCTGGTCCCGTGAGCGCCGGGCTTGGTTGACCTGGAATAGCAATTGCTCGCGGCGCGGCAGACGAGACTGAAGCTGGTCGATCTTGCGGTTGACCTCGTCCGCTTTGCGCAGGTCGCCCTCGAAACCGTAATCGAACGACAGCTCGAGATAAGCCGAGGCGAACTGCGGATCCATGCGCACCGCTTCCTCCAGCTCGCGGATGGACTCGGCGGTCAGGTAGCGGTTCCGGTAGTCGACTCCAAGCTGGTAATGCCGCAGGGCCTCGAGGTTCGAGGTCAAGGCCTGCTCAATCGCCGGAGCTTTGGCGTTGCTGCCTGGCAGGAAGTGAGCGGCAATGTGCGCGGTGAGCGAATCCACCATGCCGAAGATGCTCTGGATGTTCTCACCTTCGAGCTTATGGGAATCAAGGATCTGCCCGGTCTTCGTATCCTGCACGCGCACGTCGAGGCGCAGTTGCGTAGGACCAACCTTGAGCAGCGCGCCGGTGATGAAGGCGTCGGCGCCGGCGTCGCGCGCCACCGCCTGCGCCAGCCCCGGATCCAGGGCGCCGTCCTTTTTGCCCACGCGTTGCAGCGAGCCCTGGATGCGCTCGGTCGAGAGCACGTCCAGCCCTTGCACCTGCGCCAGGTTCGTGGTGAGCATCTCGGTCAGGCCGCGGTCGAGCCAGTCGAGCGATTTATCCTGCGTGAGGTTGCTGAAGTACAGCACGGCAATGGATTTGTGGCCTTCGGTTGCGCCGTGCTGTGTTCCGCGTCCGCGCAAGAGCCACCAGCCGGCCACGGCGAGAATGACGACCACTGCGGCTGCCGCTGGATACATCCACACTGGCTTGCGGGGTGACGGCTGGGGTGCCGCGGCGGCGGTGGTACCGCTGACAGGTGTCGTTCCAGCAGCGGGCGTCATCGCGGCGACGCTTCCGGCGGCGGGAGTGACCGCTGCGGTAACTGGGCGGCTGGCGCCGCTGGCAGGAGTCACTCCACCCGAAGGCGCAGGCGCAACTTCGGAGACGGCGACGGCAGCCGACGTCATCGCCGAGGCCCGGCCGGAATCCAGGTCGCGCTTCAGCCGCGCCAGGTCGGCGCGCAGATCGGACGCCGTCTGGTAGCGCATGCGCCGGTCCTTCTCCAGCGCCTTGTCGATGATCTCTTCCAGCTTGGCGGGCAGCTCCGGGTTCAGCCGCACCGGAGGCGTGGGCAGGCGGTTGAGGATGGAATCGAAGATCACCGCCGAAGTGTCCCCACGGAAGGGCATCAGGCCGGTGACCATCTCATAGAGCACGGCGCCGAAGGAGAACAGGTCGGTGCGGGTGTCGAGCTCTTCGCCGCGGGCTTGCTCCGGCGACATGTAAGCCACCGTCCCCATGGCGACGCCGGGGCTGGTGAGCAAATCCTGCCCGGGGCTTGTGGCGATGGTGGAAGCGCCCACGGCTTCGGCCATGGGCCGGGGCGCCAGCTTGGCCAGGCCGAAATCCAGCACCTTAGCCTGCTCGCGGGTGGTGACGAAGATGTTGGCGGGCTTGATGTCGCGGTGGACGATGCCTTTGTGGTGCGCAGCTTCGAGCGCGTCGGCGATCTGGATGCCCAGCTCCAGCGCGGTCGAGGTCTTCAGCGGGCGGCTTTCGATCAGGTGCTTGAGGGTGCGGCCCTCCAGATACTGCATGGCGATGAAGGGCTGGCCCTCGTGCTCGCAGACCTCAAAGATGGTGCAGATGTGGGGATGGTCGAGCGAGGAAGCGGCGCGGGCTTCGCGCTGGAAGCGCTCCAGCGCCTGCGGCTCGCGCAACATTTCTTCGGGCAGGAACTTGAGGGCGACCATGCGGCCGAGCTTGAGGTCCTCGGCCTTGTAGACCACACCCATGCCGCCGCCGCCGAGCTTCTCCAGCACGCGATAGTGCGCCACCGTGCGGCCGATCAAGGATTCCCCCTGGGCGGCCATGTTAGGTTGTGAAACGGGGCAAGTCAAACGGAGGGCGGGCTCAAAGCTGGCCCGAGTTTTAAGGCGTAGCCTTCGATCATGTGGTTGTATGTAATAACTTGGAGATTTGTCGTATCTAGAGGTGAACGATGCCCGATGAACCGGAAGCCGATGAGGAGCCAATAGAAGAGCGGTACACGGCGTTCGAGAAGTGGCCCTACCGTCAGATCATCTACGTTAAGGAGTACGAACAGGAGTGGATTGATTTCGCCGAAAGCTTCTATTTTGCCGGAGAGAAGATTGTTGACGGCGTCGCGTGCGGAAGGTTGTTCCAGGATATCGAGGGCGTCGCCGGTGTGTATTGTTTCCGCCATTATCTTGAACTCATCCTGAAGGGCATCATTATGAGTGGCCGTTGGCTCCAAACGGCGGATCAGAACGCCTTTCGAGAAGAGGTTACCAAGGTCCGCAACATCCACGAGCTTTCCCTGCTTTGGCAATCCGTAATTGAAGATGCAAGACCCAAGATCGATCCGAAGGACTGGGACAATTACGACATCGCATTCGTAGAAGCCTGCATTGGCGAGTTTGACGAGCACGACAAGAAAGGTTTTGCCTTTCGATATCCTGGTCAGGGCGGGGAGCGATACGTATACGATTTCGGGGTGCTCCGTCTCTACATGAGGCACGTACGGCACGTGCTTGGTGGTTTGATGACCTATCTTGAGGAAGCCTATCACCAGAATGCCGAATGGCAGGCGGAATTGCGTAACATCGCTGGATTCTAGTGACCGTGATCGAAACCGGGAAGGGCCCGGTACGGACCGGCTCACACGGTCGACCAAACCTTGGTCACCACGGGCTGTAACCGCCGAGATGCAGCCAGCTCTATCAGCTTCGGCTAGTATTTCTCCCATCCTCCATCCGGACGTAGCTCGGAGAGGAAGGGCCAAAGAACTGAATGCTGTGTCCCAGGTGCAAAAAGGCGAGGTGCCGATTGAGCCATCGCCGTAATCTTCTGGAGAAGCTGGTTTCGTTGCTGGGCTTTCGGCCGGTGCGCTGCCTCGGCTGCAATCGGAGACGGCTTGTCCTCCTGCCTTTTCAGGGGTAGCTCTGAGTTCAAAAAAGCCAACAGCAAAGAAAAACGGCGGGAGCGATGGCTCGCTCCCGCCGCACTGTTAGCTCGCCCTATTACTCGCCGTTGATGGCGATGCTGAGTGATTCGGTGGCGTCGGTGCTGCCGCCCCAGATGGCCGAGCCGCCCCAGACCGCGCTGAATCCGCTAGTGCTGCTGCCGCCCCACACCGCGGAGCCGCCCCACACCGCGGAACCGCCCCAGACAGCCGAGCTGCCGCCGAGGAAAGAACCGCCCCAGACTGCGGAGTTGCCGCCAACGAAGACGCTTCCGCCCCAGACAGCCGAGCCTCCCCAGACCGCTGACCCGCCCCAAACTGCCGAGTTGTCCTGGAGCAGATACACGCTTTGGGAGGCGGAGTCATAAGACGCGGCCGGCGACTTTGCGGTCAGGTTCACGGGGGCCACATCGGTTGAGGCGAGCGCGGCCTGCAGGTCGAGGTAGCCGGCGCCGATGGTGAAGATGTCGTACTGCGAGGTGTAGGTGACGCCAGCATCGGTCACGCTGCTGTACTGCGGGAAGACCTTGTAGGCGGTCTTCATCAGGCGCGCTTTCACCTGGTCTGGGGTAAGCGAGGGCTGGGCTTCGAGCAGGTCGGCGGCGGCGCCGCTGACCACGGCGGTGGCCATGCTGGTGCCGCTCAGCGTGAAGTACGCAGACGAGGCCTTTGAGTTGTTGCCGTTGTGGTAATAGCTCATGGCAACAACGTTGCCGGTGTACGTCGTAGGGAGAGTGGCTCCCGGGCTGCTGAGCGACACCTGGCGGTTGCCGGGCGCGACCAGGTCCGGCTTCACGATGTGGTCGATCGCGGTCGGCCCCTTGGAGCTGTAGCTGGCGATCAGGTCGTCGGCGCGGGTGGGCGTGCCCATGCTCTTCATGGCGCCCACGGTGATCACGTAGGGATCATTGCCCGGGGCGGTGATGGTGGCGTAGCCGCTGGTGCCGGCGGAGTTGTCGCGCCCATCGTTGCCGGCCGCTACCACTACCACGATCCCTGCCTGATAAGCTGCCTCGACTGCCTGGCAGAGCGGGTCCACCGTGTAACTTTCGACCACGGGCCGCCCCAACGAAAGGTTGATCACTCGTATGTTGTATGTGTTTTTCAGCTGAATTGCGGTTTGAATTGCGGCGATGACGGAACTGTCCGTTCCCATGCCGCTGGCATCGAGGACGCGCAGGTTCACCAGATTGACGTTGGGAGCAATTCCCTTGAAGGTTTTGGTATATTGCGGCCCGGTCGAACTGGACCCGTTACCGCCGATGATGCCCGCCACGTTGGTTCCATGCCCGTAAGCGTCCTGAGTCCCCGCCGCATCGTTCACCCACGACTGGCTGTAGACGACGCGCGAGCTGCTGGAATTCGCCAGCTGCAGGTCCGCGTTCGCGTTTTTCTTGCCGTCCTGAATGCCACTGTCGATGACGGCGACGGCCATGCCGCTGCCGTCCCAACCCAGAGCCCAGGCGTAAGGCGCGTTGACGGCCGGGGCGCCATTGTTCAGAGAGCCTGACAGACTGCGGTCGGGCGAGATGTAGGCGACGTCTGGATCATCGGCCAGTTCGTTCAGCCGGTTCTTCGGCACCTTCCCGGAGACGGCTTTCACCAGCGACAGGTCGGAATCCACCGAGCCGCCCTTGCTGCGGATCTTGTTTTTGTGCGCTTCGCCCGGCGTCTGCTTGAACTGCACGATTACGCTGACCTGGTCGCTGCTGTTGTCGGTGCTGAGGTCGGGGGCGAGCTTGTGATCCTTCGCCCACATTGCCGACGATATGAAGGTGACAAGAAGAATCAGGACGGACAGTTTTCGGTTACTCATGGCCCTACCTACTTCCACTGCTGTTTTGGAGAGCTCGCCCTTTCCGGTGCACGGGCACAGCCATTCGCGAGCGTGGTTCCTTGCGCCTAAGTGCTTGATATCTCGGGGGCGTGTAGGATCAGGGTCTCGGGCGATGGGACACTCTGTCCTATCCATACTTTGTGGCTGCCATTCTGTCCCAAGGCGTCAATCCGCCGACGGCGAGGCATGCCGCCTGTGTATAATGCGCGGCTCGACCCCCAAAGAAGACGGAGGCGATGGAGACAGCAGATGAAGCGGACGCTCGGCGCGGAGGAGGGCAGTCTGGAGGGCATGCGGATACGCCATCGCTAAGTTGTTCTCTGGCAAGGACTCACCACCTGGCGTACATGTCCTTCGGCTTCGCGTGGGTACCAAAGAGCCCCTTCCTAGTTACTAGTGCCCGGCTACAATTCGTACAGTAGCAGCGAAGTTCAATGCAGTGAGGGCTCGGTTGTGGACTGGCAACGATACGTACGGAAAATGCGGTCGGTGGTATTTATCCTGATCTCGCTGACGGTGGCGTGTGTGCAGGCTTTCGGCGCCAACGCGGCGGTAGCCCGCATCGCCCCGCGCAAGGGCCGCCATACCACTCGCTCCCGGCGCGTGGTTTGGAGCCCGCTGCTGCGTGGCTCCTACGAATCCATGCTCCGGCAGAACGAGGAGATCGACCGGCTGGAACTTCCCCGTATCGCCGACGAGGTCGAGCTGGCGGAGCTGGAGGCGCGGCATGATCTGGTGCCCATCGAAGAGACCGACGGGGTGCACATCGCCATCCGCGAAGCCTCCCACCGCTATTGCCGTCCCTGGACGCACACCTTCCTGCAGGACCTGGGCGAGGCCTACTACAACGAGTTCGGCCAGCCCATCCAGGTGAACTCCGCCGTGCGCACCGTGGAGTACCAGCGCAAGCTACGCCGTCGCAACGGCAACGCCGCCCCCGAGGCGGGCGACACCGCTTCCTCCCACCTGGGCGGCCTCACCGTGGATATCAACAAGCGCGGCCTCAGCCGCCAGCAGCACGACTTCATCGTAGACTACCTCTTCAATCTGCGCGAAGAAGGCATCATCGAAGTCGCTGAAGAGCGCCGCCAGCCGGTCTTCCATATTATGATCTCCGAACGCTATACTGAGTGGCGCGAGAGCAGCCGGCTCGCCAGTGAGCAATCCGCCGGTCAATAGTCCTTTCTCGCTATCCTGATGCGTTTGCGCAACGTGCTGTTCTGCTCGCTCGTCTTGTGCGTTTCCGTCTCCGCCCAGAATCCACCCAAGAAGCCCGCTCCCAACTGGCGCGCCATTCACCAGTCCGCCATCATCATCGATGGCCATGCCGACACGCCGCAGCGCTTCGCCGATGAAGGCTTTGACATGGCATCCGACTCCGGAGCCGGCCACATGGACCTGGCCAAAGTACGGGCTGGCAACCTGGGCGCGCAATTCTTCTCGATCTGGCCGGACCTGGAGCGCTATCGCGGGCACTACCCGCGGCGGACGCTGGAGCTGATCGACTCGGTCTACCAGCAGGTGGCGCGGCATCCCGATCGCATGGTGATGGCATTCACCGCCGACGACATCGTGCGCGCCCACCAGCAACACAAGCTGGCGGCGCTGATGGGCATCGAGGGCGGACACGCCATCGACAACAGCCTCCGCCTGCTGCGCGATTACTACCGCCTGGGCGCCCGCTACATGACGCTCACCCACTACGAGTCCACCGACTGGGCCGATTCCTCCGGCGACATTGACGATCCCAGCGTCAAGCACCACGACGGCCTCACCGATTTCGGCGTGGAGGTGGTGCGGGAGATGAACCGCCTGGGCATGCTGGTGGACATCTCGCACGTCAGCGACCGGACGTTTTACCGCACGCTGGTGATTGCGCGCGCCCCGGTGATCGCCTCGCATTCGTCCTCGCGGGCTCTCACCAACCACGCACGCAATATGACCGACGACATGCTGCGCGCACTCGCTCGCAACGGCGGCGTCGCCATGGTCAACTACAATGCTCCCTTCGTGGACGAGGATTACCGCCGCGCCTGGGAGGCGCAGAAGCCGGAACGCGATCAGGCCATGGAAGCCGCGAGCGAAAAAGACAAGGCTGCCGGCAAACCCTTCACCTTCGAAGAAGAAGTGAAGCTGGAAAAGGAGTGGGCGGCGAAGATCCCGCGCCCGCCGTTCAAGGCGCTTATCGACCACATCGATCACATGGCCAAAGTGGCCGGCGTCGATCACGTGGGGCTGGGCTCGGATTTCGACGGCGTCGCGGCCCTGCCGGAAGGCATGGATTCCGTCGCCGACCTGCCCAAGATCACCCAGGCGCTGGTGGAGCGCGGCTACACCGGCGAGCAGATCCACAAGGTCCTGGGCGGCAACCTGCTGCGGGTCATGCGCGTGTGCGAACAGACTGCGCGCGAACTGCAGAAAGAAAAACCTCTGGGCGCCCAGCCGCTTTCCGGCCCCGAGGTGGTGCGTCCCAGATAGAATGGTGGGCGCTCCGGGAGGGCACGGCTTTGGCCGTGCCGGAACGAACAACAGTAATTGTCATCTTGAGCGCCGCCCGAACGAGCCCGCTGCCGCGGGCGAGCGAGGGCAAGCGAAGGACCTGCTTTCAACACACTGGAACTTAAGGAGCTATTCCAAAATGCGCCATATCCTGTTTGCCTTGCTGTTCGCTGCTCTCGCGCTTCCCGTCCTCGCGCAAGAAAAATCCGCGGCTGAGCCCACCGCCGTCTTCGACACCACCATGGGCACGCTTCGCTGCAAGCTGTTCGCCAGGGAAGCGCCCAAGACGGTGGCCAACTTCATCGGCCTCGCCGACGGCACCAGGGACTGGAAGGACTCGGCCACCGGCCAGACCAAGCACGGCGTGCCGCTCTACAGCGGGACCATCTTCCATCGCGTGATTCCCGGCTTCATGATCCAGGGCGGCGACCCGCTGGGCAGCGGCTTTGGCGATCCCGGCTACAAGTTCGCCGATGAGATCGTGCCCGCGCTCACCTTCGACCGTCCCGGACGCCTGGCCATGGCCAATTCCGGACCCAACACCAACGGCTCGCAGTTCTTCATCACCGATGTGCCGACGCCGCACCTGAATGGACGCCACACCATCTTCGGCCAGTGCGACGAGGCCAGCATCGAGCTGGTGAAGAAGATTGCGCGCGTGCCCAAGGGCGCCGGAGACAAGCCCCTGACGCCGGTGCGCATCAATAAGATCGTGATCGAGAAGCCGGCCAAATGACAATGATGGAGGAGCACGCTGTTCCCAACTAACAGAAAGGAATTTTGATGCCACGCCAGCCCGGAACCTACGCTACCTTCGACACCACCGAGGGCGCCATCGTCTGCCGCCTGTTCGAGAAGGAAGCGCCCAAGACGGTCGCCAACTTCATCGAACTTGCCGAGGGCAAGCGCGAGTGGACGCATCCTGTCTCGCGCAAGAAGTCCAACGACCGCCTCTATGACGGCACCGTCTTCCACCGCGTGATCCCCAACTTCATGATTCAGGGCGGCGACCCGGCCGGCACCGGCATGGGCGGCCCCGGCTATCGCTTCGAGGACGAGACCAAGGGCTCGCCGCACAAATTCGACAAGGCCGGCAAGCTGGCTATGGCCAATGCCGGTCCTAACACCAACGGCAGCCAGTTTTTCATCACCGTGGCGGCGACGGCGTGGCTCACCGGAAATCACACCATTTTCGGCGAGGTGGTGGAAGGACAGAATATCGCCGACAAGATCGCCAACGCCCCGCGCGGCGCGCAGGACAAGCCGGCGAAGGAAATAAAGCTGAAGGCGGTGACCATCGAGAGGGTGTAATTTCGCAGACCGTCATCGCAGGGCTTCCGCCCTGCTCTCCCGGCTGGTGGTGTGAAGGTCCTCACGCTCGTGCCTACGGCACTTCGCTCAGGATGACAATTATTCTTGGTACTGGGTACTGGGTGCTCGGTACTATCTCTCTCCCCACTTCAGCTTCATCCGCAGCACGTCGAAGAAGGTGCGGTCGGCGTGGCGCAGCAGGCGCACCTCGCGCACCGATTTCCGGCAGGTGATGTGGTCGCCTTCGAACACGGGGATGCCGACCTGGCCGTCCACGGTGAGGAACGCTTCTTCCGCCGTGCCGATCACCAGCACGGTCACCACGCGGGTGTCCTTCACCACCACCGGCCGGTGGGTGAGCATGTGGGGAGAAATCGGGGTGATGATGAACGCCGCGACCTCTGGAGAAACCACGGGCCCGCCGGCGGCCAGGGAGTAGGCGGTGGAACCGGTGGGCGTGGCCACGATGAGGCCGTCGGCGCGGTAGTTGGCGACGAAGCGGTCGTCCACCCGGATCTCGACCTCCAGGATGCGCGCCATGGCGCTCTTGTGGATGACGGCGTCGTTGAGCGCGTCGAAGTGCGCCACGCGCTCGCCCTTCCGCATGAGATGGCAGTGCAGCATGCTGCGCACTTCCACCGCGCAGCGGCTCTCGGCCACCGCTTCCAGCGTGGGATAAAGCTCGGAGAGTGAGACCTCAGTCAGAAAGCCGAGCGTGCCCAGGTTGACGCCCAGCACCGGGATCTTTGCCTCCGCCAGGGCGCGTGCTGCGGCCAGCAAGGTGCCGTCGCCGCCCAGGACCAGCACGAACTCCGGTTTCCGGTCCGCCAACTCGTCGCGCGGCACCGGCGTATACGAAGGCAGATACGAGCCGGTCTCCTGATCGATCAGGACTTCGTAGCCGTGGTGCTTCAGCCAGTCCACCACCTCGGGCGCCACGCGCACCAGCTCCGGCTGCGACGGCTTCGACATGATGGCGACGGTCTTCATCGGGATTTGTGATTTCTGATTTGGGATTTGTGATTGGTTCTGGGATCATCCAGGCCTAGCAACAGAAAATCGCAAATCACAAATCGCAAATCACAAATCCTCGAACACGGCGTGCAGCAGAAACTCCCGGTTGCCTTCCGCTCCCAGGATTGGCGAATCGATGGACTCGATCTGCGAGGCGCCGAGCTCGAGCGCGGCGCGGCGAACCTTCTCGACCGCTTCCATCTGCGCCGCGGCGTCGCGCACGATCCCGCCCTTGCCCACCGCCTGCCTGCCCGCCTCGAACTGCGGCTTCACCAGCACCACCAGCTCGAGCCGGCGGCGCGATCCGCCGCGAGCCGCGCCGATGACGGCAGGCAGCACGAGTGTAGCAGAGATAAACGACACGTCCACGGCGACGAAGTCTACCGCCTCGCTCACGTCTTCCGGCTTGAGATAGCGCGCGTTGGTGCGCTCGAGCAGTCGCACGCGCGGGTCCTGGCGCAAGCGGTGGGCGATTTGTCCGTAGCCGGTATCGATGGCGATCACGCGCGCGGCGCCGTGCTGCAGCAGGCAGTCGGTGAAGCCGCCAGTCGAAGCGCCCACATCCATGCACACCTTCCCGCCCACGTCGATGCGCCAATGCGCCAGCGCCTGCTCCAGCTTGACCCCGCCGCGGCTGACGTACTTGAGGTCCTCGCCCAGGAGACGGACGGCTGCGGCTGCATCGACGGCGGCGCCGGCCTTCTCCACTTTCTGCTCGTTCACCAGGACTTTGCCCGCCAGCACCAGCGCGTGAGCGCGCTCGCGCGAGGCAGCTAGACCGCGCTCCACCAGCAACTTGTCGAGACGAATCTTTGCGGACATCCTTAGCATTTCAACTGCCGCAATCCGCACCCGCCATTGTGCAAATAGATGAATCGGCAGCAGTTATCGAAGGTTACAAATGCGTGAAAAGAGTTTTCCACAGACTTTTCCACAGGGGTGTTGAAAACCAAACTCGCCGCGAACAGCCCCTCAGGCGGATTTTGCAAAATAATGATTCTGATCCGCGTCCATCCGCGTTTATCCGCGGCGAAATGAAGTTCCTCTAGAAGTCTACGACTCCAATCCCAGCCCGCCGTCCACTCCCAGCACCTGGCCAGTGATGAAGTGCGGGCCGCTGGCGAAGAACATGACGGCGGCAGCGACTTCGGCGGGAGTGCCGGCGCGCTTCATCGGAGTTTTCTGCGCCACGTGGCGGAGGAAGGCGGTGGGCTGCGAGCTGCCAGTCGAGATCATGCCCGGCGAAACGCAGTTGACGGAGACCTCCGGCGCCAGCGCCTTGGCCATAACCTGGGTCAGCATGATGAGGGCGGCCTTGGAGCCGCAATAGTGGGCGTGGCTGGCCCAGGGACGCAGTCCGCCCAGCGACGCGATATTGACGATGCGTCCCTGGCGCGCGCGCAGCAGGGGAGCTGCCAGGCGCGACATCAGGAACGGCCCGCGGGTGTTGGTGGCGAACATGTCATCCCACTGGCGGGCGGTAATTTTGTCGAAGTCGAGGGTGTCGTAGGCGCCGGCGTTGTTGACCAGGACATCGAGGCCGCCGAGCTTGGCGCGCACCTGGCGGAGCGCGGCGGCGATGCTCTTTTCCTCGCGCACGTCGCAACGCAAGGCCAGCGCGCGCACCCCGCGCGCCTTCAAGTCGGCGAGGGTCTGGCGGGCGTCCTGGGCGGAGGAAAGATAGGTGAAGGCCACGTCGGCGCCGGCGGCGGCCAGGGCCAGGGCGATGGCGCGTCCGATGCGGCGCGCGCCTCCCGTGACCAGAACGGACTTGCCCTTCATGGGCATCGTGGGCGATTGTAACAGCCGCGCAGCCACGGTCATGACCGAAGAATGATCACCGCCGAGACGCCGAGGACGCCGAGTTGTAAATTGCGAAACGGCTTCTCGGCGATCTTGGCGACTCGGCGGTTGAAGCTTTTGTTACACTGCCGCCATGAACGCGGTCCACCAAGTGATCGTGTACTCGCGCAAAGGTTGTCACCTGTGCGCGATCGTGAAAGAAACGCTTGCCAAGCTGGAGCGGCGCGGCAGCTTCACCTGGCGCGAAGTGGACGTGGACTCCGACGAGCGCTTGCGCCGCCAATTCACCGATGAAGTCCCGGTGGTGTTCATCGACGGGAAAAAGGCCTTCAAGTACCGCATGGCGGAGAGTGATTTCCTGCGGCGGCTGGGAGCGTAAAGCCGCGGCCAAAGCAAAAAGGCACGGCCGCAGCCGTGCCCTTTGAACTACGAAACGTTCAGCAGCGCACGATCTTGGGCGAGTCGATCCCTTTCAGGGCGTTGCGCGTGTCCACCACCAGTTGCGCCTCGCGCACGATTTGTGGGTAGTCGTAGGTCGAGTGGTCGGTGACGATCAGCACGCAGTCGTACTGCCCGAGGTTCTCCAGCGGGGCGCACTTCATCTGCAGGTCGTAGTGGCGTCCCTTGCCCACGAAGGGGAAGTAGGGATCGTTATAGCTGACCTCGACGCCTTCCTTGTGCAGGAGTTCGATGATGGTCAGCGCCGGCGATTCCCGCAGATCGTCGACATCCTTCTTGTAGGCCACGCCCAGCACCAGCACCTTCGACCCGTTCATCGCCTTGCGCTCGCGATTCAGCGCCCTGCCCACCGCCTGCACCACGTGGTAGGGCATGGCGGTGTTGATCTCGCCGGCCAGCTCGATGAAGCGGGTGTGGAAGTCATACTCCTTGGCCTTCCAGGAGAGATAGAACGGATCGACCGGGATGCAGTGTCCGCCCAGCCCCGGCCCGGGATAAAACGCATGGAAGCCGAAGGGCTTGGTGGAGGCCGCCGCGATGACTTCCCAGATGTCGATGCCCATGCGCAGGCAGAGCATCTTCAGCTCGTTCACCAGGGCGATGTTGACGCAGCGATAGATGTTCTCCAGCAGCTTGCACATCTCCGCCGCCGCGGGCCCGGAAACCTTCACCGTCTTCTTGAAGATTGCGTTGTAAAGCTCAGAAGCAGCTTCGGTTGCAGCCACGCTGCATCCGCCAACAACTTTGGGAATGTCGCGCCGCGCCACGGTCTCGTTGCCCGGGTCTTCGCGCTCCGGCGAGAAAGCCACGAAGAACTCCTGGGGTGAGGACGGCACGTTGTCGCGGGCCAGTTGCAGCTCGGCGCGGTTGTTCTTCTCGAGGATCGGGATCAGCACCTCTTCCGTGGTGCCGGGATAGGTGGTGCTCTCCAGAATGACGAGCTGTCCGGCGCGCAGGTAGGGCGCAATGGCCTGCCCGGTGGCGGTGATGAAGCTCAGGTCCGGCTCCATGTACTCGTTCAGCGGGGTGGGAACGCAGATGATGACCGCGTCCATCTCCGCGATGCGCGCGTACTCCGAGGTCGCCCGGAACCCCTGGCGCAGGGCGCCCTGGATCTGCTCCGCCGGGATGCGGAAGATGTACGACCCGCCTTCTCCCAGCGTCTTCACCTTGCGGCTGTCGATATCGAAGCCGGTGACCGCGAAGGTCTCTTCCGTGAACAGCAGGGCCAGCGGCAGGCCCACGTAGCCCAAGCCGATCACCCCAATCTTGGCGCTGCGGGTGGCGATCTTGGTCTTCAGGTCTTGAGCGAGGGATACTGCGGTGTTGGGTTGCATGGTGATTTTTTGGAGTCTACCATTTTTTCCCCTTCGGCACCGGTTACCTTAGTTATCTGTGGGGGTGACAAGCGGGGCTACCGCGTCCTGATTCGCCTCCCCAGCAGGCCCATTCGCGGCTTTGCCAACCGCGTCCGTGCCGCCGCCATCGATAGCGCTCCCGCTCTGTTATAAGAGGGTAGAAAAATGTCTACATGGGAGTACCCATGACGTTGAACATTAAAGACCCCGAAGCTCACAAACTGGCGCGGGCCCTAGCCCGTGAAACCGGCCAGACGATGACGACGGCCGTCACGGAGGCGCTCCGCCTGCGCCTCGATCAGGTCCGGCGGCGGAACAAGCCTGAGGCGATGGCGGCAGAACTGCTCGCGATCGGCCGCCGCTGCGCCCGCACATTGCAGGGAGCGCCGGTGGATCATGCGACGCTGCTCTATGACGAGCGCGGGGTTCCGCGATGATTGTGGACACATCCCGATCGGTTCCGCCCAAGGCAAAAATGACTCCCTCAAGATCTTGATTCCGCTTGACAAATTTCGAGAGCGGGCGGTAGATGTTACCCCGTCCAAGCTGTGCATTTTCTCAGGGCAGTTCGGTCAATCCGATCGATAAGAGGAGGACGAACGTGGAAAATGTAACACGACGAAGTTTTCTGATCGGTGGCAGCGCCCTCGCGCTATCGCCCTGGCTGGTCTCCCCGGTATTCGCGGCGCCCAAGACGATCAAGATTGGTGGACTGTATCCCCTGACCGGGAACTTGGCCTCGACCGGCCTCGACTGCAAGCGAGGCGCCGAGATGGCCGTGGAGATCATCAATGGGAAATACGATCTCAACCTTCCCTTGGCGAAAACGCAAGGGCTGCCCAATCTTGGCGGAGCCACGCTCGAGATGGTGTGGGCCGATACGCGGGGCGAGCCGAAGAACGGACAAGCGGAGGCCGAGCGCGTGGTGACGCAAGACAAGGTGGCCGGCGTGATCGGCGCGTATCAGAGTTCCGTGACCAAGACCGCCAGCCAGGCCACCGAAAGGCTGGGGATTCCCTACGTATGCTCGGACTCCTCTTCCCCCACGCTGACCGAGCGGGGGTTGAAATACTTCTTCCGGGTCAGTCCCCACGATGGAATTTTCGCTCACGATCAGTTCAACTTCCTAAAGGACCTCGAGAGAGTCAAGAAGCAGAAGGTCCAGAGCGTGGCCCTCTTGTACGAAAATACCGAGTTCGGCTCCAACGTTGGCAAGCAGGAACAGAAGTACGCCCAAGAATACGGGTACAACGTGGTGGCCGACATTTCCTACACAGCCAACGCGACCGACGTGACCAGCGAGGTGGGCCGGCTGATCAAAGCCAACCCGGACGTCCTCATGCACGCCTCCTACATCACCGATGCCATTCTGTTCACAAAAAGCTTCAAGGAGATGGGCTTCAATCCCAAGGGTATGCTGACGATGGCCGGTTACATCGAACCCGGGTATTTGCCCGCCATCAAGGCGGATGGGAACTACATCATAGTCCGCTCGACCTTTGCGCTGGACTTGGCCAAGAAGAAGCCGCTGGTGGGGGAGGTCAACGAACTCTTCAAGAAGAAGTTCGGAATCGACATGAGCGAGAACGCCGCCCGCAGCTTCACCGCGCCGTTCGTCCTCGCCGACGCCATCAACCGCGCGAGGAGCACGGAGCCCGAGGCGGTGGTCAAGGCGCTCCGCGAGACCAACATCCCCGGCGATCAGGTGATCTATCCGTGGAAGGGCATCAAGTTCGATCCCCAGACCCAGCAGAACATCCACGCCACCGGCACGCTGGTGCAGATTCAGGACCAGCAGTACGTCACCGTCTGGCCATTCGAGTCCGCCGCCAAGGACTTGGTGTGGCCGTTTCCGGCCTGGAAATCGCGAAGGTAGCTTGGCTTCGGCGGAGGGGGCCAGGCCGGTTCCCCGCTCCAACGCCGGCAAGTAGGAGCAGAGGTATGCCCAAGAGTATGTGGTACAACGTGGTCGCCGACAACTCCTGCACGACCGACGTGAGCAGCGAGGTGGGCCGGCTGATCAATCCCAGGGCAGGCTGATAAGGCGGTTCCTCCCGGCATGGTGGGAAAGGTGGGATGATGGGCGGTGATTTGCCACAGCAGCTAGTAAACAGCTTCCTGATCGGTTCCGTCTATGCCCTGGTTGCCATCGGGCTCACACTGATCTGGGGAGTGATGAACATCGTCAACTTCGCCCATGGCGAGTTTCTGATGATCGGCATGTTCATCGCCTTCTGGTGTTACACGCTGTTCCATCTGGACCCGATTTTGTCCATCCCCATCTGTGCCGCCGTCCTCTTCATCTTGGGCGCCGCCAGCTATCGGTTTATCGTCAGCAAGGTGATGACCGGCCCGATCTTGGCGCAACTGGTTGTGACGTTTGGATTGAGCATCTTTCTGGCCAACCTGGCCGTAATGCTCTGGACGCCGGATTTCCGCCTCATCGAGAAGCCGCTCCTTAACGGTACCTGGACGCTCGGCAGCATCCAGCTAAGCATCCCGAAATTCGCGGCCTCCCTGGGCAGCGTGCTGGTGTCGGCGGGCACCTTCCTGTTCCTCAAGAAGACCAAGACCGGCAAGGCAATTCTGGCAGTGGAGATGAATCGCGAATCCGCCCTGCTCATGGGCATCAACACCGAGCGCATCAACGCCCTGTCCTTCGGCGTGGGAGCCGCCTTGGTCGGAATCGCGGGGGCGTTCCTGTCCATGTACTATTACATCTACCCGCAGGTGGGAGGGCTGTTCGGGCTGATCTCCTTCTGCATCGTCGCTCTCGGGGGATTTGGCAGCATCGAGGGGGCATTCATCGCGGGGATCCTGGTCGGATTCGTCCAGACGCTGGGAGGCTATTACTTCGACCCAGCTTACAAGTACGCTATCGTGTTCCTGGTCTACCTGATCACGGTCTGGATTCGGCCGCAGGGCCTCTTGGGCTGGTGAGCATGCGGACCCCCACGCGAAGACAGATCTCTGTGTCCGCGCTCGTGTTGATTCTCCTTTTACTCTATCCCTTATTCGTCAAGGGCTCGTTTCCGCTGCACATCATGATCATGGTGTTCCTGTTTGCCATGTTGGGCGTGGCCTGGAACATCATGGGCGGGTACGCCGGGATGTTCTCTTTCGGACAGGCAGCTTTCTTCGGCATTGGCGCGTACACGTCGTCCTATCTGCTCATCACCTATCATGTCAGCCCCTGGATCGGGCTGCTGGCCGGAGGGGTGTTGGCGGCCCTCGCCGCCGCCGCTATCGGCATCCCTTGTTCGAACCTGCGGGGCCACTACTTCGCCATCGCCAGTATCGCCTTTGCGGAGATTGTCCGCATCCACTTCAATAACTGGAAGCTGGTGGGCGCTGCCGAGGGGCTGACCCTCCCCATCCTGCCGCAGTCGTTCAGGAATTTCGAGTTCCACTCCAGCAAGGTGCCGTATTACTACATTCTCCTGGGTTTTCTCATCCTCTCGCTGCTGGTATGCTCTTGGGTCACGACCTCGCGGATGGGCTTCTACTTCCGCGCCATCAAGGAAAGCCACGACTTGGCGAAAGTCGTGGGGATCAACTTCGTGCGCTACCGGCTGGCGGCGATCATGATCAGCGCCTTTCTCACCGCCGTGGCCGGGACGTTTTACGCGCAGTACATCCTGTATCTGGATCCGGACAGCGTCCTGATCCTTGCCATCTCCATCCAGGTCGTGCTGGTCGCCATGCTGGGCGGAGCGGGTTCCATCATGGGGCCAGTCATCGGCGCGGCCATCCTGCTGCCGATCTCCGAAGGAACCCGCGTTTGGCTTGGCTTCAAGGGGACCGGCATCGACATGATCGTCTACGGAACTCTGATCATGCTGATCTCCGCCTACTACCCCCAGGGCGTGTGGGGCTTGCTCGCGAGGATCGGAGGCAGAGCGCCCTCGGCCGCAGTGGTGGAGGGAGGCACGGCGGGGAGGAAAAAGTCATGAGTGCGGCACCCCTCATCGAACTGCAGGGCATCACGAAACGGTTCGGCGGCTTGCTGGCGAATGACAATATTTCCTTCACGGTCAGTGATGGCGAGATCGTCGGCATCATCGGGCCGAATGGCTCCGGGAAGAGCACCCTCTTCAACTGCATCACGGGCTTCTATCGGCCAAATGCCGGACGAATCCTTTACCAAGGGAGGGATATCACCGGTCTCAGCGCGGATCGCATCTGCAAGCTGGGGATCGCCCGGACGTTCCAAATCGTCCAGGTGATCAGCGACATGACGGCCCTGGAGAATGTCATGACCGGGGCCTTCCTGCACAGCGCCAGGAAACGAGCAGCGCGAGCGAAGGCAGAAGAAGTCTTGGCGTTCACCGGTCTTTGGGAGAAGCGGGATGTGCCGGCAACGTCCCTCACCATCCCGGACAAGAAGAGGTTGGAGGTATCCATGGCCCTGGCCACCCAGCCGAAGCTGCTCATGCTGGACGAAGCCATGGCGGGCCTGACCCCCGTCGAGCTCAAGGAGATGATAACCCTGATGCGCAAGGTGCGGGAGCACGGCATTACGCTGGTGATCGTGGAGCACGTCATGGAAGCGGTCATGGAGTTGTCGGATCGGGTTATCGGGATCAACTCGGGGCGGAAAATCGTAGAGGACGTGCCGGAAAAGATCGTCGTCAACCCCGAGGTCATCCGCGCCTATCTGGGAGAGCGGTACCATGCTCGACATTAAGGGGTTGTCCGTCGGGTACAAGGGCGTCCGTGCGGTGCAGGATGTCTCCCTCACGGTGCGGCGCGGCGAAGTTGTGAGCCTCATAGGGTCCAACGGCGCCGGGAAGAGCACCATCCTGCGTACCATTGCCGGTCTGCTCCGGCCTTCGGAGGGCAAGATCCTGCTCGACAACGAGCCCATCCACATCGTTCCCCCTTATGACATCGTCAAGCGAGGAATCGCTCTGGTCCCGGAGGGGCGGCAACTCTTCGGCCGGCTGTCGGTCTGGGACAACCTCTTGCTGGGCGCCTACGCGCTAAACTCCGATAAGGATGTCGCGGAGTCCCTGGAGAACATTCTGCAGTTGTTTCCCTGGATCGGAGAGCGAAGGAAGCAACGCGCCGATACCTTGAGCGGGGGAGAACAGCAGCAAGTCGCGATCGCCCGCGGGTTGATGTCACGCCCATCCCTGCTGATGCTGGATGAGCCGTCCTTGGGAATCATGCCCAAGCTGGTGGCCGAGATCTTCGAGAAGATTCAGGACATCCGCCAGAAGGGGATTACCGTGTTCCTCGTCGAGCAGAACGTCTACGAAGCCCTGAGTGTTTCCGACCGAGCCTACGTCCTGCAGACCGGGCGGATTATCCTGGAAGGCAAAGGGGCAGAGCTGCTTGAGTCCGACCTGGTGAGGCAGGCTTACCTTGGTATGTGACAGGGTCCGCCGGAGGCAGGCCGGGCAGTCACGTGTGTCAGCGCAGACAACTCAAGCCAGTCGTTGGCACAGTGTCGATTTTAGATCGACAGCGCTCGCACCTGCACCCCGGCGGCCTTGAGCCGTTCATTCACCTCGCGCGCAATGGCGGCCGCGCCCGGAGTATCGGAGTGGATGCAGATGGTCTCGGCGACTAGCGGCAGTCCCGAGCCGTCGCCGGCGACGACTTTGTGGTTGAGAGCGATCCCCAGCGACTGCTGGGCGGCGCGCTCGGGAGTGTCAAGCAGGGCGCCGGGCAAGGTTCGTTTGCGCAAGCTGCCGTCGGGCTCGTAGGAGCGGTCGGCGAAGGCTTCGGGAGCGCAGCGCAGTCCCATCTCGCGCCAGACTTCCAGCGCGGACGCTCCCGCCTGTCCCACCATAATCAGTTGCGGATCGATTTCCTGGACGGCGCGGCCGACGGCCAGCGCAATCTCGCGGTCCTTATTGGTCGCATGATAGAGCGCGCCGTGGGCCTTCACGTGAATCAGGCGCACGCCGAACCGCCCCGCCACCCTGACCAGCGACGCGATCTGCTGCCGCACCGAGTTTTCGAGCACCGGCGGCGGCATGGGCGATTCCAGGCGCCCGAAGTTCTCGCGGTCGGGATAGCTGGGGTGGGCGCCGACGGCGACGTTCAGCTCCTTGGCGGCCGCCACCGTCTGCCGCATGGTGTTCTCGTCGCCGGCGTGGCCGCCGCAAGCCACGTTGGCCGAGGTGATGTAGCGCATCAGCTCGAAGTCGGCGCCGCTGGCCAGGGCTTCGGGAGATTCTCCCAGGTCGGAATTGATGTCGATGGTTTCCATCTTAAGACCTCTGTGACTACGCAACCAACGCATTCTGCAGCCAGCGCTCCTGCTCTTGCAAGAGCGTGATGGCCTGCGCGATCGAGACCTCATGGAAGCGCACCTGCTCGTGGGGCCGGAGCTGGCCGACGTGGTGCATGTCCGCCATGATGACGTTCGCGATCTTGGGATAGCCGCCCGTCGTTTGCTGATCGACGAAAAGGATGATCGGCTGTCCATCCTGCGGGACCTGCATGCCGCCCAGCGGAATGCCGTCGGTCAGCAGTTGCGATTGTTCGCGCGGCCGCAGTGCTTCGCCCTTCAGCCGCAGCCCGGTGCGGTCGGACTGGTCGCTGATCGAGTACGGGCTGGAGAATAGGAGCTCGAACGCCTCCGGAGCGAACCACTCCTGCTGCGCGCCCCGGGTGAGGCGAACCGTGTCGTGGCGGGACACCGCATCGAGAGCGCCCGGCTTCAATCTCCGAGCGCGAGCGTTCCGGCCATCCTGCACCGGGAGGATATCGCCGGCCTTGAGCCTGCGGCCTTCCAGTCCTCCGAAGCGTCCGCGGACGTCAGTGGCCGTGCTGCCCATCACCGCGGGCACCGCGAAACCGCCTTGCACCGCGAGATACGAGCGTGCCCCGGTTTTCATGCCGCCACACTTCAGCACGCCGCCGGCCGGCACTTCCACTGCTTCTCCCAGCCGAATGGGGCTGGTTCCGACTTTAGCGTCGCAATCGGAGCCGGCAAGCGCCACGATCCGCGGTTCGTCGAATTCGAGCGTGGCGCCGAGCAGGGTCATCTCCAGCGCCGGAGCATTTTCCTGGTTGCCGGCCAGCAGGTTGGCGATTCGCAACGACAGCCGATCGGCCGCGCCCGCGGGCGAGATGCCGAGGTGGGTGTAGCCGTAGCGGCCCAGGTCCTGGATAGTGGAGAACATGCCCGGATTCTTGACGCGTATCGCCATATCTCAGGGCTGCGCCATGGTGCTGAAGGTGGCGCGATCAATGGGCGAGAATCGCACCGTGTCGCCGGGCTGCAAGCGGGTAGGTGGGTCGGAATTGGGATCGAACATGCGCCAGGGCGTGCGCCCGATCAGGCGCCAGCCCCCGGCGGAATCCACCGGGTAGATACCGGTCTGGCTGCCGGCGATCCCCACCGTGCCGCCCGCAACGTGGCCGCGCGGCGTCGCCAGCCTCGGCATGTGCAGCTTCTCGGGCAGTCCGCCCATGTAGGCGAATCCCGGCGAGAACCCCAGGAAATAAACCAGGTACGCCGCGGAGGAATGGATGCGGATCACCTCTTCCGGAGAGATCTTTGCGTGGGTTGCCAGATCCAGAAGATCGGGACCAAACTCGGGGTCGTAGCACACCGGAACACTGACGAGGTTGGATTGGGGTTCGGCTTGCGCGTCCGCCCGTGGGGCCGACTGCTCGACGATCGCGGCCAACTCCTGATGACTCATCTGCAGCGGATCGAAATCGACCAGCAGGGAGGTGTATCCGGGATGCAGGTTGCGGATTCTGGAGTCCTGCCGTGCCCGCAGGGCCTGGAACAGCCCGATCACGCGAGCGTGGAGCTCGGGTGAGATGGCATGGCCTAAAACCAGCAGCAAGGACGAGTCACTGGCGGGAATAACCTTCATGCCGAATTCCGCCGGACATCATAAAGGATCAGGCGCCGGGGACGGCAGAAATCAATGCCAAACTCCCGGCTCGCGACGCCATCGAGATCGATGCTCGATGGCGGCGCAGCCGGGAACTGCTGTTATTGCGGCCAGGTCACCCAGGTCAGCCGTTGCGTGGAAGGGATAACCAAGGGGGCCGAGGCGCTGTTGATATCGTTTTGCGGCAGCGTGGTGGAAGGGAAAAAGGGCGGGGCAAATCCCTGTCGTGAGGTAAACCTGCGATCAAAGTAGGTGTTGACGGTATTCAGGCTCACGGAGTGGGCGTTGGATTCGATACGACCGCCCACGATGGTCAGGGTATTGACGTGTCCGCTGGTGGCAAACCCACAAATGCTCGATGAGGAGCTTGCGGTGCAGGCGGAACTCATAGCCGCCATGGCAGCATCGACTTCCAGATTCCCATTCGAGTAGCTGCTGCTCTCTACAATGTCCCCGTTGGCGGTGTAGAGGCCCAGCACCTGGTTGAAATCATTGCCAGCGACCAAAGTGTCACTGACGTTAAGCGTGACCGGCTCGTGTTTGTAGATCAAGTCGCCGGTAACGTCGATGCTGCCGCTGGCTGAGACCGTGGTCCCGTAGTAATCCTGGATCGAGGCCGTACCCTGGCCGGGCCCTTGCAGGCTGCTGACCGTCCCGTTGACGTAGAGCATGGCCCCCTCGGTGGGTGTCGCACCAGCCTTGTTCTGCGGCACGCCGGTCAGAGTCAAGGTGGCGGCGCTGGGATTGGTCTGGCTAACGGTCGTGGTATTGGCAACGATGTTCAGCGTGATCACCGTGCTGGTGGCCGGCGAGCCCTGCGTGATGGTGTAGATCTGAGTGGGGTTGCCGCTGCCATCGCTTCCCAGGGACAACGTTATGTTGGTCGAAATACTTGCAGTGTCTTTGATATAGAACCCGCCACCATAGATGGTGTTCGGTGTAACCCCCGTGGGGCAGGCGGAGGGGCAATAGGGTATGTAAACCCCCGAACTGGAGCTGCTGGGTACGGCGCCGGTGATGCTCTTGAGGTTGGTATCCAGGTCGTTCCCAGAGCCCGTGCTGGTGGGAGCAGGCGGCGCGGTGACGTTGCAGGTAGTACCTTTCTCCCCGCAGCCTACGCCGTCGATCACCGCCCATTGCTGGCTGAAGTCGTTGCCCGGCAGTGCCGCCGCCGGCTGGTTGCGATTGAAGCCGGCCTGGAAGGTTGGGGCGATACTCGTGCCGTTGTAGGAATCGCTGGAGGCATTCTTGGCATCGCAGTGGCCGCTGCTAAACATGTAAGAGGCGTTGGGATCAACCTGGCCGACGGGGTCGGTGAAGATGTAAGAGCCGCCGGTCCCAAAATTCCACGAACCGTTGGTAAAGAAGGGACCGGTCATGGTGCCGGTCACCTGCGCCCCCGAGCATTCAGCCTGGTTGTTAATGAAAGCCCCGAAGGCGGCGAAACTGGTGGTCACCTGAGTGCTGCTGGAGGACTGCGCGGTGACCGTGACAATCAGATTGCCGACTTCCTTGGTGGCCACCTGCTGCAACCCCTGCGCCCGTCCCACCGCGCAAAGGGTGTAGTTGAAGGTGTACTGGTAGGAGGTCGTCAGACTGCCATTGGTGGTTAAAATCTGGGGATTAGTAACCCCCGCGGTGGGAAAGGTCACGCCGGTGGTGCAGCCGGTGATGCTGCTGGGGAGCATGTAATTTGCCGGCCAGGAATTGGTGGCTTGCCCGGCGTTCAACGAGGCGAAGCTGGTGTAGGGGGCGGAGGTGACGTAGGTTTGGGCCGTGCTCGCGGCGGTTGTGCCGTTCAGCGGGGCGGAAGTGCAACCCGTACCTCCCCCCGCTCCCCAACCGGCACAAGCCGTCGTCGTAACTGCGTTTTGGATCTGGTTGGACATCGCGGCGCGGGCGATATTCAGCCCGGAATCAGCGGCATAAAACGAGCCGCGATAGCTGCCGTAGTAGCTGTTGATCAGCATGTCGGAGTTGGCGGTGACCGCCATGGTCAGCCCCAGCAGGCTGAGCAGGATCAGCAGCAACAGCGTGGTGATGAGGGCAATGCCGCTCTGCTTGCGGGATAGCCGGGAGGTGCGAGAACCCAGAAGGCCGGCGCGAATACGGGTGCGAAAGCGCGATGCTTGGGTTGTCATAATGTCCTCAGTTGTCGTTCATACTCATATCGCGGGGGTTCACGATCACGGCCGTGCCTTGTACCTGGTAAGGGCCGCTGTCGAAAGCATTCCGAAACTTGTAATTGGGATCGATGCTGGGAGTGGTGCGCCCGATCAAGGAAACCCGTACGGCGCGCACCAGGGTGAAGTTGTAAGCCTGGTCGTAAGTGCCCCCGGTACCCGCGATGTTGTAGGTAGCGGCCTTGTAGTTGTAGGGACATACGCCGCTGCCCGAGGGGCAGGGGGTGAGGTCGGTGCCATCGGTGCTGGCGGGAGCGTTCCAGATCGCCGCCCCCACCTTGAAGCCGATGACCTGTTCCATCACCGTCACCGGCGTTCCGCCGGCCACCGTGCGGGTGAGCGTGGGATCGGCGGGATTGGTGGTGGTGTCGACCTGGTAGGTGATGGGCGCCAGCTTCAGGATCCAATCACCGCCACAAAACTGCTCTCCCAGACCATTGGTCACTTGACCGCTAACGGGCTGCGCGGCGGCCGGGCAAGGGGAGTCACCGTTGCAGGTGGTGATATCCAGGGGATCGTTGGCGACGCTGTTATAACCCATGTAGGTTACGCTGCTAACGGTTTGGGTAAGCGTCGGATTAAAGGTAAATTTGATGGCGGACCCAACCACGGCCGCATTCGCGGTCAGAACCACGGAGGTCATCTGGTTGCCACTGGCGGTAACAAGAAGCAGTTGATCGCCAGTGTGGAATAGCGCGGCGGTCGTTGCCAGGGTCCAGGGCGAGGGCCCGGAAAGACCCCAGGCCGTGCCCGCCACGGCTGGCGAGCTGTTGGCGCCGGTGCGGGTGTTCGAACAGAACGCCGTGCCCACTCCCCCCGTGCTGTTGGTGACGTTGATCGCCGGAACCGTGCTGGGATTGGCCGCTGCGATGATGCTGATCTTGTCAAAGCAGGAGGCGCCGTAGGTGTTGGTGCCGGCGGTGTAGCACGACGATCCCGAATTGACCCAATTGTTGACAATGCTGACCCCCACCGGCCAACTGGGGACATTCAGCCCTTGATAGTAGTAACTGCCCGCGTTGGCCAGATCCACCTGCAGTTGGGTGGCGGCGTTGCGCAGCGCGATGTTGAGTCCTGCCTGCCCCGACACCACCTCGGAGGAAAGCTGCTGCTTGGAGAAGAGCGTGAAGGCCGCTCCCGCAATCAGGAGAAACACCGCCGAGGCCACCAGCAACTCGACCAGGGAGAATCCGCGGGGCTGCCGGACTTTCCCTCCCGCTGCCGGGGGGTTGTGCATGCTTTTCTTCATGGGCGCACCATGCTCATCTGGAAGGTGGCATTGCCGGGTTGAATATTGGCGCTGTTGATCGACACCAGGACGGTGATCCGCCGCACCCCGCTCGCGGGAGAGTTGGCCTCCACGATCCAGCGCCGGTGGAAGGTCATGTTGGCCGGAGCGGTGGTGCCGGTGGAGTTGGTTACCGTGCCATCCGGCGAGTGATACGTGGTGGTGTAGGTGGTGGTGCCGGCGTTCTGGTAGGTGATAGTTTCGGCGAAGCAGCCTCCGGTCGAACTGGGGCAGTCGGTGCTGCTGTTGGAGAAGTTGATATTGACATCGTCGTAGTAAGCAACGCTGCCCGTATCCCCGCCATTACAGGTAGTGGTCTGCAAGATGTCCGAGGTCAAACTGCCCAGCGAGGCCGTGCCCGTGGGCACGCAGACCGCGGGAGTATCCGCCGGCCAGCGGTTCAAGTCTTCCAGTTTTTCCGAAGCCAGGCCGGCCTCCAGCGACATGTACTTGGAGCGGTTGCCGGTGGTCATCATGACCCCCGCCAGGGCGGCCACCGAGACCGCGCCCACGGTGAGGATGAAAATCGCCACCATCACCTCGAGGAGGGTGAATCCGGCTTGCCTACGGGCTCGTGACTTTGACATTGCCCACTCCTGAAATCGTGACCGTTCTGGTCGCATTGCCATTGGAGAGCTGGAAGCTGCAATTCGGCGCACAGGGAACCAGCGGGTTGGTGGCGGGGCTGGGCGGGGTGCCGACGATGCCGCTGGAGCCGAACTCCAACGTTGTCGAAGTGACTACGCTCAGGCCTGCGCCCGTCGCCCAGGGGACCGCCCCCCAGGAATCCGCATTGGTAAATTTCGGCGAGGTGTCGCCGTTGGTGGCGCACACCGGCGGAGTGCCGGAGATGGCCTGGGTTTGTACCAGATAGGTGGTCGAGCCCGCGGTGAAGGCGATGGTGTAATAGCAGCCATTCATGACGGCCCGATAGCGGGTTTGCTGGATGGCCCCGGCCACACTCGAGGCCGCCGCGCCCAGACGGTAGTTCAGGAGGGTGTTCTGAATGTTGGGCATGGCTATCTTGAGCATCAAACCGATGATCGCCACGATCACCAGGAGTTCCATCAGGGTCCATCCCCGGGCCGCCGAGCGATGGCTCCTGGCCACGGGTGGATCTCCGGATGCCGCGGGCCATGCGCGCGGCCCGCAACCTCTGACAGGCTTGCTTAACATCTGTTGCGCCTCTTACGAATCGTAGTATGAAAGCCGGGGATCGAGATCGTTACGAGAGGATGGGACCAGGCCTGAACCGGCGTAACCGCGGCCCCCGTCTCGACGGACGATGCCGTGCCTGCCGCCCGCGCCGGTTACGCTGGTAACCAGGCGGCGCTCCCATCGCGCAGCGGTAACTTGCGCGGTTATCTCCGCCCGAGTGTGTATCGGCAGCCTTCTGGCGTTGCCTTAGCTGACTGCGTTAAGATCACTGCGGGCCGTGAGCATCATCACTGCCGGACGTGGCTGAACCGGACAAGAATCGGCAAGCATGAAACTGGACGGATGGTTGAAATCCGGCGTTGCATACGGCTGGGATTTGCTGCGCTCGGCGGTGGAAGGCGCGCGTTCCGCCGAGGAACAGATCCGCGAGGAGGAATCTCCCGGTGCGGTGCTGCGGCGCTCCGCCCTGAGCTCCCTGGCCCCCGCCGTGGCCGCCGCCTCTCTCGGCCTGGCGGCCGGCTATCTGGCGAGCCGGCGCAAGTCCGGCCACCGCGCCGCCGCCGCTTTCGGCGTCGCCGGAGCGCTGATCGGGTTCGCCGGAGGCATGGCCTGGAGCACGCGCCACATGACCGGGGACATGGCCCGCGGCGCAAGAAAGAAGATCGATGCCACCCGCAACGCTCACTGGCTGAGCAAGCATCCCGTCGATTACGCGTAGCCGGCGCATTGCAACCGGGTTTGCGCGGTGGTAAGTTGTTTATCCAAATGAGCGGGAGTAGTTCAGCGGTAGAACGCCAGCTTCCCAAGCTGGATGTCGCGGGTTCGATCCCCGTCTCCCGCTCCACCTTTCCAAGCACCGGCAAGGAGTCCCGCACTTGACCAAGGAAGAGGTTCGCGCGCGGATTCAAGAGATCGGCATTATCCCGGCGGCGCGGGTAGCGTCCGCGGAAGAAGCCCGCTTCGCCGCCGATGCGGTCTTCCAGGGCGGAATCCCCATCGTGGAAATTCCGCTGACCGTTCCTGACGCTGTGGGCGTGATCTCGGAAGTGTCGCGCCAGACGCCGGAGATGATCGTGGGCGCGGGCAGCGTCGATGACACCAAGACCGCACGCCTCTGCCTGGAGGCGGGGGCGCGTTTTCTGACCACCGACGCGCTCGATTTGGCGGTCGTGGATTTTGCCGTGAACCAGAACATCGTGATGCTGGCCGCCGCCATGACCCCCACCGAGGTGGTCTCGGCGTGGAAGGCCAAGTCGGATTTTGTCAAAGTGTTCCCCTGCGGGCCGCTGGGCGGCGAGCATTACATCCGGGCTTTGAAGGCGCCTTTTCCCAACATTCCCCTGGTGGCGGCCGGCGGGGTCAATCAGAAAACCGCGGTGGGCTTCATTCTCGCCGGAGCTGTTGCCCTGGGCGTCGGCAAGGAGCTGATCCCGAAAGAAGCAGTCGAGCGGCGGAACGCCAATCAGATACGGGAATTGGCGCGCCGGTTTCTGGGCTTCGTCCAGGAGGCACGCGCCCGCATGGCGCCACGCCGGCCGGGCGTCACGCTCCCGAAATGACGATCATTCCTCTTCCTCCGGCGTCGGCAGCACGTCCTCGGGGCCTGCGATCAGCACGTACAGGGTAGGCAGCAGGATCACGCTGAGAACAAGATCGGTGATTAAGCCGCCCACGATCACGATGGCAAACGGGCGCTGCGAATCCGAGCCAATATCGTGCGAGAGCGCCGCCGGCAGCAATCCCAGCGTCGCCACCAGCATCACCATCATCACCGGCCGCAGGGTGCGCACCGCGCCCTCGGTGGCGGCGTCGAAGGCGGGCGCGCCCTTGGCGCGCAGTTGGTTGATGTACTCCAGCATGATGACGCCGGTTTGTACCGAGACCCCAAACAACGCCAGGAACCCCACTCCCGATGACACGCTGAAGTGCGTCCCGGTCACCAGCAGCGCCAGCAGTCCACCGATAGGGGCGATGGCCAGGGTCAGCAGAATCAGGCCGGCCCACTTGAGCGAGTGGAAGGCGCTGTAGAGGATCAGGGTGATGACCAGGATGGTGACGGGCACGATCACCGCCAGCCGGCGGCTGGCCCGCTTCTGGCTTTCGTACTCACCGGTCCAGTCCAGGGTGAAGCCCGCGGGCAGTTGGACCTGGTCGCGAACCTTGCGGATGGCTTCCTCCACCGCGCTGCCCTGGTCCCGTCCGCGCACGCTGTACTTGATGGCGATGTAGCGCGAGTTGCCCTCGCGGTAGATCATGGAAGCGCCGTCCTGCACTTCGATGCTGGCTAACTGCGCGAGCGAGACCCGCTCGCCGCTGGGCGCGAGGATACGAATGTTGGCGATGTCCTGCACCGTGCGGCGATACGGTTCCTGGTAGCGCACCACCAGGTCAAAGCGCTGTTCGCCCTTCAGGATCTGGCTCACCGCCTTGCCCCCGACCGCGGTCTCGATGGCGTCCTGCACGTCGGCCACGTTGATGCCGTAGCGGTCCGCCTTGACGCGGTCCACAGTCAAGTTCACATTCGGCTGTCCCAGCACGCGGAAGATGCCGAGGTCCTCGATCCCTCGCACCCCAGACATCACCGCCATGATCTCGTCGGCCTTGGCTTCCAGTTGCTTCAGGTCGGGGCCGATGATCTTCACCGCCAGCTCCCCTTTGACGCCGCTGACCGCTTCCTCCACATTGTCGGAGATGGGCTGGGAAAACCCCCACAGCACGCCCGGAATTTTTTCCACTTCGTTGTCGAGGGCCGAGATCAGTTCGTCCTTGTGGCCGTGGAACTGTGCCCGCCATTCCTTGCGGGGCTTGAGATCGATGAAGTATTCGGTGTTGAAGAATCCCGTGGGGTCGGTACCGTCGTCGGAGCGGCCGACCTGCGACACCACCTGCGTGACCTCGGGAAAGCGCGCGAAGGCGATGCGCGCCTGGTCCATGAGGCGGATGCCTTCGCTCGGCCCGGTGCTGGGAGGCAGCGTGCCGCGCGCCCAGATCGCACCCTCGTCGAGGTGGGGCAGGAACTCCGATCCGATGACGCCGCTGAACGCCAGAAACAGCGTCAGGGCGAACACGGCCACGCCGCCCCCCAGGGTGATGCGGCGATGCTGTATCGCCCACCGCACATCAGTGCGGTAATGGTTCGTCAGCCAGACCAGCACCGGGTTGCGCCACTCACTGGTTCGCTCCCGGAACAGGAAGCTGGCCAGCACCGGGGCCAGCAGGATGGAGAACACCAGCGCTCCCAGCAGCGCGAAGGCCACGGTCCACGCCATGGGCCGGAACAGCCGGCCTTCCACCCGCTGCAGGGTGAAGATCGGCATGTACGCCGTAATAATGATGATGATGGCGTAAAACACCGGGCGCTGAACTTCATGCGCCGCGGTGCGGATGGTCTCGGCGATGGTGCGGTGGTTGTCGTGGTCGCTTTCCAGGTGGCGCAGGATGTTTTCGATCATCACCACGCAGCCATCCACCACCATGCCGAAATCAAGCGCCCCCAGCGAAAGCAGGTTGGCGGGGATGTGGCGCAGGTCGAGCAGGATGGAGGCGAAGAGCAGGGAAAACGGAATGGTGAGGGCCACAATAAACGCGCTGCGAACGTTGCCCAGGAACAGAAACAGAACGATGACGACCAGGATGATGCCTTCGGTCAGGTTGTGCAGCACGGTGTGGGTGGTGTAGCGGAGCAGATCGCTGCGGTCGAGGTGAGGAACGATCCTGACTCCGGGCGGCAGCACGTGGTCGTTGATGTCTTGAACTTTGGCATGCAGCGCCAGCAGGACGGCGTCCGACTCCGCGCCCTTGCGGAGCTGCACGATGCCTTCCACCACGTCGTCGTAATCCACCACCTTGCCGTCTTCGTGGTGGATGGACTTGCCCAGCTTTCCCAGTTGGATCTTGGGCCCCTGGGTGACCACCGCCACGTCGCGCACCCGCACCGGAGTTCCGCCCTGCGTCTTGAGCACCGTGGCCCCGATGTCTTCCACGTTGCGCATCAGCCCCACCGCGCGCACATTGAGCGCCTGTTGTCCCTGCTCGATAAAGCCGCCGCCGGCATTCACGTTGTTGGCGGCCAGCGCCTGCTCCACCTGGGCGATGCTGAGGCCATAGGACACCAGCTTGTCCGGGTCCACGCGCACCTGGTACTCGCGCGTTTCTCCGCCAAACACGGACACCGCGGCCACGTCCGGCACCGACATCAACTGCTTGAACACCACCCAATCCTGCAGCCGTTTCAGCTCCATCGTGTCGTAGAGCGGATTGCTGCTGGCCAGGGTGTAGAAGTAGATCTGTCCGGTGGGACTGAAGTCGGGACCCAGTTGCGGATTGAGGTTGGCGGGCAGGTTGACCTGCGCCAGGCGCTCGAACACCTGTTCGCGGTTGATCAGGTTTTCCGATTCGTCGTCGAAAATTACGTTGATAAAGGAGAGTCCGGAGAGCGAGATCGAACGCAGGTGGGTCAGGTGCGGCAGTCCGTTCAGTTGCGTCTCGATGGGAATGGTGACCTGCTGCTCCACCTCCTCGGCGGCGCGCCCCGGCCACTGCGTGATCACCCAGACGTACTTATCGGCCACGTCGGGATAGGCTTCCACCGGCAGCTTGTGGAACGAGATGATGCCCCAGACCAGCAGCAGAAAGCCCAGGCTGAGCACCATCACCTTGTTGTGCAGCGCGAAATCGACGAGGTAGCGGATCATGCGCTATTCCGCCTCGGCTGCTCCCGCGAATTGCAGGGCGTTGACCACCACCTTGTCGCCGGCTGTCAGCCCAGCCACTACTTGGCGCATGCCGTCGCGGGTGGTGGCTCCGGCCTGGATCTCGGTGCGGCGAAAGCGGTTCCCGCCTTCCGGACGGAAGACCCAGTCCCGGTCATGCAGGCGCAGAATGGCGCTGGCGGGAACCAGCGCCCGCAGTTGCTCCTGCCGGGAGCGGAAGACGGCAGTGGCAAACATGCCCGCCCGCAGCACGCCGTCGGGATTGTCCAACTCCAGGCGCACCTTGGCGGCGCGGGTGTTGGGATCGAGCACGCGGCCGATGTTGGCCACCCGTGCCCGCAGCTTGCGCTCCGGATAGGCCGCCAGACGCACCTCGGCGAAATCTCCCAGGTGCACGTCGGGCAGCCGGTTCTCGTACACGTCGCACAGCACCCACACCCGCGACAGGTCGGCGATGACGAACAGATTCGGCGAATTGTCCAGCGACCGCACCCCCGTCCCCCCGGTGATGTTCTGCTCCACGATGGTGCCGCTGATGGGCGCCCGCACCGGCACGATGGGCGAAGCATGGTCGAGGTCGGCGCCCAGCACCTTCAGGCGCTGCCCCGCGGTCTCCACATCGACCTTCGCTTTCTGCTCCCCGTCCTCCGCCATCTCCAGATCCTTCTGGGCGATGGCGCCCCGCGCATACAACGTTTGCGCGCGGTCCAACTGTTTCTGCGCCAGGACGAGGTCGGCGCGGAATTTCTGATAATCGGAGAAGGCCGCGGACACGTCGGGACTGTTGATCTCCAGCAGCACCTGGCCTTTTTTGACGTCGTCGCCGAGCTTGGTGCGGATTTCCACCACCCTGCCGCCGGCCAGCGACAGCACCGGCACCGAGCGGTTCACGTCCGGCGCCACCACCCCATTTACCAACATCTCGTCCGCACTGGGACGCTGCTCGACCGTCACCACGGAAAACCGCTCCGGATGCTGCACTTCGATGACGCTGGGATCCGGCGCCTTCTCCACCTTGACCTGGGAGGGATCGAGCGGCGCCTGCCGCGAACACCCCAGCAGCAGCGCACCCAGCAGGGCAGCGTTGAACAGCGGCGGAAGATAGCGCAATAAATGTTGGCGTCGCATAGGATCACCTCGCAGTTCCGTTGCGGCCGGGCAACCAGCAAACATTCCGCGCCCAGGAGAGCGGTGCGGGACCGGCCTTGCTGCCTGCCGCTAGAGATCTACCGGCGCAGGGGGCGCACGTCCGTGCGAGGGACCGAACGGGCACAGCAAGGAGCGCACAGAGGCAGAAGCGGGTACGGCTCCAGGAGCTCCTTCACGCGGCGGGACGAAGGTGGTGCGGGCGGGAATCGCCGCAGCAAGGTGAAAGATTGCGATCGAGTGAGAGCCTTTGGCGCTTGCGCCAGCCTTCAGCTTGCAGGAGGACTCCTCCATTTCCTGGCGCACGGCGTGCAGATCGTCCGAAGCGGAAATCACGGGAAACAGCAGGACCAGCGCGCAGCCCAGCGCTCCCAGGCGCAGCAGCGAGGCGTGGCCCCGTCCGCGGGAAGACTGCGCCTGCCGGCGCCACGTCAGGAGGGCCGGCACCACCAACAATAACCAGCAGAGATTGAGAAACATTTCCATCGCGAGAAGAACCCGAAACCGCACCTACACCAATACAATTTTAATGAAAATTTGCGAGAAAAGGGGGTGAAGAACTCCGGATGAATCCATAGAGGTATAGGCTCTTGCATGCCGGAGCGGCGACCGCCACTCGCTCGTCTCCAGGGCAAGATTCAGCTTCTCGTGCGTTCTTATCGCAGTGAGGTGGGTATGAATAAGTACATCGGCTTGCTGATTGTGTTCGCGCTAAGCAGCGTGATGATCTCCGCCGAGTGCAAGCCCGGCTACCAATCCGCCAAGGTGGTGAAAGTGCTCCATGTCTCTCCGGGAGTCGCAGCACGCGCCAGGGCCGACGAGGATTCCCCGCAACGTCCTGCCACGCCAGGCGCACGGTCGGTGATCTTTGGCGTGCTCGGCCAGCAGTATGAACTGCGCCTGCCGTCCGGCTCCAATGCGCCGGAGGTGGCGGCGGGCGATGAGGTCTGCTTCCGCAAAGAGGGAAAGATGATCCGCGTGCTCACCGGCGATGGCAAGCCGCTGCCGGGCGCCGCTCACCCCATCCACCAGATGCCCCAGACCCAGTAGAGTTTCCGCCAGAAAAAAGCCCCGGGGAAAAATCCCCGGGGCTGCACGGGTGGTTCAGCCTTACAGTCTAATGATCGTGATGGTGGCGGGTGGCGGCGTCGGCGTTTACCAAGCCCGCGCCGGTGTAGTGATTAGGCGTGATACGTTTCTCGACGTGGAAGGTGCCGGTGGCGGTGCTGGCATCGTCCAGGGTTACGGTGACCACCCCGCCCGCGGTCCGGTCAGCATCGAACGGGAACTGGAACGGGAGGATCGACGCGAAGATGAAGTTGGCGAAGGTGAGTTTGTCTCCGGCGCCGAAGGTACCGGGTTTGAAGGTAAGCGTCAGGGTGGTCAGGTCGGCGCTGCGGCTGGCAGTCACGTCGGTGGGGAGGAGCCCCTTGGTGGTGCCGACAAAGAAGCCAGTCGTTGTGCTCGCCGGATTCGACCAGTGCATGCTAGGGGTGGTCAGATTGATGGAAACACTGTTGACGGTGTGCGACGTGTGCCGGTCCACCGCCAGACGCCAGTAATCCGTGTCGCGCGCGAACTCGCCGTTGGCGGATGCCAGCACCGGTCCGGCCTTGGCGAACGCGTAGAGGCGGTCGCCGGAGAGCGGAACGGGGGTGGCGGTATCCTGCAGCCGGTCGTAGATGTCCTTGGGCCGAATGCTGCCCGGTCCGCCCTCGGCCTGAATCACCAGGTTGGCGACTGCGGCTGCATCGGGCGCGGCGGCGCTGGTGCCGAAGAAGTTCCCAAAGCCATCGCCGTCGGTATCGCCTCCGAAGAACGTGGTATCCACGCCATCGATAGCGGTGATCTGCGGTACCAGCCGGATCTCAGGCTCACGCAGCCGGTTGCCCGCATCGTCGAAGAGGATGGTAACCGGTCCCGGCGAGCTGAAGTCCTCGGGAAAGTTGGTGATGGGATAGTACATGGCGGCAACGCCCTGGCCACGTTTGGCGCTGTTGTGACCCGCAACCGAGGGTGCATCCTGGCGCTCACTCTCGCCTTGGCCATTCTCGTCAATGTACTTGATCCGCCGCGCCGGACCGTCGTTCATCTTGGCGAGGACAATCTGGTAGCTGCCAGGATTGACCTCCCACAGTTGAATCGCCTCGTCGTCGGCAATGGTGTTGTCGAGGGTGAAAAAGACGTTAGGGCTGGTGATGGGGTTCTCAAAGTTGCCATTGGCATCGAAGATGTAGACGAAGTAGATAGTCTGCACCTTGCCCAGGAAGAACGGCTCATCCCACTGGAAATCGCCAATGTCCCCAAAATAGGAAATGTAACCTTGGGAGATGGCTACATCGTCGTCGTGATGGCCCCAGCGGCCGTCGTGACCGTCCACGCCCTCCGGATGGGACACGGTGAAGTGGGGAGCATTAAAGTTGTGGAAGCTCACCGGTATCGGCAAGCCGTTGGCGGTGTTGAAGGCCACCAAGGAAGCCAGGTCGAGGTTGGACTTGCCTTCCGCCACCAGCCGTTGGGCGTGCTCGAAGGATACCGGCGAATACTCCGCCTCATAGGCTTCCAAACCATTGTTGCCCGCCGAGGAGAAGTAAGCCGCGCCCTCCTTTACCACCTCGTCCACCGTCTGCGCCAGCAGCCCATCGGAATAAAAGGGCTCGTCAAAGTAATAAACGTCATCCACTTCGACGTCGGCGTGGAACTCGCGGCGCAGATTGAGCATGTTGTTGGAGAAATCCACCTCGCCAACATCGGCGGTGGCGAACGCCAGCCCCGCGCCGGGGGCAATCGCGTGCGCTAACTGCAGGATGGCGCGTCCCTCGTCGGTGCCGCCCGGGAAGTCTTCCAGCACCACTACGCCGGTCGGCAGGTCGCCGGTAGCGACGTCCTGGGCGGCGTGGGTGCTGCACGTGGTGCAGGTATCGTAGCTGTCGGACATGGCGCCCAGCTTGGTGCCGGTGCCGTCGATGCCGCGGGCTTGGGCGAGGTCAGCCTTCTCCACCGGCACCGCCTGTTTGGGGACGGAGCCGACATTAGTGACGGGGCGCTGCACGGCGAGGATGCTCTTCACCCCGGCGACCCCGGCTGCACTGCGCGCCAAACCCAGGGGCAGGTAGCCCTCCAGCAGACTGGGGTTCATTTTGCTGATCGCCTGCAACTGGAAACCGCTCAGCGTCAGTTGCGGCAGAACCTGCTCGCTGGTGACGCCGGGCGCCAGGCGGATGTGCACCAGGACGTCGCCCGAGGGGGACGTTAACTGGAACTTCATGACCGCGGCGAGTTTCGGGTTGCCGAATTCGTAAAGCTGGACCATCTGTTCCAGACCACGCCCGAGCGTGGCGGCTTGCGCCCACGCCGAGGCTGAGGCCGCAAGCAGCAAGAGCAGGAGGGAGCTGCAAATCAAGAGCCTTCTTACCTGGGAAACATGCATAGTCAAACTCCTCCTTGGAGTTCTGGAAATGAACTGTAACCGCCGGGGCCGAGAGACCGGACTGTATTTGCTTGCCTGGGGATGCGAAGAGAACGCTTACCGGGTCGCCTTGGGGGGAGACGGGTCCGTGAGCACACGGCCAGTAGCCAACAACTCCGGATACCCGCCGGAGTCTACTCCTGTGCTGCCGATTGTCAAGCCTGAAGTTGTAAAAGAATTGTCATGCCGGCGGCCGGAAACCCACGCCCCATGCCCGTTTCCGCGAAGCTTCGTCCAGCCCGCGGAGCCCGGTGCGCGACTGCAAAGCTTTGCACTTTTCGTTAATTTTTTCGCGCAGGGTGATCCCGGCGATACCCGATGACCCGATCAAATCACCGCCGTGTACACGCAACTGATCCCGGGCAGGTTGGCCTGTACCAGTTCCCACGAATTGCCGCCGTTGGCCGAGCCGTAGAGTTCGCCGCTGGTGGTGCCGAAGTACACGCCGGCGGGGTCGCAGGTATCGCTGGCGGCGCCGTGGCGCAGCACTTGCGTGAACACGTTCTTCTGCGGCAGGCCGCGGGTCAGGAGCTGCCAGGATTTGCCGCCGTTCGCCGAGCGATAGACGCCCAGCCGCCGGTCGCAGGTGTAGCGGTGCTCGGCGTCGATGGAGGGAATGACGTAAACCGTGTTGTCCTCCTGCGGATTGGCGGCGATGGCAAAGCCGAAGCGCGAGGGCAGCCCGCGCGAGATGTCCTTCCAGGTTTCGCCGCGGTCGGCGCTGCGATATACGCCGCAGTGGTTCTGCTGGATGAGCGCGCGCGATGGCGCCATCACCATGCTGTGCAGGCACTGCCCGACGTCGGGGAACTTGTTGGGCAGGAAGTCGGCGCGCACGCCCTGGTTCATCGGCGTCCAACTGGCGCCGTCGTCGGCGGAGCGGAAACATCCCGCCGCCGAGATCCCGATATAGATCGTCCGCGGCGCGTCAGGATCGGGAATGATGGTGTGCACCATCATGCCGGCGGCGCCCGGGTTCCAGCGCTCGCGCGTGGGATGCTGCGAAAGCGCCGTGACCTCGTGCCAGTTTTTGCCGCCGTCCTCGGACCGGAACAGCGCCCCCGGATCGACGCCGCACCACAGCGTCTTGCCGTCGTTGCTCGGCACCACCCGCCAGATTCGCGCCAGGTTCCAGCCGCGCTCCTGCGGGAATTCCAGACCGGCGGCGGACTTCTCCCACTTCTTGCCGCCGTTGCGGCTCACTTGCAGGTCGCGTCCCCACCACGCGCTGTGGAGTGCCGCCCACAGGTGGCCGGTGTGCGGGTCGCGCGAGAGTTGGGTCACTTCCCAACTGGAGAAAAACGGCCCGTCGATCTGCCAGCGCTTGCGCTTCAGGTCGCTGCGGAAACGGAATCCGCCCTTGCGCGTTCCGACGTAAACGTGCACTTCGCGCGGCTTGGCTGTGTGTTTCTTGGCGGGCATGAGTTCCTCCTGATCCAGGGTGGATGGAATGACCGGGCATTGTCTCAGGGGAATAGACGCGGAGGCAACCGGCAGGGAAGCGCTACCCTAGCGCGCAAGAGCCGTGAAACGCAAAATTCTCTGGCCTGCCGCGCGGCCCGCCTGCTACCTTATCCGGTCCCATGGCCAAGCGTTGCATCGTCATACTGGCCCTGCTTTCGGTCTCGGCCTTGGCCCAGAGCCTGCCTGCCGACTCGCTTGAACAAGGCGCCTGGGAACTCGGCTGGTGGACCGCCGGCGGACACAGCGTCTCCGGGGGCAGGTCCGACGCCGGGGTGTGGGACGCCGGGGTGCGCGTGGGCAGGGTGCTGACGGTCGAGCACGGCCCTGGCTGGCTGCGCGGCAACCTGGAGTACGCGGTGGATTTCATCCCCGCTTACCTGCTGGTTTTTCCCCGTCAAACTTCTTACGCCGGCGGACTCGATCCCTTTATTCTTAAGTGGAACTTCACCGGCGGCCGAAAAGTCGCGCCCTATCTCGAGCTGGGCGGCGGCGTGCTGGTCTCCCTCGACAACGTTCCGCCCGGCACCAGCAACGTGAACTTCACGCCCCAGGCCAGCTTCGGGGTGCAGATCTTTACCCGCGAGAAGCACGCCGTCTCCCTGGCCGCCAAGTACGTGCACATCTCGAACGCCGGCCTGGCCACGCCCAATCCCGGCATCAACACCCTCCAGTTCTCGATCGGATATCACTGGTTCAAGTGAAGCGGCGGCCAGGGCCATCGCCGCACCTCGTCGCCGGCCGTTTGCCCTCAGAAGCGGGTGGCCAGCTCCAGTTGGTCCAGGCGGACTTCACGCACGCCCGGCACCGCCCGGACAATGCCGCCGATGGTCTTGACCTGCGCCGGGCTCACGATGTCTCCCTTGACCGACACCGCTCCGTCTTGCGCCACCACCGCGAACTGCAGGTCCGCCGTGGCCGGATTCATGGCCAGGCTGGCCTTGACGCGGGCGGCCCTGGCGAGATCGTCCAGGGCTCGTTGAGTTTCCGGAGTCGGCGCAAAGCGCTTCGCCCGCGCCGCGGTACAGATCACCTCGCAGGCTTCTTCCAGATCCATCTGTTCCAGGTTGAGCACCAGGTCGTAGAGCGATGCGTCTCGCCAATCCACCCCGTAGAGAAACTGCGTCCACTTGCGCCGTTCCTCGTCCGTCTTTTCGATGTAGGAGATGGCTTCCTTGCGATTGCACCTCAGCCGGTCCTGCACCTTGCCGATGCGAAATTCCATGGGAGCAATGATGCGGGTGCACAGGACATGCGGCTGCTTGCCGAGCAGCAAGTGGCCGGCCAGGCCGTGGTAGATGGCGTTTCCGGTCCTGACCTCCTCGGTCAGCGCCGCCTGGATGAAGGTGAGGTAAATGTATTTGGTGTGCTGGGATTGCCCCGTAAAGGTCGGCGGCTTTTCGATCGCGGTTCTCAGGTCATCCTGCGACACGCCCCAGGCCGCCGCTTTCTGGATAACCTGCTCGCGATCGAGCGAGCGGTAGCCCAGCCGCTTGGCGAGGACCTCGGTCAGCATCTTGCCCCCGCTGAAAGATCCTCGGGAAATGGTAATGATCGGCACACGCACCTCCTCGGCGTCTGCCCCACCGGCGCCGAGCCGATGAATACCACGGTTACACCCGGAATACAGTGATGGGCCTCACCCTTGCGTGTGCGCGCCCGGCGATGCTCAACTTCCGCTACAATGGTCGCAACCGTCGGGCTAGCCTGGGGGTGCGTGGTGCGTAGGGCCGTGTGTTCGCGCGTTCTGTTCGGCGCGTTGGCCTTGTGCCTGCTGGCATCGGTTGTCACGGCGCAAAATCCCGCGCCCGCCGCCAACTTCAAGGAATACTCCGTACCCGCCGGCGCCATCTTGCGCATGGAGCTTTCCGGGCCGGTCAACGTCTCCCACCTGAAGCCGGGCAGCGAACTTGCCGGACAACTGGTCCGCCCCGTCTATGTGTACGACCGCGCGCTCATTCCCGCCGGCAGCCAGGTGCACGCCGTCGTGGACAAAGTCGAGAAGGAAAAAGCACCGCAGAAGAAAGGCTGGATGGAGCGCGTGGATACCGTGCGCAGCCTGGGATTGAATCGCCACAACTTCTACGATGTCAGTCTGCGTGCCGCCACGGTGAAGCTGCCGTCGGGCGAGGAAGTGCCGATGGACCTGCGTTTTATCCGCGGCGGCGAAGAAGTGCGCCTCCAGGCGAGCGAGGAAGGGCAGATGAAGGTCGGCGGCACGACCGGCACAGATCTGGCGCAGCACGCGCCCGGCGTGTCGCAGGTGTCCAGCATCAAGCACGGCAAGAAGCGGGCGCAGGAGTTCCGGCATCCGGTGGCGACGCTGGAGGTCGCGCGCGCGGCCCGCCTGGAGTTGCCGGAGCAGCCCGAGGTCCCGCGCGCCACCGAGCAGCCGGTCACCATCCCCCAGGGCACGCACGCCGAGTTTCTGCTGCTCACCGAGCTGCGCGCCAGCGACAGCAAAACCGGAGACGCCTTCCAGGCGCGGCTGCTAGAGCCCATCTTCCAGCCTGACGGCCATCTTCTGGTGCCCGAGGGCAGCCTGCTCGATGGGCACATCAGCAAGCTGGTGCAGCCGCGGCGGATGAGCCGCGCGGCTTCCATGTATCTGGTGTTCGACCGGCTCACCGAGCCCGGCGGCGATTCGCAAAAGGTCGCAGCCTCACTCGCGGGCGCCGACGTGGGCAAAAAGGCGCCGGTCAACATGGATCCCGAGGGCGGTCTGCACGGCAAGGGCGGCGCCAAGAGTCTGGCAGAGCGCCTGGTGATCGGGACCGTCTCCGAGCAGGTGGTGGACGAAGCTGTGGAGATGGCGATGCACGCCGTCGCTCCCTACGCCGGCGCCGCCACCGGTCTGGTCATCCTGCTGGGCGGACACGGCAACGATGTGGACCTGCCGCAGTATTCCGATCTGCAAGTGGTGTTCGGGCGTCCGGTGACGATGCCGGGACAACCCGCGGCGCAGCCGCCCAGCCCGCCGCCGGGCAGCAATCCGCCGCAGATGCGCTGGTTCGACCCGCGCTGAATCTGCGCCGGGCTTTCCTCCGACCGCGAAGGTCTGGACGGAGATCGCGCTCCCGGCCTCAGCGCTTCTCGGCTAGAGCAGCCTCCAGCTTCGCTAGCCTGGCCTCCAGGTCCTGCATTCTCGACTCCTGTTCCCCAATAGTCTCCCGCTGTTTCTCGAGTAAGCGCTGTTGCTTTTGGACTTCATTCAGCAGCATGGCGTTGACCAAGTGATAGCGTACCGTCTGCGGGATGCCGTCTTTGTCGTAGACGACCAGTTGCGGGGCCACCTGGGCCACCTCTTCGGCCACCAGCCCGTACTGCCGCGTCTGCGTCTCGTCGAGTTCGGGTTTGTAATAGAAGGCCACCGGCCGCAGCTTCATCAGCAAGTCGCTCTCCGCGCCCATGTCGGCGATTGCGTGCTTGAACCGGCGCGAAGAGACGGTGACGGGGCAAACGCCGATAAGGGCACTGGCGTTGATGCAGAGGGGAGAGCCGCTGGTCAGGACGTTGCTAAGGGTAGCTGGGGAAGTGAACGTTCCGGCATTAAACACGTCGCCGCTGGCGTCAGTGAAAAATGTCGCACTGCCCCCCGCACCCTGCGCCAAGAAAGGAAAGCCCCCGACTGCCGACCCCGTTGCCTTCGCCACAAACGCAGCCGTATTCGGACCGCCCGTAAAGCTTCCGAATATAGTCCAACTAGGCGCGGTGGCGTTGCCGGTGCCCGCGTTTGCGAACTTTGCCGTTGTTGAGCTCTCTCCGGACGTGTTGACCGTAAGAGCGTACTGCGACGCGCTAATTGAGGCACCGATCTCATTGGTTCCCGGAGCGGAAATAGCCAAGCCGGTGCCAAACAGGTTAGGGCTGTTGGGGAGATTGACGCCGAAAGCCACTCCCGTCGAAGGGCCCGTGGGCGTTGCAATATTCTCCTGAACTGGACAACAGCCGGCACTGTTGATCGTCAATGCTGGGGCGACGGAAGTGTTGATCGTCACTCCTGCGGTGATGCTTAGAGAGTCGCCGTTCGCGTCCGTCACCGTTAGGTTGGGATTCACTCCATTCAGCGCCGTGAGTGCTAAGTTGCCTTGAAGGTTGGCCGTGCCGCTGAAAGTTTGCGTCACCGGATTGCCCGCAGTGCCGAGCAGCGCAAAGGCGCCGGGGGCTGCTCCGCCGAGCATCGCAGCATTCACGTTGGTCAGCCCGGAGCCGTTCACGCCAGCCAGCGCCGCAGCAGGCAAGGTTCCGGTCAGACTGGCCGCCGGCAGGTTGGTCAGCCCCGCGCCGCTGCCCGTGATCACGCCGGGGCTGTCCACCAACAGACCACCACCCGTGCCCGCTACTTCCAGATTCGCCGCGGGCGTCGCCACGCCAACGCCCATCCAGCCGTTGCTGAGGGCGGTGAACACCGGGCTGATGCTGGCATATCCTAGGTTGCTCGAGCTCACGAACAGGGACACGTCCCCCACATTGAAGGTCTCCGTTCCCCACGCCCAGTTCCTGCGCCCCAACAAATCAACCTTGTCGCGCTGCAGGAAGAGGTTTCCGCCTTCCACGCGGATCTCGCCGTTGACATCCAGAATGCGAGCGGGGTTGGTGGTGCCGATCCCGACGCAGGTCTGGCTTGCGTCAAAAGGGCACGGGCTCTGAGACAGGACGGAATCCTGCACGGTGGTGGCGTCCGTGAACAGGGACAGGAAGTTGGCGGTGCCCCCGGAGGTCATCACAGTACAGGGAGGCGTGGCGCAAATTGCGGCGGGGGAAACCGCGCTGGTCGAGCTGCCGCCCGCCGTGCCCGCGCCGGAGTTGCCTGATCCCGAGTTGCCTGAACCACCGGCCGCCACCGGCGCTGCCAGGACAAAAGAGGAGGCCGGCCTGCCGCCCAGGGTTTCGGCGTCGACCGCTTTCAGCGCGTAGGGCACGCTCACCAGCAGCACCCGCTGCTCCGCCTGCCCCTCGGGCTGCACGCCGAGCCAGCGCGCTTCGTTGGCCGTGAACAGCTCCACCGGCATGCCTTCGGCGCTGTTTGCTCCCAGCAGCACGGTGTAGCGCCCCTGTACGTCCAGGGAGACGTTCTGCGTCTCCAGCCACAGCGCCGCACCGCCGGCTTGGTCTTTGTACAGGGCAAAGGTGATGCCCAAGACTCCGCCGTGGGGCTGCCCCGGGACATCGTTAATCGCTCCGCTGAACTGGATCTGGCGGGGGACGATGATGGGGGCTGCGGCTTGGGACGATTGCTGAGCCAGCGACAACGGAAGCGACAGCAAAATGCTGATAGCCAGGGACACACCAAAGCTCATGCGTTTCACGACGCACCTCCTGCTGGTTGTGAGTAACTTGGGCCGGCCGGGGGATTAAAAGGCCGAATTAATTATTGACTGTGGGAAGAGTGTAGGCGGCCTCAGTTGACTCGAAGGTGCGCCAGGTGCGACCGCGAGTGGCTGGGGAGATCCTACCCCCCATGATGGGCGGATTCTGCTACGGTGGGAACCGATTGTCAAGATGGGTGGCGGGCTAATTCCGTTAGCGCACTGCCTCAAGATGCAGGACCTTGCATCAGCCCAACGTTACAATCTACTCGGGCTTTCCATGCTCGCCCTGAGTTCGGCGACAATCTCCTGCGCCGCTTGGCGCGCCTTCTCCAATTGGTCGGGGGGAAAGGAAATCGCGCCCACGCGGGCGTGGCCGCCTCCGCCGTAGCGTTCGCAGATCAGCGCCAGGTTCACCAGGTGGTCGGCACGCGCCCAGGGATTCGACCCCACCGAAACCTTGGTTCGAAAGCTGCTCCTGCTCAGCCCCACGCTGTAGATGCACTCTGGGTAGAGATAGTAGGGGACGAACTTGTTATAGCCTTCCAGCTCCTGGTCGGCGATGTCGTAGAACACGGTGCGGTCGCGGTACTCGGCGCGCTGGCGCATGGTCTCGATGGAGCGCTGATGGCGTTCGAGCAGCGGTTCGGCCAGCGGCGCGACGAACGCCTCCTCCAGCACCGAGGCCAGCGGATGGTAGGCGAGCAGCGGCACCAGCCGCGGCATGAAGCCCGGGTCCTGCGAGGCTTCGATAATCATGGTGAGCCGCATGGCGGGCTCGCGCATCTCCACCGCGCTGCGCGCGTCGGGGAACTGGGCCCCGTCGATGATGTCCGCCCACTCGATCAGTTCCGCCACCGGCGCCGGGTGGAAGCCGAAGCGCTGCTCCGCCACCGTGGCCAGGAACTTGGTGCAGCTCTTGAAATCGGGATCGTAGAACTTGGTGTTCGACTGCTGCTGCTCGAAGTGGGCCGCGTCTTCCGGCGTGAGGAACGCGCTCTGATGGTGATCGAACCACCAGGTGATGCGCGGCGAGGTGGAGTACTTGAAGTCCACGATGGCGTTCTCGTCGCCATCGAACTTGGACTCGTCGAACAGGCTGCCGGCGCGGTGCACCAGCCCGCTGAAGACGAACTCGGCGTCGCCGCGGATGCGCTCGCGATAGAAGCGCGCAAACAGCGACGCGCACGCCGCCCCGTCGAAACACTTGTCGTGGAAGAACACCCGGACGCGCACCCAGAACCTCTTTCCCTTTTTTCCTTGCACGCCCAAAAGCGGGGCACACCGTCGGCGCCCCGGCGCGAAGGGAAAAGTGAATAGAAATGACATTATGGGAGCAGAAAGTCAAGCGAGCATCGGGTGATCGGGGATGGAGTCATTGACCCATTGCGTCATTAATCCGCGGCGGGAAATTTCGGCAGAGACTCGCCCTAACGCAAAAAAAGGCTGGCGCGCCTGGAGAGGCGCCAGCCCAGTGCAGTTCCGAAAGCTGCTTTAAGCCGCGCGCCGCAGGTGATCGGCTCCGACGGTGGTTCCAGCCCGGCGGCGGGCAATCACCAGTCCATAGGGGGAGAGCAGTGCGGCCGCTCCGACCAACGCCAGCACAATGCTGATGGAATCGAACCCGGGCGAATCCGAGAGGGGCGACAGCCAGCCGGCGATGCGGCCGCCCAGCACTCCGCCGGCGATGCTGAGCAGCATGATGGCCGCCCAATTGGCCCGATCCGTGTCCCATACCACCAGCTTGGCGATGGCTCCCGCCAACGCTCCAAGGGTGACCCAGAAAATCACAGCCATACCTCACCTCCGCAAAAAGGCTTTACGCCCTCTGCCGCACCAAGTATATCGTTAACCGATATCGTGAGGCGACATATATTTTGGGGCGGCCGGGCACGCCCGGCTGGCGGCTGTCGCTTGCGGGGGACGCCGAAGGCTCAGTGCGAGAGGTGGCGGGGGTCCTGGGCCGGGGCGCCCCGGCGCTGGTGTGCGGTCAGCCAGCGCAAGTCGTCCACCGATACCGGCTTCTCTCCGGTCACGACCACCGGCACCGCAGGACAAGCCACGTGGATCTGCGGCTCGAGTTGCTCGGCGAGACCGCAGTGCAGCAGGACGATGTCCGGCGGAAACAGCCGCACCAGGGCCAGGCCCACTTCCGCGGTGCAGGCCATCATGACTTCATAACCGGCGGAGCGCAGCACTTTGACCGGCTCTTCGGCCCGGCCGGCGTCGGGATCAATGCAGACGATGCGTGGCATAGGCAACTCCCATCCTGGGGCGCGGAGCTAATCCAGGCGAAGCGGGACGACACCGGCTGCCCGCGCGGGTAGCCGGCCGAGCAGGAAGGCCACAGCGGCCGACATCACAATCACCGAGATCTGTGGCGGGCTACCGGCCAGGGCAAAGCCGGCCAAGCGTAACAGGTCGCGCCCCAGATTCCATGCCGCACGCAAGGGATTCTTCCTGGCGGCTACGGCCCTGCTCCGGATTACGTCCAAGCGGCTCATGCCTGTGCTCCTATTCCCGAAGGCCGCTTTTCTTCGGGCGGCGAGTCGTCGTCGCGGAAGACCATCGCGCACCCGAACCCCAGCAGTAATCCCCAGCTCAGCAGGATCACCGGTGCACCCCACAGCACGACTTCAAGAAGCGAACTCATGACCGCCTGGATCCTGACTGTAATAACCCATGAGATGACAAGCGCGGGTAAAGATTGCGTCAAGGAAAGGTAAAGTCTTGTAAATAAAGAGGAGGTGTCCGGGTACGTCACACGGTGTTGTGATTTTAATCACTGCAATGTGTAGACCGACAGGACAGGATAGGCAACGCTGGGGAGTTTGTTTTGCGAAACGATAGCGATCTTCATGCCGATGTGGTGCGCGAACTGGCGGAGGCGCTGGACGCCATCGCCAGCGTGTATACCTGCCACGCGGGCGCGATCCTGTTCCGCCAGGGACAAGCGGCGGATGGCGTGCTGGTGATGCGCCAGGGCAAGGTCCGCCTGTCCGCCTTGACGCACGACCACGATCCGCGGCTGCCCTATCGCACCGTAGGTCCGGGATACGTGCTGGGCCTGCCCGCGCTGTTCTCCGGCCAGCCCTACAGCCTGACCGCCGAAGCCGAGGAGGAGTGCGTTTGCGGCTTCGTGGACCGCGAGCGGGCGCTGGAGTTGGTCCACAAGCGCCTCGATTTGTGCTTCCAGGCCGCCGACCTGCTGGCCCGCGAAATCCGCAGCCTGCGGGAATGGCAGGCCACCCACCTGGGCTGAGGCCACTCGCGGTCATCCCTCTGCACCAAGAACGGGCAGCCGCCGAGTGCACCAATAGTGGTGCAACACTCCGGTTCTAGCACAGACCCCAGACGTTTTCTTGACAAACCTAACACAGAGCCTTAATGGTCAGCCGCGCTGCACTCGGGATGACAATTCCAATGGAAGGTGAACGCGGAGAGCCGCGCCCAGTGCGGTTTTCACACGATGTAAACTAATTATTCAATTACCCGTAACAATCGGCTGGTAGACCTTCTCTCCCTGAGGAGGAACTCTGATGAGACGTAGAGGATGGCCCGCCGCTTTCTTGCTTGTAACAATTTCACTGTTAACCGCCGCACACGCGGACGACTGGGACCGCGACCACCACGAACGGGGAATCCGACATGTTCTGTTGATCAGCATCGACGGCATGCACGCGGTGGATTATGAAAACTGCGTGGCATCGAACACTTGCCCGAACCTGGCCGCTCTTGGCCAGACCGGCGTGACCTACACGCGCACGACTACTTCCAGGCCTTCCGATTCGTTTCCCGGGCTGATGGCGCTGGTAACCGGGGGCAGTCCCAAAACCGTAGGCGCGTTTTATGACGTGGCTTACGATCGCGTGCTGGCGCCGCCGGCGACGACGACCGGCAACGGTTTGGCCGCTGGAACCTGCACCCCGGGGGTTATCAATGGAACCCAGACCGAATATGAAGAGGGAGACGAGATCAACCAGACGCTGGTCAACGGCGGCGGTCCCTATTCCACGTTCGACGGCGGCGTTTTATCCATCGATCCCAACAAGCTGGTTCGCGATCCGTTCAATTCCTGCCTACCGGTTTATCCCTGGAACTTCGTCCGCACCAATAGCATTTACGGGGTAATCCACGCGGCGGGCGGCTACACGGCCTGGTCCGACAAGCACCCCGTCTACGCCGTAGTTTCCGGACCGACCGGAACCTCTAGCCCCAGCAACGTAGACGATTACTACGCACCTGAAGTGAATTCCAACGTGGTCAACATACCCAGCTTCAAGACAGCCAACGGGGTGGACTGTTCAACCATTTCCAACAACACCAGCGGCGACTGGACGACCGACTTCGATTCCATCAAGTGCTACGACCAGTTGAAGGTCAACGCCGTAGTGAACTGGATCAATGGCAAGACGCACCTGGGCGGCAGCAGCGCTCCCGTGCCGGTGATCTTCGGCATGAACTTCCAGGCCGTGAGCGTGGGGGAGAAACTGATCGAAAAAGGAGTCTTTGGCGGTTACAGCGACGCCGCAGGCGATCCTACCCCCAGCATGCTGAGCGAGATCCAATTCGTGGATGCGGCGATCGGGCAGATGGTCACGGCGCTCAAGAACCAGCACCTTCTCCATCCGACCACCATCATCATCACCGCCAAGCACGGTCAGTCGCCGATCGATAACCACCGCTTCTCTCCCATTCCCGGACCTTCGGGAACAAACGGCATGCCGCCTTCGCAGATTCTCGCGGCTCTGCTTCCGGCGGCCGAAACTACCGATCTTGGGCCGACGGAGGATGATATTTCGCAGCTTTGGCTAACCAATTCGAGCAACACACTTACGGCTGTAGGCATGCTCGAAACCAATGCAAAAGAAGCAGGCATCGGCCAGATTTTCTACGGCGCGTCGCTTGAAACCATGTTCAATGCGCCTGGAGTCCCAACCGTTCCGGGGCCATGCTGTCGTCTGCGGCCGGGCGGCGACCCGCGCACGCCCGATATCATCGTGGCGCCGAACGTGGGCGTGGTTTACACGGGCAGCAGTAAGAAGCAATCCGAGCACGGCGGCTTTGCTCAGGATGACACCAACGTGATGTTGCTGGTATCCAACCCCAGCATCGGGAAGGCACGGACCATTACCAGCTTTGTGGAAACCAGTCAGGTAGCTCCTACTATCCTGAGGCTTCTTGGACTTGATCCCGACCGCCTGGATGCCGTTCGCAAGGAGGGCACACCCGTACTTCCCGGCCTGAAGCTCGACGACGACGACCGGTAACATTCGCGGCGATAAAGCGCAACGGCTAACGCGGCGGGCATTGCGGAAAATGCCCGCCTCTTTTCTCTGGAACCTGGCCGCAACGCCCTATCTGGACCCGGCCTTTTGCTGCTCCTCGGCGCGGCTAACGATCCGGTTGACGACCTTCCTCGTGTCCGTCTGCGTGTACTCAACCCGCACCACACGGCCGATATCTCGGAGACACTCGGCTTTGCTGTCTAGGTCGATCTTGAACCGGACGTGGCCTCCTTCAGCTTGCGCAATGACGAGAACACTGTTGGAACAGGAGACGACCCGGCCGGTGGCGGAATGGAACCGTACGGCTTGTGGCGGGGTCGTTTGGGCCGGTGATGCCACCGGAGATTCAGCCGGAGATCCGGGTGATGCCGCGGCACTCGACGCCGCGGTGTTCTGGCCGCCCCTTATCGGAGCAATCGAGGCTACGCCTCCGCCCAGGGTGCTGATGATCTGCTGATGGAAATGCTGCCACAGCAGCGCTCCGCCCAGCGCCACCACAACCCCGGCGCAAATCGGCAGCCAGCGAGTCTGCTTCGACATGGCCGGGCGCCCCCCTTACGCCACTGCAACCGACTTCAGACGCCAATAGTCACGCGCAAACTCTACCACCAGATGTACGAAACACGCGCCCAGCGGAAGAATGAAGTCGAGATACAAATTAAGATTGGCAAACACCACATAGCTGGCCACCAGCGGCGCCAGGAAGACGCCCAGCACCAGCAATTTTCCCCGCCGGGTACTCGCCTTGTGAAACGAAAGGTAGAGGGCTCCGCCGATCAGCAAGTCGAAGCCGATGGCGGCCCACAGCGGCACCTCCCGCTGGTAACGGTCGTCGAGCAGGGCTTCGACGTAGTTGGCGTGGACGTACATGCCAGTCATAGGTCCGGCCGGCGTGTCATAGCGGTCCGCGAACTCGCCCCGGCCCAGGTCGGAGCGCCATTTTCCTCCGATGACCACGATGCGTCCACGGCATTGCGCCCTGGCGGCGGCGTTTTCGGCGCTGGTGGTCGCGCCCAGGGCGGCCAGTTTCTCGGCCGAGGTGCTCTGGAAGCCGGGAAGAGTGTGGCCAGAGCCAGGATTCGCCCCCGGCCCGGATTTCGCTGCCGATACGTCGTCTTCGGGAATGAAGCTGCCAAACACGAATTCATGCTTTGCGATGGCGTCTTTAATAATCTGCTTGTCGCGGGTGAGCGGAAGGCGATCGAAGGCCAGATCGTAAGCGGTGGCCGCGGCCAACGCCAGCGATTCCGAGCAGGGATCGGAAGCCTGCATTGGAGCTACGAGGTGGATCCGCCGCTCATCGGAAGGAAGATTGATGTTTCCCAATCGCGCACACGCCCGCTGCGGGCACTTCCCGTGCTCATCGGCCAGCGGCAAGTCGCGGTCGAGATAGATGCTGGGCCGGCGCTCCCAGCGGTCGCCAGTTTGCTTGAGCCAGCAGGGAACCACCACCGGCACGCCTTGGTCGGAAGCGTCCTGGATAGCTTGGAGCAGCGCCCGGTTCTGATCGGCGCGCTCGGGAACATCCTGGCCATCCGCGAACCGCGGCGGAGAGATCAGCTTGAAGTCGAGAACCACCACCATGGCGTCGCCCGCTACCGCATTGCGCAGCAGCGCCGCCAGGACACCACGATTGGTGGGCTCGCCCAATTTTTGATGCAAGTCATCGTCGATCTCCACCATCCGCACCCATTTCGCGGTAATGGGCCGGGGGGCAAGCGAGCACAGGAGACGATGAAAGCGCAATTGGCCGCGGTGAATGAACGGCAGGTTTTCGCGAACCCACTGCAACTGCACCAGCACATTGAAGCTCAATACCACCAGGAGCACGGGCACGGCGCGTTGCCAGAACGACTGGCTGAAGACGGACTTTACGGCTTGCCACACGGTCACATCGCCGCGATCTCGTACAGGTAATCCACGAACGAGCGCACCGCGCCGTCCATACCCTGGACTTTCGGGTTGCTCGACTCGATCACGAAGTATTCGTCGGGAGCGTGGGCGCCGCTGCCGTGGCCGAGTCCGAAGTGAGTAGCGGCCAGGCGCAGCGGCTCGCCGGTGAAGACGTATCCGGGCCAGGAGCCGGCGCTGCGCGGCAGAATGACAGGGTCGATGCCGTCGCGGTTGTAGACGGCGATCTGCGCGCGGATGAGGCCGGCGTCGGCGGGAGTGCTGTTGGGATCGTAGCCGCCGGTCATGTTGACCTCGATGTCGCCGAAGCCGCGCTTGGCGAGGTGCGCCTTGAGCGCCGTCAAGGCTTCCGACGCGGTCATGTCCGGCACCAGGCGCAGGTCGAGCTTGGCCACGGCGCGATGAGGAAGGATGGTCTTGCCGCCCGGCCCGGTGTAGCCGCCGACCAGACCCTCGATGTTTACCGTCGGGCGCGATTGCAGAAGCTCCAGCGCTTCCTGCCATCCCACGTCGTGAACCCAGTGCTCGACGCCGAGTTGCTTCTTCGCCGTCTGCTCGTCGAGACGGCGCGCAGCTTCGGCGATCATCGTTCGCTCGCGCTCGGAGACCGGACGCGCCTTGTCGGCGAAGCCGTCGATGGCGGGATCGTTGCCGTCCTTCGAAACCAGCGTGGCCAGCGCTTCCACCAGATGCCACGCCGGGCTGTCCAGGCGCGCCTTGTTGCTGGAGTGGACATCCTTGCGCGGGCCGCGGCCCCAGCGCTCGCCGCTCGATACCAGTTCGAGTTCGATCACGCCCTTGGCGCCGAGCGTCATGATTACTTTGCCATCGAGATCCTGCTCCGCCGACGGCATGAAGATTCCGGTGCAGGGCTTGAGCGCGGCCAGCACCTCGGGCCGGCGCACGATCTGCGGGAAGTGTGGCGAACCGATCTCCTCTTCACCCTCGGCCACCAGCACCAGGTTGACCGGCAGCTTGCGTCCGGCGCCGCGGATGGCGTGCAGCGCCGCGATGCACGCCGCTTCCGGACCTTTCTGGTTGACGGCGCCGCGGCCGATCATCACTTTGCCCACGCCGGGCCGGTCGACGATGGCTGCCTCCCACGGCGGCGACGACCACTCCGCCGGGTCCACCTGCTTCACGTCATACATAAAGTAGAGGCCGACGGTGCGGGGCGCGCCCGCGTCGAGCGTGGCGAAGATGCCGGGCTGGCCGTCGGTTGCGACTTTTGTGACTGTGCCGAAGCCCGCATCGCGCAGCAGGCGCATGGTCAGCTCGCAACCTTCGTTCACGCCGCGATTCTCGGCGGCGATGGAAGGCTGATGAATCCACTCCTGCAGGCGCTGGACGGCCTCGTCGTGGCGTTTTTCGATTTGGGCGTAGATGGGCTTGAGGTCAGGGGCGGCAGACTGGGCGAGGCGCGGGAAGGCCATCGCGGCCGCGCCCACGGCGGCAGTTTCGAGAAATGTGCGTCGGTCCATGGCGGGGCAGGATAGCAGCTGGGGAAGGCACCCGGCAATCGTGCCCCTGGTCATAGTGATTATCACGACCTCCTTGTACTTCAGGCGCAGCGTGGACGGCTCTGGCGTGGTCTTGGTCTGCCGAGCACCCGCCAATCTGAACGACGGGGCCAATGGTTCGATCTGGGCACCCCCAAGGACCGATATGCGATTAGTGCAGTAACGATGCGGGTATTTGCCAAGTATTCGTTTACGTAACAGCCAGCTGGATGGAGATTGGCGGAGCGCGCACGATTCCCCATGATCGACTTCCGCGAGCCAAGCATCGAGAACTGTCAACTACGATGGCGAAATGCCACGAGTGGAGGGAACTACTGCTTGGTACAGCTACGAGGGGACAGTCGCTTAAGCCAATATAATCGCCACATTCCTGCCTTCCCAGCAAACATGGCCCCGACCGCTATAGTGATTACCGCGACTTCCTTGTACTTCAGGCGCAGCGTGGACGGCTCTGGCGTGGCCTTGGTCCACCGAGCACCCGCCCGCCAAGGAAGCATCTCTACGAGGAGGAAGTGTCCTCTATTCATATGTAAGAAAAAAGTATGGACTAGTAATGGCCTCTATGCATATCATACTATGAGCGTCAGCGTGAGGTGTACAAGTGGTTAACAGACAAATGAATAACGAGACGGAACCGATCCCAAGTAGCGGCTCCGAGTTCCCCAAGCATTCTCTAAAGATGGCCCTCCGCGTTCCACTGGCGTTAGAGGAAAAGAACAGCGGCAATCCGATGCCACCGACTGATGTCGCAATCGCAATCGACAAGAGTCCTGGGAGTTCCGACTTCAGAATGCTCCTCTCATCGTCGATCAAATACGGCTTGTCCACCGGAAGCTACAACCAATCCAAGGTTGCACTAACCGCACTTGCAAGAGATGTAGTCGCGCCGACTTCCGATGACGCCAAGAGTAGGGCGCTGTTTCAATCGGCGTTCACGCCGCCACTTTTTAAGAGCATCTTCGGGTCTTACAAGGGAAAGAAGGTGCCCGACATGCAGTTTTTTCAAAATGCACTTGTGCGCGACTTTGGGGTCTCAAAGGATCAAGCGGCCCGATGCGCCGGCATTTTTTTCGAAAACGCGGACTACCTAGGCCTTATCCGGCAGGCGACGACGGGCAGGTGGCTAGCCTCCGAACCAAGCAGCATCACCACACAGCAGGAGCCAGAGGAAACTGTCGAGGCAGGTAGGGGCGAGGATGCCCAGCATAATCCGACTGAAGGGCAACTACCATCGCCGCAAGCCCGGTCGGAAGTGAAGGGGACATCGGCGCCACCCGCCAAGAACGCGATATTCCTCGGCCATGGGAAGAATCGGGTTCCGCTGCAACAGCTCGAGAAATTCTTGTCGGAATACAAGATACCTTACAAGGTAGTGGTAGACGAAGCGAACAAAGGACGTCCGATCTCGCAAAAGGTAGCGGATTCAATGCATGAATGCGGTGCAGCAATCATCATTTTCACGGCGGATGAGGAGTTCAAGGACGTGAACGGGCAAATTATTTTCAGGCCGAGCGAGAACGCGATCTTCGAACTGGGGGCGGCCAGCGCGCTATATGGTTCGCGGGTCGTCATTTTTAAGGAGGCAGGCGTCACGTTTCCCACGAACTTCCGAGACATCGGCTACATCGAATTTGACAAGGATCGGCTCGATGCGAAGGTTAGCGAACTCTTCCGCGAACTGATCGCGTTCAAGTTAATCACGGTGTCGGTCGCAATGAACTCTTGAGTATAGCGATTCGAGAAGATCCGACCGGTAAGCAGTTGGCACCAAAGAGCAAATTCGCGCACCTTGAAAAGAGCATCGACGAGTTCTGCTCGTTTTGCGAAAAAGTGGCCCTGCGGGCCTTGCTATTCGGTTGCTTCATCTACGAAGCCTGTAAATTCGCAATTCGGATGCTACGGTGAGCGAGTGCGGCCAGGCCACCGCGCTGGATTTTCTCTTGACAAGCAGTATTCACATTGTTATGATTGGATCAATGGTGTTCGCAATGAGATAACTCATTGCAGATCAAGATTTTGCCTCTAACTCCTTTCTCATCATGGCCTCCAGCGGAGGGTATGTCGTAAGATGCTGATTCTACAAGGGGAGGGGGGTAGGGGTGGGGTTGCTTACAAAGTAACTACCGCGGCTCGTGCCCCGGGTCGCCAACCGTGGGGAATAAGCAAGCAACGCGCGCGAACGTGGGAACAGCGCTCATCCTCTACGACGGGGTGTGCGGCTTGTGCAACCGCGGCGTGCGATTCGTGCTGAAGCGCGATCGCAAGGGCGTGTTCCGGTTCGCGTCGCTGCAAAGCTCGGCGGGCCGGGAGATCCTCGCGCGCCACGGGATCACGCCGGACGCCCTGGACACCTTCTATGTCGTACAGGACTACGGGCTGGCCGGCGAGCGCGTGCTCTCGAAGTCGTCTGCCGCCATCTACACGGCGGAGATTCTGGGCGGGGTTTGGAAGGCTGCGATCATGCTGCGGCTACTGCCGCCACGCGTCCGCGACTGGATGTACGACACGATCGCGCGCCATCGCTACCGCATGTTTGGGAGGTACGACACCTGTCCGCTGCCGGAGGCGCGCTACCGGGACCGATTCATCGACGTGAAAGACCCCACCCTTGGCAAAACCGGCCAAGGGTAGGGCACCCGCGCATCTCCTACGACATGTCTGTGATTAATCAGTCAGGCGACGGCCTGGCCGGGAGCGCTGCCAATCGCCTTCTGCAGGGCGTGCAGCAGGACGGCCGGAGGTTCTCCCCGGCCCAGGCAGGCGCTGACCAGGCCTTGCTGGTGGCAAGGCACGCCGCAGTACGCGGCCAGCATAATGATGGGGAGCGCGGGGCGGATGCGCTTCAGCAGGCCCGCGACCAGGAAGGCCCCCGGCATGTGGCAGTCGAGGAAGGCAGCGTCGATGGGGCTGGTGAGAAAGGCGTCCAGCGCCGCTTCCACCGAGCCGGCCACGAACACCACATAGCCGTGCGCGCGCAGCCACTCCACGCGGGCTGCCAGGGCATAGGTCTGGTCATCGATGCACAGGATGGTTGCCACGCCGCCGATAAGCCTATCAGCTCCAGCGGAAGCCGCAGTGACCTGCGTCACAGGTGAAAGTAGCCATGCGGGAAGCGTTCAGCGCACTTGGCTGGCGCGGACCCATTTGGCGACCAGCCAGATCAACACGCCGATGCCGAGGACTTCCAGCGGTCCCGGCGGGAAGAGCGCGAAACGAGCGATCTCGGCGGAATGGTGGGCGACGGCGTAGGTGGTCCAGACGATGCCTCCGCCCGCCACCACGCTGCCGATCTGTTCGACGCGGTGGATGATGGCGCTGTCCCTGTCCATGCCGACGTTAACGCGGGCGGTGACGTAGGCGACCGGCGGCGGCTCCGAGTAGCCTTCGCGTTCCTGCGGCCAGGGGTCCCTCTCGCGCTTCACGGCTGGAGGCATAAGCAAAGCCATTCTAGGCTCGACTTCGCCAAGCCTTAAGTTACAAAGGTCGTACGACCGGGATAGCAGATTCCGGGCCCTCCTCGTCACACCGCTGCCAGGCCACGATGCAAAACGGGAACCGCTCCGCTATGGGACGGCCCGCTCCGCCGCATTGTGCCGACTTGGCGTTGGGCATAGGTGTTCGTCCACGAGAATGGGGGAGCAAGCCCAGCCGCACACGCTGCCCGTCATCTGGGTACGCGCCGTAGAAGCGCTGGCAAGAGCCCCGAAAGGATCGAGTTCGACATGAGAACGTTAAGCCTGAGAATGAAGCTGGGCGTGGGTTTTGGCACCCTGTTGCTCATCCTGGTCGTGGTGGGCGTGGTGAGCTATGCCTCACTCCAGAAGGCGGTGGAGCTCTCGGCCACGGCCGGTGACAAGGACCGCGCCGTGATCGTCCTCCGCACCATCGAGGCCCGCATTAACGATCAGAAGGCCGAGGTGAGCGGCTTCCTCCTGGACGACAGCCGGCAAGAGGAGATGGACCGCTATGCGAACAACGCTCGCATCCTCGCCGCCAACCTCTCGCAACTGGAGCTCTTGATCCTCACTGACAAGGGCAAGCAGATGCTGGCCCAAATACGGGAGGGGTCGGAGGGATATGGCCGGGCCATGGCTCATGTCATCGAGTTGCAGCGTTCGGGAAAGCCCAAGGAGGCGGTGCAACTGCTCTACCAACCGCAGACGGTTGCCTTGCGCGACCAGACGGCGAAGGCGGTTGCAGCCCTCATCGAGCGAGGCGAGCAGCTTGCCGCGTCCACTCGCCAGGACCAGAAGGCGGCGGAATCCAGAGCGGTAACTCTGCTGCTGGCCTTCGTGATCGCCGGCCTCATCGTCGGCTTTGCGATGACCCTCTACATCGCCCGCAACATCACGGGAAGAGTCTCCCAGATGGTGGCCATGATCGAGGCCATTGCGGGTGACGATCTGTCACGCGAGGACATGCTGATCAGAAACCGCGACGAGATCGGTACCGCCGGGACCTTGTTGAATTCCATGAAGAACAACCTGAAGGCGATCGTGCAGTCCATCGCCGCGACCGCCGAGCGTGTGGCCAGCGCCAGCGAGGAAATCTCGGCCAGCGCCACCGAGATGGCCAACGGTTCGGAGACGCAGAAAGATCAGGTGCACCAGGTCGCCACCGCTATGCAGGAGATGTCGGCCACGGTGCACGAGGTTTCCGAGAACTGCAACAAGGCGTCCGAATCCGCGCACAAGGCCTCCGAAACCGCGCGGGAAGGCGGCGCGATCGTGGGCGACACCCTCACCCTCATGCACTCCATCGCCGACTCGGTGCGGGAAAGCGCCAGGAGCGTGCAGGAACTGGGCAGCCGCTCCGACCAGATCGGCAAGATCGTCGGCGTGATCGACGACATCGCCGATCAGACCAACCTGCTGGCCTTGAACGCCGCCATCGAAGCCGCGCGCGCCGGCGAGCAGGGGCGCGGCTTTGCCGTGGTGGCCGATGAAGTCCGCAAGCTGGCCGAGCGCACCACCAAGGCCACCAAGGAAATCGCGGAGATGATCCAAAGCGTGCAGGCGGAGACGCGCGGCGCGGTGGAAAAGATGCAGTCCGGCACGCAGCAAGTGGAAAAAGGCGTGGAAGTGACCGCCAAAGCCGGCGGCTCGCTGAAGCAGATTATCGGCCAGGCCGAGCACGTGGGCGAGATGGTGACCCACATCGCCACCGCGGCCAATGAGCAGTCCTCGGCCACCGAGCAAGTGAACAGCAACATGGAGCAGATCAGCAAGCTGGTGGCGGAGTCGGCGCAAGGCGCGCAGCAATCGGCCCAGGCCTGCGAGCAGTTGTCGGGGCTGGCGTTTGAACTGCAGAACCTGGTGTCGCGCTTCAAGCTGGGAAGCGGCCCAACCGGGTCCGCCTCCGGCTATCGTTCGCCGCGGGCGGCGTCCGCCGACCCGGGCCGCGTCCGGACAGCGCTGGCACTGGCTCCGCGGCCGCCGGTGCAGCGCGCCCTGCAACATGCCGGGCAGGACCGGAACGGAGACTAAACCCGGGACGAGACGAAAAGCTTCGGTCCGCGCGGGCATGGCGCGTGGGGTGTGGTCGCGAGTACGAAGGAGAAGCGTGATGAACAAGATGAACCTTAAAGTGAAGTTGGCGGGCGGATTCGGAGTGCTAACGCTGATCCTCCTGGTGACGGCGGCAGCCAGCTACATCTGCGTCGACCGAATGGCAGAGGCTGCCAAAGAATTCGATTCAGTGGCGGAGAGGCAGGACCTGGTAAGACAAATGCAGGCTTCCCAGGAAATGCAGATCGTTGGCATACGGGGATATCTGCTCACCGGCCGCGAGGACGTGCTCCAGCGCGATGAGGAAGGCAAGCGCGAATATCAGGAAAGCGCCGCCGAACTCCAGAGATTGCTCACCACCAGCGAGGGGAAGAAAATCTTCGCTGGTATCACCGACGACTACAACAACTGGCGCGCCATGGCGGACAGATCAATCCAGCTTCGCCGTGCCGGGAGCACCAAGGAAGCGGTCGATATGGTCTTCGACCCGCGTGCCAGCGAAACGCGCAGCGCCATGCAGAGATCCATAGCCGGCCTGATCAATATTGCGAACCGGTTGAAAGATCAATCGCGCAAACGCGAGGAACAGACCGAGAGGACCATCCGGCAGCTACTCATCACGCTCGTAGTGATCGGCATCGGTGCGGGCATCGCGGTTGCGGTCGTGATCTCACGTTCCCTGGTGGGACGGATCGGCTCCATGCTGGCCATGATTCGCGAAGTCGCGGCCAACAATCTCGCCATCGAAGACCTGGCGGTCACCTCGGAAGACGAGATCGGTACTGCCGTCGCCGAGCTGAACAAAATGAAGACCAATCTGCGGGACATGATGCAATCCATTGCTTCGACGGCCGAGCACGTGGCCAGCGCCAGCGAGGAAATCTCGGCCAGCGCTACCCAAATGGCCGCCGGTGGCGAAACTCAGAAAGATCAAGTGCACCAGGTCGCCACCGCCATGCAGGAGATGTCGGCCACCGTGCACGAGGTTTCGGAGAACTGCAACAAGGCATCCGAATCCGCGCACAAGGCCTCCGAAACCGCGCGGGAAGGCGGCGCCATCGTGGGCGATACCCTCACGCTCATGCGCGCCATCGCGGAATCGGTGCGGGAGACCGCGCAGAAGGTGCAGGAGTTGGGCAGCCGCTCCGACCAGATCGGCAAGATCGTGGGGGTGATCGACGACATCGCCGACCAGACCAACCTGCTGGCTTTGAACGCCGCCATCGAAGCCGCGCGCGCCGGCGAGCAGGGACGGGGATTCGCCGTGGTCGCCGATGAAGTCCGCAAGCTGGCCGAGCGCACCACCAAGGCCACCAAGGAAATCGCGGAGATGATCCAAAGCGTGCAGGCGGAGACACGCGGCGCGGTCGACAAAATGAAGGCCGGCACGCAGCAGGTGGAAAAAGGCGTGGAGGTGACCGCCAAGGCCGGCGAGTCGCTGAAGCAGATCATCGGGCAGGCCGAACACGTGGGCGAGATGGTGACCCATATCGCCACCGCGGCCAATGAGCAGTCTTCGGCCACCGAGCAGGTGAACAACAACATGGATCAGATCAACAAGCTGGTGGCGGAATCGGCGGAAGGCGCGCAACAGTCGGCCAAGGCTTGCGAGCAGTTGTCGGGGCTAGCGTTTGAACTGCAGAACCTGGTGTCGCGCTTCAAGCTG
>JBKQPN010000025.1:0-7516 GCA_052145015.1 Terriglobales bacterium
GGTACCAACTCACCCGTTAGTTCTGATATTGAGATCGCAATCGAGAAGATGCTGTCCTAAACGCCTATGGCAAAACGAAAATCAAAAGGCGCCTACATGATCTCGGCGGTGGCCGAGATGTACGGCAACAATCCGCAGACGCTGCGGCTTTACGAGCGCGAAGGGCTGCTCAAGCCCTCGCGCACCGAGGGCAACACCCGCCTTTACACCGACGAAGACCTGCAGCGGCTAGAGTTCATCCTGTCGCTGGCCCGCGAACTGGGCGTGAACATCGCCGGCATCGCCATCATTCTGCAAATGCGCGAGCGCATGGAAGCCATGCAGAAGGAGATGCAGGAGTTCTTCACCTACATCCAGAAAGAGATGCTGGCGCGCTCCCAGGCCGACGTGGACGCCTCGCGCGGCGCCATCATTCCCATCCGGCCGACGGTCGAGCCCCCGGGCCGTACGCCCGCGCGGGAACGCAAGCGGTAAATCCCACCCACTACCCTCGCGGCTGCTCTCTCCAGTCTGGGTGTAGTATTGTCAGCCGCTGATGCTGCCCTTCAAGCTCATCTACAGCGACGCCTACTACCTGCCGATCGGAGAACACGTCTTCCCGGCGCAGAAGTACCGGCTCATCCACGAGCAGTTGTTGCGGTCCGCTCTCGCCGCGCCCGAGGACTTTCTCACTCCCGAGCCCGCGCGCGATGCCGATGTCCTGCTGGCGCACACGCCGGCGTGGGTCACCAAGTTAAGAAGTGGCACGCTCTCCGCGCGCGACGAGCTGGTGATGGAAGTCCCCTATTCGATGGAACTGGTACGCGCATTCTGGCTGGCCGCCGGAGGCTCGATCCTGGCGGCGCAGTGCGCGCTGCGCGACCGCGTGGGCATCAGCATCGGCGGCGGGTTCCATCACGCCTTTGCCGACCACGGCGAGGGCTTCTGCATGATCAACGATATAGCGGTCGCCATCCGCAAGCTGCAGCACGAAGGCGCGATCGCCCGCGCCATGACGGTTGATTGCGACGTCCACCAGGGCAACGGCACCGCCGCCATCTTCGCGGCGAGCAACGGCGGCGCGGCCTTTAGCTTCGGCGGCATGGGCGCCCGCGACTTCGCCGGCTTCGAGAGCGACGTCTTCACCATTTCGCTTCACCAGGAGAACAACTACCCGGCGTTTAAGCCGCCGTCCTCCATCGATGTCAACCTGGCCGACGATGTGGGCGATGCCGAATACCTGGCGCAGCTCGACCGCGCCCTCAGCTCAGGCCTGCACCAGTTCGATCCGCAACTGCTCTGCTATGTCGCTGGCGCCGATCCCTACCGCGAAGACCAACTCGGGGGCTTGTCCCTCACCATCGAGGGATTGAAGAAGCGGGACGAACTGGTCTTCCGCGCCGCCAAGGCCCGCAGCATCCCGGTAATGGTGACCTTGGCCGGCGGCTACGCCCGCCAGGTGGAAGATACGGTGACCATCCACTGCAACACCGTAGTTGCGGCGAGAGAGGTCTATTCCTGACAGCCCGCCTATTCGATCTGGCGCACCCCCGAGGTCAGCGCGGCGACCGTGCCCACTGCGAGCACAAGGGCTCCAGAGGCTAGGAACATCGCCGACAGGTGAGCCTGGGCCACAACCCCGGCCACCAGCAACGAGATGGGCAGAAGTCCGATCGCGGAAAACATAAGCACACTCATCACCCGGCCCAAGACCTGCCGCTCTACGCGGCTCTGCATCCATGACATGATGTGCACGTTGATAAACCCGGCGCCAATCCCCATGAACGCCAGCGTGACTGCAATCGGGAGCAAACGGTAGCTCAAGCCCACCATCAGCAATCCCAGACCCATGAGGAAACTGATCCCGACCAGCAGCAATCCGCGCCGCGGAGGACGTTTCACCATCCCCGCCAGCACCATCCCGGCCAGCGCGCCGCCGCTGACGCAGGAAAGCAGCGTGCCAAAAGCCGCCGCCGACCCGAAACGAAATTTCGCCATCGTAGCCAGACCGACGGAAACCGGTCCCGTCATGCAGAAATTGAGTGCGGCCGTCAGCATGACGAGTGAGCGCAGCGCGGAGTCCTTCAACACATAGCGCAAGCCCTCGCCGATCGAGTGCAGCATGCTGGGCCGCTTCGCCGCAGGGACTAGCGGCTTCGGGCGCTCGGGCACGCGCCACAGAGCTGCAATCACAAACAGGAAGCTGACCGCATCGAGAAAGAACGCCTGCGCGATGCCCCAGGTTTTCACCACGATCCCGGCCGGCGCCGGTCCCAGAATGCCGCTCAGGTGTGCGGTGGACGCGAACACCGAGTTGGCCGCCGGGAGTTGCTCGGACGCGACCAGCGTGGGCCTCAGCGCGGATGCTGCGGGAAACGAGAACGCGTCGGCGACGCCGAACAGCAAGGACAACGCGTAGATGTGCCAGAGATGGATGACGTTCAGCCAGGCGAGCACGGCAATGGTTGCCACTAGCAGGGAGCGGGCGGAGGCGGTCGCCATCAGCACTCGGCGGGGCGAGAAACGATCGGTAAGCGCGCCTCCAGCCAGCATCAGCAGCGCACGAGGCACGGCCGTAGCCATGAGGATGGTGCCCAGGGCCAGGCTGGAACCCGTCCGTTGCAGCACCAGCCAGGGCAGCGCCACCAGATAGAACTGGTCGCCGAAGAGCGAAATCGCGGAGCCGATCCACAGGTTGCGAAAATGAGGAATGCCCAGCGGATGGCGGAGCCTGGCGGGCGCGGGCTGAGGCCCGGCGCAGTTAGTGCAGGCAGGCGGCTGAGAAGTTGAGGTCGGGTTCGCGGGAACTGGCGTGGCCATGAGCACCCCCAGCTCGAAATCTTTATATGTAAATGTAAATTCACATTTACATTACTGTCAAGCTATTATTTTGTTTATGCCCCACGCCCCCCTGCCTGCCAAGCAGGAACGCAGCCGAAGGTCGCTGGAACGATTGCTGGATGCCGCCGAAGAAGTCCTCAAGGCGCACGGCCTCGAGGGCGCCACCGTGCCCCGCATTGCCGCCAAGGCCGGACTTTCGCCGGGCGCGATCTATCGCCGCTTCCCGGACAAGGACGCCCTGATGCGCGAGGTCGTGCTGCGCTATCACACCCGCATCGCGGAGAAAAGCCGCGAGAACCTGGGCCGAACGGAGCTGTGGAAGGGGACTTCCCTCCGCCAGAAGGCCTATATCGCGATTCTGAGCACGATTGCCGCCCACGAGGTGCACGCCGGGCTTCTGCGCCCGCTCTACCAGATGGCCCAGCGGCATCCCGATCTCCTTTTCCGGCGCCGGGTCTTTCAACTGGAGATGGCCAACTTCCGCCAGGTCGTCAAGCTCTTCCTGGAACATCGCGACGAGATCCATCATCCCGATCCCGAACTGGCCATCACCTTGGGCCTGCTTCTGGTCGCCTTCACCATGCGCGAATACCTGATGGATACTGGCAAGCAGCGCTGGTCGAACATCTTTCCCGACGCCGTAGCGCAGTTCGATCGCGAGTTGCCGCGGATGTTTCTCCGCTACCTGGGAGTGCAGAACCCGGACGCTCCGCCGGAGCCGCATCCCGCACTCAAGAAACTGAACGAGTTCCGCGCCAAAGGCAGCCCGGAGAAGCCGGCTGGTAAAATAAGGATCTAAGAGACGTCTTGCTTTGATCCGCTGAGTTTTCACCGATAACTGGCAACTGACCACTGACAACTGCGCTTATGTTTGAGAATCTTTCCGACAAGCTGCAACGCGCGTTCAAGAACCTCCGCGGACAAGGCACGCTGAACGAAGAGACCGTGGGCGAGGCCCTGCGCGAAATCCGCCTGGCCCTGCTCGAAGCCGACGTCAATTTCAAAGTGGTCAAGGAGCTGGTCGAGCGCATCCGCGAAAAGGCGCTGGGGCAGGAAGTGATGACCGCGCTCTCGCCCGCCGAGCAGGTGGTCAAGATCGTGCGCGACGAGATGGTCGAGGTGCTCGGGCGCGACACCGCCAAGCTGCGCTTCGCCTCCAGCCCGCCGACGGTGGTGCTGATGGCCGGGCTGCAGGGTTCCGGCAAGACCACCACTTCCGGCAAGCTGGCGCACTGGCTGAAGAATGGCGGCCACCGTCCGCTGCTGGTTTCGGTGGATGTCTACCGTCCCGCGGCGCGCGAGCAGTTAAAGATCGTGGCCCACGCGGTGAAGGCCCATCTCTACGAAGGCCAGGTCGGCGAGGCCAATACGGCGACGGTCGAGCGGTTGGCCAAGGAAGCGCGGCGCGAGGCAGTCAACAGCGGCTGCGACGTGCTCATCGTGGACACCGCCGGCCGCCTGCACATCGACGAACTGCTGATGGAGGAGATGCAGTCGCTCAAGCGGCTGCTGTCGCCGCAGGAGATCCTGTTCGTGGCCGACGCCATGACCGGCCAGGACGCGGTGCGCTCCGCCGACGAGTTCCACAAAAAACTCTCGCTGACCGGCGTGGTCCTCACCAAGATGGATGGTGACGCGCGCGGCGGCGCGGCGCTTTCCATCCGCAACGTCACCGGCCAGCCCATCAAGTTCATCGGCGTGGGCGAAAAGTACGACGCCATCGAGCCCTTCCATCCCGACCGCATCGTCGGCCGCATCCTGGGCATGGGCGACATCCTCTCGCTCATCGAAAAGGCTGAGCAGCAGCTCGACAAAAAGAAGCAGGAGGAATTCGCGCGCAAGGCGCTCTCCGGCGACGGCTTCTCGCTTGAGGATTTTCGCGATCAACTGCGGCAGGTGAAGAAGCTGGGTTCGCTGCAATCCATCATGGGCATGCTGCCCAAGATCGGGCCCTTCGCCGGGCTGAACAAAGCCGCCGACAAGGTGGACGAGAGCCAAATCGGGCGCGTCGAGGCCATCATCAATTCGATGACTCGTTACGAGCGCGACCATCACGAGGTGATCAACGGCAGCCGGCGCAAGCGCATCGCCCGCGGCTCCGGCACCAGCGTGCAGGAGGTCAACCAACTCCTCCGCCAGTATGCCCAGATGAAGAAGATGTTCAAGCAGATGGGTAAGGCCAGCTTCGGCCGCCGCCTGGCGGGGATGAAGCTGCCCGGGATGTGAAAGCCGCCTCTTGGCTGTTAGCTCTTGGCTGTTGGCTCGCGCGGCAGGATTCCTTCCGCTCTTACAACCTTTACACATCCCGCCATTTACGCAATAATGGTGGATTGCGCATAAAACTTCATGGCGCATAGAGAAGACTAACTCCTAGAAAGGACTACGTTTTTGTGCTAATGATTCGTCTGGCGCGTGTAGGTGCGCGCAAGCAGCCGTATTATCGTATTGTGGTCATCGAGAAGGAGCGGGCACGGAACGGCCGCCCGGTGGAAGTGGTGGGCACGTATAACCCGCGCACCGATCCTGCTTCGGTCGAGTTCAAGCGTGAGCGCGTGGATTACTGGGTGTCGAAAGGCGCTCAGGCGTCGGCTACGGTGTCCCGGCTTCTGGCGAAGCCACCGATAGCCAGCGCTCCGACCGTGTCCTAATAGTCGCCCATGAGAGGGCTTTCCCGCATTTTTTCTTTTTCATCTGCGGGCGCAGTCGGGCCTCGGACCCCACACCGGGGGAGGGCGCTGGTATGGTCAGCGAACAGGGTGGGGATATGCGGGCGTTGGTTGAACAGATTGCCAAGGCGCTCGTCGATGAACCTGAACAAGTGGCGGTTCGGTCCATCGATGGGGAACAGGTTACGGTGCTGGAACTGCGTGTCTCTGCCAATGACTTGGGCAAAGTCATCGGGAAGCAGGGCCGTACGGCGCGTTCCATCCGCACCATCCTGGGCGCTGCCGGCATGAAGCTGAAGAAACGCTACACCTTGGAGATCCTGGAATAGCTCCCGCAGATTCCGCCAGCCAGGAAGAATTCATCACCCTCGCGCGCGTGCTTCGCACTCAGGGGCGGCGCGGCGAGGTGGCCGCAGAACTGCACACCGTGTCTTGGGAACGCTTCCCGAGCGGCTGCCGCGTGTTGGCTCTCGATGAGCACAACCAGCGGCGGGAATTTGTGGTGGAGGATTCCTGGCCGCACAAGGGATTGGTGGTGCTCAAGTTCGGCGGGATAGAGAGCATCTCGCAAGCGGAAACGCTGATCGGCTGCGAGATTCAGGTGTCGCGCTCGGAGCGCTTGCCCCTGGCGGCGGGTGAGGTTTACGTCAGCGATCTGGTGGGCTGCGGAGTGTTCGATCGCGGCGCCGAGGTCGGCAGGATTGCAGAGGTCCGGTTTGGCTCGGGCGATGCGCCGCTGTTGGTAGTGAAGGCCGGCGACAAGGAACACTTGGTCCCCTTCGCCGCGGCGTATCTGGTTAAGATGGATACCGAGGGCAAGCGGCTCGACATGAATCTGCCGGAAGGGATGCTGGAGAATTGAGTCATTGTGCGATTGAGTCACTGCGTCATTGAAAACCACTGGGCCAATGGCTCAATGACTCAATGGCTCAATCGCCCAATGACTCAATTCCACATTCTGACCATCTTTCCGGATTTCTTCCGCGGGCCGCTCGACTATGGAATCGTGCGCCGGGCGCGGGAATCCGGGCTGGTGGAGATCGGCATTCACGACCTGCGGGTATTCACCCGTGACCGGCACCGGACGGTGGATGACCGCCCTTTCGGCGGCGGCGATGGCATGGTGCTCAAGCCGGAACCGATCTTTGAATGCGTGGAGTCTCTCGGCGTGGCGCCGCGCGAGGCGCGCCGAGGCGCGGGAGAATCGGTGGTGCTGCTCTCGCCGCAGGGCGAGCTGCTCAACCAGGAGATCGCCGGGGAACTGGCTGGACTGCAGCGCCTGGTGCTAATCTGCGGACGCTACGAGGGCGTGGATGAGCGCGTCGGCGCCTTCCTGGCGGACCGCGAACTGTCGGTCGGCGATTACGTGCTGAGCGGGGGCGAGCTGGGCGCGGCCATCATCGTGGACGCGGTCACACGCCTCATTCCTGGCGCGCTGGGCAATGAGGCCTCGGCGCAGCAGGAGTCGTTCACGCGCAGCACGGTTGCCGCGGGAGATGGTCCGAATTCCACCTGCGCGTCAGGCGGGCTGCTGGACTATCCGCATTACACGCGGCCGGCGGAGTTTCGCGGGATGAAGGTCCCCGAGGTGCTGGTTTCCGGGAACCACGAAGAGATACGGCGCTGGCGGCGGAGCGAGGCACTCGAAAAGACGGTGCGCAACCGGCCCGACCTGCTGGAGCGGGTCGCGCTCAGCGCCGAAGACAAGGAATTCATTGCCCAACTGGAAATCAAGGGCGAGCACTGAATCTGGATCATTTATTCTGTCGCGACCAGCATGCTGCGTCGCTACGAAATAAGGAAGGAACAAGCCATCATGTCGATCTCACCCATCATGGATAAAGTGGTCGCGAAGCTACAGCGCAGCGACCTGCCGGGGTTCAAGCCGGGGGACACCGTCCGCGTGCACGTCAAGATCAAGGAAGGCGACAAGGAACGCCTGCAAGCCTTCGAAGGCACCGTGATCTCGCGCTCCAGCGGCCCCGACGCCAGCTTCACCGTGCGCAAGATCAGCTTCGGCCAGGGCGTGG
>JBKQPN010000026.1:0-31426 GCA_052145015.1 Terriglobales bacterium
ACGAAACTAGTCGCTTGCTGCCGGGTTTGAATCCAAGAGGAAAACCTGACTCGCGGTTTCGCATCTAATGGACTCGGAGACCTACATGAAGGCCAAAACAGCGGTTTTGATACTGGCAGTTCTGCTAGCTGTCCCCGTATTTGCGCAAGCGCCGCCGTCGTACGCGCCCGAGCAGCTTGATCCGTTGGTAGCGCGCATTGCGCTCTATCCGGACCCCTTGCTGGCGCAGGTCCTTGCAGCGGCGACTTTTCCCGACCAGATTCCCGATGCCGCACGCTGGGCGGATCAGCACCATCAACTCACCGGCCAGGCTCTGGCCGACGCGATCCAGGCCGATCAGCTTCCCTGGGATCCCAGCGTGCAGGCGCTGTTGCCCTTCCCCTCAGTGCTGGACACGATGGCCTCCGACATGGGCTGGACCACAGATCTCGGCAACGCATTCCTGGCGCAGCAGCAGGACGTGATGGACGCGGTCCAGCGGGAGCGCCAGAAGGCGAGAGATTTCGGATATCTGCGCAGCAACGGCCAGGTTGTTGTCGGTTCCGGGCCTTACATCACGATTATGCCCGTCAATCCGGCCTTTATCGTCGTACCGTACTACGATCCTGGAATCGTTTTCCTGCGGCCGCGGGCTGGTTTCGTTGTGGGTGGCGCCATCCGTTTCGGCTTTGGCGTGACCATCGGCGGATTCTTTCGGCCGTGGGGCTGGGGCGTGGGAAGATTCGATTGGCGCGCCCACACCGTAATCATCAACAACGCCCCCTGGCGGCGGACGTGGGTGAATCGGCGCGAGTATGTTCATCCTTACCCTGGGGTCCGGCGATTCACACCCGCACAGCGAGTCCCTGAGCGGCATGAGGTGCACGAGCGCACCGAGCATGAGCGCGCGGCGGCACGCGAAGGACGCAAAGTGCAAGAGGAGCACCACGGTGATCACGGCGACCACGACCGGCGGTAGTATCCGGTTGTTGGTCCTCATTGAGGCAAGAACCCCGACCGGGTGAAGGGAGATGTTAATGGCAACCAAAAAAGAAGAGAAAGAGAAGAAGTGCGCGCACCTACCGTGCCTTTGCCTTGTTCCGTATGGTGAAAAATACTGCGGCCAAGCCTGCCGGGAGGCGGGAGCGGGGGACGTAGAGATTGCGTGCCAGTGCGATCATCCCGAGTGTCCGCTTACGGCGTAGCAGCAAGCCGCTTGTTCAGTAACAAACAGTTAAAGTATTTAATTGATAATTATCTGTATCTCTCTGGAATACATGCCTCTAGAGTTGTGCTCTACATCCGTCATCTGGCCCCGATGGCGAACCTGGGCGAGACGGCCTCACCGAAGGTGAGCGGAATGCCGCCTGGTTCGTTCAAAGCAACAGGAACTGGCGCGGCGGAACCTGCATCCTAGAAAGAGCAGGGGCCGGTGTACTTTGGAGTCCGGGGGAGCGTTTGTCCCCTCCGGGCGCGGAAACTCGCCGTGTTATACTGCACGCAATCTCTCACTCCGCAGGTGGGGAATCACAATCGAGGGTATCGGTATCATGGCTCGCAGTTCTTCTCGTCGCTTCGTTTTCCTGGTGGTTTTCGTTCTGGTTCTTTGTGGCTTCCTGGGAGCCCTGTTCGGGCAGAAGGTCAGCCCGGCCGCTCCCGGCAGCGATGCCGAGGTGCGCGACAGCCTGCGCACCTTCACCCAGGTTTACGACATCGTGGAGCAGAACTACGCCGAGCCGGTGAACCCGGATAAGGCCATCTACAACGGCGCCATCCCCGGCATGCTGCGGGTGCTCGATCCGCACTCCAACTTCTTCGATCCCAAGTCCTATGCCCTGCTCCGCGAAGAGCAGCGCGGCAAGTATTACGGCGTGGGCATGACGGTGGGACCGCGCAATAATAAGGTCATCGTGATCGCGCCCTTCGTGGGCACGCCCGCCTACCGCGCCGGCATCCGCCCGGGCGACATTATCGTGGCGGTGGACGGCAAGCCCACCGACAACCTGACCACCAGCGAAGTGGCCGAAATGCTGAAGGGCCCCAAGGGCACCACGGTGCGCATCACCATCCTGCGCGAGGGTTCGGAGAAGCCGCTGGACTTCAGCGTGGTGCGCGACGAGATCCCGCGCGCCAGCGTCGACCTGCACTTCATGATCAAGCCGGGCATCGGCTACATGCACGTATCCGGCTTCAACGAGACCACGGAGACCGAGGTCGGCCAGGCGCTGCAGCAGTTCGGCGAGCTCAAGGGACTGGTCCTCGACCTGCGTCAGAACCCCGGCGGCCTGCTGAGCGAGGGCGTGGGCGTGGCCGATAAGTTCCTCAAGAAGGGACAGGTCATCGTTTCCCACCACGGACGCGCTTCGGCGGAGAAGGTCTATCGCGCCAGCCACGGCAACGGCGGCAAGGACTATCCGCTGGTAGTGCTGGTGAATCGCGGGACGGCCTCAGCGGCGGAGATCGTAGCCGGCGCTATCCAGGACCACGACCGTGGTCTGGTGGTGGGCGAAAACACCTTCGGCAAAGGGCTGGTGCAGACGGTCTATCCGCTTTCCGAGAACACCGGGCTGGCGCTGACCACCGCCAAGTACTACACCCCCAGCGGACGGCTGATCCAGCGCGACTACACCGGTCTCTCGCTCTATGACTACTACTACAACAAGGGTGACGCCGAACCCGGCAACCACGAGGTGAAGCTCACCGATAGCGGCCGCACGGTGTACGGCGGCGGCGGCATCACGCCCGACGTCAAAGTCGCCACCCCTAAGAGCAACAAGTTCGAGGACTCGCTGCTGCAGCACTACGTCTTCTTCAACTTCGCCAAGCATTACCTGATCAACCGCCACGTTTCGCGCAGCTTCGAGGTGGACGACCAGGTGATGAGCGAGTTCCACAAGTTCCTCGACGACCAGAAGGTGGCCTACGCCGAAGCCGACCTGATCGAGAATGCAGACTGGATCAAGAGCAACATCAAGAGCGAGCTGTTCATCTCCGAGTTCGGCCAGCAGGAAGGGCTGCGGGTGCGGGCGGAAACCGATCCCCAGGTGCTGAAGGCGCTCGACCTGCTGCCCCAAGCCAAGGCCCTGGCCGACAACGCCAGGAAGATCGTGGCCGAACACCAGAACAAGCCGTTCAGCCAGCGATAGACGATTTCAATCTGGAATCAAAGGCCCGCAGAGATGCGGGCCTTTTTGCTGCGCGGAAAATCCACCACGGAGGCACGGAGAAGGAATGATTGTTTCTGGGGCGACGCGGCGGTACACATTTCGCTGTCATGCTGAGCGAGTGCGGGCCGCTTTTGCCCGCACGAGTCGAAGCACCCCTACTTGCGCGAGATCTTTCGAGTAGGGGTCCCCTTCGACTTCGCTCAGGGCAGGCTTTCGACTCGCGCGCCAAAGGTTGCCCTGAGCGAAGTCGAAGGGGCGGGCGCGCTCGCTCAGGATGACATTAGTTGCAAAATTCTGCGTGCCTCCGTAGTCAAATTACAAATTACCAATCACCAATTACAAATCCTACTTATTGATGTCCTCCTTGGCTTCCAGCCGCCGCACCAGGCCTTCCAGATAGGTCTTCTGCTGCGGGTCGGCGGCGCCGGCCACGGCCAGCTTCATTTCCTTGACGGCGTTATCAAAATCGCCGCCGCCGCTATAGACGCGCGCCATCCCCGTGTGCACCACCCAGGCGTTGGGGTACTTCGCTGCGTTGGAGCGGAAGATGGCGAAGGCTTCGTCCTGGCGCTTGTCGTTCTGCAGCCCGCGCGCGTAGAAGTGCACCTGCAGCGCGGTGCCTTTCTCGAACGCCTTGTTGCGGACGGCCATCGCATCGTCCTTCTTGTCCAGCCGATCGAGCGCCTTCGACTTGGTGACGAGGTTCTCGAAGCGCTCCTCGTTCTGGATGGATTTATCCGCGTAAGTCAGCGCCAGTTGCGGGTCGAGCTTGTTGTCGAGCACGTAGTTGGCGGCTTCGTCCCAGCTCACCCAGGTGTACTGCGAGAGGCTGCGAAGCTGCTTCTGCAGGCTCGCCTCCACGAGGTGCGGCACGTCCACGCTGACTTTGAAGGGCACCGCGACCTTTTCCCAGCGTAGCGTGACCAGCGTCGAGTCGGGCTTGAGCTGGTCGAAATCGTAGGTGAGGGCGTCGTGGAAGTCGGAGGCTTGCGGCTTCACCGTCACCCGCAGCGCGTCTTCTTTCTGGTCGTAGGTGAAAGCTCCCCAGGAGGTGTAATTCCTGGAGAAGACGATGGTCCAGTCATTCTCGGTGGGGATCATGGACAGGCCGTAGATGCCCTTCTCCAGCGGCTTGCCCTCGATCATCACCGGGTCGCTGAAGGCGATGGTGGTGTTCTCGTTGGCGCCAGCGCGCCAGGTTTGTCCGTAGGGGACGAGCGTGCCCCAGACCTTGCGGTTGTTCACCAGGGGACGGTGGTAGTTAATGGTGATGTCGGTAATGCCGAGGCGCTGCGAGACCAGGGCATGCTGGCTCTGCCGCGGCATATCCAGAACCATGGACTGCGCCGCGCAAAAGCCCGCAACCACGAGCACCGCGGCAAGCAGAAAAACGGGACGGTAATTTCGCACCGAGAGCCTCCTTTCGAGGACAAAAGAGATTGTCAGACGCTTGAGACCCACACCTGCAGTTGCCGGTTAGACGGGAAGCCTTGCGCGGCGTTAGCAGAGATTAGCGCCAGCGGTCCACGCACTCCCACCAGAGCAGGCGCGCCCACTCATTCAGGGTCACTTTGGCCCACTGCCGGTGGCGCCACCAGCGCACCCCGAACTGGTCCGGCTCGAGGGCGCCGGCCACGCCGATGGAGCGATCGGGAAAGGCATGACGAAACACGCTGAGTGCGCGGCGGGTGTGGTATTCCGAAGTGACCACCAGCACGCTGCGCGCGCCTACTGCATCCAGGCAGGGCCGCGCCTGCTGGGCTTCGTCCATGGTGGAAAGCGCCGACTCCCGGCAGACCGACACCGAAGCCGCAGTCTCGGGCGGAAGCGTGTGGATGTATTGCTCCGCGATCTCCGCCGCCGTCCAGTGGTACACGCGCACATCAGGAGAAGCGTCGAGCAGCACGCGGGGCGCATAGCCCTGCCGCAGCAGTTCGAGCGCGAGCGCCGGACGACGGTCGGTCTCGCCCACCAGCACCACGATGGCATCCGCCTGGCGCAGATCGCGTACCACCAGGATCCGCCCGGCATTGAGAGCGAAGGCGAGCACTGCCACCACGATGGCGAGCAGGGCAATCTTGCGCATGACTACCTGGCCGGCGCGGCCGCAACCGGCTTCTTCAGTTCCTCGATGGCTTCGGGCGGCAACTTCTCGAACTTGCTCAGCACCAACACCACCTGCCAGATCTCGCTGTCGGTCATGACGCCGCCCCAGGCTGGCATGGCGGTCCAGCGCACGCCGTGCTTGATGATGTAGAAGTTCTCGTGGTCGGGCAGGTCGGGGGCTTCTTTCATGAACTGCGGCGCCCGGGGATAGAAAGACCGTCCGTAATCGCTGTCGGGGTTGGCGGGGCTGCCGTGGCAATCGGAGCACTTGTCGCGATAGAGGCGCGCGCCCGCCAGCAGGTTCTCTTGCGTGACCGGCAGCGAATCCTTCTGCTGAGGAGCGTGGCGCTCGGTGGATTCATCCATCGCGGTCCCAGCGACGCGTGTTTCCAGGGCCGAGGGCGCCTGGTCGGCGCGCAGGTCGAGCAATCCCAGCCGGGCATAGACGTACACGCCCGCTGCCAGCGCAATCGCGCCCACGATCATGCCACGGATGAAATTGTTCATGCAGCTCTCCTGGAGAGGCGATCACTAGCCTAAGGCAGGCCAGCAAAAAAAGAAACGGCGGCGCTCGGCTTACTTGCCGATGTCCTCGTTCCACAGATCGGGGTGCTCGGCGATGAAGGCCCGCATCAGCGCGATGCACTCGGGATCATCGAGCACGCTCACGCTGACGCCGTTCTGGGCAAACAGCTCCTCCGCGCCCAGGAAGTTGCGATTTTCGCCGATCACCACCCGCGGGATGCGGAACAGCAGGCTGGTTCCGGTGCACATGATGCAAGGACTGAGCGTGCTGGCCAGGGTGAGCTGCGGCCAGTTGCGGCGTCGTCCGGCGTTGCGGATGCACACCACCTCGGCGTGCGCCGTGGGGTCGCCGCTCTGCACCCGCAGGTTGTGGCCGCGGGCCACGATGCGGCCGGCGGCGTCGGCCAGTACCGAGCCGATGGGCAGGCCGCCTTCTTGCAAGCCCAGCTTCGCCTCCGCCAGGGCTTCGCGGAGAAGCAGTTGTTCGTTCATGTCATTCCTCGGAGGTTAGCGAGTCACCGGCAAAGGTGACACAGGTCACTGTACCGCTTGTGCTTTGGCGGTATCCAGTAGTGCGACAGCGGATCGTGTTCTTCATACCGCACTTCTCCCCTACCGCCGCTGTCGCAAGGCTATCGGGTCCCTTAGGCTTCTCGACAACTCAACTTCGCCGACAGCGGGGTGCAATCCGCGTGTTTCCGGCGGAACATCGTCAGAAAGGGAGACGCATGAACCGACGAGAATTCGTAAAGATGACAGCCATGGCCGGCGCCGGCCTGGCCCTGTTCAACGGCTTCGAGGGAAAGGCGTGGGCATTCGCGCAGAGTCCGGTTTTGCGGAAGTTCATTTCTCCGCTTCCGGGGCTGGGCACGGGATTGCCCATCGCCAGCGGCGCCACGCAGAAAGACGGCAGCGTGCTGTACCAGCTTGTCGCCCAGCAGTTCCACCAGCAGATGCATCCCGATCTGCCCCATCCCACCAAGCTGTGGGGCTACACCGACCAGGCTACCGGCAATCCGGCCTACCTGGGGCCGATCATTGTGGCCAATCGCGGCACCGCCGTCCGGCTGAGAATGAAAAACAATCTGCCGCCCGTGCATCCGCTGCCGGTGGACACCACCTTGATGGGCGCGGATATGGGAGCGGCACAAAACCGGGCGGTGATCCACCTGCACGGCGGATTCACGCCTTGGAGCGCGGACGGCGGTCCCTTCGCCTGGTTCGCGCCCGATGGAAGCCATGGATCCAGCTTCGTGAACGGCGTGCCCGGCGTGAAGGATGAGGCCGAGTACTACTATACCAACGACCAAAGCGCCCGCATGCTGTGGTATCACGACCACGCCGTGGGCATCACCCGTCTGAACGCCTATGCGGGTTTGGCCTCGGCGTACTTGATCAACGATGATGTCGTTGCCAACCTGAGCAGCGCCAAGACCAACTACCTTGTTCCCCCGCTCGAGTACACGATTCCCCTGGTCCTGCAGGACAAGAGCTTCAAGAGCGCGGCCGACGCCTGGGGCCGGCCGGGCGACCTGTGGTATCCGTATCTGTACGAGTCCAGCGGCGCGGCCGGGCGATGGGAACTCGGAACACCCTCCGACGGTTTCGGCAACAAGGGGCTGCCACCCACGCCGAGCTGTGTGCCCGAGTACTTCTCCGACACGCCGGTGATCAACGGCGAGGCGTATCCCTACGTGGAGGTCGAGCCGAGAAGGTATTTGCTGGCCTTTCTCAACGGATCGCAGGCTCGCTTCTACAACCTGAACCTTTTCTACGAGTCCATGCTGAACCCGAAGGAAGCGGATACGGGCAAGCCGGGACCGGCCTTCATCCAGATCGCCAGCGAAGGCGGACTGCTGCCGGCGCCGGTGGTGCTGAACCGTCCGCCGGTGCTGCTGTCCTACGCTTCCGACGGCAGCGTGAATCCGGACGGACCGTACAACCTGCTGCTGGCGCCGGCGGAGCGGGCGTATGTCATCGTCGACTTCTCGCAGTGCCAGCCGGGCGACCGGCTCATCCTCTACAACGACGCACCCGCGCCGTTCCCGGGCGGAGATTCTCGCAACGACTACTTCACCGGGGACCCGGACCAGACGGGGATCGGCGGCGCTCCTTCCACCCATCTCGGCAAAGGCCCGAATACGCGGACGCTGCTGCAGTTCCGCGTAGGCAGGCTCAAGAGCGCTCCGGATGCGTGGAATTTCAATTCCACCCTTAACGTGCTGGCGTCTCCGGGCGGGTTGCCGCAGGCGTACCACGATTCTCACGTGCCGTTCGGCGAGCCCGATCTCAATCCGGCTGGCATCCATCGCGAAGCCAAGACTCTGAATGAGGACTTCGACGAGTACGGACGCCTCATCCAGAGAGTAGGCACCGGCGACATGCTCTACACGGACAGCTTCGGGCGGAACTACCTCGACACTCCGACCGAGGTCTATCACAACGGTCAAACCGTGGTGTGGGACATCTACAACACCACCGGTGATACCCATCCCATGCACTTCCACCTGGTGAATGTGCAAGTGCTGGGGCGAGACACGTTTGCCACCGTGGGAGACCACAGGAAGGTACACACCGGTAATTTCACGCCGCCGGATCCGAACTACCGGGGCTGGAAGGAAACCGTGCGCATGAACCCAGGAGAGGTGACGCGGGTGATTATGCAGTTCACTCTGCCGAAGGTGCCGTTCCCGGTGCCGGAGAGCCCGAGGCTGAAGCAGTCCTACGGGATCCGTGGCGGGCACGAGTACGTGTGGCATTGCCACATCCTGGAACATGAAGAGCATGACATGATGCGGCCGCTGGTCGTGCTTTAGGCGCAGCCGGCCTTTAGAGTCGTGCTCCTTGCCCGGGGCAGCCATCAGTCCACGGCCATGATGGCCAGCCCCGGGCGGTTTTCTGCCCGGAGGGAGGGTGGAGCAGGCCTTCAGGCCTGCATTAATGCGGCCCGTTGAATTGCGGGCTTCAGCCCCTGAGGTAGCTCCATAGCCACACCGAGAACATGCCCACCATCAACACCTCAGCGGCTAAAGCCGGACACCAAGGACGCTGCCATCATGCAGGGCTGAAGCCCTGCTCCACCCAGTCTCGTCCGACGTCGTGAATAATCCAGGCTGGCCGTGGGCACGGCTTGCAGCCAGCCGCCCGAACGGCGATACTGTCCACCCACTTGCGGAGGTCCTCATGCAACATGCGCCGGGTTTTCTGAAGCTGGTCAACGACGCCAAGCAGCGCGTCCACGAAACCACCGTGGATGATGTCAAGGACAAGCTCGACCAGGGGGAGAAGTTCGTGCTGATCGACGTGCGCGAGGAAAGCGAGTACGCCAAAGACCATCTGCCGGGCGCCATCCACCTGGGCAAGGGGATCATCGAGCGCGATATCGAGCAGCGCGTCCCCGATCCCAAGACGCCCATCGTGCTCTACTGCGGCGGGGGCTTCCGCTCCGCTCTCTCCGCCGACAACCTGCAGAAGATGGGATACACCAACGTCCTTTCCATGGACGGTGGCATTCGGGTATGGCGGGAGAAAAACTTGCCGCTGACGAAAGGCTAGCCGGCGCGCCTTATGGCGACGCGGCGTTCCGGCGGGAGCACAGCTACACTGCGGGACCGCATGCGCGGGCTGGGTTTGCGGTGGGCATCGAGCTCCAGCATGCGCGCCAGCAGGGTCAGCCACATGCGGCCCTCTTCCCTATCGGCGGAGGCGGCCATCCGCCGCAGCGTAGCGGCGTCGCGACGCGCGATGGCATCGTGGATCTGTCGTCCCCATTTATCGTTAGCCACGAGTGGCGCTCCTCGAAGCCCGGGCCCGTGCGCGAGCGGCCTGGGCGTAGCGGCGTACCCAGGGCCTGAACACGCGGCGCAAGGATACGCTTGCACCGCATATCGTGCAAGCCCGTTTTTTGTGCAATCGCAAACCGCTGAAATACCGGGGCTAACCGATTCGCATGATGGAACTGCTGACCATTCTTGCCGTGGGATTCTTTCTCGGGATGCGGCACGCCACCGATCCCGATCATGTGATCGCGGTCTCCACCATCGTCAGCCGCGAGCGCTCCGTGCGCGCGGCCCTGCTCATCGGGGCGTTCTGGGGGTTGGGACACACGCTGACCATCCTGGGCGTCGGCTGCGCCATTGTTCTGTTCAACCTCGTGATCCCGCCGCGGCTGGTCCTGAGCATGGAGCTGTGCGTGGGCCTGATGCTGATCCTGCTGGGCGTGCTCAATCTGAGCGGGTTCCGACGATTTCTGCCGGGCAAGGCTGGCGCTGCCCGCACCCACTCCCACTCCCACAGCCACGGCGACTACATCCACACCCACCCCCACAAGCATGATCCGGAGCGTCATCCGCATTCGCCCGAGCAAACTCCGCTGGCGCGCCTCGACCGCGTCTTCGGACGCCTGCACCCCTACCAGGCGGTGCGCCCGTTCGTGATCGGCATCATCCACGGCCTGGCAGGGTCGGCCGCCATCGCCCTGCTGGTGCTGGCGACGATTCGCAATTCCCGCTGGGCGATCGCCTATCTGCTGATATTCGGGATTGGGACCATGGCCGGGATGATGGTGATCACGTTGGCGATCGGCTCCTCGGTCACCTACACGCAAACCCGCTTCCGCCGATTCGGCGACGCGCTGGCTACCGCCGCCGGTGTGCTCAGCCTCGCGTTTGGACTCTTCCTCACCTACCGGGCCGGATTCGTGAACGGCCTCTTCACCACCCGCCCACAGTGGTTTCCCCACTAGGTTTCAGGTTCATGACTGCTTGAGGGCGCGTCGCGCCTTGGAGTAATCGCCGGTGCGGCTTCTCCAGTTGCTCGCCAAAGTCCCCATGGCCCAGAACAGGGCAAACGGGAAAAACCACCCGCTCCAGGGAACGCCGCAGCGCCAAGCCAGGAAAGCACTCAGTGTCGGGACGGCGGCCGAGGATGTTACCCCGGCAGACCACATAAGAGCTTTGGCAGCCGGACTGGCGCTTTGCATCGAGACCTTCTCCGTCTGCACGCCAAAGAAAGGAAGATGCTCAAAGATCCAACGCAGTCCCGCCGGATAGCCCTCGGGATTCCCTGTCCCACCAACGGTGTAGAAGAGGAAACGGATGCCAACCACCCGGCCCACCAGCCAGTGCGCAATTCCGTGCGAGAAAAAATAAAGGAGAACCCATGCCAGAAGCATGGTGGTGACAGCAATCGCTCTTGAATTGGTTGACCAGGACGCCCGCAAGGCAAAACCGGCGGCCACAATTCCTCCAGCCTGCAAGATATTGCCGACCGCGATCGAGGTTCGCGCAAAGACCCTTCGTTGCGGGAAAGAACGGGAGGCTGGCATAGACCTACGAAGCCTTCACAAGCTGGTCTGTCCCTCCTGCTCTTTTGGTGGAGAAGGAAGTCAGCAAGGTTTTGAGAATCACGTACAACACCGGAATGAAGAACAGGTTCAGGACGGTGGAGAACAACATCCCGCCCACCACCGCCGTTCCCACCGAGTGCCGTCCCAGCCGCCCGGCGCCAGTGGCGAAATAGAGGGGCAGTATGCCAAGAATGAATGCGAACGACGTCATCAGGATGGGGCGCAATCGCAATTCGGCCGCCTCAATCGCGGCGTTGGTGATGGTTCGGCCCTGTTCGACCAGTTGCTCGGCAAATTCGACGATCAGAATCGAGTTTTTCGCTGAAAGCCCGATCAACATGACCAGACCGATCTGCACATACACGTCGTCCACCAACCCGCGCATGGAGATGAAGAGCAGGGCTCCCAATACCGCGGTCGGAACCGCCAGCAGGATAATGAACGGCAGGGCAAAGCTCTCGTATTGTGCGGAAAGCGTGAGATACACCACTACGATGCCGAGGGCAAAGATGAGCAGCGCCTTGCCGCCGGCTTCGACTTCCTCGAGCGCCAGCCCGGTCCACTGGAACGACATCCCCTGCAGCATATTCTGCTTCGCCAGCTCTTCCATGGCGTTCAGTCCCTGGCCGGAACTGTATCCGGGCGCCGCGGCGCCATCAATTTCCGCCGAGCGGAAAAGATTGTAGTGATTGATCACCTGCGGCCCCGAGGTTTCCCTCAGTGAGACGATATTTTCGAGCGGCACCAATCCGCTGGTGTCGGAGCGCACGTAATACTGCCGCAGGTCCCGCGCATTCATGCGGAAGGGCTGATCGGCCTGCACGTATACACGGTAGGAGCGATTGTTGAAGTCAAAATCATTCACATACTCCGAACCCATGTAGACGCCAAGCGCCTGCGTGACCTGGCTGATTGGCACTCCGATAGCCTTGGCCTTCTGGCGATCGATCTCCACCAGTTGCTGGGGATCATTCGCCGTGAAGCTGGTAAACAATCCTTGCAGGTCGGAACGCTGGCGGCTGCCGGCCACGATCTTGTGGGCGACGGTGTCGATGTCCTGCAGGGTGTTGCGCCCCAGGTCCTGCAGCTCGAATTGGAACCCGCCGAAGCTGCCAATGCCGTTGATCGCGGGAGGCTCAAATGGCGCCACGATCGCTCCCGGAATGCCGAAGAGTTTTGGCGCAACCCGCGCCACGATATCGCTCGCCGCGTGCCCCTTGCCCTTGCGATCGTCGATCGGCTTCAGCGGAGCAAAGACCAGGCCGTAGTTCGACGAGCTCCCGCCGGAAAGCGAAAAGCCCGGGACCGCGAAGGTACCGAAGACATCCGGATCGGCGCGCAGAATCCGCTCCGCCTGGTTCGCGATATCGGTGGTGTAGGCCAGCGAGGCTCCCTGGGGCGCTTGCACCACCACGATGAAATAATTCTGGTCTTCCTGGGGCACGAATCCGGTGGGCACATGAACGTACATGTATCCGGTAGCGGCCAATCCGGCCAGGAACAGCAGGACCATGGCATAGCGATAGTTCAAGACCTTGCAGATGGTTTTGCCGTAGGCACTGGCCAGGCCCTTGATTGCGGCGTCCACGCCATGGGCGAATTTCCTGTACCCACGCGAGAGCCATCCGATGCGCGCCCCATCGAAGATCGAATATTTGTGTTCTTCGCCGCGCAGCAGAAGTGCCGCCAGCGCGGGCGAAAGGGTGAGCGCGTTGAAGAGCGAAATCGCAATGGCAAATGCGATCGTCAGCGAGAATTGCCGGTAGAGAATTCCCGTCGTCCCCGGGAAGAAAGAGACCGGCACAAACACGGAAATCAGCACCAGTGAAGTCGCCACCACGGCGCTCGACACTTCCGCCATGGCCGCGGATGTGGCCGTGCGCGGATCCGTCTTATCCGCGTTAATGTGCCGCTGGGCATTTTCAATGACCACGATGGCGTCATCCACCACCAATCCGGTCGCCAGCGTGATCCCAAAGAGCGTGAGCGAATTGATGGAGAAATCGAAGAGCTTGATGAAGGCAAAGGTGCCAATAAGCGATACCGGGATGGTGACCGCGGGAATAATGGTGGCGCGCCAGTCCAGCAGGAATAAGAAGATCACGAGGATCACGATGGCGATGGCTTCCTCCAGGGTGGTGACAACCTCCTTGACCGAGTCACCCACCACCGTGGTGGTGTCGAAGGCGATCACGTACTTGATTCCCGGCGGGAACGACCGGGACAACTCCTGGAGCGCGGCCTTGGCGGCCTTGTCGACTTGCAGCGCGTTGGCGTTGGAAAGCTGCTGCACCCCGATGCCGACGGCCTCATGTCCGCTGTACAAAAGGTTGGTGTCATAGCTCTCCGCGCCAATCTCCGCCCGCCCAACATCCCCGAGTTCCACGATCCCGCTGCGCGTGTTCTTGAGGATAATGCTCTCGAATTCCCTGGGCTCGGAGAGCCGCCCCACCACCCGCAGCGTCACCTGGAAGTTCTGCTTCTGGTCCGCGGGCGGACGTCCCAACTGCCCGGCGGGGATTTCGACGTTCTGTTCCTGGAGCGCCGCGACCACGTCGGCCGCCGTCAGTTGGCGCGCCGCCAGCTTGGTCGGGTCGAGCCAGATGCGCATGGCGTACTTGCGCTCTCCGAAGATCACCACGTCGCCTACCCCGGGAATCCGTTTCAGCGCGTCCTTGACGTAAACGTCCAGGTAATTCGAGATGTACTGGTTGGAAAGACTGTTGTCGGGCGAGTAGAAGCCGGCGGCAAAGACGAAGTTTGGATTGGCCTTGGTGATGGTCACGCCGGTGTTCTTGATTTCCTGCGGCAGACGGCCTTGCGCCGTGGCCACGCGGTTCTGCACGTCAACCGCCGCAATGTTCAGGTCGTACCCGGTGCGGAAGGTTACGTTGATGCTGCTGGTGCCGTCGTTCGAACTGCTCGAGGTGATGTAGTGCATGCCCTCGACGCCGTTGATCTGCTGCTCCAGCGGGATGGTAACCGCGGACTCCACTACCTGTGCGTTCGCACCCACGTAATTACTGGTGACGGTGACCTGTGGCGGCGCCAGGTTTGGATACAGAGAGATAGGCAGGGTTGGAATACAGACTGCCCCCGCCAGAATGATCAGCAGAGCGCACACGGTGGCAAAAATTGGCCGGGTAATGAAAAAGTCAACCAAACCTGCACGTCCTCTTCTTTGCCGCCGGCGAACGCCGCGGTCGGGTCACTTTTCTGGGAATCGGACTGGCTTAGCTGATCGCCTGCACGGGCGCCCCGTCGATCAGGAACTGGATGCCGGAGATGATGACCTTTTCGCCCGGCTTCAAGCCGTCGGTGACGGCATAGTCGTTTCCGATGGTGTCGCCCAAAGTGACCGCGCGCTGTTGGGCGACGGTGCCGTTCTCCGCCTGGGTTGCGACATAAACAAACGCCTGGCCTCCGATGCGCGTGACCGCCAGGACCGGAACCGTGGGCGCCAGAGCCGTGCTCCACACCACCCGCGCCTTGACCAGTTGCGCGTTGCGGAACTTGTCCAGGGAAGCGTGGATCGGCGCCTTCACCAGGATGCCCTGGATCCCGTTGTCTACCTGCTGCGAGATGAAATTGATCTTTGTGCTCCCGATCACCTCGCCGCGGCTGGTGACAATCTCCACCGGAAGGCCCATGCGGATATTTCCCGCCCGCTCAGTGGGAATGTAGATGTAGGCTTCCAATTCGGCGTTCTCGTCTACGGTGGTCAATAGTGTCTGCGGCGACACGTAGTCGCCGATGTGCACGGGGATATCACCGACGATTCCCTCGAACGGCGCGGTCAGGTTGTAATACGCAAGCTGGCGCTGTTGGGTGACCCGCGCGGCGGTGGAAGATTCCCAATCCGCCTTGGAATTTTTGAAGGCCTGCACGGCCCAGTCGTAGTTTTGCTTGCTGGTGACACCGGCCTCATACAATTTCCGCTGCCGCTCCACTTCCTGCTGGTTGTACTCGAAGGTCGCCTTCTTCTGCGCTTCCGTGCTGCGCTGCTGGTCCACAGTCGCCTGCTGCTTCAAGGGATCGATCGTCATCAACACTTGTCCGCCGCGCACGTGGTCGCCTGACTTCACCAGGATCCGCGTCAGGGAACCATCCACTTGGGGCTGGATGCTGGCGGAGCGGCGCGACTTCACCGTCGCCACATACTCGTCAACCTGAGGCACCGGCGCCAGGCTGACGGTTTCCGTCTTCACCTGTAGCGGCCGCGAGGCGGGCTGTTTCGCTTCCGTATTGCTGCACCCGGAACTCAACAGAACAGCGAACCCCAGCAACATAGCTAAGGCAATGACTGCGAGCTTTGGCCGATTCGCCATCCTCGAAAACCCCATTGAAGTCCAGATGTTCGCTTACCGTCGAAAGATTCAATATGTGCCCATAGATAGGCACTCTGGCGCGGTTTCAAGCAGCTAACGCTAATATTAAGACCGTAAAGGCGGCGAACTCAGCTCGCCTTGCGTTCAGCATGCACGCCCACATCTTCCATTCGGGCCACCGCGCTCCTCAGAGTGTCAGCGCTGCGCTCGAGGGCTTGCCGTTCTTCGCCGGACATCGCGGGCTTCAGGATCTGCTCGACGCCTGCCCGCCCGAGAACGCTCGGCAGAGAAAGTGTGACGCCAAACTCCGGGTTGTAGGAACCGATTGGAATCACCGCTCGCTCGTCGCGCAATACCGCCTCCGCAATGCGGGCCGACACCATGCCGATTCCGAACTGGCTGGCTTGATTGCCCTCGATGATGGTGATGTTGGCATAGCGGACGTCATGCTCGATGCTCTGGCGCACTTCCTCGCGGCTTGGATCGTCGCGCCCCAGCAGCTCAAGCGCCGGCGCCCCCGCCACCCGTGCCGACGACCACAGGAATACTTCCGATGTTCCGTGTTCACCCAGGACCAGGGCGTCCACATATGCCGGAGCGATGCTCAGCCGTTGCGCCAGGTGAAAGCGGAACCGCAGGCTGTCGAGAAATGTTCCGCTGCTCAGGACCCCCGGGTATCCCGACATGCGGACGAAATCCGCCAGCGGGTCGGGCGGATCGGTGACCACAAGAATCACCGCTTCCGGAACCACCTTGAGGAGTCGCGGAACGATATCCCGGTAGACGCCCAGGTTTGCATCCAGCAGCTTGAGCCTGCCCGCCGGATCATTGCGATCCGTCGCTCCACCGGTCTTTTCGTTCAGCCCCGCGGTAATCATTACGAGCGCCGCACCGGCCAGATCCGGGTAATCGCCGTCGCGGATGTCGACCCTGGGCGACAGGGACGCGCCGTATTGCAGGTCGGTCGCGACCGCCTTTGCCCGCTTGCGGTCCTTATCCAGCACCACGATTTCACGCGCAGTGCCACGCAGGACCAGCGACATTAGACACGCAGAACCAACCGCGCCGGTGCCAATCACACCAATCTTCATGGGTTCCTCCTTTTTCGCGTGCCGCACACTATCACAGTTCACGGATTTGGCGAGTTGTAAGGGGTAAGTGGTAAGTGAAAAGCAGCATGGCTTGCAGGCCTTCCACTTCTCACTTTCCACTTTCTTGTCACACGACCTGCACAATTTCCCGAGCTGGAGGAGCCATGAACTCGGGCCCCGCCGGGTCGCTGATGGTTTCGCGCAGGATCTGGTCGATGGCGCGCATGGCGTCGGCGGAGAGCGACCATCCCAGCATGTCCTCCATGGGCATCATCTGCTGGGGATGGCGCGCGCCCCACAGCGCCACCGTAACCCCGGGCTGGTCGAGCAGCCAGCGCATCGCCAGGTGAATCACCCGCTTGCCGTACTTCTCCCGCGCGAAACTGTCCAGCCTTTCCACGGCCTTGAGATACTGCGCGTAGCGCGGAGGCCGGAACTTCGGGTCGACCTTTCGCAAGTCATCGCCGGTGAATTCGCTGTCTGGGCGCATCTTTCCGCTCAGCAGGCCGCGGCAGAGCGCACCGTAGGCCAGGGTACCGATGCTGTTGCGGCGCGTGTACGGCAGAACATCCTGCTCGATCTGCCGTTCAAACAGGTTGTACGGAGGCTGGTTCGTGTGGAGCGGAACAACCGCGCGGAAGGCGTCCATCTGCTCGGGCGAGAAGTTGCTGACGCCGATGGCGCGGATCTTACCCTGCTCAAGCAACCGCCGCATGGCATCGGCAGTGTCTCCGATGGGCGCCGAGGGATCGGGCCAGTGGATCTGGTAGAGATCGATGTAGCTGGTCCGCAGACGGCGCAGCGAGTCTTCGATCTCGCGGTTGATCCGCTCGCGGGTCGCATTGCGGAACACGACGCCGTCATGCCATTCCAAGCCAACCTTGGTGGCGATGATCACCTTTTCTCGTCCGCCCCACTGCTCGACCGCCTGCCCGACGATCTCCTCCGAGCGCCCGAAGCCATACATCGGCGCGGTGTCAATCAGGTTGATGCCCTTGTCGAGGGCGGTGTGGATGGTGCGGATCGATTCCTCTTCGTCCGCGACACCCCACATCCAGCCGCCCATAGCCCAGGTACCCAGGCCGATGCGCGAAGTACGAAGATCAGTGCCGTTGATAGTTATGAGTTCCATAGCCGAGCTCCTTATCAGAACGATCGCCCGTCTTTGAGCATTTTTCGTTCCAACCGCAGGATGAAGAAGGCCGCTGCCCGAGCATCGAATCAAAGACCTTAGCGGCAACCGCAATTCCGCGGCCCCAGGAGCGGATGTCGGCAATTTGACAGGCGGTCAATGGTTCGTCACGACGGGTGCATGGCAAAGTGGCAAGGCGGAGGACGCCAGCAATCAAGTCGCTAACCGCGAAATGCCGAGCTTCTGCATTTTGTAGATCAGCGTGGTCCGCTTGAGTCCGAGCCGCTGAGCGGCGCCGTTGCGGCCTCCCACCACCCCGTTGGTTTCGCCCAGCACTCGAAGGATGTGGCTGCGCTCGGCTTCCTCCAGCGTATTGAGGCTGGCCGATGCGGTTGCCGCGGTGCGTTCGAGTTCGCCCAGCGGCGCCCGCAACACCTTCGCGGGCGACAGGATCACGGCGCGCTCGATGAAGTTCTGCAGCTCCCGGATATTGCCCGGCCAGGCATAGCGGGCGATCGCCTCCATGGCCTCGTCCGGGATGTCCTCGATCTTCTTGTTCATCTCCCGCGCATACTTGGCCACGAAGTGCCGCACCAGCGTGGGAATGTCTCCCGCGCGCTCGCGCAACGCGGGAAGGGTGATGGGGAAGATATTCAGCCGGTAGTAGAGATCGCCGCGAAACTGCTTGTCGGCGACCATCTGCGCAAGATCGCGGTTGGTGGCGGCGATCAGGCGCACGTCCACCCGCTGCGTGTGCGTGCTGCCCAGCCGCTCGAATTCCCGCTCTTGCAGCACCCGCAGCAGTTTAGGCTGCAGCTCCAGCGGGATGTCGCCGACTTCATCCAGGAACAACGTCCCCTTGTGCGCCAGCTCGAAGCGGCCGACCCGCTGCGCGATGGCGCCGGTGAAGGCGCCCTTCTCGTGGCCGAAGAGTTCGCTCTCCAGCAATCCGGTCGGAATGGCGGCGCAGTTGAGCTTGACCAGGATGTGATCGCGCCGCGCGCTGAGATTATGGATGGCCCGCGCCACCAGCTCTTTGCCGGTTCCGGTCTCGCCGATAACCAGCACGGTGGAGTCCGTGGGCGCCACAGTCTCGGCTTGCTTCAGCACCGCACGCAGCCCATTGCTGCCGCCGACGATCTCCTCGAAATCGTGCTCCACGCGGATTTCGTCGCGGAGATACGAGCTTTCCTCGGACAAGCGCTCTTGCGCTTCCTTGATCCTGCGAACCTCCAGCGCATTACCGACCGCGATCGCCACCTGGTTCGCAATCGGGCCCAGAAACGCAACATCTTCGTCGGTAAACGGATTGGGCGTCCGCCGGTTCAGTTGCAGGATGCCCAGCACGCGCTCCCGGCTGATCAACGGCAGGAAGCAGATCGCCTTGAAGCCTTCGAGCTCGTTGATTTTCCTGGCGTGGGGATCGAGCCAGTCCGGGAACGGAGCTGTCATGGTGAGCGGTTTGCCGCTGTCGAACACTCGTCCCGAGCCGGAATCGTGCCTGGGGATACGAAGTTGCTTGCGCATCAGTCCCTTGCCGTCGGGAAAGTCCACCATGTGCACCTGGAAATCATCGCGCTCCGCATCGGGCAACGATATGTTGACGGAGTCACACTGCATCACCTGCCGCAGCGTGCCCGAAACAGCGTGGAAAATCTCCTCGAACTCCAGGTTGGACACCGCACTGTTGGTCACCTCCAGCAGCAGACCGAGCCGGTCGCGCTCGCGCGATACTTGCTGCTGCAGAGCCCGGGCATCTTCATAGTTGAGCGCGTTGTCAACGGCCATTGCCACCTGGCCGGCTATCAACTGAGCGATCTCGAGCTCTGCCGGACTGTAAGCATCGACTTGCGCAGCGCCGAAGTTCAAGGCGCCGAGCCGCCGGTGCGCTGACGTCAGCGGTACGCTGCAGATCGACCGGACGTGGTGCGCGAGAAAGCGCTTCATCGACCAGGGGAAACGCGGGTATCGCTCGGCGTCGCCGATGATAAGGGGTTGCTGGTGCTGCCAGACCCAGGCGGAAGGCGACTCGTTCATGGAAAATTCCGTGCCCGGTTCCAACTTCGGGGCGGAGGTCTCGAGCGTGTGCAGCCGCATCACGTTGCGAGCGGGATCGTGCAGCACAAGGCTGAGATAGCGGAACTCCAGCAGGCCGTGGAGCTGCCCCGCGAGATCGTGGAGCAGCTCCGACAGGTTCTTATGCGACACCATGATCCGCGAGACTTCCAAAAGAGCGCGCCATCTTTCGGGACAATGAGCAACGCCTGCGATCCCGTCGGCAGCGACGTCGAGGCTGAGCGATTGGCCCAAAACATCACTCCCATCCTAATTAGGCACGCGAGATCCCCGATTCGCCCCGGGCCTCACGTCCTATTTATGTGAATCGGATGCGCCGCGAAGCGGCGGAGCTTCAAACATGTGTGTGAAAAAATCGTTAAGACGAATCGCAAATCTGAATCTGTGGAAATGCGGTGCGACGGCAATCTGCCACTTTGTCGAATTGCTGACTGACGATTGCGCGGCGGCCGCCGCGGGGCTCAATTCGAGAAGCAGCGTAACGGCCATCTCAGCAAAGAGCTAGCTGCAAAAACGAGAGCGGTTTCGAATTGGCAGCGCGCTTGCTCCTCTCTCGTTCGACAAGTTGAACGGAAAAGGAGAAAACAAATGAAATCGCACATGCAACGCATCGTTCATTTCGCAACCAACGAAGTTGGTCTGGTTTTTCTATTGCTGGCGCTGGCAGTCGGCATCGCTTCCATTCCGGCCCATGCCCAGAACGGCATCTGGCAGGTGGATGCGGAGCATTCCCTCGCTCGCCTGTGGTTGGGCTCGAACCCCGAATCGGCGGAGGTAGGTGTGGCTCGCGTCAGTGGAAACGTGGCCTTCGATTCGAGCGACCCAGCCGATCCCATCGTCAACCTGAACATTAAGCCGGACAACAGCCTGGGCGCGGACTATTCCGAGATCAGCTTCAAGTCGAAGCGGACTGCGATGACCAGCGACGGGAAACTGGCAGTGGTCGGCGACCTGTCTCTCACCCGCGTGAAGCGCAGCCTAGCGGCGTACGTCGGGGGCGGCGAGGGATACTACGGCGCCGAGTATGGCGCGCCGGTTGTCCAAACCGATAGCGAAGAAATCACCCTGGTGTTCCCTGCTGCCAGCCTGCCCGCGGCACAGAACGGAGCGATGCAACTCTCGGCTACCACCAACATCAGCCGCGAGCGCTTCCCGCAGTTGCTGGCCGCACTGGCGCAGGGCAACTGGCCGACTCAGGTGGTTGAGGATGAAAGGTGCGCTACCGTTCAGTCCGGGGGCGGCGAAGGCTACTACGGCGCGATCTGCACCGGAACTCCGGTCGAGACCGCAACCAACGCTGTGAACGCGTACGCCGGTGGCGGCGACGGCTATTACGGCTTCGAACCGGCCGTCATTCCTGACGGCAGCCAGGCGACCATAGCCCTGAACCTCAAGCTGACGCAGGTGGCGCTCGCGCCATCAGCATCTTCCGCAGCGGCACAAACTGCTGCCGGAAATTAAAACTCGAACAGAACCGACGGAGGGATCCCGGGAACAACGGGCTCCCTCCGAGTTTTTAGCCACACCTCGCCCACAAAGTTCCCTTCAATCCTCCTCCTTGATAACTGATGCGATTGCCCCCTCTCCGCTCTGCTGATAATATACGTACTATCACTACATTTGGAGCCGACCATGCAGAAGGCCGTGTCCGCTGCCGATGCCAACCGAAGATTCTCCGAACTTCTTCGCACCGTCCGAAAAGGGCACAGCTACGTTGTGACCTCGCACGGGAAACCGGTCGCGAGGATCATGCCGATTGAGGAGGATGGCCGTGTAGCCGCCGGCGCCCGGTCCGCTCTTCTGGCCCGGCTGCGATCACAGCGCGTCGTGAGGATTGGCCGCTGGAAGCGCGATGAGTTGTACGAGGACGCCGAGTGAGGGTGGCACTCGACACTAATGTCCTCGCCTATGCTGAGGGCGTCAACGGCGCGGCGATGAAAACGGTTGCGCTTGATCTGGTGCGCAAACTCCCGGCGAGCGGGACGTTCTTGCCGGTTCAGGTCCTGGGGGAGTTGTTCAACCTCCTCGTGCGAAAAGCCGGGCGGCCAGCATCCAAGGCCAGGAGCGCGATTCTTGGCTGGCGCGATGCGTTCGCTTTGATCGAGACCTCAGAAGCGGTCATCCTTTCCGCCGTGGAGCTGGCGGCCGATCACCGGCTCGGTATTTGGGACGCCGTGATCCTCTCCGCCGCCAGCGAAGCCGGATGTCGACTGCTTCTTTCGGAAGACCTCCAGGAAGGGTTCACCTGGAAGGGAGTTACGGTCACAAATCCATTCGCGCCGTTAAAGCACGAACTGCTCGCGGCGCTCTTGAATGCGGAATCATGAGCCTTCGTCTCATTCAGCCGTGCCTAATCGCCCGCTCCACCACCTCCACCACCGGAGCTGCTGGAGCGCCCCGAACTCTGGTTCAGGATATGGTCCCCGTGCGTGACCACGCCGTCGAAGTCAGTACGGGCGTAAATGTGTCCGCCACCCAGGCTGAGGCCGCGCAGCCGCGAGGTCGGTTCGCCGATGCGGCGCCAGGTGCGGCCCAGGTCGCTGCTCTCGAAGGCGCCGGTGGCCGTGGCAGCCAGCAAGCGGCCGTTGTCGCTGTCGAAGCTCAGAAAAGTAGCGTCGAGTGAGTCGATGCCGTGGATGGCGTGCTCCCAGGTTTCACCGCCGTCGCTCGACCCGTAGGCGCCGCCGCGTGATGCCAGCCAGATGCTTCCTTCTGGTCCGAAGGCCACTCCCCCCAGGGGAGCAATGTTGTCGGGAAGGTTGGACGCATACCAGTGACGTCCTCCGTCGCGGGAAATCACCAGGGCAACCGGAGTAATCGCGATGACGAACTCGCCGTCGGCGTGTACGGCGATGAAATCCCGCTGCCCGAGGATAGCGCCTCCGCGCCAGCTCTGGCCGCCATCCACGCTGCAGAAAAGTCCCTCGGAGGTGGCGGCGAACCACGCCTCCGGGGCCACTTCCAGGTCCGCCACTCGTCCGTTCAACTCAGGGCGTGCCGGCGAATCATCGGCGGGCGTGTTGGACTGCTTTTGTGCGCGCACCAGCGCCATCGGCAACAGGGTACCGCCCGCCGCTGCCGGCTCGTGGGCGAGGCGGTTGATGGGGCGCCAGGCTCGATCGGTCTGGCCCCAGGCGAAGACGCCGCGATTCGTTCCCGCGAGCAGCGTGCTTTCTTCGGTCTGGCGCAGGCTGAAGATGTCGTGTCCGGCGAGGCCGTCGTTCATCTGCTCCCAGTGTTCGCCGGCATCATGGGAGACGAACATCCCGCCGTATTCCTTGTCATTGACCACGCCGGCGTAGAGCACGGCGGAGTCGTTGCGATCCACCAGGATGGCCGCCACCTGGCGGTGCGCAAACCCGCGGCTGGAGGGGAAGAAGGTCGTTCCCGCATTCTCGCTCCGCAGCACGCCACTGCGGTCAGTAGCCAGCAGCACGGTGCCGGGACGGCGCGGGTCCACCAGCACGTCGTTGACGATCACCGTGTCGGCGGTGGCGCGCTGCCAGGTCTGTCCAGCGTTGAGGCTGGACCACAGTCCCTCGGTGGTGCCGGCGTAGACCCGATTGGGATCGCCGGGATGCTGGCGCAGCACGCGCGTGCGGCGCGCCGAGTGGGGAATGCCCTGCAGGCGGCGGAAATGCGCGCCCGCGTCCTCGCTCTTGTAGATGCCACTGCAGGCGCTGGCAAAGAGCAGGCGCGAATCGCGCGGGTCGAGGATAATGGAGAACACGTCGGAATCGTCGTTCATGCCCTCTTTGATGGGGGACCAGGCGCGCCCGCCATCCACGGTCTTCCACGCCAGGTGCCAAGTGCCGGCGTAGATGATCTCGGGATGCAGCGGATCGATGGCCAGCGATTCGATGTTCTTGATTTCGGAATGGCCGGCGGGCGAGATACGCTCCCAGGATTCGCCGGCGTCGCGGCTGCGGTACACCCCGTCCAGCGCCCCCGCGACCAGGATGCTGGAATCCGAGGGCGCCAGGGCAAACGAGCGCACCGATTTGCCGTGCATGCCCGCCAGCGCGCGCCAGGTGCGTCCTTCGTCATCGCTGCGGAAGACGTCGCCGCCATCGCTCTCGACGCTCCACGCGGCGGCGTAGATGGTCTCCGGATGAGCAGGGTTAAAGACGATGTGATCCACGACGTAATGATCGCCGTCGCCCACTCGCGCCAGCCGCGACCAGGTGGATCCGCCGTCGGCCGAAACGAACAGTTGGCTGGCACTGGTGCCCAGCAGGATGCGGTTGGGATCGCGAGGATCGGCGGCCAGGCTGCGGGCGTCTCCGCCATCGGGACCGATAGGACGCCACAGCGCGCCGGCTTCGACGGCCGCAGCGGCCACAATCATGAACCCGAGCAGCGCCGCCTGGCGGAGGAACGCTGGCATGAGGCTGGTTCGTTTCATCACACCTTGCCGTGGTATCAGCCAATTTATCGGTTACGCGGCAAGGTTCCTGTAGGCGAATTGCGGTCTCCACGGTTACCGCGGTGTCTTGCGACGGGCACGGAACGCGCCGCCAGCAAGCTCAAGCGCGCAGGCGTTTGCCCGTTGGAATCACAGCCGTAGGTGAGCGTTATTACTGATTTCTGGTGCGCGCGCGTACACTATCTGCCTGTCGGACCGTCGGGCACTACCGCCTCCCGGATGTTGGGCGGAGAATGCGAGTCAGCATGGTTCGGTTCTTTTGGTTGTTTCTTATCCTGCTTCTTGCGCCACTCTCTGCCGTATCCGGACAAAACACCGCGCCGCTCCCACCTCAACCCCGGCCGACTGGGCCGGCAAACGTCCCGCCCGGCAGCACGGACCGGCAAATCACCCTCGATGTGCAGGTGACGGACAGATCTGGCGCACCCGTTCGTGGGCTGCAGAAGCAAGACTTCACTCTTCTGGACGATAAACGGCCGCAGAACATCCTTTCCTTTAGTGCTGTGGATGGCGGAGCCGCCACGGCCACCGACCCGCCCGTTGAAATCGTTCTGGTCGTCGACGCCGTCAACTCTTCCTTCTTGTCCAACTCTTACCAGCGAGACGAGGTCAGGAAGTTTCTGCTGCAGAATGGCGGCCAGCTCGCTTGGCCAGTGTCGTTTGTCATCTTTTCTGAAGCTGGAGTGAAGGTCCAGAGCGGTTCCTCGCGCGATGGAAATGCCCTGGCGGCGTCCTACGATCAATATGAGACCGGCCTGCGGTCCAAGTATCTAACCAACGGCGGCCGCTGGGGCGCGACTGAGCGTATTGAAATCTCGCTCAATGGCCTTGCCTCCATCGTGGCCTACGAGCAAACACGACCGGGCAGAAAACTGGTGATCTGGTTGAGCCGGGGATGGCCGATGCTCTCGCAAACCAACCCTCTCCAGACCTCTAAGGACTCGCAGCAACTCTTCGACTCGATCGCGTCGGTATCCACCGCGCTCCGGCAAGCCCGCATCACTCTCTATAGCATTGACCCGGGCGGTCTGCGGAATGCCGGCACCATACGGAATTCGTACTACGAGAATTTCTTGAAGGGTGTGGCCTCACCTTCGCGGGCGCTGCCGGGCAACCTGGGCTTGCAGGTTCTCGCAATTCAGAGTGGCGGGCGCGTCTTTACCTCGTCCAATGACCTCACATCCGCAATCGCACATGCTGTCGCCGATGCCGATGCTTTTTACGTCCTCTCGTTCGACGCGGCTCGGGCGGACCAGGCGAATGAATATCACGCCTTCGGGATCACCGTCGGCAAGCCGGGGATCACGGCTCGCACGCGTACCGGCTACTACGCCCAGCGCTGAATCGCTGCTCTTTTCCCGGCGTCCGCTGCCCTTCGGCCTTGCGTTTTGGCCAATACGATGACGAGCCTCCGTGTGAGCGCTGACCGCGAGTGTGTGACCTCTATCACATCCAGAGGCGCTCCCCACCCGCTACTCTGCTGCCGTCTTCCAAGGCCCTCGAACCGAATGCAACCGGCAGGCGGCGCTCCCCCCAACCTGTGGCGCGGACGTCTGCGCGACCTGACACATGAGCGTTAATATTGGCTTGGACATCGGGGCGGTCAGCCTGAAGCTGGCGGCCCTCGGCGCCCCGGGCGACGCCGCGCTATTCCAATCACTGGCCGAGGAGAAGCCCGACGGCTTCTTCCCCGGACACTTCCCTGCCGCGAGCGCGTGGGCGGAACGTCCGCTGGTGCTCTCGCGCTATCGCCGCATCCAGGGCAGTCCCATCCAGTCCACCTTCGACCTGCTCAAAGAGTTCTATGAGTGCGTTCCGGAGCAGGCGGTGGAAGGCATCCGCGTGACCGGCTCCGGCAGCCAGCTCATCGCCAGGATTCTCGGCATTTATTTCGAGAACGAGTTCCGCGCGCTGGCCAAGGGAGTACGCGTGTTCTATCCCGAGGTGCGGACGGTCTTCGAGATGGGCGGCGAGGCTTCCAAGTACCTGCGCCTGGAGCCGGGGGAAGAATCGAAGTACCTGGGAATCGTGGACTACTCGGCGAGTGGAGACTGCGCCGCGGGGACGGGCTCGTTCATCGACCAGCAAGCGTCGCGCCTGCTGTATTCGGTCGATGAAGTCGGCGCGGCTGCGGCCTCGGCCAGTTGCGCGGCGCGGATCGCGGGACGCTGCTCGGTGTTCGCCAAGAGCGACATGATCCATGCCCAGCAGAAGGGCTACACCACCGAGCAGATCCTGCGCGGACTCTGCGACGCGGTGGCGCGCAACTTCAAGTCCAGCATCGTCAAGGGGCGCGAGGTGGCGCCGCCGGTGGCTTTCATCGGCGCGGTGGCGCTGAACCAGGGCGTGCGCAACGCGCTGCGCGAAGTCTTCAAGCTGGAGGAATCCCAGTTCCTGGTGCCCGAGCTGCACGCCTGGATGGGCGCCGTGGGCGCGGCGCTGTTTGAAGCTGAGGAGACGCGCAAGCGCTCCTTCAAGCGCATCCATCAGTTGCAGCGGCATGCCACGGCCAAACGCAGCTTCGCCGGCGCCGATCCGCTCTCCATGCAACAGGTCCTGCTGCTGCGCGATCGCGTGGATGACACCCGCCAGCTCGCGCCCGGCGAAATCGTCGACGCCTATCTCGGGATTGATATCGGCTCGGTGAGCACCAACCTGGTTGCCATCGATGCGGCCGGCAACGTGCTGCACGAGATCTACCTCCGTACCCAGGGCCGTCCCATCGAAGTGGTGAATCAGGGACTGGCGGAGATCGCAACCGTGCTGGGGTCGCAGCTTCAGATCCGCGGCGTCGGCACCACCGGCTCCGGGCGCGAGCTGATCGGCGAACTGGTGGGCGCCGATACCGTCAACGACGAGATTACCGCTCACAAGACCGGTTCCATGCACGTTTGCCGGCGGCTGGATATGGAGACGGTGGACACCATCTTCGAGATCGGCGGGCAGGACTCCAAGTTCATCAGCATCGACCGCGGCGTGGTGGTGGACTTCACCATGAACGAAGCCTGCGCCGCCGGCACCGGCTCCTTCCTGGAAGAGCAAGCGGAAAAGCTGGGGGTGCAGATCAAGGGTGAGTTTGCGCGGCTGGCGATGGAGTCACGCAGCCCGGCGCGGCTGGGCGAGCGCTGCACCGTGTTCATGGAGCGCGACGTCACCGGGCTGATGCTGAAGGGCGCGGAAGTCGGCGACCTGTGCGCCGGCCTGGCGTACTCGGTGGCGCTGAACTACTTGAACCGTGTGGTGCGCGGCCGCCGCATCGGCAACGTGATCTACTTCCAGGGCGGCACGGCGTACAACGACGCGGTTGCGGCGGCGTTCTCGCAGATCCTGGGCAAGCGCATCATCGTCCCGCCGCACAACGGCGTGATCGGCGCCATCGGCATGGCGTTGATCGCGCGCGACCTCATGCAGGCTTCCGGGCAGCCCAGCCGGTTCCGCGGCTACGATTTGGACCTGGTCGATTACCAGACCCGCGAGTTCGTCTGCCACGCCTGCTCCAATTACTGCGACATGAAGGAGTTCGTCATCGAGGGCCAGCGCAGCTACTGGGGCGACAAGTGCTCGGACAAATTCCGCAAGCGCGCCCGCACCGACCGCCAGCCGGTGATCGAAGACCTGATCGAGTACCGGGAGAAGCTGCTCGAAGAAGTCTTAAAACCCCCGGCCGGACGCGGCAAAAAGATCGGCGTGCCCCGCACCATGTACTTCTACGACCGCTTCCCCTTCTGGTGCGCCTACTTCCAGGAGCTGGGATTCGAGGTGGTGGTCTCGCCGCGCACCGACGGCAAGATCGCCGCTGCCGGCGACGAGCTGGCCATCGCCCAACCGTGTTTCCCCATCATCGTCGCCCACGGACACGTGCAGGAGCTGGCGCGCCAGGGAGTGGATTACATTCTGCTTCCCAATATGATGGACTACGAGGCGCCGGCGTGGACTTCCGCGTCGCACCTCTGCCCGTGGAACCAGACTCTGCCCTTCGTCATCCGCGCCGTGCCGCAACTGGAGCCGATGCGCGACCGCATCCTCGCTCCCACGGTGCACTTCCGCCTGGGGCGCAAGAAGGTGGAACAGGAGCTGGCGGAGTTCGCCAAAGAGGCGCTGGACGTTTCGCGTCGCGCCAGCAACCGCGCGGTGCTGGCTGCCTATGCTGCCCAGGGAGCGTTCACCGAGGCGCTGCTTGAAACCGGCCGCACCGCGCTCGCGCGCCTGGAAAAAAGCGGCGAGCCGGCGCTGGTGCTGGTGGGACGCTCCTACAACATGTACGACCGCGGCACCAATTGCGACATCCCGCGCAAGCTGCGCGCGCTCTACGGCGCCAACGTGCTGCCCATGGATTTCCTCCCGCTCGACGACGAGGAAATCCTGGATGTAAATCCCAACATGTACTGGAACTCGGGGCGGCGGATTCTGGCGGCGGCGCGCATGACGCGGCGCTATCCCAACCTGCACGTGGTCTACATCTCCAACTTCAAGTGCGGGCCGGATTCCTATATCAAGTCGTTCATGAACGAGGCCGGCCGCAAGCCCGGGCTGGTGCTCCAGTTCGACGGCCACGCCAACGACGCCGGCTTCATCACCCGCTGCGAAGCCTATCTCGACAGCAAAGGATTCCTGCGATGAGCGCCCTCCGCCACCAGCACGTAAGCCGCAAAGTCGGCGCCGACAACCCGCTGTACGGAAAAGTGGTGTACGTGCCGGCCATGTCCGAGGGACATCCGGAAGCGTTCGCGGCGGTGTTCCGCTGGCTGGGCGTGGAAGCCCATCCCACCCCGCCCTCGGACGCGCGCACCCGCGAACTCGGCGGCAAATTCACCGCCGGCGATGAGTGCTATCCCGCCAAGGTCACGGTCGGGGACTTCCTGCGCATCATGGAGCAGCCGGGATTCGACCCCCGGCGCACGGTGTTCTTCATGGCCGCCGCCGATGGTCCCTGCCGCTTCGGCCAATACGCGCCCTATCTGAAGAGGCTGCTTTCGGAAGTGGGGCAGGGCGAAGTGCAGATTCTTTCCCCCAGCAGCCAGAACGGCTATGCCGACCTCGGCGACATCGCCACACCGTTCATGCGGGCGGGGTGGCGGGCGCTGCTCTGCGGCGACTTGCTGCACAAGGCGCTGCTCGAAACCCGTCCTTACGAAAACGCGAGCGGCGCCGCCGACCAGGTCTTCCAGGAAAGCCTCCGCGATCTGTGCCAGACCATCGAGACCAGTTGCGCCGCGCCCGACTGCCAACTGCGCGCCCTGGTGGACTCGATGCGGCGCGCGCGCGAGCGCTTCCGGCGCGTGCCCGCACACTACGATCCCGAGACGCCGCTGATCGGCGTGGTGGGCGAAATCTTCTGCCGCCTGAACACCTTCAGCAATGAAGACCTGGTGCGCAAGCTGGAAGGCTACGGCGCTGAGGCCTGGCTGAGCGACATCGCCGAGTGGATCGGCTACAGCAACCAGGAAGTCCGCCGCAAGCTCCGGTTGTGCGGCCAAGGGTGGTCGCTGGAGATGGTGAAAGCCAAGCTCCGCGAGCATGTGCAGCACAGCGATGAGCACGCTCTGCGCGCTCCCTTTCACGAGGACTGGTTCGGCTACGAAGAGCCGGAGATCGAGCAACTTCTGGAGCTGGGCGCGCCCTATTTGCCGCACACCGGCGTGGAAGGCGAGATGGTGCTCAGCGCCGGCAAGGCCGTGTACCTGGCGCAGCACGGCGCCGACGGCATTATCGACATCAGCCCCTTCACCTGCATGAACGGCATCGTGAGCGAATCGGTGTATCCCAAGCTGAGCAAGGATTACGGCGGCATCCCCATCCGCAACTTCTATTTCGACGGTACCCAGTCCGACCTCGACCGCGATCTCGGGATCTATATGGAGCTGGCGCGTTCCTATCGGGCGAAGAAGCGGTACGCGCGGCGCTATCCGGCGTATTTCGGGCTGCCGGTGGTGGCCTAGACGATCTAGCCCGCGCTCTCTCCCCGGCGCGCGTCCGAGCGGCTGACGCAGACCCGCACCCGGGCCGTCAACTGCGGGATGGTGAACGGCTTGGCCAGGTAATCCGTGGCTCCGGCATCGAACCCGGTGCGTATGCTGGCCGCGCTATCTCGCACGGTCAGCATCAGCACCGGAATCTCCCGCGTGTCAGCGCCGGCGCGCAGTTTCTCCAGCACGGCGAAGCCATCCATCTTGGGCATATTGACGTCCAGCAGGATCAGGTCGGGACGCTCCGCGCTTGCTCTCACCAGGCCCTGCTCTCCGTCCTCGGCTTCCGTAACCGTGTACCCGCTGGGACCGAGCGCCGACTGGACCAGCAGGCGGAGGTTGGGATCATCGTCGATCACCAGCACGCGCAGCCGGTCGGGAGAAACCAACGCCGCATCTCCGACCTCGACCGTTCGCAGCCGGTCGGATTCCGGAGCCTCGACTTCCACCTCGCATCCCTCGTAGGCGCAGAACACGTGCAGCGCGAGATTGCGGGTTCGCGCCAACCCGCGGGCGCTCTGCTCAATCTTCTCCAGGAACGCATCGTCGTGACCTGGGTCGTGGTGGGTTAGCGCCAGCCGCCGGACATCCGCCGAGGCCGCCAGTTCCACCGCGTACTGATAGGTGCTGTGTCCCCAGTTCTTCTTGCCGGGATATTCTTCCGGCGTGTACTGCGCGTCGTGGATGAGCAGGTCGGCGTGTTTGATGAACAGCGCGTGGCGCCGGTCTCCCTCGTGCAGGGTGGACTCGATGTAGCCGGGCCGCGCGCCCTCGCGCCACAGCGGCGATGCGAAGGGCTCGTGATCGCACGCATACACCACCACCACGCCATCAGCTTCAATGCGGTACGCCAGGCTGGTCGCCGGATGATTCAAGAACTGCGTGATCACCCGCACCCCGTCGAATTCGTAGGTGCCCTCGGAGAGCTCTTGGTATTCGATCTTGGCTGGCAACTGGTCCAGCGCGACCGGAAAATAGGTAAACTCCATCTGCCCGGCCAGCACCTCCGCCAGGCTTTGTCCCACGCCCGCGGAGGTTCTGGCCGGGCAGATGGAATTCACTTATTTCCCGGTCGCGCTCGACCAGTTGCCGGCGAAGATCGAATACCAAGAGCTGTCCGAGGGCACCTACGAATTCGACGGGGTGCGGGTGAGCACGCAGTTCTTGAATCATCCCGCGACCAGCCTGGCGTACCGCATTGAAGCCGACGGCGTGGTGGTGGTGTATGCGTGCGATCACGAACCGTTCGCTTCGCCGCTGTGGCGCGAGGGCGCGCGGCCCGG
>JBKQPN010000027.1:0-39474 GCA_052145015.1 Terriglobales bacterium
TGCCGGGCGACAACATTGGCCTTGTGATCCAGTTGATCACTCCGGTGGCGCTGGAGAAGGGGTTGCGCTTCGCCATCCGCGAGGGCGGCCACACCGTGGGCGCGGGAACGATTACGGAGATACTGGAATAACACAACATTCGCGGCATGCAGCCAGCCGCCAGATCTTTGAGGAACAGCGAACGTGAATGGAAAAGACAGAATTCGGATCCGGCTGAAAGCCTACGATTACCGTGTGCTCGACCAGTCGACGGGCGAGATCGTGGAAACGGCGCGGCGCACCGGCGCGCACATCGCCGGGCCCATCCCGCTGCCCACGGTCAAGAACAAGTACTGTGTGCTGCGTTCGCCTCACGTGGACAAGAAATCGCGGGAGCAGTTCGAGATTCGCACCCACAAGCGCCTGCTGGATATCCTGGAACCCACGCAGCAGACGGTGGACGCGCTGATGAAGCTCGACCTGCCCGCGGGCGTGGATGTGGAGATCAAGGCGTTTGGGAAGGAACACAAATAGCTTTTGGCTCTTGGCCGTTGGCTTTTAGCTAGAACCTGAGCCTCGGCAAGAGCGAAAGCGACCTGCAGTGCCGAAAGCTCCGGCAGTGGCCAAAGGCCAAAAGCCAACAGCCAAGAGCCGCCATCGGCATGATGAGGGAGCAACGAATTTTATGGCGGTCAACGGAATCTTAGGTAAGAAGGTCGGGATGACGCAACTCTTCGACGACAAGGGCGACGTGCACCCCATCACCGTGCTGCAGGCGGGGCCCTGCGTGGTCACGCAGAAGAAGTCGCAGGCCAAGGAAGGCTACGACGCGGCGCAGATCGGGCTGATCGAGTTCGTCAAGGAATCGCGGCTGACGCAGCCTGAGCGCGGCCACCTCGCGAAGCACAACCTGCCGCCGGTGCGCTTCCTGCGCGAAGTGGGCATCACCACTGACGGCGCGGGCGATGGCGCCGCCGGCGAGCCGGTAAAGGTCGGCGACAAGGTGCTGGTGGACATATTTCAGGGCGAGAAGTTCGTGGACGTGATCGGGACCAGCAAGGGACGCGGCTTTGCCGGCGTGGTCAAGCGGCACCACTTTGCGGGCGGGCCGAAGTCGCACGGATCGATGTTCCAGATCACCGGGTCGATCGGTTCGTCGGCGTTCCCCTCGCGCGTGTTCAAGGGCATGCGTATGTCCGGACACATGGGGAACGCTCGAGTGACGACGCGCAACCTGCGGGTGGTGGGCATCGATCTCGACGACAACCTGCTGATGGTCGAAGGTGCGGTGCCGGGGCCGAACGGCGGATACCTGGTGATCAACAAGGCGGGGAAGCCGCCACGGGAACGCCGCGGATTCGGCGGCGAGGCTACCATCGACCCGTTGAAGGCGTCGAAGCGCAAGACCAAGAAGGCGTAACGGTTATGGCAAACATCGACGTTGTCGATCTGAGCGGCAAGAAGGTGGGCACGCTGGCCTTGGCCGACGAGGTCTTCAGCGCAGTCAACGAGGACCTGCTGTGGGAGGCGGTGAAGCACTATCGCGCCTCGTTGCGCGCAGGCACGCATGCCACCAAGAATCGCAAGCTGGTTTCCGGATCGGGCAAGAAGCTGTGGAAGCAGAAGGGTACCGGCCGGGCGCGCGTGGGTTCGATCCGTTCGCCGCTGTGGCGGCACGGCGGCACGGTGCACGGGCCGCAGCCGCGTTCGTATGACTATGCCTTTCCGCGCAAAAAGCTGCTGGGAGCGCTGCGTTCGGCGCTGGCCGCCAAGTTCGCCGATGGCAAGCTGACGGTGGTGGAGAGCTTCGAGCTGAAGGAAGCGAAGACCAAGGAATTCCGCAAGGCTCTGGACGCGCTGGAGGTCACCAAAACCGCGCTCGTGGTCGAGGCGGCCAAGGTCGAGAACCACAACCTGGAGCTCAGCGCGCGCAATCTCGACGGAGTCGAGCTGGTGCGCGGCAACCAGGTGCATCCTTATCATCTGCTGCGCTATGACGCAGCCATCTTCTCGCGGCCGGCGCTGGAAACACTTCAGGACACGCTGAAGGCTTCGGCTCCGAAGAAGAAAGCGGAGGTGGCGTAATGAAATCGGCGTATCAGATCATTCGCCGCCCCATCATCACCGAGAAGGGCCTGGGGATCAAGGAACTGCAGCGCACGCTGGTCTTCGAGGTGGCGGGCCAGGCGACCAAGACCGAGGTGAAGGAAGCGGTGCAGTCCATCTTTAAAGTCAAGGTGGACGCGGTGCGCACCGCCAACTTCCCGGGCAAGGAGCGGCGGCGCGGCCGCTTTGCTGGCTATCGTCCGGACTGGAAGAAGGCTTACGTGCGCCTCAAAGCCGGCGAGAAGATGCCGGAGTACGCGCAGAATTTGTAGCTGTGAGCTGCTAGCTACTGGCTATTAGCCAGAAGCTAGAGGCCAGGAGCTAGAAGCTAGAGATTGTTTATGGCGATCAAAACTTACAGACCGGTCACCTCGACGTTGCGCTTCCAGACGACGCTGGTCAATGAAGACCTGAGCGGCGATCGTCCGCACAAGCCGCTGACCGAGACCAAGAAGGGCACGGGCGGGCGGCGCAACTCGGGGGATATCACCAGTTGGTTCCGCGGCGGCGGCCACAAGCGCAAGCTGCGCATCATCGACTTCAAGCGCGACAAGACGGGCGTGCCGGCCACCGTGGCATCCATCGAGTACGACCCCAACCGCTCCGCGCGCATTGCGCTCCTGGCCTATGCCGACGGCGAAAAGCGCTACATCCTGCAGCCTTCGGGGCTGAAGGTGGGGCAGAAGGTGGTGAGCGGCCCCGACGCCGACATCCTGGTGGGCAATGCTCTGCCGCTCAAGAACATTCCTCCCGGCACCACCGTGCACAATTTGGAGTTGCGTCCGGGCAAGGGGGCGCAGATGGTGCGCTCGGCGGGCGGGTCGGCGCAGTTGGTGGCCAAGGAAGGCGACTACGCGCTGGTCAAGCTGCCCTCGGGTGAGACCCGCAAGGTGCTGCTGGACTGCATGGCAACCATCGGGCAGGTCGGCAACCTGGACCACGAGAATGTCACCATCGGCAAGGCGGGACGCAAGCGCTGGGTGGGCAAGCGTCCGCACAACCGCGGCGTCTCCATGAACCCGGTGGACCATCCGCACGGCGGCGGCGAAGGCAAGACCTCCGGCGGGCGGCATCCGGTGACGCCCTGGGGACAGCCCACGCGCGGCTACAAGACGCGCAACAGCAAGCGTACTGACCGGTTTATCGTGAACCGCGGGAAGTAGAAGGATCTGGAGCTATGGCGAGATCAACAAAAAAAGGCGCGTTCGTGGACACGCACTTGATGCGCAAGGTCGAGGAGCTGAACCAGCGGAACGAGAAGAAAGTCGTCCGAAGCTGGTCGCGGCGCTCTACCGTCCACCCGGAAATGGTGGGACACACCATCGCGGTGCATAACGGCAAGAAGTTTATCCCGGTGTACCTCACCGAGAACATGGTGGGACACAAGCTGGGCGAGTTCAGCCCCACCCGCATCTTCAAGGGACACTCGATGCGGGCGGCCACGGAAGTGGCGGCCAAGCCGGCGGGCATTCCCGGCGGTCCGGGCGCAATCGCGCCGGCGGCCCCGGCGGGCGGCGCAGCTCCGGCCGCACCGGCAGGCGGAGCTCCGGCTCCGAAGGGGTAATGAGAGGACACTATGGAGTTTAGGGCGGAGGCAAAGTACATACGCATTTCGCCGCAGAAGGCGCGCCTGGTGCTGGACACCATCAAGGGCCGGCGGGCGGAGGATGCGATGAACATCCTGGCCTTCACCAAGAAGGGCATTGCGCCCGACGTCTCCAAGCTCCTACGCTCGGCCATCGAGAATGCGAATTTTCTGAGCTCGGAGAAGGGGCTCGACGTGGACGTGGACAACCTCTACGTCAAGCACGCCGTGGCCAACGACGGGCCGCGGATGAAGCGCATCCGTCCGGCGCCCATGGGCCGCGCCTTCCGCTATCAGCGGCGCATGGCGCACCTGGAGATCGTGCTGGCCGAACGCGCGCGGCAGAATGGCGGAGCCACCGCCACCGTGGTTGGCGAAGAAGGAGCGGCGGCGAGCGCCCGTCCGAAGACGCGGACGGCGGCGAAGGACAAGAAGAGATCGGCGCGCCCGGCGAAGAAGAAAATGGCGGGAGCCAAGAGATAGCGAGGACGCAATGGGGCAGAAGGTACATCCATACGGATTCCGGCTCGGATATACCAAGCCGTGGAAGTCGCGCTGGTTTCTGGAGCGCGATTACGACAAGACCGTGCTCGAAGACGTCAAGCTCAAGAATGAGCTGAAGGACAAGCTCAAGTCGGCGGGCGTCAGCTCGATCGAGATCGAGCGCCCGGGCAACAAGCTGCGCGTCATCATCCGCACCGCGCGGCCGGGGATCATCATCGGGCGCAAGGGCGCGGAGATCGACAAGCTCAAGCAGGAGGTGCAGAAGCGCACCAACCGCGACGTGTTCATCGACATCCAGGAAGTGCACAAGCCGGAACTCGATGCGCAACTGGTGGGCGAGTCGATCGCGCTGCAACTGGAGAAGCGCGTGGGCTTCCGCCGCGCCATGCGCAAGGCGGTGGATTCGGCGCTGCGCTTCGGCTGCAAGGGGATCAAGGTGCGGGTGAGCGGGCGGCTGAACGGCAACGAGATCGCGCGCTCGGAGTGGTACTTGCAGGGACGGCTGCCGCTGCACACGCTGCGGGCGGACATCGATTACGGCTTCGCCGAGGCCAAGACCACCTACGGCGTGATCGGCGTGAAGTGCTGGATCTATCGCGGCGAGATCCTGCCGACGAAGAAGCGTGACGAGCCGGGCGGCACTGCGGGTGCGTTTTAGTTGTCAGTTTCCAGTTGTCAGTTGCCAGCAGAATTCTTGGCGACAACCGGCAACTGACAACTGGCAACTGGCTACTAGGGACTGACCTATGTTAATGCCAAAGAAAGTTAAGTATCGCAAGCAGCAGCGCGGACGCATGTGCGGCAAGGCGTGGCGCGGCTCCGAACTGTCCTACGGCGACTACGGGCTGAAGGTGCTCGAGCCCGGCTGGATCACCGACCGGCAGATCGAGGCCAGCCGCGTGGCCATGACGCGCTTCATCAAGCGCGGCGGCAAGATCTGGCTGCGCCTGTTCCCGGACAAGCCGGTGACCAAGAAGCCGGCCGAAACCCGCATGGGCAAGGGCAAGGGTGCGCCCGACCACTGGGTCGCGGTGGTCCGCCCGGGCAAGATCCTGTTCGAGATGGAGGGCGTGACGCCGCAGGATGCCGCTGAGGCCATGCGCCTGGCGTCGCACAAGCTGCCGCTCAGGACGCGTTTCGTCTCGCGGCACAAGGCATAGAGAACCATGGACGCGGAAAAGATACGCAACCTGACCGAGGCCGAGCTCAAGCACCAGGAGCGTGAGCTCAGCGACCAGCTCTTCCGCCTGAAGTTCCAGATGCGCATGGGACAGACGGAGAGCCTGAAGAAGATTCGCGGCCTGCGCCGGGACATCGCGCGGGTCAAGACCGTGGCCCGCCAGCGCGAACTGGAGCAGGCTACTACGGAGAAGAAATAGCATGGCTGAGAAGACGGCAACCCAGTCGCGCCGCAACACCAAGATCGGCCACGTGGTTTCGACCAAGATGGCCAAAACCATCGTGGTGGAAACCACGCGGCAGAAGGCGCACAAGCTCTACCGGCGGGTGATCTCGCGGTCGAAGAAATTCTATGCCCACGACGAGAACAACACGGCGCGAGTGGGCGACGTGGTGCTGATTGAGGAGACGCGGCCGATGTCGCGGCTGAAGCGCTGGCGGCTGAAGCAGGTGATCCAGCGCGCCACGCTGGTTCCGGCGGTGGAAGAGCCAAAGGCTAGCTAGCCGCTGCGGACGAGGGAAACGGAGACGCTTATGGCAGTGATGATGCGCAGCATGCTGGAGGTGGCGGACAACTCCGGCGCGCGCAAGCTGCAGATGATCCTGCCGCTGGGCGGGCATACCGGGCTGCGGGCCGGCCTGGGCGACGTGATCACGGCCAGCGTCAAGGAAGCGCTGCCCGACGGCCAGGTACAGAAGGGCAAGGTGGTGCGGGCGGTGGTGGTGCGCACGCGCAAGGAGCACCGGCGCCGGGACGGCACCTACATCCGCTTCGACCAGAATGCGGCCGTGCTGATCAACAACGAAGGCGAGCCCATCGGGACGCGCGTGTTCGGGCCGGTGGCGCGCGAGCTGCGTGACAAGAAGTTCCTCAAGATCGTCTCGCTGGCTCCGGAGGTTCTGTAGCGATGGCACAGGCGGCGGCAAACGGGCACGGACACAAGCGCGTCGATATCCGGCGCAACGACACGGTGCGGGTGATCACCGGGCGCGACAAGGGTAAGGAGGGGCGCGTGCTGCGCGTCTTCCCCAATGACGGCCGGGTGCTGGTCGAGCACGTAGCCATAGTCAAGAAGACCATGAGCAGCAAACGCGACGCCAAGGTGAAGGGCGGCATCGCCGAGCAGGAGAGCCGGATCTCGCTCTCCAACGTGAAGCTGGTCTGCCCCACCTGCGGGCCGGTGCGCATCGGACACGAAATGCACGGCGACCGCAAGATGCGTGTCTGCAAGAAGTGCGGGACGACGCTGGACAAGTAAATCGGGTGATCGGGAGATCGGGTCATCGGGTGATTGTTAGAGTCCCGTAGGGGACGGCACCAACGGAAGAAACGAAAATGGCAAAACCGGATAAACCGAAGAAGCAGGCTGCCGCCGAGCCGGAGCCGAAAGCCGCGCCAGAACGTCCGCGCGCCTCAGCCAAGACGGCTCCGCGGCTGAAGACAAGGTTCGACCAGGAAATCGCCCCGGCGCTGATGAAGGAGTTCGAGCTCCAGAACCCCAACGCGGTGCCGCGGCTGCACAAGATCGTCATCAACATGGGAGTGGGCGAGGCCACGCAGAACGCCAAGGTGCTCGATCCCGCCGCCAGCGAGCTGACGGCCATCACCGGGCAGAAGCCGGTGATCACGCGGGCCAAGAAGTCGATCGCCGCCTTCAAGGTGCGCGAGGGCATGCCCATCGGCGCCATGGTGACCCTGCGCGGCCACCGCATGTACGAGTTCCTGGACCGGCTGGTGAACGTGGCCCTGCCGCGGGTGCGCGACTTTCGCGGGGTCTCCACCAAGTCGTTCGACGGCCGCGGCAACTACACTCTCGGCCTCAAGGACCAACTGGCGTTCCCCGAGATCGACTACGCCAAAGTGGACAAGATGAAAGGCATGAACGTCACCATCGTGACCACGGCCAAGAGCGACAACGAAGCGCGCGCCCTGCTCAAGCACATGGGCATGCCCTTCCGGCCCTAGGAGATGGAAGCAGTGATTCGTTGAATTCACATAAGGAAAAAATGGCAACGACTGCAAAGCGAGTAAAGGATGCTAGGAAGCCGAAGTTCTCCACCCGGCAGCACAACCGCTGCAAGATTTGCGGGCGTCCGCGCGCGTACCTGCGCAAGTTCGGCATGTGCCGCTTGTGCTTCCGCGGGCTGGCGCTGCGGGGAGAGCTTCCCGGCGTTTGCAAGTCTTCGTGGTAAACCGCAGTTGCGGGTTTCAAGTTCCATTCGAGACCCGGAACTGGAAACTTGAAACTGGAAACTTGAAACTGGAGAAGTGAGCATGAGTCTGACCGATCCGGTGGCGGATTTTCTGACGCGCATCCGTAACGCCCTCCGCGCCAAGCACCAGAAGGTGGATGTGCCGGCCTCCAAGCTGAAGCTGGAGCTGGCCCGCATCCTCAAGGAAGAGGGCTACATCGCCAACTACAAGGCGACGGAAGAGCAGGGACACAAGCTGGTGCGGGTGTACCTGAAGTACGGGCCGGACGAGGCCGCCACCATCTCCAACGTGACCCGGGTGTCGCGGCCGGGATGCCGCGTGTACGTGGGGCGCAATGACATCCCGCGCGTGCTGGGTGGCATGGGCATCAACATCCTGACCACGCCAAAGGGCGTGATGACCGGCCGCCAGGCGCGCAAGGAAGGCGTGGGCGGGGAACTGCTGTGCGAAATCTGGTAGCGAAGAGCTGATTTTATGTCGCGAATTGGAAGAAAGCCGATTGAGCTGCCCAAGGGAGTCGAGATTACGGTTATGGGCAACACCGTGGCGGTGAAAGGACCGAAGGGCACGGTGCAGACGCATCTGCCCGAAGGCGTGTCGATAGAGCGGCAAGACGGGCACGTGATCGCGTCGCGGGTGGACGATGCCCACGCTGCCGTGCACGGCCTGGCGCGGGCGCTGCTGAACAACGCGGTCGAGGGCGTGACCAAGGGCTGGACCCGGGAACTGGAGATCGTGGGCATCGGCTACCGCGCCGAGCTGAAGGGCAAGCACACGGTGGTGTTCAGCCTGGGATACTCGCACCCGATCGAGTACCCCCTGCCGGAAGGGATCCAGGCAACGGTCGACCCCAAGCTGACGCGCCTGACCATCACCGGCATCGACCGGCAGAAGGTCGGGCAGGTAGCGGCGGATATGCGCGGGCTGCGCCCTCCCGATCCCTACAAGAATAAGGGCGTGCGCTACGCGGGCGAGAGATTGAAGAAGAAGGTTGGCAAGACGGGAGCCAAATAGTACCGAGTACCTAGTACCAGGTTTGGCACGATCTCTCGGTACTCGGCACTTGGTACTCGGTACTTGGTACTTGGTACTAGGAACTAACAAAATGATTCCGCAGATCGCAAAGAACGAAGTCCGGCAGCGGGTGCACCAGCGCATCCGCCGCAAGCTAAATGGCACGACGGAGCGTCCACGGCTGAGCGTGTACCGCTCGCTGAACCACATCTACGCGCAGTTGATCGACGATATGGCCGGCCAGACCGTGGCCGCGGCCAACTCGCGCGAGGGCGCCGGAAAAGTGGCGGCGGGGGCCAAGAAGAAGACCGGCGGCAACGTGGCCGTGGCCAAGGAAGTCGGCAAGCTGCTGGCCGAGCGCGCCAAGGCCAAGGGTGTTGGTAAAGTGGTCTTCGACCGCGGCGGATACCTGTACCACGGCCGGGTCAAGGCGCTGGCTGACGCCGCGCGCGCGGCGGGATTGCAGTTTTAGTTGCGAGTACTGGGTACTAGGTACCGGGTTACTACTTGGTACTAAGCGAGAGCGAGAATGCCAACACTGAAGAAGAGACTCGATGCCGGGCAGTACCAACTGAAGGACCAGGTGGTGGCCATCAACCGCGTCACCAAGGTGGTGAAGGGTGGCAAGAACCTGTCCTTTGCCGCGCTGGTAGTGGTGGGCGATCCCTCGGCGGCCGTGGTCGGATTCGGCTCCGGCAAGGCGAAGGAAGTGCCGCAGGCGATCCGCAAAGGGATCGAATCGGCCAAGAAGAATCTGGTCCGCGTCAACCTGAGGCAGACTACCATCCCGCACGCGGTGCTGGGCCGGTTCGGTTCGGGGATGGTGCTGCTGAAGCCGGCGCCGGAAGGCACGGGCGTGATCGCCGGCGGCGCGGTACGCGCGGTGATGACCTCGGCCGGCATCCAGAACGTGCTGACCAAGTCCATCGGCACCACCAATCCGCACAACGTCATCAAGGCGACCTTCAATGCCCTAGGCAAGCTGCGCGACCGCAAGGAAGTGGCCGCGATGCGCGGCAAGACCGTGGAGGAGTTGTAAGCCATGGCGCAGAAGAAAAAGATCCGCTTGCAGTGGGTGCGCTCGGCTATCGCTGCGCCCGGCAAGCACAAGCTGGTGGTCAAGGGCCTGGGTTTCACCCGGCTCAACCAGGTGATCGAGCGCGAAGACACGCCGTCAATCCGCGGCATGGTGGCGAAGGTGCCGCACCTGGTCACGATTTTGAACGGGCAATGAGTTCGACAACAGATGGTCCGTTGCTTACTGACAACCGGCAACTGACAACTGGCGACTGGTAACTGACATGAATCTATCGACCATTCGAGCACCGAAGCGGGCGTCGGAGAAGCGCAAGCGCGTAGGCCGGGGCATGGGTTCCGGCATGGGCAAAACCTCGACCCGCGGCCACAAGGGACAGCGTTCGCGCTCGGGTTCGCGCATGATGCGCGGCTTTGAAGGCGGCCAGATGCCGCTGCATCGCCGTCTGCCCAAGCGCGGCTTCACCAACATCTTCAAGAAGGAATACGCGGTGGTGAACCTGGACCGCATCGCGGCGCTGGGCGAATCCACCGTCACGCTGGAGTTGCTGCGCAAGGTGGGCCTGGCGGGCAAGCGCGACCTGGTCAAGGTGCTGGGCGACGGCGAGCTGAAGGCGGCTGTCACCGTTCACGCCCACAAGTTTTCCAAGTCGGCCCAGGACAAGATCACCAAGGCCGGCGGCAAGATTGAGGTAGTGGCGTAAATGCTGGAGAAATTCGCCAACATCTTCCGCATTCCCGACCTGCGCAAACGGGTGCTGTTTACGCTGGGACTGCTGGCGGTGTACCGCCTGGGCGGCCACATTCCCACGCCGGGCATCAATGCCGACCTGCTGCAGCAGTTCTTCGAGCAGAACCGGGGAACATTCCTGGGCTTCATCGACCTGTTCAGCGGCGGCCAGTTGCGCCGGCTCACCATCTTCGCGCTGGGGATCATGCCGTACATCACGGCCTCCATCATCCTGCAGTTGCTGACGGTGGTCTATGAGCCGCTGGCCAAGCTGCAGAAGGAAGGCGATCTGGGACGGAAGAAGATCACCCAGTGGACCCGCTATCTGACGGTGGCGCTGTCGGCCATGCAGTCGCTGGGCATCGCCATCACGCTGCAGAAATCCACCTCGGGCGGGGCGGCATTCGTCACCAATCCCGGGCCCGGGTTCGTGCTGATGACGGTCATCACCCTGACCGCGGGCAGCATCTTCGTGATGTGGCTGGGCGAGGAGATCACCGACCGTGGCGTGGGCAACGGCATGTCGCTCCTGATCTTCACCGGCATCGTGGTGGGCCTGCCGCGCGGCGTCGCCGATCTGGCGGACAAGGCCAGGACCGATGCCTGGGGCTCGTTCACCGCGCTGGCCATCATTCTCCTGGTAGTGCTGATGGCGGCGATCGTGGCCTTCATCGTGTTCGTCGAGCGCAGCGAACGTCGCATCCCGGTGCAGTATGCCAAGCGCGTGGTCGGGCGCAAGGTCATGGGCGGCCAGTCCACGCATCTGCCCATGCGGGTGAATGCTGGCGGGGTGATGCCGATCATTTTTGCCTCCTCGATCCTCACCTTCCCGCAGACGGCGCTGTTCGCCTTCCGTGACAATCGCTTCTTCGGACCGCTGCTCCGGGCGCTGGGCTGGGGAGAGCCTCTCTACACGTTCCTGTATGCCATCGGGATCATCTTCTTCGCGTACTTCTACGTGTCCATCATCTTCAACCCCAGCGAAGTGGCGGACAACATGCGGAAGTACGGCGGGTTCATCCCCGGCATCCGTCCCGGCAAGCGCACGGCCGACCACATCAACGACATTCTGACGCGCATCACCCTGGTAGGCGCTCTGTACCTGATTCTGATCTCGTTCATACCGGAGTGGATGATCGCGGGCATCCACCTCAACCACCTGCCGGGCTTCCTGGGGACGTTTTTCGAGCGGCTGCCGGCATGGATGACCAACGGGCTGGGCGTGACCTTCTACTTCGGAGGCACGTCGCTGCTGATTGTGGTCGGGGTGGCCATGGATACGGTGCAGCAGGTGGAGGCGCAGCTCATCATGCGCCACTACGATGGTTTCACGCCGCGCAGCGGCCGGATCCGCGGGCGCAGGGCGTGGTAGGGCAAAAAGTTTCGGTCGTGGGTTTCGGCGTGGGGCGCCCGAACCCGGGCCAGGGGCTGTAAATGGACGGGAGAGCGAGCACGGCTACTGATGTAAAAACCAAGGTCGGACCGGTGATCCTGCTGGGAGCGCCGGGAGCCGGCAAGGGCACGCAGGCCAAGCTGATCATGCAGCGCTACGGGATCCCGCAGATCTCGACCGGCGACATCCTGCGCGACAACGTGGCCCGCGGCACCGAACTGGGCAAGAAGGCCAAGGCCTTCATGGACAAAGGGGAATTGGTGCCCGACCAGTTGGTCTGCGACATGGTGGCCGACCGGCTACGCCAGGCCGATTGCGCTCAGGGCTTCATTCTGGACGGGTTTCCCCGCACCGTCGTGCAGGCCGAGTGGCTGGACGCGCTGCTGAAGGACGAGTTCTTTGAGAAACGATACGCCGTGCCGCCGGTTGTGGTGAATTTCGAGGTTGGATATAATCAATTGCTGCGCCGCCTGACGGGGCGCCGTACTTGTCCCACCTGCGGAAGGATCTACAACGTTAATTCTCAGCCTCCCCGCGTCGCCGATACCTGCGATGTCGACGGCTCGAAGCTGGTGACGCGCAAGGACGATTCCGAGGAAGTCATCGCCGAACGTCTTAAGGCCTACGAGCGCCAGACGCTTCCCCTGATCGACTATTACCACCGCCAGAGGCGGCTGCGCGAGGTCGAGGGAGACCGGGCCCCGGACCAGGTCACAGCGGAGGCGTTCCGGGCGATTGAGCATGGCAATAGTCTGTAAATCGGCCACCGAGCTGGAGAAGATGCGGCAAAGCGGCCACGTCGTGCGCCAGGTGCTGGACACGGTCAAGGCCATGGTGAAGCCCGGCATCACCACCATGGACCTGGAGCGCGCGGCGGCGAACCAGATCGAGGAGTTGGGCGCCAAGCCGGCGTTTAAGGGGTACTACGATTATCCGTGCGTGCTGTGCACGTCGGTGAACCAGGAGATCGTGCATGGCATCCCCTCGGAGCGGCGGGTGCTGAAGGAAGGCGACATCGTTTCTATCGATTGCGGCGTGGTGCTCGACGGCTACTATGGGGACGCGGCGCTGACGGTGGCGGTCGGCGGAAGCCTTCGCCCTGAGGTGCAGAAGCTGCTGAAGGTCACGGAAGAGTCGCTCTACAAGGGCATCGAGAAGGTGCGCATCGGCAACGCGGTGGGCGACGTCGGCGCCGCGGTGCAGGAGTGGGTGGAGGCGCACGGCTTCAGCGTGGTGCGGGAGTTCGTCGGCCACGGCATTGGTACCAAGCTGCACGAGGACCCGCAGGTGCCGAACTTCGGCTTGCGGGGACACGGGGCGCGGCTGCGCGAAGGCATGGTGCTGGCCATCGAGCCCATGGTCAACATCGGCAAGCCCGGCACCCGCGTGCTCGACGACAACTGGACGGCGGTCACCGAGGACGGCAGCTATAGCGCTCATTTCGAGCATTGCGTGGCGGTAACCAAGAACGGGCCGCTGATCCTGACGGAATAACAGGTTTGGGTCTTAACAGGGGTTTGAAGCATCAAATCGGCATCCAGCCGGCTGGAGTTGAATGAGCAAAGAAGACGCGATTGAGGTGATGGCGACGGTGGTCGAACCGTTGCCCAATGCCATGTTCCGGGTGGAACTGGAGAACAAGCATCAGGTGCTCGCGCACGTCTCGGGTCGGATGCGCAAGAATTTCATCCGCATCCTGCCGGGAGATAAGGTGGCGGTTGAGCTTTCGCCGTATGACCTGACGCGGGGACGAATAGTGTATCGATATAAATAGCAGGACGTCTGCCGAGATGATCTGGCGACTGAACACTGGAAACTGGTTCTTATGAAAGTACGCGCATCGGTCAAGAAGATTTGTGATAAGTGCAAGGTCATCCGCCGCCGCGGGGTGGTGCGGGTGATCTGCGAGAACTCAAAGCATAAGCAAAGACAGGGCTGAACTAGCCACGAGCTTCTAGCCACTAGCTTAGGAGCTAGCAGCTAGCAGCCAGGAGCGAATCATGGCACGTATTGCGGGCGTGGATCTGCCGCGCCAGAAGCACATCGACATCGCGCTGACCTACATCTACGGCATCGGCCAGCCGCGCGCCCGCCGCATCGTGGCGCAGGCGAGCATCGCGCCCATGAAGAAGGTGCAGGACCTCGACGACGACGAAGTCAACCGCATCCGCCAGATCATCGAGAGCGAAGGCAACATCGAGGGCGACCTGCGCAAAGACACGCAGATGCACATCAAGCGGCTGATCGAGATCGGCTCGTACCGCGGGCATCGTCACCGCCGCGGACTGCCCGTCCGTGGCCAGCGCACCCATACCAACGCGCGCACCCGTAAGGGTCCGCGCCGGGGCACGGTGGCGCAGAAGAAGAAGTCCGCAGCGAAAACTTAGTCTGAGACCGAACTATGGCGAAAACACCAGCGGCAGGAGCCACCGGCGGCGCACCCGAAGCGCCGGCGAAAAAAGGCAAGCGCAAGCAGTTCAAGAAGAAGGAGCGCAAGAGCGTTCCTTTCGGGGTGGCGCACATTCAGGCGTCGTTCAACAACACCATCGTGACCATAACCGACACGGAAGGTCGGGTGCTGTCGTGGAAGAGCTCGGGGTCGCTGGGATTCCGCGGCAGCCGCAAAGGGACGCCATTCGCGGCGCAGCAGGCGGCAATGAACGCCGCCAACATGGCGCGGGAACACGGGGTGCGCGCAGTGGAAGTGCGGGTGAGCGGGCCGGGATCGGGACGCGAGTCGGCCATCCGCGCCCTGGCCGCTGCGGGCATCGAAGTGAGGCAGATCCGCGACGTGACGCCCATCCCGCACAACGGGTGCCGTCCGCCGAAGAAACGGCGAGTGTAGTTTCGAGGTTCCAGTTTCGAGTTTCGAGCGACGCTCGACTCCGCGGCTGGAAACTTGAAACTGGAAACTTGAAACTGGTTTTTGGATCGGGACGAAGAGGCTGCAAGCCTTGTAAACCGATCGACACCGAGAAGGAGAAAAAACTTGGCACGTTATACCGGACCAGTATGCCGCCTGTGCCGCCGCGAAGGCATGAAGTTGTTCCTCAAGGGGGCGAAGTGCTTTTCTGAGAAGTGCCCTATCGAGAAGCGCAACTTCGCGCCCGGGCAGCACGGCAAGGATCGCAAGGCCAAGATCGTCGGCTATGGCCTGCAATTGCGCGAGAAGCAGAAGGCGAAGCGCATCTACTTCACCCTGGAGCAGCAGTTCCGCAACTACTTCGAGCGGGCCGCCCGCAAGCCGGGTGTCACCGGCGAACTGCTGTTACAGCAACTGGAGCGACGGCTGGACAACGTGGTCTACCGCCTGGGCTTGGCCACCTCGCGCCGGCAGTCGCGGCAACTGGTGCGCCACGGCCACGTCGAGGTCAATGGCAGGAAGGTGAATATTCCTTCCTACCAGGTGACTCCCGGCGAGGAGGTTGCGCTGCGCGAGCGGAGCCGTAAGCTTCCCGTGATGGAGGGCGTCCGCGAGCAGACCAGCCATTTGTCGGTTGCGCCCTGGCTGGAGATCGATCGCGAAAACTTCAAGGGACGCGTAGTTGCGCTGCCGACGCGCGAACACATCAACCTGCCGATCAACGAGCAGTTGATCGTCGAGTTGTATTCGAAATAGGGAGTGATCTTGAGCGGCACGGCTGAGATCGTGCCGTCCAGGAGTCAGGTTTTTACTGACTACTGAGTACTGACTACTGACAACTGTTTTTAGGGGCCCAGCTTTTCGAGCCCGAGCAGCCTTGGCCGCGCACCACCCGCCGATGGGCCAGCGGGATGCGGCTTTGAGCCACAGGGCCGAAAGGAGAAACACTACATGCTGTGGAGAGGCTTTCAGAAACCCAAACGGCTGGCCGCCGAGACGGAAACGCTGACCGAGCGGTTCGGCCGCTTCCAGGCGCAGCCGTTCGAGCGCGGATTCGGCACCACCATCGGCAATGCGCTGCGGCGCGTGCTGCTGTCTTCGATCGAAGGCGCGGCCATCACCTCGGTGAAGATCGAGGGGGTGCTGCACGAGTTCCAGTCCATCCAGGGGGTGGTCGAAGACGCCACCGACATCATCCTCAACCTGAAACAGATCCCCTTCAAACTGAACGGCGACGGTCCCAAGGCCATCTACCTGCGCGCCGACCAGCCGGGGGTGGTGACTTCGGGGATGATCGAGGCCGACAGCGACGTCGAGATTCTGGACAAGGACGTATACATCGCCACCGTGAGCGAAGGCGGCAAGCTCGACATGGAGATGCGCCTGAAGCGCGGGCGCGGCTACGTCTCCGCCGACAAGAACTTCGACGAAGACCTCGGCATCGGCTTCATCCCCATCGATTCGGTGCACTCGCCGGTGCGCAAGTGCAACTACGTGGTGGAAGCTGCGCGTCTGGGCCAGATCACCGACTACGACCGGCTGACGCTGGAAGTGTGGACCAACGGCAGCGTCCGCCCGGCCGACGCCATCGGCCTGGGCGCCAAGTTGCTGAAGGACCATATGAACATCTTCATCAACTTCGAGGAGGAGCACGAGCCGGAGATCGCGGAAGAGCGCAAGCCGGAGATCCGCAACGAGAACCTGAACCGCTCGGTCGAGGAACTGGAACTCTCGGTGCGCAGCTATAACTGCCTGAAGAACGCCAATATCCAGACCATCGGCGAGCTGGTGCAGAAGACCGAGGCGGAGATGCTGAAGACCAAGAACTTCGGGCGCAAGTCGCTGAACGAGATCAAGGAGATCCTGGCCACCATGGGGCTGAGCCTGGGCATGAAGATCGACGAGCACGGCAATGCTGTGCCCGGCGCTCCGCCGCCGCAGCCATCCGCCCTGGGATATTCGTCGTTCCGCGAAGGGCAGTACTGACAGGAAAACCAACATGCGTCATCTCAAAGCAGGATGGAAACTCGGACGCAACACCGCACACCGGCGCGCGCTGCTGCGCAACCTGGTGACCTCGCTGGTTCTGGAAGAGCGCATCGAGACCACGGTGGCCAAGGCCAAAGCCATGCGCCCGCACGTGGAGAAGATGATCACCCTGGGCAAGCGTGGCGACCTGTGGGCGCGCCGCCAGGCGGGCTCCTTCCTGATGACCCAGGACGCGGTCCGCAAGCTGTGGGAGATCGCTCCCCGCTTCGGCGACCGCGAAGGCGGCTACCTGCGCATCGTCCGCACCGCCTTCCAGCGCGGCGATGGCGCCGAGAAAGCGTTCGTCGAACTGGTGGGCAGCGAGAAGGTCATCGAGGAAAAGCGCGAGAAACGCGCCGAAGCCCGTTCCAAGAAGGCCGAAGCCACTCGCAAGGCGATGGAAGAAGAGACCAAGCGGGCCGAGGCCGAAAGCGCGGCGGAGGCTCAGGGCGGCGAAGGCGGCGAGAAGAAGGAATAGCAGTCAGCCGTCAGCATTCAGCCAAAACGCACCCGGTTTGGGTGCGTTTTTTCTTGGAGACGCAGCCAGCTACGTCTCGGCAGCGGCGAGTTTTCTCCGGTGCAGCACGTACCAGATTACGAGCTGGGCGAAGCATGCTCCGCAGAAATCCAGCACGACGTCATGCGCGCTGCTGGTGCGGGAAGGCACGAAGCTCTGGTGCCACTCGTCGAGGATGGCGACCGAGAGGCTGATCACTAGCCCGAGGAGCGCCCAGCGTATCCGCCACAGGCTGTCCAGGGGCACGCGCAGCGCGCGGAACCAAAGTGCGCTGAGAATGGCGTACTCGGTGAAGTGCGCCGACTTGCGGATCAGGAAGTGGATCCGGCCGAAGGTCAGGGCATCGATCTGGCCAAAGGTCCAGGCCAGCACCGCGCGCAGCACTTCGCCGGTATGTTTCGCCGAAAAGGCGTCGCTGGAAGCGAACAACACCATCGTCATCCAGGCCACGGCCGGCACCCAATACCACAGGATGTTTCTTAAGCGCCGGGTGGTCTCGTGGCGGACTGCCGTCTCGAGCATGGCCCTCATTCGACGCGGTAGTTGGGAGCTTCGCGGGTGATGATCACGTCGTGCACGTGGCTCTCGCGCAAGCCGGCGCCGCTGATGCGCACGAAGCGCGATTTCTGCTGCAGCTCGGCGATGGTGGGCGCGCCGCAGTAGCCCATGCCCGAGCGCAGTCCGCCGACGAGCTGGTAGACGACGGCGGCGAGCGTGCCTTTGTAGGGCACGCGTCCTTCGATGCCCTCGGGGACCAGCTTGGCCAGGCGATTCCCGTCCGTCTCGTCGAGCAGCGCGGTGGAAGCGTCGCCCGCATCGAGGCTCTGGGCGTAGCGGTCGCTGGAGCCGGCGCCCATGGCGGAGAGCGATCCCATCCCGCGATAGGACTTGAACGAACGTCCCTGGTAGAGGATGGTTTCGCCTGGGCTCTCCTCGGTTCCGGCGAAGAGCGAGCCGATCATGACGCCGCTGGCGCCGGCGGCCAGCGCCTTGGTGACGTCGCCCGAGTACTTGATGCCGCCATCGGCGATGATGGGCACGCCCGCGTCCTTGGAGGCGCGGTAGGCCTCGGCGATCGCGGTGATCTGCGGCACCCCGGCGCCGGTGACCACGCGCGTGGTGCAGATGGAGCCGGGGCCGATGCCGACCTTCACCGCGTCAGCGCCGCTGCGCACCAGCTCGCAGGCGCCATCGAAGGTGCCGACGTTGCCGGCGAGCACTTCGAGCTCGGGGAAACGTGACTTCACGCACTTCAGCGCCTCGATGACGCGCGTGGTGTGGCCGTGCGCGCTGTCGATGGCCAGCACGTCCACCTTGGTCCGGACCAGCTCCTGCGCCCGCTCCAGGTAGTCTCCGGTGGCGCCGATGGCGGCGCCCACGCGCAGGCGTCCGTGCTCGTCCTTGGCGGCGTTGGGGTACTTGAGCTTCTTCTGGATGTCCTTGACGGTGATCAGCCCCTTGAGCTCGTACTTGTCGTCTACCACCAGCAGTTTCTCCACGCGATGCTGGTGCAGGATCTTCTCCGCTTCTTCCAGTGTGGTGCCGACCGGAACGGTGATGAGGTTCTCCTTGGTCATCACGTCCTTGATAGGGCGGTCGATGCGGGTCTCGAAGCGTAGGTCGCGGTTGGTGAGGATGCCCACCAGCTTCTTGCCCTTGGTGATGGGCACGCCGGAGATCTTGTAGCGGCGCATGACTTCCAGGGCGTCGGCGATCTTGGCGTCGGGCGACATGGTCACCGGGTCCACGATCATGCCGCTCTCCGAGCGCTTCACCTTGTCCACCTCGCCGGCCTGGGCCTCGACGGACAGATTGCGGTGGATGATGCCCATGCCGCCCTGCTGCGCCAGCGCGATGGCCAGGCGCGACTCGGTCACCGTGTCCATGGCCGCGCTGAGGATGGGGATGTTCAGCGTGATGTTGCGGGTGAGCCGGGTCTGCGTGTTGACGGTGGCGGGAACGACGTCGGAACGCGCGGGCAGCAGCAACACGTCGTCGAAAGTCAGAGCCTCGGGGACGGGAAAATGGATCATGAGTGTCTCGCCAAGTAAGGGTCTATTCTACAGGAGCGAGGCAACCGTATGGCCCTGAACGAAGCGCTGAACCGCCTAGCTAGTTTTGTCAATAACCTGAAATTCGGATCACTACCAAAATTCGAGTCCGAACAGAACAAGCAGATATCTGGCGGGACGTTTGTTATTGTGAGCCGTGCCGACTGGACGATTCTCCTTGCAGGTGATGATGCCGCCGAATATAGGGAAATCGTGGACGAACTCCATCGGGGAATCGCTAAGACGGGCCATCTGAGCAAGAGAGCAGTGGAAAGGCTGACCGAGGACTTCTTCTTCGGATTGTTCGCGACAGGTGACCGGCGCTCGGAGCAAGGATTTCCTCTAACGCTTCAAGACAGACTTCACCAGTTTAAGCAGTCATTGCTCGAGGGCCCAAAGTCGTGGGAAATCCACCTGCCAGTCGGGGGTCTCGACCCAAGGGGACTTCCGCTCGCAGTGGGCAAAGTGGAATTTTATTTTTTCGATAGACCAAGATCCGAGGTTTTGGCGTCATGCTTGGCGGATTCCGCCCGGACGAATCCCGAAGAGCGGGCAAAAGTTGCGGTTGACCTCTCTGCGGAACTGGCGGGGCTGGTCGACAAGACCGTCGCTCGAGTGGTAGTCAGCGGCGTGGACTTCGACGCCGCTTGCGAAAAGGCAAAGGCGACTATACGAGTCACGATCGACACGATCAACTTCTACACGCCGCGGGCCCACCTCCTAGGCTGGCTCTATCTTACCGGCGAGGTCTTTCCTCAAGTGGAACTCGTGCCGGGATTCGCCCACGGGGTGGGGGCACACATTGGACGCAGTTGGCGCGGGCCGATTTATCCGATACCGCTAAACCAGATTGCTTCGCGGCCGGGTTTTGTTAGGGCTTCGAAGATGTTGTCGATGGAGCAGCCCAAGGATCTCGAAAAGAGGATTCTAGCCTCCATGCAATGGGCAGGCAGAGCCCAGGTTGATGATCGGCGAGAAGAGGCATTTCTCTTTTATGCGATTGCCCTCGAAACCTTGCTCCTCGGCAGGGAGACAACCGGGGAAATCACATATCAACTGGCGACCAGATGCGCAAACCTACTGGGCAGCCCGGGACTAAATCAAAGACGGGCCGTTGTTCGACACATTAAGGAATTGTATCGGTTGAGGTCGAAGATAGTTCACTCCGGCAGCTTGGAGGTCACCGATGCCAGCTTGGGCCGCATGCGAGACTACGCCGTCAGCTCCCTCTTCATCGTCCTGGAACACGATCCGTTCAAATCCATGCTCACCGTGCGTGAGTTCGACGACTGGTTCGAAGGACGACTACTGTCCGGCGGTTTGAGCGAGGCCGAACCGTAGGAAACGCGGTAGTAGATCAGTTTGAATTTCCTTGATGGCGCACGACGAGGCAAGGCTCCGACAGCATCGTCAGGTCGTCGGTCCACCCTATACGCAAGAGCATAGCGCCTAGCAGATTCATGGTGCATGGCTCCTCGACGGCACTCTCGAATGAGGCTCTTCTCCCCCATTCTTTAGGGAAACCCTTGAGCGCCAGCCGCGCGCACTCCACGTGACTGACGGACTTGCCCACGTGAGTAACGAACGCTTCAAACAGCAGCAGGTCTCGCCCGGATAGTCGGCTGCGCCATTTGAAAGTTGGTCTCGCACCCTTAGCGCGGCACCGGAGTCTCCCAAGGATGTACGGAGCGATCACCAGCCCCTTGGTGAGCACACACGCCCCGGCCGAGGCCGAGAACGCACGATCTCCATCGCCTTTGCGGGCTTTGTCCAAGTCGCATCGCTCCCTTCCGTAGGGGATAAACATCGGGGCCTCAAATCCCAACGCCAGAGGACCCATCTCCATCGCCTTCGCAAGAACCTCGATGCACGAGTCAATATCCGTTCCCGATTCAGTGACGGACGGTCCTTCGACTGCCCATCCCAGATTCGTCAACTTGCCAATATCAACCACGGCGACGTGGAGCGATTCATTGGTCATTGGTAGCGTCCTTCCGACCCCTCTAGATCGCGGCCCATGGCTACGCCGTTTCGCCACGGGTCGGCGCTCACTTTGGCGCGCAGGCCGGTTTGTCTTTTCGGGAATCCGGGCGTATCATAGTTCGTTAAGCTGTTGTGGCGAAGCACATCAGTGGGCGAGAGCCCACTTTATTTTTGGCTCGGCGTCAGGGAGGGCCAAACCCGCGGGCAAGATGCCCGCGCGACAGCCGGCGCTGCGAATGGCGATCGACCTGGAGCATGTACGCGAGGTCGTGGAGCGAGTGACGGCCTCGAGCGGGCTGGAACTGGTGGAATTGGAGTTTCGCGGCGTGGGCGGCAAGGCGCGCATGCTGCGGGTGTTCATCGACAAGCCGGGCGGGGTGACCCACGCCGATTGCGAGGCGGTCAGCCGCGAGGTGGGCACGATCCTCGACGTCGAGGACGCGGTGCCGGGCGGGTCGTACACGCTGGAGGTTTCCTCGCCGGGCTTGGACCGCAAGCTGAGCCGGCAGGAGGATTTTGCACGCTTCGTCGGCAGCAGGGTGAAGCTCACCACCCGGGAGCCGATCGAGGGCAACCGGTTCTTTGAAGGCCCACTCGAAAGCTTTAGGGACGGAATGCTGGTTCTGGCGCTGAGCGCGGGGAAGGCGAAGCGCGGAAAGCCGGAGCAGCCGGCGCGGCAGGTGGAGATCGCGTACTCGAACGTCGAGAAAGCGAACCTGGTGCCCGAATTCAAGGGAGTAGGGAGTAGGGAGTAAGGGAGCAGGGAATCCGACTATGGCGAGTTTGCTTTACCAGACGATTGAAGGCTTGAGCCGGGAAAAAGGCATCGATCCGCAGATTGTGGTCAGCGCGGTGGAAGACGCCATCGTGGTGGCCACGCGCAAGTACTACAAGAGCCAGGAGAACCTGCGGGCGGAGTTGGACAAGGAGTCGGGCGCGATCAAAGCCTTCGCGGTGAAGACCGTGGTGGAGACCCCGGAGCAGATCGAGGATCCGAACCTGCAGATCACGCTGGAAGATGCGAAGAAGGTCGATCCCAGCGTCGAGGCCGGGGGCGAGGTGCGCTTCTACAAGGCCACCGACGTTCTGGGCCGCATTGCGGCGCAACTGGCCAAGCAGGTGATCTTCCAGAAGGTGCGCGAGGCCGAGCGCGACACCGTCTACAACGAGTACATCGGGAGGGTGGGCGAGATCGTTACCGCCATGGTGAAGCGCACCGAAGGCCCGGACGTGATCTTCGAGGTGGGCAAGACGGAAGCCCGCATGCCGCGCAAGGAACAGTCGCGGCTGGAGTCGTTCGCCGTGGGTGAGCGCGTGAAGGTGGTGATCGGGCGGGTGGAAAAGTCTTCGAAAGGCCCGCAGGTGGTAGTCTCGCGGGCGGCGCCCGAGCTGGTGCAGCACCTGTTCCAGACCGAGGTCCCGGAGATCTACGACGGCACAGTGGTGATCCGCGCCATCGCGCGCGAGGCCGGCGAGCGCACCAAGATCGCCGTCATGTCCAAGGACAAGGACGTGGACTCCGTCGGCGCCTGCGTGGGCATGAAAGGCATGCGGGTGCAGTCGATCATTCGCGAGCTGCGCGGCGAGAAGATTGACATCATCGAGTGGCACACCGACCCAGTGACCTTCGCCGAGAAGGCGTTGCAGCCGGCCAAGGTGGCCAGGGTGTCTATGGTTGAGGGCGGCGATAAGCACCTGGAAGTGATCGTGGACGACAGCCAGCTCTCGCTCGCCATCGGCAAGAAGGGCCAGAACGTGCGGCTGGCGGCCAAGCTGCTGGGATGGAAGATCGACATCAAGAGTGAAGAAGAGAAGCGGCAGGAGGTAGAGCTGCAGATGCAAGCCCTGGTGGGCTCCTCCAACACGCCGCTGGAGACTGTCGAGGGCCTGGGCGAGGGCATCATCGAGAAGCTCATCGAGGCGGGCGTGACCACGGTAGAGGCGCTCGCCGACATGACTCCGGAGCAATTGGAGGCCATCAACGGGATTGGCCCCAAGACAGTGGAAAAAATCAGCCTCGCGGTTAATAATTACTTTTCCAGCTTAGAGGCAGGGGAAGCAGCGGTCGAGGAAGGGGCCGAGGCAACAGCGGAAGAGTCCGCAGCAGCCGGAGAAGCGGCCCCGGAGGCGGTCAGTCCGGAGACGGAAGAGGCTGCGGCCAGAGAGGAGATTGTGGAGTCCTCCCCGCTGGAGGGAGTCGAGAGTGCTCCCGCCGCCGATGTGGCCGAGGTCCAGGCCGAGGGTGGCGAACTTCCCGCGGGCGAGGCGCCGGCTTCGAAAGAGTCGGAAGAGCCAAAATCCGAAGACTCGGCGGAGAAGTAAAGGCGAGTTTGAGTGTGCGACGGCTGCGGGCGCGCCAACATCCAATCACTATCAACCCGAAATACCGTGAGGCTGCGATGAAGACTTAACGGAAATTCGGAGAAACAAAGGGCGGATGCAACCGAAGGTTCGAATCAACGATCTGGCCAGGGAGCTGGAAGTCAAGAGCAAGGAAATCCTCGATCTCCTTCCCTCCGTTGGCGTCGCCGAAAAGAAGACCCACTCCAGTTCCATCGAAGCGGACGAAGCGGAGAAGGTGCGGCAGCACTTTACCGCTCATCGCGAGGCTGTGCCTGCGAAGGACGCGCGTGCCGGGCGGCCGGGCGCCGAGGAGATCAAGCCGAAGTTCGACCTCTCCCACATTTCCAAGCCCGGCGACGTGCTGAAGGCGATCCAGCAGGGAACACACCCGGCCCCCGCGCGACCGGCGGTTGCCGTGGCGACACATCCGGCTGCACCCGCTGCTCCGCCCCCGCCGCCGCTCGCGGCCAAGCCCGCGGCTGCCGCGGATCTTCCAACCGCGACGCCGGTGCCTCGTCCGGTGATTGCAACGCCAGTTATTCCGTCCCCCGCGCCGCCTGCGCCGCAAGCTCCGCCGCCGGCCGTGGCGACGCAGGAAGCCGCGCCCATGGCGCCGCCGCCGTCCGAAGTTGTGGTGACGCCACCACCACCGGTCCGGCCGGCAGCTCCTGCTGCACCCCCACAATCTATGACTCCTCCGCTCGCAAAAGTTCCGCCGCCGGCACAGGCACATCCGCCCAAGCCGGGAGCGCCTCCCACTGCGCCTCCCGGGTCTGGCCGACCGGTGCGGCGCGTGATCATGCCGCAGACCGGCCCCCGGCCGGTCTACCTGGCTCCGCCGCAGCAGCCACCGCGTCCGCAACCGACCGCGCAAGGCCGGCCGGCGCCCGGACGCCCGGTTCCAGGGCAGCCAATTTTCCAGCGGCCGCGTCCGGCAGCGCCCGGCGGCACGCGGCCGCCGTTGCGGCCCGGCGAGCGTCGTCCCATGCATCCCACGCGGCAGTCGCCCACCGGCGCCCGCCCGCTGGGAGTAGGACCGGGCTTGCCGCCGCCTTCAGCGCGTCCCGCGGGCCGTCCCGGCGCGCCGGCACGGCGTCCCGGACAGCGTTACGTTCCGCGCGGCATCAAAGAAGGCCCGATGAAGGGCTTCCGACCGCCGCCACGCATGGACGCGTCCTCGGCGGAACCGCTGCCCATCAGCCGCAACATCATCATCACCGAAGGGATCAGCGTGAAGGACCTGGCCGAGAAGGTGGGCGTGCGGGCCAAGGACGTGATCTCGCGGTTGCTGGCGCGCGGCGTGATGGCCACCGTCAACCAAACCCTCGATGCCGAGCTGGCGCGGGATGTGGCGCGGCAGTTCGGAGCCGACGCCCAGGTCATCACCTTCGAAGAATCCGCTGCCAAGGAAGCCGCCGAAGAGTTTACCGGCGGTGAAGAAGCGGCGGGGCAGGAAGTGCCGCGTCCGCCGGTGGTCACCATTATGGGCCACGTGGACCACGGCAAAACCAAGCTGCTGGATGCCATCCGCAAGACCAACGTCGCTGAAGGCGAAGCCGGCGGGATCACGCAGCACATCGGCGCCTACAAGGTGCAGATCGTCGATACGCAATCCCCGGCCTACGGGCGGGAGATCGTGTTCCTCGACACCCCGGGCCATGAGGCGTTTACGCGCATGCGCGCCCGTGGCGCCAAGGTCACCGACATCGTGGTGCTGGTGGTGGCGGCCGATGACGGCGTGATGCCGCAAACGCTGGAGGCCATCGACCACGCTAACGCCGCCAAGGTGCCGATCATCGTGGCGCTGAACAAGGTCGATAAGCCTGAAGCCAATCCCGAGCGGGTGAAGAAGCAGCTCGCTGACCGCGGCCTGGTGCCCGAGGATTGGGGCGGGCAGACCGTGTTCGTGGAGGTTTCCGCCAAGCAGAAGACGAACCTCAACCTGCTGATGGAGATGATCTACCTGGTCGCCGACCTGCAAGAGCTGAAGGCGGCTCCCGATCATCCCGCAACCGGCGTGGTGATCGAGGCCAAGCTGGATCGCGGCCGCGGCAACGTGGCCACCGTGCTGGTGCAGAACGGCACCCTGCGTATCGGAGACTATTTCGTTATTGGCAACGTGTTTGGACGCGTGCGCGCCATGTTCGACGATCGCGGCGCTGCCATGGAAGAGGCGCCGCCCTCGACGCCGGTCGAGGTGCTGGGCCTGGAAGGCCTGCCGCAGGCGGGCGACCAGATGGTGGTGGTGGCCGAGCGCGACAAGGCGCGCGAGGTCGCCCAGTACCGCGAGCAGAAAGCCCGCGAGGCGCAACTGGCCAAGAGCACGCGCGTCTCGCTGGAAGGCCTGGCGGAGCAGATCAAGGCCGCGGGCGTCAAGGAACTGCCCATCATCCTCAAGGGCGACGTGCAGGGCTCGGTGGAAGTGCTGGCCGACATGCTGGGCAAGCTGTCCAACGACAAGGTGAAGATCAAGGTGCTGCACGCCAGCGTGGGCGCCATCACCGAAACCGACGTGCTGCTGGCTTCGGCGTCGGACGCGGTCATCATCGGCTTCAACGTGCGTCCGGAACGAAAAGCGCAGGAGATCGCGGACCAGGAAAACGTGGAGATCCGCCTGCACACCATCATCTACGAGCTGCAGGACGAAATGAAGAAAGCCATGGTTGGCATGCTCGAGCCCACCATTAAGGAGCACCACCTGGGCCGGGCCGAAGTGCGGGAGACCTTCCGCATTCCCAAGGTGGGCACCGTGGCCGGCTGCTATGTGCAGGACGGCACTATCAAGCGCGACTCCGAAGTGCGGCTCGTCCGCGACGGAGTCCAGGTCTTCAAAGGCAAGATCAGTTCGCTGCGCCGCTTCAAGGAAGACGTGGCGGAAGTCCACAACGGCCTGGAGTGCGGTATCTCCATCGCCAACTACGGCGACGTCAAGATCGGCGACGTGATCGAGGCCTTCGTGACCGAGCGCATCGCGGCCGTAGTGCCGGCGTAATAAGAACAGCGTTTCACGTTTCGCGTTTCACGTTTTCATGCAGGTGTTCCGAACGTGAAACGTGGAACTTGAAACGTGAAACGACCGTGCCCATCGCCTTTCTCACCCTCGAACTGCGCATCGAAGGTGCGCACTCCCTCAAGGACAAGCGCCAGGTGCTGCGCAGCATGAAGGACAAACTGCGCAACAAGTTCAATGTGGCCGTCGCCGAGCTCGATGCCAGCGACCTCTGGCAGCGCGCCACCATCGGCGTGGTTTCCGTCTCGGGCTCGCAGGACTATCTCTCCGGCCTGATACAGAACGTGGAGCGGGCAGCGGGACGGATTGCGTCGTCCACGGGCGCGGAGATCACGGACTCGTTCGTGGAATTCCTCTAGTCCCTCGCGCCCCCTGCGGTGCCTAAAGTAACTTTTCGCGACTCCGCACGTCTGTTATTCTCTTGAGTTTTTCCTGGGAGTGAGACCATGCCGGAGCGCCGCGGGCGTGAATATCACATGCAGCGCCTGGCGGAAGCGCTGCGCGACGAGATTGGCGCCATCCTGGAAGGCGAGCTGACGGACCCGCGCATTGGCCTCGCCACCGTCAGCGAGGTGCAGTTGGCGCCGGACGGGCGCTCGGGGCGCGTGTTCGTGGCCGTAGCCGGCGATGAGAGGGAAGCGCGGGAGACGATGGCCGGCATCGAGTCGGCCAAAGGTTTCATCCGCCACGAGCTGGGGGAGCGCCTGCAACTGCGGCACGTGCCGGAATTGCATTTTCTGCTCGACCAATCGGAAGAGTACGGGGCGCGCATTGATCAACTGCTGGATCGAGTCAAGAAGCGGAGGCTCTGAGCCGGGAAGTACGGGGCCATGCTGAACGAAGTGCTGGAGTGCGTCGCGGCGAGAGAGCGGTTCCTGCTGACCTCGCACGCGCGGCCCGACGGTGACGCCGTGGGTTCGGCGCTGGCCTGCGGCCAGATCCTGCGCAGCCTGGGCAAGCAAGCCGATGTGGTGCTGAGCGACGGCGTCCCCTACATCTACCGCCCGCTGCCCTACGCCGACCAGGTGGTTCAGACCGGCCTGGTCAACGGCCACTACGAGGCCGCCATCGTCCTGGAATGCGACAGCCTGGCGCGCACCCGTCTGGAAGGCCTGGAGCCCAATTTCATCATCAACATCGATCACCATTACAGTGGGAAGCTGTTCGGCAACGTCAACTGGATCGATCCCCAGGCCTGCGCCACGGCGGAGATGATCTACCGCCTGGGCCGCGAGGCCGGGGTGAAGATTACCAAAGAGATCGCCACCTGCCTCTACACCGCGGTCATGACTGACACTGGCTCGTTCCGCTTTGCCGGAACCAGCGACCGGACGTTTGCCCTGGCAGGAGAACTGGTGCGTTGCGGCGCCGATCCGGTGCAGTGCGCCCAAAACGTGTACTTCGCCAACCCCACCTCGAAGATGCGCCTCCTGGGCGCGGCGCTCTCCACCCTGCATCGCGAAGGCAGCGTGGTGTGGATGCACATCACCCGAGCGCAGATCGACGACTGCGGCGCCTTCGATGAAGATGCGGAAGGGCTCGTCAACTACGCCATCTCCATCGCGGGCGTGCAGGTGGCGGTGTTCTTCCGCGAGATGCCGGACAAGCGCTATCGCGTGAGCCTGCGCAGCAAGAGTGCGGTAAACGTGGCTGCGGTGGCCGAGAACTTCGGCGGCGGAGGGCACGTCAATGCCAGCGGGTGCTCACTCGACGGACCGCTGTCGGTCGCGACGGAACGGGTGCTGGCGCAAGTGCGGCTGCTGCTCGCCCAGCGTTCGTCTGCCGAGTGATGGCCCAGAGCAGTTTCATGGATGACCACCTCGTTCCAGGATGGTTTGAAAGGGCGCGGCTTCCAGCCGCGCCGTCTCGCCCGCCCCCGAATTGTCATCCCGAGAGAGAGCGACGGAGCTTGGCGACCGAGCGCGAATCGAGGGATCTGCATTTCTGCTACCTTCCCACCTGCAGATCCCTCGCCGCGCGCTCGCCTCGCCGGACTCGTCTCACGCTTGCTCGGGATGACATTTCAGGAAAAACTCCCTTACGGCACGCCTGAAAGGCGTGCCCTTTCAAAGAAGCTGGGTGCATGTGTTGAAATCGCTCTCGTGTGCCCCGCCTGCTACACTCCCCAGCATGTCGCGGCGCAGGACCACGCTGATCGAACTCGTAACCATCGCGGGCTTCTGCGCCTTCCTCTTTTATTTTGGCTTGGCGGCCTTCGGGCTGGTGGGTGCGGACGAACCCAGATACGCGCAGATCGCGCGCGAGATGCTGGCGCGCCGCGACTTGGTCACGCCCATGCTCTACGGCAAGCCGTGGCTGGAAAAACCGCCGCTCTACTACTGGCGGGCGATGGAGTCGTACTGGGCGCTCGGGGTGAGCGACTGGGCGGCGCGCCTGCCCTCGGCGACCGCTGCCAGCTTTATGGCCGCGGTGATCTATTTTTTCCTGCGCCGCTTCCGGCCGGGCACCCAACTCAATGGCGCGTTGATGACCGCTGCCTCGGCGGGCGTGATCGGCTTCGCGCGCGGCGCCGGCACCGACATGCTGTTGGCGGCGGCGTTCGTGGTCGGCATGCTGGCGTGGTTCGCGTGGTTTGCCGCTGAGCGCCGCCTGTGGCTTGTCTTCTTCTATTTCTTCATGGCCTTGGGCGCGTTGGCGAAGGGGCCGGTGGCGCCCTTGCTGGCGGCGTTGATCATCGTGATCTTCGCTTTGGCGCAGCGCGATGTGCGGCTGATCACGCGCACGCTGTGGCTGCCCGGCACCCTGCTGTTTCTCGCGGTGTCGCTGCCGTGGTATGTGGCGGTGCAGCTTCAGAATCCGCAATTCTTGCGGGAATTCATCTTCCAGCACAATCTCGGACGCTTCGCCAGCAACATGTATCACCACCGGCAGCCGTTCTGGTACTTCCTTCCGGTATTGCTGCTGGGCGTGATGCCGTGGACGGCGCTGGTGACTGCGGGATGGGTAGAGACGATCAAGCAGTGGCGCGAGCAGCCCGCCACGCGGGAAGCCATGCTTTCGAAGCTCCTGCTGATCTGGACGGTGGTGGTACTGGTTTTCTTCTCCATTTCCGCGTCGAAACTGCCGGGGTACATCCTGCCGGCGGTCCCAGCGTGCACCATTCTCGCCGCGGATTGGGTGAGCCGGCGCGAGAGATTAGGATGGGCCGTAGTCATCGCTCAGGGCGTGCTCTCGGCAGCGCTGCTGGCACTGGCGCTGCTCTATCCCAGCCTGCTGGAATACCGGCACAAGATCCCGGGCGAGGCGCTCTGGTGGGCGCTAGGTTTCGGAGCCGCGGTGTTCGTGGCGACGGTCAGCGTGCTCACTCGCAAAGGCACGGCGGCACTGCGGCTGGTGGTGCTGACGCCCGTGATCGTCGGGCTGGCTTTTCTTCTGCGGATCGGCGCGCCGGCGATCGACAATGCGCTCTCCGCCCGGCCGGTGGCGCGCGAGATCACCCAGATGGAAGGCCGTCCGGTCGAGCTCGCGGTGTTCAACGCCTCACGCGAGACCGAGTACGGGCTGGCCTTCTACCGGAACCAGGCGATCCCGCGGTATGAGCGCGGCGAGGTTCCGGCGCAGGATCACCTAGTGGTCGTGCCCGAAGCCTACGCCGACGACTTCGTGAAACTGGCGCGGCCAAGACGCGCCTCGCACCTGGGCGGCTTCACGCCGCAGCGGCTGGAGTTCTATTGGGTCTCGACGCCACCGCCGATGGTGATGGAGCATGAGCATTAGTACTCAGTACCCAGTACTCAGTACCGGGTGGATTTTCCAAACTGCTTAGCACTGGATACTTGGCACTTGGTACTGAGTACTGAGTACCGAGTACTCGGGTATAGACTCGTGTTTCCGGCGGAATTGCGCCATACTCCCGCCTCAGCGCCAGCTATGGAGATTGTCGATCTCAGACATTTCGAGTCGGTGGACTTGCGTCCGCTGCTGGAGAAGGAATCCCAGCAGTGGTCGGAGGCGCTGGCCTGGGACTACCGCGGCTCGGCGGAGATGATCCTGCGTTACGTGGACGCCAAGATCCTCCCGGGCTATGCGGCCGTGTCGCAGGGGCGGGTCTGCGGATACACGTTCTTCGTGTACGAGGGCAGCAAGGGCGTGATCGGCGATCTGTACGTCGAGAACGGCGGGCGCGATGGCGGCCACCAGGCGCGGGCGCTCGAAGAGCAACTGCTGACCCACGTCATCGAAACGCTGCAGCACTCGCCCGGCATCCACCGCGTGGAAGCGCAGTTGCTCATGCATCCTGCCGACGCCGTGGCCAGGCCGTTCCTGGAGGAAGGATTCCACCGCCATCGCCGGCTGTTCATGGTGTGGCCGTTGAACGGCGGGCGCGAGCCGTTCGCGGCGCCGGCCATGCCTCCGGAGCTCCAGGTGCGGCGATGGGCGGAGGGCGACTTCGGCAGTGCTGCCACCGTCATCACCGTCGCCTACCGCAACCATGTGGATTCCGAGATCAACGACCAGTACCGCACCGTCAGCGGCTCGCAGCGCTTTCTCAACAACATCATCCGCTTTCCGGGCTGCGGCGCCTTCGATAACGATTCCTCGCTGGTGGCGATTCACCGGCCATCGAAGACCATGGTGGCGCTGATTCTGTGCTCGCGCGTCAAGGACGACGTCGGGCACGTCACCCAGGTATGCGTGGTGCCCGAACAGCGCGGACGCGGCCTCGGCGAAGGCCTGCTGCTGGCTTCCGCACAAGAGCTGCGCCGCCGCCGCTTCCGTTCCCTCTCGCTGACGGTCACGGAAGCGAACACACGCGCGGTCGACCTCTACAAGAGGCTCGGCTTCCACGTGGCGCGGGTGTTCGATGCGTTTGTGTGGGAAGGATGAGGAGGATTGATTCATTGGGCCATTGCGTCATTGGGTCATTGAAAAGCGGCTCCAATGGCTCAATGACGCAATATCCACATCACCCATCCCGCCGCGATCGTTCCCGCCACAAAGAACACGAAGCATTTGGCGCCGTACTTGATCATCTCGCGCTGTTCCCCGCGCTGGGTGATGCCGAAGACGATGGACGCGAACAAGGCAAAGATCAGTGCGGCGGAGAAGTGGGAAAGCTGCAAGGTCTGGGTGGTCATTTTTTCTTTCCCATGGCGATATCATAGGCATCCACCGCGCTGATGATATTGAGCAGCCCGGCGACAATGATGTATTTAGTGCCGTAATCGGCGGTGGCCAGGTTGATGGCGCCGAGGCCGATGCCCAGCCCGCGGGCCACGATGTACAGCCCGCCGGCGCCCAGGTCGCCCACGAATCCCAGGATGTCAAGGATGTCGCCGGTGTTGAAGGCGTACACCTTGCCTTCCATCAGGACGCCGAGCACGAACATCGCTACCACCGAGACCATCAGCAGCAGGCCGCGTCCCCAGCGCTTCTGGATCAGGTGGCCGGCGCCGGGAATCAGCCAGCCCAGGGCGGGCGCGAACAGCGACATCATGGTGAGAGGCTGCGGCGGCGCTTTGGCGGCGCTTTTCCCGGTGTGGGATTCGGCCACGTTGGTTTTGTCTCCTGCCATCAGATGATCACGATCTCCCGCTGGATTCTGCCCGTGACTTCGGCGGAGTCCGCCCGCACCAGCACGTCCACCTCGCTGCGCACCCCGAACTCGGGCAGATAGATGCCGGGCTCGATGGAGAAGCAGGTGTTGGGCAGGATGGTGCGCTCGTCGCGAGTCTCGAGGTTGTCCATGTTGGGCCCGTTGCCGTGCACTGAGGTGGCGATGGAATGGCCAGTGCGGTGGATGAATTGCGGCCCATAGCCGGCGCGCGTGATGTGTTCGCGCGTGGCTTCGTCCACCTGCCAGCCGGCGATGGGGCGTCCCATGGCCTTGGCATCCTGCACCGTCTTGACCCCCACATCGCGCGCCCCGCAGACCACCTCGAAGATCTGCCGGATGCGGTCGCTGGGCGCCTTGCCCACGAACCCCGTCCAGGTGATGTCGTAATAGACGGCGCCCGGCGTCTGCATCTTCCCCCAGATATCGAGCAGGACGAAATCGCCCTCGCGGATCGGCTTGGAAGTCTCCGCCGTCGGCGAGTAGTGCGGGTTGCCGCTGTTGGCGTTCACCGCGACGATGGGAGGATCGTTCTCGTGGGTGAGACCCTCGCGGCGGAAGGCTTCGTTGATCCACTGCTGGATGGCGAACTCGTCGGCGCCTTTCCCATTGCGCACGCGGCGTCCAATCTCGCGGAAGGCTTCCTCGGTGATGCGGTCGATGGCGTCGCGCGCGGCGAAGTGCGAGCGCACCTGCTCGTCCGACCAGGTGGCTTCGAAGCGCGAGACCAGGTCGCCCGAGCTGACGATCTCCTTGCCGAAGCTGCGTATCAGCTCGATGGTCCCCGCATCCACCAGCCCGATGTAAGGGATCTGGTTGTTGGGCGAATACTCCATGGCCAGGGTGCGATAGGGCGCGACCATCGCGCGCAGGCCATCCTGCTGCTCCTTCCACGAGGAATATTCGAGCTTGCGTCCGGGAAGCGAATCGAGATGGCCGGCTTCGATGCGATGCACCAGCTTCGCCGGCTCGCCCTGCGCGGGGATCAGGTAATACCAGCGCCGTGTCACGAACAGGCTTTCCGGCAGGCCGAGCACGCGATAGGCGATGGGGTCGCGATGATGGTGGTCGTAGAAAAGCCAGGCGTCGAACCGCTGTTCGCGCAGGGCTGCTTGGATGTCCTGGAGGTTCATGCGCAAGAAGTCTATTTAATCACAGAGGACGCGGTTTCGGGGGAACACCCGCTAGCGCCGGCATCCTGCCGGCTGTCCTGAGGGCGTCTCGCCCTCAGCCTCCTCAGCGTGGGCGAGACCCACGCGACAGCGGCCAAGCTCCCAGATACAGCAGAAACGCCTCGTCCACTGTTTACTAGGACGCCACGACCACCCCCCGGGGTCCCCTCTATTGGAATCATCAGCTTACGGGATATCCCGACTCGGGGACCATGAAACCAAAGGGGTTATATGAAAAATCTTGAGCCATAAGGAGTTGCAATTACTGCAAGACAACATATATACGTATACTATGTCACTGGGAATAAGGCTGTCAAGAGGAATTTTAGTTTCCGAGTTGCCGACGATACGCCCCGGACAGAACCTGATTGGGAGAGTGTTGACGACGGCTCATGCATGGGGTTTAGCCGGATGCGGCAACCCCGCACGAGCGACTCAGCGACGGGAAACTAGAAGCCTCTTTGCCTGTCTTTCGCGGCAAGCTCCGCGTCCAGACTGTTAGTCAGAGATAACCAGCGATTCTCCTGCTGATCAAAGAACCCCCGGACCGAACGCGGCGAGCCTGGCCGCCCAAATCGGATCAGGGAGTAAACCTCCATCGCCCGGAATATCGAGTTCGTAATCATCGGCTGTGCTTCCCTCAATGCTGCCCAATGTTCACTGGCGGCCTGAGAACTGGAGCCGTGTGCGATGGCGCTTCGTGCGTTGTAAAACTCATACGCCGCCCAGTATTTCGCGGCAAAGTCGGCATTGTCGTTCGTAGAAAGGATGGCGACTCGCCGACAAAATCGCTTCTTACTGAATTTCTTTGTCGTAGTGGTCAGCCGCTCAAGGAGCATCACGAGCTTCGCGATCTTGGCTCCAGGGGACGGCTCAAAGGCGGCATCTCCGAACCAACTAAGGGCGTCAATTAACCGTTCCACGATCTCCGTGCATTCATCGAAGACAATGTCCCTCAAGAGCCAGGATGCCAACTTGTGGTGTCGGACATCCACTTGGTCGAACCACCCGTCAACCACTGCCGCTCCCTCCGCAGTGCGGGACCAGCTGAGGGAAATCTCGTTGTTTGCTTCAACGAGGTACTTCGAAAACCCGGACGTGGCGGGTTCGACGTGGACCAGTCGCATGCGCCTTCCGTGCCCTAGCCCAAACCAGACCCTCACGATGTTGATTGCGGTTCGCCCAGCCAGTTCAGCTCTGTTTTGCGAAATCCTCGGAGAACAGGGCGGGACGTTGACGGAGGCGAGCCAACCAAATTGTCGAATGTAGTGAATGAACTCGGCGTTCCGGATATTTTCGTCAAATTGCATCTCGGTCGAACTAAGAGATGCCAGGCGTGATTCAAAGAGAGACGCTACCGTAAACTTGACCGGACCAACGGTGAACTCTTGGGGACTCTTCGCGCCAGCGAGAACGCATGGGAAGTGATACGTCGATTTTCTCTGTTGATCCTTTGCGATTTTCAACGCCGATGCGAACACACACTCAAAGGTGTCTTCCGCATCCTCCCCCTTTTCTGCCCCCGCTTTGAGCGCCGGACCAACACGTTCGGCAATCTCATCCACTACATCTTGGTAGTCGAAATCTTTACCGTTGTCCAAAGCATGAATCCGTCGCTGAACCAGCAGCTGCAAATGATTCATTCCCGCTTTGGTACAGAGGGCAGAACCTTGTCCACTGAAGTGTCGGATCTGCGGGAAGCCGTCTTCCTTATGCAACCTTATGTGCTCCATGGCTTGCTCTGGGGCCAAACGCAAAAAGAAGACGACCCCCTCTAGGAACCCCTCGTAATCGTTCCGATCTTCTGATGTCATGGACAATCTGATTTTACGTGGTTGCTGGCACGCTATCGAGTGACGGGCCAACTCGGAAGAAATCTGGCCCCTTACCGTGATGACGCACCCGCCGCTAGTGCGATAATGTTCACTCCCTGACCGAATCGGAGGACACATGCCAATCAGCGAACTGCTGTTGCTCGAATTTGATGATGAGATGAAGAAGACGCGCACGACGCTGGAGCGGGTTCCAGCCGACAAGCCCGACTTCGCTCCCCATCCCAAGTCCATGCCGCTGGGCAAGCTGGCGCCCCATGTGGCCCAGCTCGCCGGCTTCGGGATAACCGTTCTGACTGCTCCCGGGCTGGACTTTGCCACGGGCAGTTACAAGCCGGTGCCGCTGGAGTCGGCGGCGCAGCTCGTCAAGCTGTTCGATGAAGGCGCAGCCAAGGTCCGCAGCGCCCTTGCCGCCCTGCCGGACGAGGCCTGGAAGCAGAACTGGAAGCTGTCGTTCGGCGGCAAGACTATCTTCGAAGGCACACGTTTTCTTGCCTACCGGCAGATGTTCCTCAACCACATCGTGCATCACCGCGCCCAGCTCGGCGTATACCTGCGTCTCAACGGCCAGCCGGTGCCGTCAATCTACGGCCCGTCAGCGGATGAGACTCTGGGCTTCTGATTGCGATTTTGCGAAGAAGTTATACCGTGTCATCCCGAGCGCGGCACGACGCGAGCCACGAGCGGAGCGCGAGTCGAGAGCCTGCCCTGAGCGAAGTCGAAGGGGATCCCTACTCGAAAAATATCGAGCGAGTAGGGGTGCTTCGACTCGTGCGGGCAAAACCGGCCCGCACTCGCTCAGCATGACAGATCTAGTACTTTTGGGACAGCACGCGGGTGCGAGTCGCGGGCGTCAGCGTCTCGCAGGCGGTGCGCAGCACCAGTCGCGGAGCGCGGTCGCGGATGCGGAGCAGATAGGGAACCGCCGTCTTAGGATCGGCCTATGCGGACGCCCTGGCTACCTCGCCGGCTCAACGACCCGGTCGTAGATCCACAGCAGCAGCGCCGTTGCCACGCCCACCGCGGTGACGGCCCACCAGATCCGGCCCGGCTGGTGCCTGACCTCGCCGAAATGATGGATGAGCATTCCCCCGAACCAGCCGCCGATCAGCGAACCGATGCCGATGGGCAGAAAGGCAAATCCCATGTACGTGCCTTGCTGACCCGGGGGGGCCAGCCGTGAGATGTATTCGTAATAACGCGGCGACTGCGTGATTTCACCGAGGGACACGACAAACAGCGTGACGATGACCATCGCCACCGAGGGGTGCGCGATCAGAACCAGCCAAGCCAGGGCAGAGATCAGGGTCCCCAAGGTGATAGCGCGAAAGGCGGGAATTTTCTGGGTGAGAAAACTGACCAGCATCTGCAGAGAGATCACGGTCAAGGGGCCGGTGATCAGCATGAGTTCGGTATCGAAACTGGGATCGATGTAATCATGAACGTAGAGAGGCAGGATGATGAATTCCTGCCAGAAAACGATCCAGTAGCCGGAAAAGATCAGCAAAAAAAGCATGAAGCGGGGATTGCAGATCACCGTCCAGAAGTTTTTTGCCGCCTGTCCCAGGCTCGTAGCTTGAACCTCCCCGGAGCGGCGCGGCTCCTTGAACAGCAGCAGCACCGCGAAGAACATCAGGAAGACGCTCAGTGCTGCCACGCGAAAGACATTTTCCACGCTCAGGTGCTGATGGACCCAGGAAGCCACGTACGGCCCGGCGGCGCCGCCGATGTTGACCAGCGTGTAGTAAATGGAATAGCCGATGGAGCGGACATTTTCCTTGGAAGCACGCGCCGTGGTGCCGACCACACAGGGCTTCACCAGCGCAATGCCCAAGGCAGGCAGCATCAGGACGATGGCCACCAGCACTACCAGCGGCATGAGGGAGCGCACCGGCGCCAGCCACGGTGCGCCCAGGGAGCCCAGGAGAAAATACGAGCAACTCAAGATGAGGTAGGCGAGTGAAAGTGAGCGGCGGAACCCCATGCGGTCGGCAAGCGTTCCGCCGAATGCCGCCAGGAACCATACCAAGCCACCGAAGAGGCCGGTGAGGCTCCCCGCTTGCTCCACCGGAAATCGCAAGGTCTCATGCAGATAGCGCGCCAGCGACGCGAACGCCGCGTAATAGGAAAGCCGCTCGAAAAGCTCGGTGATGTTGGCGACCCAGAAGGGGCGCTCGAAGCCGGTGCGTATTTCGCGCAAGCGCTGCGCCAAACTCAAGATGTTCCCTCCTCGGGACGCCTCGCTTAGCAGCTAGCGCCTGGCGGTTCGCAACCGCTCTTCGACTTGCGCCGCCGTGAGACCGCGCACGCGAATGACTTTGTTTCGGCTGGTCTCACCGCCGGCTATGGTAACGGACGAGCGCGGGACTTTCAAAAATTCTGCCAGAAACTCGACGCAGGCCTCATTGGCACGGCCTTCGACGGGTGGCGCGGTGATCGCCAGCTTGAGAGCGTCGCTGAGCTCGCCCACGATCGCGTTCTTGCGGGCGCGCGGCTGGACGCGCACGGCGAAGGTCGCGCCCTGGGGAGTGTCGCGGATCGAGATCATAAAACCAGTTTCAAGTTTCGAGTTTCAAGTTTCAAGTTGAGAGATCGCGTCAGGGGTTTATCCTGGCGCGCTCACCGAAGATCGCCGTGCCCACGCGTACGCAGGTCGAGCCCTCCTCGATCGCAATCTCGAAGTCGTGCGACATGCCCATGGAGAGCACATCCATGCCGACAGCGGGAAGTTTGCGGGTGGCGATCTGGTCGCGCAGTTCCCGCAGCGTGCGGAAATACGGCCGTCCGGCTTGCGGATCATCCGTGAAGGGCGGGATGCTCATCAGGCCGCGAAATTCGAGATGTTCGAGGCGTGGCGCGGCTGCGAGCAGCGCTTCCAGTTCGGGCGAATCGGGGGCCACACCGCTCTTCGCGGCTTCGCCGCCGACATTGATTTCGATCAAGACCGGCAGGCGCTTGGCGTCGTTCTTGGCCGCGGCATTCAGCTTTTCCGCCAGGTGGAGCGAGTCGACGGAATCAATCCCGGCAAAAATCTGCGCGGCTTTGGCGGCCTTGTTGGATTGCAGGTGGCCGATGAGGTGGAACTCGATGCCCGGCAGATTGGCGAGCGCCGGCAATTTTTCCGCGAATTCCTGCACGCGGTTCTCGCCGAACATCCGTTGTCCAGCGGCATAGGCTTCGCGGATGGTCTCCGGCGGGAAAGTTTTCGTCACCGCCATCAGCGCGATGTCTTCCGGACGGCGGCCGGCACGGCGGGCAGCCTCGGCGATGCGCTGGCGTACCTGGGCGAGATTGTCGGCTATCGACAGAAAAAACGCCACGGATCACACGGATGAAGACGGATGATTCAGAGCGAATCCAAGAACCGTTGTAATCCGTGCGGATCCGTGAAAATCCGTGGCCTGCCTTTCTTGGGTCACATAATCGCCGTTGGCGGCGCGGGTTCATCGGGGCTGCCAGCGCTCGCGAGCGGCAGCTTGACCATGACCGCGATCAGCGCGGCCAGCCCGATCAGGCCGGAAATCCAGGCATTGCCGGGCGAGAGCTGGAACAACTGGGCGGCGCCGCCGTGCGATAATTTTTGCGCGATGATGGCGGCGATCACGATGCCGCACAGCGCCTCGCCGGCGATGAGGCCGGAGGCGGTGAGCACGCCGGCGTTATCCACGCGAGCTTTCTGGGCGTCGTTCAAGCCGCGGCGGTCGCGCAGCACGTCGGTGATCCAGCGGATGACTCCGCCGACGAAGATGGCGAAGGTGGTCTCCAGCGGCAGATACATGCCGACGGCGAACAGCATGGGGCTGCGTACCTGTACCAGGATCGCCGCGAAACCCAGGAAGATGCCGACAACTACCAGCGGCCACGCCATGTTGCCGCCGACGATGCCTTGCGCCAGCATCGCCATCAATCCAGCTTGCGGCGCCGAAAGCGCGGCGCTGCCGAAGGTGTAGGCCTTGTGCAGCATCATGAGCGGGAAGAACAACACCATGCTGGCGACGACGATGCCGAGCAGGTCGCCGATTTGCATCTTCGAGGGCGTGCCGCCCAGGATGTGTCCGACTTTCAGGTCTTGCAGCATCTCGCCGGCGACCGCCGACGAGACGCACACCACCGCGGCCACGCCCAGCACCGCGGCCACGCCGCTCGGTCCTTTGACGCCCATCGCCACCATCAGCAGCGCGGCTATGACCAGCGTGCACAGCGTGAGGCCTGACACCGGATTGTTCGAGGACCCGATCATCCCGCACAGGTTGCCGGAAACAGCGGCGAAGAAGAAGCCGAGGATGATCATGACGATGGCCGCGACCACCGCCCCCGGCAGCGTGCCCGCGAAATAGAAATAGAGCGCGATCATGCAGAG
>JBKQPN010000028.1:0-58896 GCA_052145015.1 Terriglobales bacterium
CGCAGCCGGTTCCGGCTACGCCGGAGGCGGCGCAGTCTGCGGCATTGATCGCAGCCCGGTTGACGATCTCCACCCGCTTGGCGTTCATGCCGCTGAAGATGATCTGCGCCGGCGCCACTCCCCTGGCTTTGTCGAGCTGCCATTGGAAGACCACCCGGCCCGAGATCTCCGGCCGTGCGGAACTGATGCCGTCGCGCTCGCTGACACCGATCTGGTCGCCGACATCGCTTGAGTTATTGCCAAAACCGGGTTGCGCCAGCGCCGGCTCGATGCCGATCTTGAAGTGTTGGGATCCGCCGAAGTCGTGCCAAAGCCCGAAACGGATCTGCGCTTCACGTTCGTACATCCCTCCGAAGTACGCCGCCCCGCCGGTAGTTTCCAGCAAGTTCGCCTGGGTGGAAGAGCCGAACGGCGCCCAATCCATACCGAACAAGACGAACCCGGTGGTGGCTTCGTCAAACTTGTGGTCGATGCGTGCCCATGCTAAACGCAGGGCCAGCATACGGGTGCGGAGGGAGGAAACGTTGCGGTTCTGGGCACGGGAGAAGTTGCCCTCGAAGTCCGCCTCGATCCGGCCCGTAATGGTGTTGTTCGCGCCCGCGATATCCGGCCACTCGAAGTTCGCGCCCATGCGGGTGGCGCTGGCTTTGAGAAAGAACGTCGGGGAGCCGTTGGGACCGGAATCGGAGTTGCCCACGCCAGCCAAGCCGGCGGTGAAAGGCGAAGTCAACCCCACGGGTACATCAGTGGGGAAAGTACCGCCGACAATTCCACCTAAGCCCGGCAATTCGAAGTCAATGCCATAGGGGTTGGAGGAGTCATAGGCGGCGGTGGACTTGACGAAGCCGTAGAGCTTCACCTTGGCGCCGGAGCCCAGCTTGAGGTCGGGTATCATCCCGCCCGCCCTGGGGGGATCATTCGTCAACACTCGCACGGGCGCCACCCCGGGAATGACTGCGGGTGCGGCGGGAGCCTGTGGCGGCATCGCCATGGCCGCTCCTGGATCACCGGCCGAGACGTGTGCGGCAGCCGGGAGCCAGGTCCCGTTCGACTCTGAGACCCTGCTGGCTTCCGCAGCAGCCGTGGTTTTGTATTCGTCCTGGGTGATGAGGCCTTTGGAATATAACAACTGCGTCAGCCGGCTTTGCTGCTCGGCTGGCGTAGCGGCCTGATTGATCGCCGTCGCCTCTTGCGCCGTCAGCACGCCTTTACTCTGCAGCAGTTGAACAAGAGGATTCGGCTGGGTCTTATTATTAGATGGATCCTGTTGCTGTGCGGCAGCCAGGCTCACGAGTCCGAAAGCCAGTACTGCGGCCAACACCAGGGACAGTCGTCTCTTCATCGGAGCAACCTCCCGTGCGTAGGTTTGGGGGCCTATACTGCCTTGCTAGACACGTCCGCTGTAAGCAAGAGAATGCATGTGTGCAATCTTCTTACCAGCCTCTAATTTACGTAAGTATAAGTATCTAAATAAGTAGACAAGAAAGTCTAAATATCAAATCTACGTAAATCTGTAGATCGAACGGTATCTGGATATGACAATTGGAATTCTTGTTTGTCGGCAACACGAGAATGAGAACCAGATTCCCCTGGCCGCGGGCGGACCCACGGTGACACCATTTGCCCGCCGCCTGTTGGGGCGGTGGCGGTGCCGCCCCGTTGGCTCGTGCTCGCTCTCGCTTTTGCCGATTTATAGACAGGATGTTCGATTGGTATCGTCGGCATTGAAGTCTGCGCGCTGGTTCTTTCGCGGTGAGCGTTTTTGGTGTAAGGTGTCTCGTTCCACTTGGACCGGCGGACCTCTTGTGGCGTAGCTTCGCACCTGGGCTACTGTTCCCTCCACGCCTCGCCGATTGCTCGCCGTAAGAGGAGAGCATATGAACGCCCGAATCCTCAAAGAATTTCGCGCCATCGTGGGCGCGCCCGGCCTGATCACCGAGGCCGAGCAGCTCAGCACCTACGAGTGTGACGGCCTCACCATGTTCCGGGTGCTGCCGCTGGCCGTACTGCTGCCCACCTCCACCGAACAGGTACAGGCGATCGTGCGCGTGTGCCATCGCGAGAAGATCCCGTTCGTGGCCCGCGGATCGGGCACGGGACTGAGCGGAGGAGCGTTGCCGGTGGCCAACGGCATCGTCATCAGCCTGGCGCGCATGAACCGCATTCTGGAAGTGGACCTGCCCAACCAGCGGGTCATCGTCGAGCCCGGAGTGATGAACTTGAACGTGACCCTGCGGGTCGCGCCCGACGGATATTTCTACGCCCCTGATCCTTCCTCACAGCAGGTCTGCTCCATCGGCGGCAACGTGGCGGAAAACTCCGGCGGCGCCCACTGCCTGAAGTATGGGTTCACCACCACTCACGTTCTCGGCCTGGAAGTGGTGCTGCCGGATGGCTCGCTCGTCCATCTTGGCGACCGCACCGTGGACCGCCCTGGCTACGACCTGCCGGGGGTTTTCGTGGGCTCGGAAGGCACGCTCGGCATCGCGACCAAGGCCATTCTCCGCGTTGTGAAAAAGCCCGAAGTCATTCAGGTGCTGCTGGCGGCCTTTAACTCCACCAATGAAGCGGGCGCGGCGGTGAGCGGCATTATCGCGGCCGGCATGCTGCCGGCGGCCATCGAGATGATGGACAACCTGGCCATCCAGGCCGCCGAGGCTGCGGTGCAGGCCAATTATCCCAATTGCGGCGGGCTGCTGCTGGTTGAACTGGACGGCAACGCCCCCGAGGTCGAAACCCTGATGGAGGAGGTGGCCGATGTCTGCACCAAGTGCGGCGCCTGGGAGATTCGCGTGGCGCAGTCCGACGCCGAGCGCGCTCGCGTCTGGACCGGACGCAAGGCCGCCTTCGCCGCCGTCGGTCGCCTCGCGCCGGCTTACATCGTGCAGGACGGCGTGATCCCGCGCACCGCGCTGCCCCACGTGATGAGTGAGATCGTGCGGCTCAGCGCCGAGGTCGGCCTGCGCGTGGCCAACGTCTTCCATGCCGGCGACGGCAACTTGCATCCTCTTGTTCTCTACGACGACGCTGTGCCCGGGCAGCCCAAGGCAGCCGAGAACCTGGCCAACGACATTCTGCGGCTGTGCATCAAGGCCGGCGGCTCTATCAGCGGCGAGCACGGGGTCGGGGAAGAAAAGAAGATGTTCATGGCCGAGATGTACGCCGAGCCCGACCTCAACACCATGCAATTGGTGCGCTGCGCCTTCGATCCCGAGAATCTTTCCAATCCCGATAAGGTATTTCCCCGGCCCCGGTTGTGCGGAGAAAAACCTGGGGTCTATGAACCGCACCCGTTGGAGCTCGCGGGCATAGCGCAGCGCTTCTAAGAGCAGGAGAAACGTCCATGCCAGCCGCAAGCGGTGTTATGACGCAAGTCTCGTGGCCGGAACTGGCCGAAATCGTCGGCAAGGAACATCTGCGCGCCGCGACCCCCGCGGACGCCATCGACGGCGTCCAGCCGCAGATGATCGCCGAACCGGGCACTGCCGAGGATCTGGCTCGCGCTCTGCGCTGGGCCCACGCCGCCGGGCTAAAGGTGGCGCCGCGCGGCGGCGGCACCAAGTTGGGCTGGGGAAATCCGCCGGTCGCCTGCGATCTGGTGCTCTCGACCGCCCGCCTGAACCGCGTCCTCGAACATGCCTGGGCCGATATGACGGTCATCGTTGAGGCGGGATGCCTGGTCGCCGACCTGCAGAAAACACTCGCTGCGCATGGCCAGCAGCTTGCTCTCGATCCGCTGTGGCCGGAGCACGCCACCATTGGCGGCATCCTCTCCACCAACGACAGCGCCACGCTGCGCGTGCGCTATGGCTCGCTGCGCGACCTCATCATCGGCATCACCGCGGCGCTGCCTGACGGAACGCTCGCCAAGAGCGGCGGCAAAGTAGTGAAGAACGTTGCCGGCTACGATCTGTCGAAACTCTACACCGGTGCGCTGGGAACGCTGGGCGTGATCGTGCAGGCAATATTTCGTCTCCATCCTTTGCCGAGGGAATCGCGCAGCCTGAGTTTCAGCGGCACGCCCCCGGCGCTGAGCCAACTGCTGCTCGCCATCCAGGCCTCGAAACTCACCTTCACCGGCCTGCAACTGCGGGCGCAGCAGGGCGGCGCACAGCTCGATGTCCGCTTCGACGGCACCGCGGCCGGCATCCAGGCCCAGGTCAAGCAGGTTGAGCAGATCGCCGGACCTCTGGCAGCCTCGGATGCTCCGGCCAATGCTTGGACCTCGCACCAGGCCATTTGGGATGGCGCGGACCCGGCGCTGGTCGCGAAATTCAGCGTGCTGCCGGCGCAGTTCGCGGCGGTGTGTGCGCTGGTCGAGCGCTCGGCCGGGGCGCAGTCGCTTGCGTGGAAGATGGTCGTGCAGAGTGTGGGTACCGCCTACGCGCGCCTCGAAGGCAGTGAGCAAGGGCTGCGCACCGCGCTGCTGGCCATGCGCGACGAGCTGGCGAAGCTGGGCGGCACGCTGGTTGCGCTCGGCTGCCCGGTGGCCGTCAAGCGCGGCCTCGACGTCTGGGGACCGCCTTCGGACGCGCAGCCGCTGATGGTGCGCATCAAGCAGCGCTTCGATCCCGACGGCACTCTCAACCCGGGACGCTTTGTAGGGGGGATCTGATGGCTCAAGCCGAACCCACCAACCGCGCCGCCGCCATCTTCGATGATCACAATCCGCCGGCGGCGGAACTGTACAACAAGTGCGTCCACTGCGGCTTCTGCCTGACCACCTGTCCGACCTACGCGCTGTGGGGCGAGGAGATGGATTCCCCCCGCGGACGCATCTACCTGATGAAGCTGGGCGCCGAAGGCAAGGCCAAACTGACCGACAGCTACGCCCGGCATTTCGACCAGTGCCTGGGCTGCATGGCCTGCATGACCGCCTGCCCCTCCGGCGTGAGGTATGACCGGCTGATTGAGGACACGCGCGCCCAGCTCCAGCGCCACTACCGGCGCTCCCCCGGCGAACTCATCCACCGCCAGTGGATTTTCAATCTGTTTCCTTATCCCGAGCGGCTGCGGGCCGCGCTGTGGCCGGCGTGGGCTTACCAGGCTTCCGGACTGCGCGCGCTGGTGCGCGGCAGCGGAGTGCTCAAGCTGCTTCCACGCAAGCTGCGCTCGATGGAAGCGTTGCTGCCGGCGATCACGCTGCGCGAGCTGCACGCCAATCTGCCGGAACGCATTCCGGCGCAGGGCCCGGTGCGCAAGCGCGTAGGCCTGCTGACCGGATGCGTGCAGCGCGTGCTGTTCTCGGGCGTGAACGCGGCCACGGCGCGAGTGCTGTCCGCCGAAGGATGCGAGGTCATCATCCCCCGCGAACAGCAGTGCTGCGGCGCGCTCATGGTCCATACCGGACTGGAAGAGCAGGCTCTGGATTTCGCGCGCAACCTCATCGGCGTCTTCGAACGCGCCGGGGTCGACACCATCGTCATCAACGCTGCCGGCTGCGGCTCCACCATGAAGGAGTACGGCTACCTGCTGCGCCATGATCCGCAGTACGCCGAACGCGCCAAGGCCTTCGCCGCCAAGTGCAAGGACGTCTCCGAGGTGCTGGCGGAGCTGGAGCCGCGCGCCGTGCGGCATCCGCTGCCCTTGCGCATCGCCTACCACGATTCCTGCCATCTTCAGCACGCTCAGCGCATCCGCACCCAGCCGCGGCAGGTGCTCAAGACCATTCCGCAGTTGGAGCTTCTGGAAGTCCCCGACGCCGCCATCTGCTGCGGTTCCGCCGGCATCTACAACCTGGTGCAGCCCGACACCGCCGCCCAACTCGGCGACATGAAGGTGAAGAACTGCCTCTCGACCAGTCCCGACCTGGTGGTCTCAGCCAATCCCGGCTGCCTGGTGCAGATTTCGTCCGGCCTGAAGCGCGCCGGCAAACACGTGCCCGTGCTGCACATGATCGAGGTGATAGACGCCGCCATCCAGGGCACCCCGGCCGCGGAGCTGCAAGCGCGGAGATGAGGGAAGTAGCGCCGGCGTCTCGCTCCCGCTGGCTACGGCAAACATGCTAAAGTTCCACGTTCGATTCGTGATGGAGATTAGTTGGAGCGCATCATTCGCTACGTCACCAACAATCCCATGAAAGCAGGCCTCGACAATTGGGCCTGGGCGTGGGGGCAGGATGCCCCCACGACAGCCGGCGAGACGCCGGCGCTACTTCGCTGAATGGACGTTCTCAAGCAGCTTTTTGAGCAACACTTCCACTCGCCGGCCGAGCGGGTGCAACCGCTGCAGGGCCAGCTCGGCGGTTCCGGGCGCAAGATCGTCCGGCTGGCCGGCGAAAAGCTCAGCGCCATCGGCATTCTGTATGACGTCCGCGAAGAGAACGTCGCTTTCCTGGAATTTTCCCGGCATTTCCGCCGGCACGGCCTGCCGGTGCCGGAAATCTACGCTGAAGATCTGAGCCACGGCGCGTATCTCGAAGAAGACCTGGGAGACACGACGCTGTTTGAGTTTCTCTCCAAGAATCGTGCCGGGGAGAACATTGCTCCCCAGGCGGTTGAGGCATATCGCAAGGTTGTCGCCGTGTTGCCGCGCTTCCAGGTCGAGGCGGGCCGCGATTTGAATTACAAGGTGTGCTATCCCCGCGCCAGCTTCGATCGCCAGTCCATCGCCTGGGATTTGAACTACTTCAAATATTATTTTCTCAAGCTCGCCGGCATCGCTTTCAACGAGCAGGCGCTGGAAGATGATTTCGGCCGCTTGACCAAGTTCCTGTTGAGCGCCGGGCACGATTATTTTCTCTATCGCGATTTCCAATCCCGCAATGTCATGTGGCGCGACGGCCAGCCGTTTTTCCTGGACTATCAAGGCGGCCGCCGCGGCGCGCTGCAATATGACATCGCTTCCCTCTTGTACGACGCCAAGGCCGACCTGCCGCCGGAGCTGCGCCAGGAGTTGCTCGATCACTATCTCGACCGCCTGGCCGGGTTCATTCAGCTTGAGCGCGATGCGTTCATGCAGCACTACTATGCCTACGTTTACGTCCGCATCATGCAGGCGCTGGGCGCGTATGGCTTTCGCGGCTTTTACGAGGGCAAGGTCCATTTTCTGCAAAGCGTGCCGTACGCGCTGAACAACCTGCGCTGGCTGCTGCGCCAGGCGAGGCTGCCCATCTCGTTGCCGGCGCTGACGGACGCGTTCGGCAGGATGGTGGACTCGAAGCGGCTGCAGAGCCGGGTTTCCGAGTCTGAAAATCTCACGGTGCGAGTGTTCAGCTTCTCCTTTCACCGCGGCGGCGTGCCCAAGGACGAGAGCGGGCATGGCGGCGGATTCGTTTTTGATGCCCGCAGCCTCCCCAATCCCGGACGCGAAGAGCGCTTCAAGACTCTCACCGGCAAGGACGCGCCGGTGAGCGAGTATCTCAGCCAGCAGGAGAGCGTGCATCAGTTTCTGGCCAGCGCCCGTTCGCTGGTGGATGCCAGCCTAGGCGATTATCAGCGGCGCGGCTTCAAGAGTTTGATGGTGTCGTTCGGCTGCACCGGCGGCCAGCATCGCTCGGTATATCTGGCGGAGCAGTTGGCGGAACATTTGCGCGGCCGGAACGGCGTGGAGGTGGCGGTGCGGCATCTTGAGCTGGAGAATCCCGACAAATGAAAGCCATGATCCTGGCCGCCGGCCTTGGCACGCGCTTGCGGCCGCTCACCGACCATCGCCCCAAGGCGCTGGTGGAAATCGCCGGCCGCACGCTGCTGGAGATCACACTCTCCCGCTTGCGCGGCTTTGGGATTCGCGAGGTGATCATCAACGTGCATCACTTTGCCGGCATGATTCTCGAGTATCTGAAGACGAACGATGACTTCGGCATGCGTATTGAAGTCTCGTGCGAGGAGGTCTTGCTCGATACCGGCGGCGGCCTGAAAAAAGCCGCCTGGTTCTTCCTGGAAGAATCCTCGGCAGAGCCGTTCATTTTGCACAATGTGGATGTCATCAGCACCATCGATCTCGGGCGCATGGTGCAATTTCATACTGACCATCGGGCTCTGGCTACGCTGGCGGTGCAAGACCGGGAAACCTCTCGATATCTGCTCTTCGACGAGCAGTTCCAACTCTGCGGCCGGCGGTCCGGGAGCGATCAGGAGCCTGAATTGGTTCGTTCTTCACCGCCGGCGCAGGCGCTGGGTTTTTGCGGTATCCACGTGATTTCGCCACGCCTGTTGGCGATGATGAATGAAGACGGCGTGTTCTCCATCATTCCCTCCTATTTGCGCCTTGCCGCCCAGGGAGAAAATATCGTCGCCTTTCGGGCCGATGAATACTATTGGCGTGATCTCGGCAAGCCGGAGAACCTGCTGCAGGCCGCCCAGGATTTGCAGGAAGGGGTTCTTTTGTAGTGAGCGCGGTGCGGGCAAGATGCCCCCACCACAGCCGGCGAGACGCGGGCGCTACCCAGAGGCCGCCAGCCGCTGTTCCCCTGAATAGATGAGGAACCGCCGTCCGCGCAGGAATCCCACCAGCGTGAGCCCCAACTCGCGCGCCAGCCGCACCGCCAGCCCGGAAGGCGCGGAGACCGAAGCCACCAGCGGAAGTCCCGCAACCAGCGCCTTCTGGATGATCTCGAAGCCGCCGCGCCCGCTCACCATGAGCGCGCCTTGCGAGAGCGGCAGCCGGCCTTCGAGCAAGGCCCAGCCCACGATCTTGTCCACGGCGTTGTGGCGTCCCACATCCTCGCGGACGACGATCAGCTCTCCTTCCGCGCTGAACAGGCCGGCGGCATGAAGCCCACCGGTTCTGCCAAAGATGGTCTGCGCCGCGCGCAGCTTGTCGGGCAAAGTGCAGAGCAGGTCAGGATCGAAGCGGAACTCGGGATTGGGCGGCGCGATGCCGCGCACGCGAATGGCGTCGATGGAAGCCTTGCCGCAGATCCCGCAGCTCGAAGCCGCAAAGAAGTTGCGCTGCATGCGCTCGCGCTCGAACTCCGCCCCGGCAAGCTCCACCTGGACGAGGTTGCCGACAGCTTCCGGCTTGTCTGCCGTGCCCTCGCTGAGCGAGGCGATCTGCTCGCGCTTCTGGATGAGGCCTTCGGTGAACAGGAACCCGGCGGCAAGTTCCAGATCGTGGCCAGGGGTGCGCATGGTGACACTCAGCGGCGCGCCGGCGACGCGGATCTCCAGCGGCTCTTCGGCGACCAGGTAGTCCTGGAAGCGGCGGAGGTTGCCTTCCTGCCATTCCGAGACTTGCGTCAGGTCAATGCTGCGCGATCGTTTGGCCACGTCCGTCCCTTGGGCCGTCCACACTGTCGGCGGCAATTCTACGTGCCCGGCTGCCCGCAATGCCAGAATCAGCAAGATTGTGACACCTGCCCTTGCTGTGCGCTACCGAGGGCGCTAGCATGCGCAGGCTGGAGGTGGTTGTGAAGCTCAGGCACGTCTTCGTGATTGTGATCCTCACCGTTGTTGCGCGGGCTCAGGTGACGCGCATCCTCATCCCGGCGGGCACCCCGGAAGACGCCGCCATCCAGGAGATCACGAAAGAGGCGGACGCCGACAAACGGCTGGCGCTGGTCCAGGATTTCCTGCAGAAGTTCTCCGCCAATCCCATGGCAGCCGCCTACGGCAATGTGCAGATCTCGCAGTATTACTCCGCCAAGGGAGACACCGCGCAGGCGCTCGCGTACGGTGACAAGGCATTGGCGGCCGCTCCCAACGATCTCGATATCCTGGGCTCGCAAGCCAGCCTGGCATTGCAGATGAAGAATTACGCCAAGGCGGTGGACTATGCGGCGCGAGGAGGCATGGCCGTGCAGGGCATTGCCAAGCAACCCAAGCCCGCGGACATGAGCGACCAGGACTTTGCCGCGAAGATCGAGCAGGATCGCGCCAGCGCGCAACCCTCCAGCGAATATCTGGAAGGCCTGGCGGTGAATGCCATCGCCAGCGAGCCGGATAGCAAGCGGAGGGTGGAAGAAGTCGAAAAGTTCGAGTCAGCATTCCCCAAGTCGAAATATGCGCCGCAGGTGGTGGAGTACGCGGTGGTGGCGCTGGAGCAGATGAACGACGCCGCCCGCCTGGCGGCCTACGGCCAGAAAGCAGTGGCGGCCAACCCGGACAACGCGTCCTTGCTGAGCGTGCTGGCCAGCGCGCTGGTGGAGACCCCGGCCTACTTCGATCGCGCCATGGAATATGCCCGCAAAGCCATCGCTTTGGCCAAAGCCGATGCGCCCGACGCAGACAACAATCGCAAGTTGGCGGCAGGCACCGCCCACAGCGCGCTGGGTTTCGGGCTCATGAAGCAGGAGAAGAACACGGCGGCGATCGCGGAGCTGAAGACCGCGGTGGCGCTGCTTAAAGAGGACCCGGTGGGATCGCAGAAGACCTCTTACTTTCTGGCCTACGCCTATGCCAAGACCAAGAACTATGCCGAAGCGCGGCAAATCCTGAACAAGCTGGCTGCCACCCAAGGTCCTTTTCAGCAACCCGCGCGCGAGCTGCTGGCGAAGGTGGGTTCGCGCTAGGATTTCGTCACAGCACCACCAGGGAAATCCCCTTATTTCCCTTCCCCAGGTCGCGATCCTGCTTGAGCTCGCGGTGGCGCTGGATGAGCCGCCATGTGGTCTCGTCGGAGATGCGCCAGTCTTCCCCCGCGACGAAGGCCGCGATGTCTCCGCTCTGCGCCATGCGCGCCAGCATTCCCTGGATGGCGATCCGCAGGTCGCCGCCGACGCCGTGCGATCCGTAGCCATGGATCACCTTCACCGCGGCAAAGTTCTGCGCCCGCGCCAGCCGCAACTGGTCGAGCAGGCGCGAACTGGCCGACGCGACGGAGGGACGCCCCTCTTCCAGGTTGATGGTTTTCAGGGCGGGCATCGGCTGCTGCCGTTTAGACCGGCTGCGCCCGGAACGACTCCACGGCGGCAAACTCGTCGGGAAACACCTCGAACACCATCACCAGTTTGGTGATGGCGAGCGCGTCGCGGATGTGCTTGGTAAGGCTGGCCAGCTTCAGGCAGCCGCCGGCTCTTTTGGCTGATGTGAAGAGCTCGATCAGGGCGCCCATCCCGGAGCTGTCCAGGAAGGTGAGATCGCGAAGGTTCAGCACGATGTGCGGGTTGGTCCGCAGCAGCCCCTTCACTTCTTCGCGCAGCAGAGTGGTCTCATCCCCGAAGACAAGGTGGCCATAGCAGTCCACGATGATGACGGTTTCGACTTGGCGGGTACTGATCTTGAGCCGCACGGCAACACTGACCATACAGCGTTTTGCGGCTTCAGTCCACGAAGAATAAGAGACGCCGCGGATTCACGCGGAATGAACGTGGATTTCAGTGCTTCTCAGCGTTCGATCCCGCAAATCCGCGGCGAAAAAGCCTAAGTTCCTTCCGACCAGCTCGCCAGGTATTCCTCCTGCTGCGGCGTCAGCCGGTCGATCCTGACACCCATGGACTCCAGCTTGAGCCGGGCCACCCGCTTGTCCTGCTCCTCGGGCACGGCGTAAACCTTCTTCTCCATTTGGGCATGGTTGATGACCAGGAACTCGGCGGCCAAGGCCTGGTTGGCAAAGCTCATGTCCATCACGCTGGCGGGATGGCCTTCGGCGGCGGCCAGGTTGATGAGCCGGCCATCGCCCAGCAGGTAGAGCTTGCGGCCGTCCTTCATCACGTATTCCTCGACGAACTCGCGGGTCGGACGCCGGGAAGAAGCCATGCTCTCCAGCGCGGGAATATCGATCTCCACGTTGAAGTGCCCGGAGTTGGCGAGTATGGCGCCGTCCCGCATGAGGTCGAAGTGTTCGCGCGCGATCACCGACTTGTTGCCGGTGACGGTGACGAACACCTCGCCGATGCGCGCCGCTTCCGGCATGGACATGACTCGGAAACCGTCCATCACTGCTTCCAGCGCGCGCGTGGGGTCAACCTCAGTCACGATCACATCGGCCCCCATACCGCGGGCGCGCATGGCCAGGCCGCGTCCGCACCAGCCGTAGCCGGCGACCACAAACTTCGATCCCGCCAGCAGCACGTTGGTGCAGCGCACCACGCCGTCGATGGTGGACTGCCCGGTGCCGTAGCGGTTGTCGAACATGTGCTTGGTGAGGGCGTCGTTAACGGCGATGATGGGATACTGCAGCACGCCTTGCTTGGCCATCGCTCGTAGGCGGATGACGCCAGTGGTGGTCTCCTCGGTGCCGCCGATTACGCCGGCGGCATCGCCCGGGCGCTTGGTCAGCAGCGTGGTGACCAGGTCGGCGCCGTCGTCCATGGTGATCTGCGGACGATGGTCGAGCGCGGCCAGGATGTGCTGGTAGTAGGTTTCGTTGTCCTCGCCCTTGATGGCGAAAACCGGGATGCCGTAGTCGCGGACCAGCGACGCCGCCACTTCGTCCTGGGTGGAGAGCGGATTGGAAGCGCAGACCACGCAGTCGGCGCCGCCATCGCGCAGGGTGATGGCCAGGTTGGCGGTCTCGGAGGTCACGTGCAGGCAGGCCGCGACCCGCACGCCCTTCAGCGGCTGGTTCTTGATGAACTCCTTGCGGATGAGCTGCAGCACTTTCATCGACTGGTTAGCCCACTCGATGCGCTTCTTGCCCTGGTCCGCCAGGTCGAGATTCTTTACGTCACCTTTGGCTTGAGAAACGGTCGGCATAATTTCCTTTATGCGAGCTCTTACGCTCGTTCAGATTTGATTGCTGGTGGAGGCGGCGCCAACGCCGCGCCCGGATTTTGGTCTCGGAATCCTAAGAATACTCGAAATGGAAAGCGGCAGGGGCGGAAGAAATCCACAGCCCCCGCCGGTTGGATGTCACTTGGCGATGGCCGATTCCCTGGCCTTCTGCCCGGCCTGTTCGCCGAGAGCGGCGGCCTTATCCGTCGCTTCCCAGGTGAAGTCCGGGTCCTTGCGGCCGAAGTGGCCGTAAGCCGCGGTCTTCTTGTAGATGGGACGGCGCAGCCGCAGCGATTCAATGATGCCCTTGGGGGTGAGCTGGAAATTCTTGCGCACCAACTCGACCAGCTTGCCTTCGGTGACCTTGCCGGTGCCGAAGGTATCCACCATGACGCTGACCGGCTCGGCCACGCCGATGGCATAGGCAAGCTGCACTTCACAGCGGCCCGCCAGGCCGGAGGCCACGATGTTCTTGGCGATATAGCGCGCCATGTAGCAGGCGGAGCGGTCCACCTTGGTCGGGTCCTTGCCGCTGAAACAGCCGCCGCCGTGGCGGCCCATGCCGCCATAGGTGTCCACGATGATCTTGCGGCCGGTCAAGCCGGTGTCGCCCATGGGACCGCCGACCACGAAGCGGCCGGTGGGGTTGATGTGGTACTTGGTGTCGGCATCCAGCATGTTCGGCGGGAGGACGGCCTGGATCACGTGCTGCAGGATCTCCGCCCGCAACTTCTTGTTGTCCACCGCTTCGGAGTGCTGGGTGGAAACCACCACGGCATCCACGCGCACCGGGCGATAGTTCTTGTCGTATTCCACGGTGACCTGGGATTTGCCGTCGGGGCGCAGCCACTCGAGTTGGCCGCTCTTGCGGATATCGGCGAGGCGGTGGGTGAGCCGGTGCGCCAGGGTGATGGCCATGGGCATCAGCTCTTCCGTCTCGTTCGAGGCATAACCGAACATCATGCCCTGGTCGCCGGCGCCGCCCGGGTCCACGCCCATGGCGATGTCGGGGCTCTGCTCGTGGATCGAAGAGATGACGGCGCAGGTCTCGTGATCGAAGCCGTAGGCGGCGTCGGTGTAACCCACCGACATGACCGTGCCGCGGACGATCGCGGGGAAATCCACGTAAGCCTTGGTGGTAATCTCACCGGCGATGAACGCCAGTCCAGTGGTCATCAAAGTCTCGCAGGCGACCCGGCTAAAGGGATCCTCGGCCAGGCAAGCGTCGACGATGGCGTCGGATATCTGGTCGGCGATTTTGTCGGGATGGCCTTCGGTGACGGACTCAGAGGTAAACAAAAAACGTTCTTGGGAACTCAAGGGGAGGCTCCTCCTGATGGTATCTAGACGCTACGCCGCGCGCTGGGATGGGGTGGCGCAGAATGTTCTTATCCCCAATAAACTAGCAGACTTGGCCTTCACCGGCAACGATTTACAGCGAACGGGGGAAACTTTGGTGTCGGCGGGGATTACGCTCAACCGGCGGGCTTGATTAACTTTCACTGCGTAACCGACGCGCCCGCCTTGCGATGCAGCGCTCGCACCACCCGTTCGAGTTCATTGACCAGCGAGTCGACCCGCGGGTCAGGCGGCGCGGCCCGGAATGCCTTGATCAGTTCGTCGTAGTACCACAACGTGCCCTCGCGGCCTCCTTGGAAACGGCTCCAAACCTGTTCGCCGACCTGGCGGTAATCGGCCAGGATGGCGCGGGAGTTGTGCAGCTTATCGGCAGCCGCCACCAGACGGACCCCGGCGTCGGCGGAGGGGACGTGGTTGATGTACTTCTGCTTACGCTCCCGCCAGGGCGGCTTGGGATAGGTATCGCTATCGGTGCAGCCTTCAACGATGTGCGCGACCCGTGGCCCGAACTCGCGCAGGATTTCAGCCAGCACCGGCTTGCCGCCCTGATCTTCCACCACGTCGTGGAGCAACGCGGCGATGGCCTCATCCTGCCCGCCGCCGTAGTGCAGCACCACCGAACACACCCCCATGAGGTGCTCGATGTAAGGTATGCGGCTTCCCTTCTTCTTCTGGGTACGATGCTTGCGCAGAGCATACTCGAAGGCGCGCAGAAATTCGGCATCGAGCAACGGGTCGGGCATTTCGTCGGTTTTCATGATTTCGGCGGTTATCCCTGGGAGTCCGCGCGGCGCTGCTTCAGGAACGCGCGAATGAACATGTCGATGTCGCCATCCAGCACCCGGTCCACGTCGCCCACCTCCTCCCGCGTGCGCAGGTCCTTCACCATGCGATAGGGCTGTAGGACGTACGACCGTATCTGCGAGCCGAAGTCGATATCCAGCTTGGCGTCTTCGATCTTCTTGGTCTCGGCGCGTTTTTTCTCCAGCTCATACTCGTAGAGCTTGGAGCGCAGGATCTTCATGGCGCGGTCGCGGTTCTTGTGCTGCGAGCGCTCGTTCTGGCAACTGACCACGATCCCGGTGGAGAGGTGGGTAAGGCGCACCGCCGAATCGGTGGTGTTCACGTGCTGGCCGCCGCGGCCGCCGGAGCGATAGGTGTCCACGCGAAGGTCTTCGGGCTTGATATCGACCTGGATGCTCTCGTCGATTTCCGGCGAGACGAAGACGCTGGCAAAACTGGTGTGCCGGCGCGCCTGCTGGTCGAAGGGCGAAATGCGCACCAGCCGGTGCACGCCGATCTCGCTGATCAGAAGTCCGTAGGCGAAGTCGCCGGAGACGCTGAAGGTTGCCGACTTGATGCCCGCTTCCTCGCCCGCCTGATAGTCGTTCAGCACCGCTTCGAAGCCGTGGCGCTCGGCCCAGCGCAGATACATGCGCAACAGCATCTCCGCCCAGTCCTGCGACTCGGTGCCGCCGGCTCCGGGATGGATGGTCACAATGGCGTTGCGGGCGTCGTTCTCACCCGAGAGCAGCGTCCGGGTCTCGAGTTCTTCGACCTTGGCGCGCAGTCCCGCGATCTCGCGCGCCAGATCGGCTTCAACCTTCTCGCCTTCGCGCACCAGCTCGAAGTAAGCGTCGATGTCGTTGCTGCGGCGCTCCAGGTCGGCCTCGGCGGCCAGCGCCTCTTCCAGCCGTTTGCGCTGCCGCATCACCTGCTGCGATTGCTCGGGATTCGCCCAGAAGTTGGGGTCGGAGGTTTTCTTTTCCAGTTCGGTTAGCTGTTCGCGGACGCCGGGCGCGTCAAAGGTACTCCCGAAGGTCGTGGACCTTGGCTTTGATGGGGGCGTATTCGCGTTCTAGTTCTTCGACCATAAAAACAGTTGCCAGTTGTCAGTGGCCAGTTGCCAGTTTCAGGAGATAAGAGATTCGTATCAGGGCACGGCTTCAGCCGTGCCGCGTCGAGCTCTCTATTGTCATTCCGAGGGGCTTTAGCCCCGAGGAATCTGCTTCTACATCAAGTGCCGCGCAGCGAAAGGCATCCTCCCAGGAAGCACAAATGCCAACAACGAAATTATCGCACACCCCCAGGCGAACCAGTCGCCGTGGCGAGTGTAGAAAGTGGTGCCGCTCTCCAGCCCGAAGGGCGCTTCCAGTGTGGTCCGCACATGGCGCGGGGCGCGCGCAACCACCCGGCCATAGGGATCGATGGAAACCGTGATTCCCGTGTCGGTCGCTCGCAGCGCCCAGCGCTGGTTCTCGATGGCCCGCATGCGCACCATGTTCAGGTGCTGCGCGGGAGCGCCCCAGGGCCCGAACCACTCGTCGTTGGAGGTGTTGGCGAAAAGCTGCGCGCCGTTGCGGGCGAACAGGCGCACCTCGTCCGGGAACACGGACTCATAGCAAATAAACACGCCCAGCTTGTATCCGCCGGCGTTGAAGACCGTGCGCTCGGTGCCGCGCGCGAAATCGCCGGCCTCCTTGGTGATCTTGTGCACGAAAAAGAAGACGCCCGGCACATATTCCCCGAAGGGAACCAGGTGAATCTTGGCGTAGCGCGCGGCCCAGGTTCCATCCGGGGCAACGAGCGCGGCGGAGTTGAGCGGACGGCGGTCGGGCGTCATGCCGATGCCGCCCACCACGACGTACGAATTCGTCTTCTGGGCAATGCCACTGATGAACTGCCGGAACCGCGCGTCGTCGAGGAAAAACGGCGACGGCGACTCCGGCCACAGGATCAAGCCGGGCTCGGCGGTCGAACTCCCGGGCGGCGCGGTGCTCATCGCCGCCAGGTCGGCGAGCGTCTGGCGATAGTAGTCATACGTCCACTGCGAGGGCTCGAGGATGGGAATGTTCTGCTGCACCAGACTGGCAATATGGGTCGGCCGTGCGGGCGCCGGTTGCACCAGCACTCCGACTTGCAGGATAACCGCCGCGCCGATTGCCGCCGCGAGCATGGTCCGCCGCCGTTCGCGCGGCAGAACAAATGCAGCAGCCAGGGCGGCATTCACCAGCGCGATCTCGAACGAGAGTCCGTACACCCCCGTCCAGGTGGCGATGCGCGACAAGGGAATATTGTCCACCTGGGCCGTGCCCAGCGGCTGCCAGGGAAATCCGACGATCTGCTCCCACAGGATTTCGGCAGTCACCCAGAAGAACGGCGCCAGGATCAGGGCGCGATTACGGCCGAGATACCGGGCGCGGGCGGCGGCCACGAGCAGCAGCCCAAAAATCCCGTGGTGCATTCCGGCCGCGAGCAGGAACAGCACCATGAGCAGCCCCGCGAGTCCGTCGCTCATACCGCCGTAGACGTGCAGCGTATGGAAGATCCAGAAACAGGTGCCAGAGTAGAAGATGATGCCGTTCACCCACCCGAGCAACAAGCCCCGTCCCAGGGTGGTGGAACTCAGCTCGCGTCCGCTCCCATCATGAAAGAGCTGTTGGTTCGCCGGACCGATGATGGCAACCAGCAGCGGCGTCAGCGCAACCCAGCACAGGAAGTAAAGCGCCGGCGACGGGAAAACCAGCACCTGGAGGATGCCGGAAAGAATGGTCAGCAGCCAGGCACGCTTTGGGATTCTTGGCAACTTGGCAGCAGTGTAGCAAAGCAGCAGGCAGCACTCGTCGAATCGGGAACTACAGCCGCTGGTCCAGGCTCCGCAGCTTCTTGCGCACGAACTCCACCAGGTCAGCCGTGAGGTAGTACGGCGGGCGCACGCGGAAAATGGGCTTCCGCATCACCTGCTCGAGCAAGGCCTTGTCCCAGCGAAAACTGCGGCGCTCCGGCTCGTTCAGCACCACCGCGCTGGCCTGCTGCAGGAAGTGGCGCGCCGAGGACTTGAAGTCAGCGATCGCCGGGTCCAGCACCGCCAGGTAAACGTCGGGCTCCAGGAACTCCAGCACGCTGTTGGATTCCAGGATCACGTCATCGGCCCGCCCCAGCTCCCGCCGCAGGGCGGGGATGGCGTCGGCCAGGCGGCCGGGGCGGGCGCTCAGCAACAGCGCGCGGCGCGCGCCCGCCCGCAAGTAGCGCGCGGTATCAGCGTCGCCGGTGGCGTCGCATTCCTCGCGGATGACATAAGTGGCCTCGGGCGGGAGGCCGTGTTCGTGTTGCGTGATCTTCACCGCCGTCCAGCGGCGCTCCGGCACCGCCCGGATCAGGTTGGCGACCAGGCAGGTCTTGCCCACGTTCCGCGCCTGCCCACCCACCACCACGATCGCCATGCAGTATTCCCCGTTGGCGCTGGGATCGAGCTCGGGCGGCGCTGGCCGGGGCTCCGCGGTCTTGTCCTCTTCGCGCTTGGCGCGCGCCGGACGGCTGGTTACAGACGTACTCATGCTAGCGTTCCTTCTTCCCCAGCCGCGCCCACACGGCCAGTTGCTTCAGATACTCGCGGATGGGCCGCGCCGGCGTGCCCCAGAACACCATCCCCTTGCCGCGGATCACCTTGTTGCTGAGCACGCCGCACTGGCCTCCCAGGATCACGCCTTCGCCGACGTGCGCATGCTCGCCTATACCCACTTGTCCCGCGATCACCACGTTGTCTTCGATCACGGCGCTGCCGGATATGCCAGTCAGGGCGGCGATGACGACGTTCTTTCCGATGCGCACGTTGTGGCCGATGTGCACCTGGCTATCGATCTTGGCGCCGCAGCCGATGACGGTGGCATCGAGCGCCCCGCGGCTGATGGTGACGTTGGCCCCGATCTCGACGTCGTCGCCGATCTCCAGCCGGCCCACCTGGGGAAACTTCTCATATACGCCGGTGGTCTCGTCGCGCACGTAGCCGAAACCGTCGCTGCCCAGCACCGCGCCCGCCTGCACCACCACCCGGTTGCCGATGGTGGTGTCGCTGTAGATGGTCACGTGGGCCTTGAAGCTGCAATCGTCGCCGAGGGTGACGCGGGGCGCGATGAAGCCTCCAGCGCCGATGCGAGTGCGGTCGCCGATGACCGCACCCTCGCCGATGTAGCAGCCGGGTTCCACCGAGACCAGCTTGCCCATCTTGACCGAGTCGTGGACGAAGGCGGTGGAGGCGATGCCGGGCTCCCGCCGGCGCGGCGGGAAAATAACCTTGCCGGCACGGACGAAGGCCAGCCGCGGCTGGCGCGCGATCAGCAGCGGTTTGCGCGCTGCGACGCCGCGCGCGAATTCTCCCGCCACCACTGCCGCGGCCGCCGACTGCAGCGCCGCCCCCAGGTGGTCTGCCGATTCCACGAAAACCAGATCGTCCGCCGTCGCCGACTCCAGGCTGGCGATGCCGCTGATCTCAGTTTTACCGTTACCCAATAATTGCGCCCCGGCTGCCTCGGCCAGCTTCTCCAACAAATATTTCATTGCGCCGGAGATGCTACTAGGTCGACGTGCCCGGTGCCAAGTCCCGCCAGCCAGGCCTGTGGTTAGGAGATCAAATTGGAATCGTGCTGGGGTGGGGAGAGAGGGATGAAAACAGACGCCCCCGGGGCGAGGACTTAAACCCCTAACTGATGGCTCCGGGGGCGGTGTACAACATTGCGGCACATCAATCAAAAAGCATAGGACATCTGTACTCCGGCATTTCCGTCAGTGCGCGCAGTCAAGTGGCGCCCGTTGACGTGCAGGGAGTTTATCGGCAGAAGGGCTCAGAATCTTCAACGGATTGTTGCAGGATTGCGTAGGGGCCCTTTGGCGAGGGACCTACAGCGAGAAGCTGGCGCGCCCGAAGGGACTCGAACCCCTGACCTATTGCTCCGGAGGCAATCGCTCTATCCAACTGAGCTACGGGCGCGCTCAGGGCAATTATAACGTCTAGCGGCGGATGCACCTAGCCGGCGTCGCCGCCCCAGGTTGATTCCATCTGCGGGTTGACATTCGCCACGGTTCGGCATAGCTTGTAGGCGGAGCGAGCAGCGTTCCCTCTCCTCTTTCAGATCTTCTGAGCTAAGTCAGACCCATCTGAAGTTTGTTCTCCTTAGCGCAACCACAGCCCTGAAAGATGGGCGCCCAAAGGGGCCTCTCAGGATCAACGAGCCAAAGCGATAGCGCCGGGGCCGGGAGGTCCGTGGTTGTTCGGTACCCCTTGGCCATGTAGACTCTTCGCCGCAAGGCATCGGAAAGGAAACCATGAAGAAGATTTTCGTCGGCAACCTCTCGTTCAACATGACAGACGCGGAACTTCGGACAATGTTCGAGCCTTACGGCAGCGTGGAGAGCGTGCTGGTGGTGACGGACCGCAATACCGGCCGGTCGCGCGGCTTCGCTTTTGTCGAAATGGCGGACAACGGCGCGGCGGACCAGGCCATCACGGCTCTCAACGGCAAGGATTTGGGAGGCCGAACCCTGACCGTGAACGAGGCCCGTCCCAAGATGGAGCGGGGCGGCGGCGGCTCACGCGGCGGCGGTGGCCGGCGGGATGACTACCGCGGCCATGCTCGTCAGCCGCGGGAACCTCGCTGGTAAGGCCGGACCGCGGCTACGATCCCAGCAGCACCGGGGGCATGGTCGGTACCACCGACCCACCCTCGGGCTCAATGGTCACGGCGAAGGTCCTGGCTTCCACCCCCGGCGACATGGGCGGCATCATCACCATGGCGTTGCCGTTGGGGTCCGGCTTGAACATGGCCGCAGGCATGGGCTTGTCGCCGTGCATGGGCACCAGCCACAGCTCGTAGGTCTTTTGGGGCGCGAGCGGCGCCAGGTTGCTGGCCATGAACATCAATGCGCCATTGCCCGGCATGTAGATGGCTTTGCCCGCGGGCTGCGGCTTCGACGGCGCCGCCACCAGCGTGACGTGCATGGCGCTGGGATCGGTGAGCAGGGCCAGCAGGTGCTTGGCTTCCTCGAAAGTGCCTTGGTTGCGCGCGGCGTCCGCTCGCAGCCCTTCGATGCGGTCCCGCTGGCGCGCGTTCTCCCGCCACAGCAAGATGGCGAAGACGGCCAGCACCAGCGATGCGAAAACCGGAGCCAGAGTCCACCAGCGGCGGCGCACGAAGACGGTGCGCAACGAGCGCGGCTCGTGCCCGATGGCTTTCAGCAGCCGCTGCCGGGCGCGCTGCGGCGGAGCGGGGCCGGACGTGGTGAGCGCCAGCAGCGCCATGTCGCCTTGGAGCCGCGCCAACTCCTGGCGGCAGGCGGCGCACTCCTCGAGATGCAGATCCAGCGCAACCGCCGCTTCCCCTTCCAGCGACCCCAGCGCGCAAAGCGCCAGGTCTTCGGCGAATTGTTCGTGTGCGGTCATGCGTTCAAAGCCCGCCGCAGCGCCACCAGCGCGGCGCGGATGCGCGTCTTTACCGTCCCCAGCGGCTCCCCGGTCTGGGCCGCGATCTCCGTGTGGGTCATGCCTTCGAAAAAAGCCATCTCCAGGGCCTTGCGCTGATTGTCCGGCATGACATGCAGGCTGGCGCGTATCTTCTCCACCGCGCGCGAGCGCTCGGCCTTGCCCTCCAAGTCGGCCTCGATAGCGATTACTACGTCTTCCAGGTCGGTCTGCGGGCGGCGTTTGCGGAGAAGGTCGATGGCGCGATGGCGCGCGATCACCGCCAGCCACGGCCCCAGGCTGCCGCGGCGGGCGTCAAAGCTCGCGGGATGCCGCCACAACTGCATAAATACTTCTTGTAGCACGTCCTCGGCCGCACCGGTGTCGGCGAGTACCCGCAGGGCCACGGAGTACACCAAGGCCGCGTAACGGTCGTACAGTTCCGCCATCGCATCCTGCTCGCCGGAGCGGATGCGGGCAATCAGCGCCGCGTCGGCGAAACCCGGTTGTAACTCCGCAGTGCTCAACGCGCTCTCTTGTTAAGTACGTGATTTCGGCCGGCACAGATTGCCAGACATGCCCCGGTTTTCAATCCAGCTCCGCCTCCATCCCGTACACTTGGCAGCAGAGCCATTTCGCCCCAGGGCCCTCGAGGAAACGTTAACAGCAATTGCGGGGCACAACAAGCGATGGCAACCGTGCGGGCACTCCCCGCCAATAAAAGGAGCAACCATGAAGAGGATCTTCGCTGTGTCAGCCCTGATCGCCTTGCTGGTTACAGGCGTGCTGGCCAAGAACCAGAGGTGGACCGGCTACGTCAGCGACGCCAAGTGCGGCGCCAAAGTGGATGCGGCTTGCGCCAAGAAGTGCATCGAGGCCGGCGAGAAGGTGGTGTTCGTCAACGATGGCGACAAGGTTGTGATTCCCGTCGCCAATCCCGAGGCGCTCAAAGGCCACGAAGGCCACCACGTGATGGTCGAAGGCAAGCTGGAAAACAACATGCTCACCGTTTCCAAGGTCAAGATGGTGGACGAGGCCGGGAAGGTCAAGGACGCCACGTACTGACCCGGAGAAAACCGCCACGGATTTTCACGGATCATCCGTGCCAATCCGTGGCGTTTTCGTTTTACAATCCTGCATACAACGAACTAGCTGGCGTACCGCTCTAACAGCGAGGAGGTCATCCATGAAGAACTGGAAGCAGGCGTTGATCTTTGGTTCCCTGGGAGCGAGCGCATTCCTGCTGGTGACCGGCCGCAAGCCGGCAGCGGGGGTGCTGGCGGGTGTGGGCCTGGCGGCCTTGGCCTCCGAATACCCCAAACACATGCAACGCCTGTGGGAGCACGCTCCGGAGTACATCGAGAAGGGGAACCAGGTCCTGAATATGGCCTCAACATTCATCGAACGCCTGGCGGAGCACCGCGTCCTGCGCGAGGGCTCACCCTACGTCGTCTAGTTCGTCCCCGTGAAAACAAGGCAAGTGGTTCAGCTCATTCTCGGTATTGCGCTGCTGGCAGCGGCGCTGCGGCTGGGACTGATCTACCGCGAGCGCCACGCTCCCAGCCCTGCCGCGCAGCCGCCGGCGGTGCTCGATCCCGATTACTACGTGGTCCCCAAGAAGCAGCACGCGTACGACCTGAAGACCGCGCGTGCGGGGATGGTGGGACATCCGGCCTGGGTCCGCGAAGGCTACAAGTTCACCTACTACCCCTATGAACCGGGCGCGCGGCACGCCGACTTTGCGCATCCTGCCGGGCTGCTGCTGCCGCTCGAGCAGGTCGATGTGCGGGATGTCATACAGACACCGCCGCCCGCGGCGGGCGAACTGCCGCAAATCGTGGCCGTGTTCGAACGAGGCGGCCAGGAGTTTGCCGTTCCCATCGGGGCTCGCCGCGGCGAGGATTACACCCTCTATGCCGACGACATGCTGTTCTTCGAGGATCCGCACCAGCTCTATCGCCACTGGACGCCGGAGGTGTGGCAGGCGGTCGACCGCCACCAGGTGCTGCCCGGCATGAACGAGATCCAGGCCTCGTTTGCGCTGGGTATGGGAATCCCGCAGCCGGCGGGCGATCAGCCGGGTAAGACCGTCGTCTATCCCAACGGCGGCAATCAGATCACGGTCATCTTCCGCGCCGGCAAGGCCGCAGAAATCAGGCCGGGATCCTGATTACTTCAGCAACGGCGATTCCACGCTGGCGGGTTTGTCTTCTTCTACCCGAATCTTGCCGGTCTCGTCGGTGTAGAAAGCGCGGTGTTCGGGGTCGAACTGCTTGGGAACCAACGCCAGCGAGTAGGCTTCGGGCTTGCCGTGGAATTGTACGGTGTAGGCGCCGCGGTCGGTGGTGGCCATGCGCTTGGTGAAGGAGCCGGAGTGGACCAGCGCCGCCAGCGAGGTGGCGTATTCGCCGTACTTTTTCTTGTATTGCCGTTGCGCGTAGGCCACCGTGCGCAGATAGCCCAGGCTGACAGTTTCATCTTGGGAACGGGCCAAGGCGGCAGCCTGGCCGCCCGTTTGCGCCATGACAGCCATCGAGACAGCGGCGATTGCCAGTAAAACGACGGGAATTCTCTTACGCATCCGGGAATCTCCCTGTTTGTGACCAAAGGACAGGCACCAAAGCATGAGCCGGTATCGTACTCCGTGCTTTCCCTTTTGCTCAAACGCAGCTATTCTGGGCCCAGAAAATAAAGCAGCGAAGGAAGTATTGTATGAAACCGGTTCCAGCCAAGAAACCGCGTATCCGTATCGCCGTCCTGGAAAGTGATCCCCTGCGCTTCGTGGGTTTCCGCGCGCTGTTTGATACCGAATCCGATTTGGAGATCCTGGCGTCAAGCATTCCCGAGGTGCCAACCCTGGGCAACGTGGACCTGGTGCTGCTGGGCAGCCGCAACGGGGTGAACCTGTTCGACACCATGGCCGGACTGAAGGCGTCGCGCCCCGACCTGAAGATCATCGTGACCGGCTCGGGCGCCGATGACGAGACCATCCTGAAAGCGCTGGCAGCCGGCGCCAAGGGATACGTGGATGAGGCGGCCGCGCCACTGGAGTTCGTGCAGGCCATCCGCATGGTGAACCAGGGATCGGTGTGGGCGCCGCGCCGGGTGCTGTCCACCTTCATCGAGCGCGTCACCACCTCGCCGGGGCGCATCTTCCCCGCCGGCCGCGTCACCTTCACCGAGCGCGAGAAGGAAGTGCTCGAGCTGCTGGTTGCCGGGCGTTCCAACAAAGAGATCGGTTCAGCGCTGGGCATCGAGGAGCGCACGGTCAAAGCCCACGTCGCCAAGTTGATGCGCAAGGTCGGGGTGCAGAACCGCATCGCGCTCTCGGTACACGCCATCACCCATAACCTGGTGACGGCGAAGTAATCACCTAATACACAGCAATTATTAAGACGGGCCGCAAGGCCCGTTGTTCGTTTTGGGCGCTCATCACCCGATGGCCCGATCACCCGATCACCCGATCGCCCGATCTCCCGGTGGCTGGTTACCACCGGACGCTGTCCTTCGGTGATGTTGTGCGATTCCGGCCTTGAACGCATACTGTACTCACCTACCACAGAACCTGGGAGACCGGGGTTGAAGTCATAACGAAAGTTATGGTTTCAGCCCCGAAAATTTTTGCCGGCGAAAGCGCAGCCGCCCCTTCTTGCATCTAAAATACAAGAATCAAGGCCAATCGCTGTTTGTCTCTCGGGATCCGCGCCCCTTCGTCAACCGCTTTGGTCTAAACATTCCATGGCAAAAGGTAAGGAGAACGATGAAAAAGCTTCTGGTTCTCGTGGTAGTAGCAAGTTTCGCCAGCGCCGCCTGGGCGGCCGGCGAGCGCGACAAGGTAACGGACCGGGTCGAGGGCGCCGCCACTGTTCTGGATGAGATCATGGCCGCCCCCGACAAGGGCATCCCCGAAGAAGTGATCGGTTCGGCACAGTGCATCGCCATCGTGCCGTCGCTGTTGAAGGGCGGTTTCATCGTGGGCGCCGCTTACGGCAAGGGCGTGGTCACCTGCCGTACCGACAAGGGCTGGAGCGCGCCCGCTTGCTTCCGCGTGGAAGGCGGGAGCTTCGGATTGCAGATCGGCGGCCAGGCGGTGGACCTGGTCATGCTGGTGATGAACGAGCACGGCATGCGCAACCTGCTCTCCAGCAAGTTCAAGATCGGCGCCGACGCCTCGGCCGCCGCCGGTCCGGTGGGACGGCACGCGGAAGCCGCCACCGACTGGAAGATGCGGGCGGAGCTGCTCACCTACTCGCGGGCGCGCGGCCTGTTCGCCGGCATCTCCCTCAACGGCGCGGTGATCAAGCAGGACCGGGACGATACGCGCGACTTCTACGGACGCATGGTGTCGTTCCGCAGCATTCTGAACGGGCTGGTCCCGCCTCCGGCCGGGTCCGAGCCTTTGCTCAGGGCCGCAGCCAAGTACGCTGGGACTGCGCCAGCCAAGACGACCGCAAGCGAGGCGACGCCGGCCCCGGCCGATTCGGCGCAGCCGAAATAGCGTCGCAGCCGCGAGCCGTGAGTCGCGAGCTGAACCATCGGCTCGCGACTTGCGGCCCATGGCGCGCGACTGACGGATACGCCGCCGTTTGACAACAAATTTTCTCCGATGCTACCGTCCTGCTTCCTTCGTCATGCGCTACCGACTCGAGTATGCGCCGGTATGGCTGTTGGTGCGGACGCTGGCGGTGGCGCCAGCGTCCGTGGCGCGTGCTTTGGGGATCATGCTGGGGCAGATGGTGTACCTGCTGCACCGGCGGCTGCGGCGCGTTGGCATGCGCAACCTGCAACTCGCCTTTCCCCAGATGCCTGCCTCCGGGCGCCGCCGCATCCTGCGGGGGGTGTTCACCAGCCTGGGCCGGGAGCTTGGCGATTTTTGTCGCTTCCCGCATTACCGCCGGGAGAACATCTCGCAGCTCGCCATTTACGACGGCTTTGAGAACTTCGAGCGCGCCCAGGCCCGCGGCAAGGGCGTGCTGTTCCTGACGGCGCATTTCGGGGGATGGGAGATCAGCTCATTCATGCACGCGCTCCACGGCCATCCCCTGTACATCCTGGTGCGGCCGCTCGACAATCCCTACCTCGACCGCCTGGTCGCCGGCTACCGCTCGCTGAGCGGCAATCGCACCATCCCCAAGCAGGATTTCGCTCGCAGTATGCTGGCGGCGCTGCGCGGCGGGGAAACCGTCGGCATTCTCATGGACCAGAACATGATCCCGGAGCAGGGCGTGTTCGTGGATTTTTTCGGCATCCCCGCCTGCACCTCCACGCTGATGGCGCGCATGGCGCTGCGCACGGATGCCGCCGTGGTTCCCGGTTTCTGTCTGTGGGACCCGGCGCTGCGGCGCTATCGTATGCGCTTCGATCCGGCGCTGGAAACCATCCGCACCGGCAACGAGCAAGCTGACATCGTGGCCAATACCGCCGCCTACACCAAGGTGATCGAGGATTACGCGCGCCGCTATCCCGAGCAGTGGCTTTGGGTACACCGGCGCTGGAAGACCAGACCGCCGGGAGAGGCGCCGCGGTATTGAGCTTCTTTGCTCGGTTGACACTGTGCCTCTTCCGGAGTAGGTTGACCTCTCCATTCCAAAGGAAAACTATGCCGACTGTGCTTGAGAATACCCGCTCGCCCATTTCTTCGCCGCTGGCGGCGGCCCTGTTGCTGCTCATTTCCTCGTTCTGCGCCAGCTTGTACGCGCAGACCGCCGACACCACCACCGCCGCTTCCGGGGTTCGCGGCACGCACGTCCTGGGACTGGAAGGCGTGAAGCGCAATCACCACGGCACCCTCAGCGTCCAGCCCAGCGGCCTTAATTTTGATGGCAAGGGCGGGCGCGGCGTCATCGCCGTCGCTTCCATTCAAGACGTCTTCACCTCGCAGGACAGCCACCAGACCGGCGGGAAGGTGCTGACCGTCGCCAAGATGGGCGTCCCCTATGGAGGCGGCCGCGTGCTCAGCCTGTTTTCCCACGAAAAGGTGGACAGCCTGACGCTCGAGTATCGCGACGCCAACGGCGCCCTCCACGGCGCGATCTTCAGCATGCCCCTGGGTCAGGCGGCGGCCCTGAAGAAACAACTGGTGGACCTGGGCGCGCATGCCTCCATTCCGGTGGAGATGCAAACGGATAAAAAGGACGACAAATAATGAAACAGAACCGCAGCCTGCTCCCTGCCACGCTGGCCGGCATCGCCGGGCCGGCATTGCTGTTGTGCATCATCTGCCTGGGGATCCCGCGGGCATTCGCAGCGGAGACCGCGGCCTGGTCGATCCAGGTCGAGCCGGTGGCGTCCGATGAAGGCCAACTGCCGCCGGACTTCAGCATGGCCGTCTACGAAGACCTGCTCGCCCAGTTGGCAAAGACCGGCCAGTTCCAGCAGGTTTACCGCAGCGGCGACCACCAGGCCGACAGTGTTCCCAACCTGCTCATCCTGCGCATGACGCTGTTGAACTTCGAGCGTGGGAACCAGACCGAGCGTTCCGTGACCACCGTCAAAGGCGCGACCAAGGTCCAGGTGCATCTGAAGGTCTCGGCCCGCGACGGCAACGCGCTGGTCGAGAAGGACGTGCAAGGCACGGTCCGTTTGTTCGGGGAGAACCTGAAAGCCACGTACGCGCTGGCGAAACACATCGCCGAGACGCTTCGTGACGCGTCGCTTCCCGCGCCCACCGCGGCCAAGGCCGCGGGCCAGTAGCCGAGCCGGAGGAACCATGAGCACTACCGACGAACTGCTTAAGGCCAACGAACGCTATGCATACAGCTTCAAGCTCGGACACCTGCCCTCGCCGCCAGCCCGCAAGGTAGCGGTGCTGGCCTGCATGGACGCGCGCCTCACCGTTGAACAGATCCTCGGGCTCGAGACCGGGGAAGCGCACATCATCCGCAACGCCGGCGGGATCGCCACCGAGGACGCCTTGCGCTCGCTGCTCATCTCGCATCACCTGCTGGGGACGCAAGAGTTCATCATCCTCAACCACACCGGCTGCGGGATGCTGACCTTCAAAGACGAAGAACTGCGCGACCGCCTGGAGAAGCAAACCGGCACCGCGGCCTTTGCCCCGGTCCATTTCCACACTTTCACCGATCTGGAGAGCAACCTCCGCCGCCAGATTGAACGGGTGCGCTCGCATCCCTGGATCCCGCAGCACATTCCGGTCCGGGGATTCATCTACGACGTGAAGACCGGAAGGCTGCACGAGGTCCGTTCCTCCGCGCAGACCGTGGCGGCGTGAGTTCCACTCGGTGGCCAGTGTTTCGTTGTCATGCGGCGCGAGTGCGGACCGATTTTGCCCGCACGAGTCGAAGCATCCACTCCGACGACATCGTCCGAGTCGGGGTCCTTGTTTCCAGCACGGATTCAGCTATTTTTTCTTCGCCGGGGTCTTGGCCGTCTTGCTGTTCAGCAATGTAACCAACGGCCGCCCTGCTGCGGGAGTTGGGACGCTATTCTTGATTACGATTTGGTCAGCGGTGAGGTCCTTGCCATAGAGACGCTTATTCGCGTCCTGGTCCGGCTCCAAAGTAGCTCCCCCCAGGGACACCCCGGCAAATAGCCCTTTGGCGCGGCCATAGGTGACGATGTCGCTTCCGATATCCGAAGCCGTGGCTCCGCTCGGGCCCGCTGCCGCGGTGGCTTCATCGCCTAGCTTGGTTTTGCCTTTCAATAGGGCGTCCACACCTTTTTGCGATACGACAAGCAGGACGTAATCCGTGGAGGAACCGCCAACCTGAAGACCAGCGCTCACGCCCCCGATGGTGTACATCGCCGGCGCCGACCACCTTCCGGAAAAGTTCTTTCCTGTACGGCACAGCATCGGGCCACGGCCGCCGCTTCCGCCAACCCCGAAACCAAACTTCTTAACCCCGGGCAGGACGATGACGCATTCGGCCTTGCGCAGGAGGCTTGTTGGCACAGCGTTGCCGCTGAGCATGGCCTGCAAGACTGTGACGGCGTGCGTGAACGTCTCCTCATCTTTATTCTTGCTTGCGCCCCACACAACGGGCACCGCGATCAGGAACAGCATGAAACCAAGGAGGGTTTTTCGTGGCATGTGTTTCGCCTCATTCCGCCGAGATTTATTTTGACGTCGAAAACGGCAAGAATTTTACCAGAGGCGGAAACAGGGTGGCACAACTTGCCGGCTCTCGTCTTTAGCTCGTCACCATCGCCGTCAGCCGGCCACATCCGCCGATCTCTCCAGCGCCCTCACGAACTCAATCACGGCGTCGGCCTTCTGCCGGGGCCACTGGGCGAAGTCGGCGCACGGCCGAGAAACTTTTTTTTGTGGTAGGATATTCCTACCACCCATGGCAACCCACAATACGACCCTCGAATATCTGACCACGACCAGGATCGGCGAGAAGGGCCAACTCACGGTCCCTAAACAGTTTCGCCAGGATCTTGGCTTGGGAACCGGTTCGCCTTTTGCCGTCTTGCGCCTGGGGGATGGCCTCATTCTCATCCCCGAACAGGGGCGCTTCGAGCGTCTCTGTCAACAGGTAAGCTCGCGGCTGACCTTTGCCGGCTTGACGTCAGAGGATCTGCTCGCCACTCTCCCCGAAGCTCGCGAGCAAGTTTACGCGCGCCATTACGGAAAGAAAGCCAACCCATCGCGGCGCCACCGTAACCATCGCCGGAAGTGACGAGCCGGCGAAGAATCCGGCTGTTCCTCGACTCGAACGTCCTGGCCGCCGGAATCATCTCTCCGTGGGGACTGGACAAGGCTGTGCTGTCGCTCTGTGCAGCTAAGATTTGCAAGTTGGTGCTGGCGGAAGTAGTCCGAGACGAAGTGGAGGAGAACTTGCTGCTGCACGCCGAGCGCTTACCGTCAATCGATGCCGATCAATTGCTTGAGGACTATCGCCGCCTCATTAAGCTGACCAACCCCGAACTGATTCCCTATCCCGATAAGGACTTGGTCCGTTCGAGCCAGCACTTGATCCGCCACGCGGCAGACGTTCCCGTGCTTTTGTCCGCCATGGCGAGCAAACCCGACTGGCTGCTGACGCACAACACGAAACATTTCACCAGGGCAGTCGCCCAGCGCACGTCAGTGCGCATCGCCACCCCGGCGGAGTTCTTCCGGGCGTTGTCCGCGCTTTTTCAGTAATGCGTTCCCGGGAGTCCCGATTTACGCAGGGCGGATCCGTTGATTCTCTCACCCACCTTCAGCTTGTCAGTAGTGAGGTCAGCCTGCCCACATCCTTCGCGCTCTCCAGCGTCTTCACCAACTCAATCACGGCTTCGGCCTTCTGCCGGGGCCACTTGGCGAAGTCGGCGCAGGCGCGGAACTTGTCGGCGACTTCGTCGTAGGTCATCGGATTAGCCGGGCTGCCCTTGGCGAACTGGGCGCGGTCGGAGAGCACGCGGCCGTCCTTCATGTGGACTTTGAGGATGCTGGTCATCTTGTCGAAGCCGGCCTGCTCGGCTTCGGGATCGACGTAGAAGTTCACCCGCCGGATCATCTCCTGCACGTCCGCGCGCTGCACCACGGCATCGGTGTACTCCGCCAAGCCCGCCTTGCGCTCCAGCAACAGAATGCTGACGCCGAACTCCATGCTGAACTTCGCCTGCAACCCGGTGGTGGGATGATGGTGCAGGAGCGTGGTCACCATGCTGTGGTTGGCGCCGACATCGATCTTCTCCACCTCCGCGGGCTTGATGTCGTGCTGGCGAATGAGCCGCATCATCTCGCCCATCGCCGGATGCGTCAGCGAACCGGAAGGGTAGGGCTTGATGGAAACGCCCGGCGAGGCGAACGTCCAGGGCTTGCCCAAGCGGTCCACGATGGCCGTGGGATCGAAGCCGCCGCCGGCGGCATGGAAGAATCCGTACTGCGCTTCGAGGATGTTGGTGGCCGCGGTCCAGCCCAGGGCGGCGAGATCGGAGGCCACCACCCCGGCTTCGGCGGCGTGCCCGGCGTGGAAAGGCTTGGTCATGGAGCCGAAGTTCTCGCGCAAGCCTCCGGCCTCGGCGGCGGCGATGCCCAGGGCGTTCGCGGTGCAGGCGGCGTCCAGTCCGCGCAGCTTTGCGCAGGCTGCGACGCTGCCGAATGAGCCGATGGTTCCGGTGGTGTGGAAGCCGTCGTTATAGTGCCGGGGCGAGATGGCCTCGGCGATCTTCGATTCGACCTCGACGCCCACGTGATAGGCCGCCAGCAAGTCTTTTCCGCTTCGCGCTCCCGATTCACAAATCGCGAACGCGGGCGGCAGCACGGGGACGGTGGGATGCGTCAGCAATCCATAGACGCGGTCTTTGGCGACGGCGAGCTGGGTGTCGTCATAATCGTCGGCGTGGATGAAACTGCCGTTGGCGAAGGCAGCGAAGCGCGGCGGCACTTTCTGCGCGGTTCCGATAATGCTGCTCTTCCCGGCGCAGAGTCCGAGGGTCTCGGTGTATTGCTTCACCAGCGGCGCGAGGGTTGAGACCGATCCGGCGAGGGCCAGGCCAAAGCCATCCAGGATCGACTTCTTGCCGAGCGTGAGGACGTCTTCGGGAATGTCCTGGTAGCGCGTGCTGACGATGAACTCGCAGACATAGCGCGTCAGACCCGGCGCCTTGGGAAACTCCTCAGCAGCGCTCGTCGCAGAAAGCGTTGGACTGCCGAGCGCCAGCCCAGCGGCCATCATCGAGCTCTTGCAGAAGTCGCGGCGTTGCATGGGAATACCCTCCCGAAGTGCAAGATGGTAGCAGACTGAACAGCTCAAATAACCAGGGTGTCATCCTTCGCGAGGCGAAGCCGAGCGGAGGATCTGGAAAAACAGTTCGCACCACCGGGCTGGGTGGCACAAGCAGCGTAGTCAGATTCTCCCGCTTCGCTTCGCTCCGCGGAAGAATGACAAATCAACCTACCACCGGTCAGTGTGTGGCGGGATAAAGCCGCGCCGCGTTCTCCATCGCGATCTTCTGCCGCAAGCCGTCAGGGAGCTGGTTGAGCAGGAGCACGATCGCCTCCCAGCGCTGCGGACCGGGCAGCGGCTCGGGATAGTGCTGGTCGGTGCCTATGACGAAGCGGTCAGGGAAATCCTGGAAGAGCTTGAGCCATTCCGGTTTGATCGTGCCGCTGGCGCCGTTGGCGAGCGGCGAATTCTTGCCGGGCTTCAGGGGATCGATTTTGACGTCCATGTAGAGGTTGGGATGGGCGCGGAGCAGCCGGCGGCAAAGACCCGGGGAGCGATAGCCGGTATTGTCCCAGCCGGCGTGGGCCCAGATGATCCGCGCGCGCGGATTGTGGTCCAGCAGGCGCTCGAAGGCGGCGATGTTGGCGCGAAGCTGCGGCGGGTTGGGAGGGGACTTCATGGGCGCGGGCAGGGGAATGGTCTGCGGGAGGGCTTCCATGTGCAGGTCGATGGGCACGCCGTGTTCGGCGGCGAGATCCGCCAGCAGCAGGAATAGCGGATGATCTGGCGGCGCCGACTGGTACGGCGTGGCTCCCTGGAAGTGTTCCGCCGTCAGTTCGCCGAATCCCACGGCGCCGAGGCGCAGCAATTCTTCGGCCCGCTCCTTGAACTTCCACCGGATTTCCGGCCCCGCGTCGCCCGTGCGCGCCGACTCCTGGATCATGGCGTTCAGGGTCCCACCGCCTCCCAGGACCGCGAGTTTGTCCTGACCCTTCGCGGCCGCCAGGATGATTTCCGCATCGTATCGCGCGGGATCATCGGCGGTAAACGGCGGCGGCATGAAGACGATCTTCGCCGCGTTCTCTCCGGCCATCGCCCGCAGTGCGGCCCGGACCGAGTGTGCAGCGTCGGCGGGTTCGAGGTGGGCGTGCACGTCCACAAACGGCAACGCGGCGGGGACGGGTTCCGCCGCGGACGACCGCTGGCTCTCTCCTCCTAAAGGCGCACCGCCCAGGAGTACCAGGACCATGAACGCTGGTGTTCGGAAGAATCGTCGCATAGCGATCAGCGCGTCACCGGCACTCTGAGTCGCCATCTACCGCCCGGCCATGCCATCGGCGATATCGCCGGCAATGGGCACTTTGAAGCGAACGCCCTGGTAGGCCCTCACCATGCACACGATCCACAGCACCAGGGAAACTATGCCCACAGCTCCGAGCAGCAAGGCGCCGATGCCCAGGTTGGCGTATCCGCCGTAGTACCACCATCCGAAGCCGAAAACAGCGCCGAGCACAATGCGGATGATGTGCAACGCTCCGAAGGTGACCAAGGACTGGGCGGCGTGGAAACGCACGAAGGGACGGCTGTCGACGAGGTAGAAGATCAGCCCGGTGACCCAGCCCAGCACATAACTCAGCAGCGCTGCCGTGTTTTCCGAGAGTCCGGATTGAGCCGCCGATGCGGCCGGTGCGGCCGGCGTTCCGGCTGCAGGTTGGGTCCGTCCACAGCTCGGACAGAAGCGAGCATCTGGGGCGAGTGCGGTTCCGCATTGAGTGCAGTGGGGCATTACGCCTCCTCTTTTTCGGTTGGCGCATGTTAGTGTGCGCGCTGGCGCAAGTCAACGGCACCCGGCCTCCGGCGCCGGGCGTGCCAACTTTCCCCACTCTTACTCCCCTGCTGCCGGGCCGGGCAACGGTACAATGAGGATGAATCCGATGAGATCCACCCTTCTCGCCGCACTGCTGCTCGGCATTTTCGCTGGCGCTTCCGCCGCGCAGGAAGTGGGAGCGCCGCTCGCGATCGTCACCGACAGGGCGCTGCCCAGAGCCATCCTTACGGCGAGTTACGAGGTGAAGCTGGCCGCGGCGGGCGGCGTGCCACCGTGGACCTGGGAGGTGATCGCCGGCCACCTGCCCGACGGGCTGACCCTGGACTCGGTGACGGGCACGATCTCCGGCGCTCCTACAGCGCTGGGGCAATTCCGCTTTGCCGTGGAGGTGAGCGACTCCGACGATCCTGCCGACACCCGCACCCGCGAATTCACGCTGACGGTGATTTCGGCCCTGGTGGTGGAGTGGAAGGCGGTTCCCGCGGTCACGCCGGAGGGCATCAGCGGTTCCGTAAAGCTGGCCAACCAGACGGCGAACGACGCTGACCTGACCTTGATCGTGGTCGCGGTGAATGAAGTCGGCAAGGCCTTCGTGCTCGGCTACCAGCAGTTCGTCTTCGCCGCGCAGACCACGATTCCGGAGATCCCCTTCGGCTCCTCGCTGCCCCAGGGGAACTACATCGTGCACGCTGACGTGATCGCCGAGGTGCCGGACAAGAACGCCATCTACCGCGCGCGGCTGCAGACCTCGGAGCCGCTGACGACACACTAGAAGGCGCGCAAGACCCACCCTTGGCAAACCGCCGGCCAAGGGTGGGGCGTCCGATCACCGTCAGTCGCGGTCGTGGTCCCTGTGGCCGTCGTCTTCGCCAATGCGCGGGATGCGCGCCCGGATCTTGGACACGGTGTAGTGCTTCACTTGGGCGCACCACTGCGAATCGACCGCCTCCACAAGGCCGAACAGCCGCAGGTCCAGCGCCAGGTCGGTTACATAAAGCCACTCGCCGTCGGCGCTGAACGCGGGGCTGGCCGGGAACAGCAGCCCGTGTGGCACTCCATGCTCGTCCACGCCTTCGAAGTCACCCAGCTTGGCGATCACTTTTCCGGTAGGATCGACCACGACCATCTCGTCGGCCTGGTTGGCAGCCACCCAGATGTTGTCGTGCTTGTCGATGACGATGCCATCGGCGCCGTTGATGCTGTTGACGAAGACCGAGGGCGCCCCGGCGCTTCCGTCGGAATTTACCGGGATCTGGATTATGGTGTCATCGCCGGTGTTGGCGACGAACATGGTGTTGTACTCGTTGTTGAACTCATCACCATTGGCGCCGAACGGAGGCACGCCCGTGGTGGTAAGCAGTTTGTGGGTCACCCAGATCGATGGAGTACCCCCGCTCGGTGCGATCTTCCAGATCACGCCCTGGAAGGAATCCGAGACATAAACGTTCCCCGCCTTGTCGAAAGTAAGGCCATTGATTCCCGAGCCGGTGGGGTTGGCAGCGGCCGGAGCATTGGAGGGGATGGCCGCGAACACCGACGACGCCCCGGTGTGGGAGTCAACGCTCAAGACGTTCCCCGCGCCGAAATCGAGCACCAACAACGCGCCGGTGACGGGATTGAAGGCCAGCCCGAGCAGGTGCGGGCTGGAGCCTTGGATGCCGACATGCCGCAGCAGGCGGCCGTCGGGAGCGATGACGAAGAGTTGCCCGAGGCCGGTGAGAGCGCCCTGGCTGTTGAAGCCGAAGCTGGCGACGTACACATTGCCATCCGGGCCCACCGTCAGGCCTTCCGGCCCGCCGGAGCCGTCAGGAAGGATGGCGAGGATCTTGGCTTCAGTGCGATCCCAGGCTCCGGCCGGCACCGCCAGGTACAGCACCAACAATGAGGCCAGGATCCCCAACAGCAATCTGTTCTTTCTCATGGAAGTCACTCCTTGATGTGATCTCACGCGGCCGAAGAAGCGCAGGGGGAAAGCCACCGCCGTCGAAGGGGAGGGTAGTTGCAGATCGACGGCAGCGAATGGCTGGCACAGCCCGTGAGTGCCGGCGCAATCTATGCTGTTCGGCGAGCCATGTCAAGCGGGATGTCGCGGCGCCGGGCATTCTTGCACCTCCCGCCGGCCGCCGTCTCCAGGAATTGCACGCCTGAGTGTGACCGCTGGAACTGCACAAAGTTTGTGGGATTGACGCCGGTCCCGACGCGGCGTAGCGTCCGGCGATAGGAACTCAAGCCTCCGCCGTGCTGCTACGACGGACTCTTTTCACTGTCACTGTCCAGGCCCAAGGAGGCTGCTATGTTCACACGGTTGGTTGAGATCAACACCAAGTATGGCAAGACCCGGGAAGTTGCGGACATCATCCAGCAAAAGGTACTCCCCATCCTGAACAAACAGCAGGGATTCATCGATGAGATCATGCTGCTGTCGACGACCGAACTAAACCGCATCGTCGCCCTCAGCTTCTGGAAGAGCGCCGAGGATGCCGAGCTCTATCGGCGTGAACAGTTCCTCAGGGTCGAGGAACTGCTGAAACCGATGCTGGAGGTGGCTCCCAAGATCCACACCTTCGACGTCGATCTGTTTACCACGCATAAGATCGCCATGGGCAAGGCTGCGTAGACGAAGACCCGGCGATCGGAGGACGAGCCTTGCGAGGCTCGTCCTTTTTGTTTTGTTAAGGGGTAAGACGGGCGCTGGCGGTTACTCGCCCAGCCGCTCGGCAGCGGCACGCAGCATCCGCCGGAACAACGCGACTTCCTGCTCCTCAGCGGCGTCGAGGGTCAGGAATTCTACGCCGTAAAGGCTGTCTTTGACATGGCGCACGGTGCCGCGCACGCTCACGGTCAGTCCCGAATAAGGAGGCGTGAACTCCACCTGCACCAGGTCGCCGGCCTGGAGCGGCGCCTCCACGTAAATCCCGATCCCGCCCTCATTCATCCCGGTGCCGCGTCCGGCGAAGGCGGCCTGGCGGCCATTGCGCCGTAGCAGCACTCGCACCGGCACGTCAAAGCGGAAGCGGCGCCACCGCCGGGTCTCGGCGAAAGCGGTCTGCGACTCGGTCTCCAGCGCCATACCAGACGAGCCTAGGCCCGCCGTTCCCGGTACACAAATTACCAAAGTGCACGCCGGAATCAGGGCGCACAACTCGCCACGGCGTCAGGCTTCGCGGGCGGTTGAACACGCCGGACAAGGGCAGATGTCGCGCAGGAAGTCCCAGGAGTAATCGCCGTCGCGATGGCCGTCGTCCCAGTGAAAGCGCAGCGCGTACTTGCCCACGGGTTCCGCTTTCACCGCACGCACCGGCGCGCCCAGCGTCCCCAGGTCGTCGTAACGCATGGGACGCGGCACACCCGGGAGCCGGCCTTGGGCGCCGCGCCGAGCCGAACATGCCGCGCACGGGCAGACGGAGCGCAGGTAGGAGAAGCTGTAACCGCTGCGATGCCCGTCCTGCCATTCGATCTCCACACCCGTGCCGGCTGCGAGTTGCACCTCCACCGACTTCGGTTCCGCGCGGCGCGACATGGTTTCGGATTGTAACGCGCGCACCGCTCCATCTTGTCCGGCGCGGCGCTGCATGCTGTAATGGCGTGCCTCCGCGAGATGACCACGAACTCCAGCCCCGTTCCCCTGACGGCCTTTACCGGTGCGGCGCTGGAGCTTGACTTTCCCTCCCTGCACATCGGGGTGGCCGAGTACGCGGAAGGTCCGACGGGCGCCACCGTGTTCCACTTCCCTGCGGGCGCCATGGCTGCGGTGGACGTCCGCGGGGGCGCGGCGGCGACGGTCAACACCGAACGCCTGCGCCTCGGCCACGAACGCCCGACGGTGCGGGCTGTGGTTTTTGCCGGCGGCGCCAGCTACGGTCTGGAAGCGGCGGCCGGCGTGATGGCGGAACTGCTGCAGCGGGATCGCCAGGCCGTTCACTGGGAGCGCGTGCCCACGGTCACCGGCGCGGTGGTGTATGACTTCCGCCAGCGCGCGAATGCGATCTATCCTGACAAAGAACTCGGCCGGGCCGCGCTCGCGGCGGCGCGTCCGGGACGCTTTCCGCTGGGAGCGCGCGGCGCCGGACGATGCGTGCATGTGGGCAAGTTCTTCGGCCCGCGCTATATGGAATCGGCCGGGCAGGGCGGAGCGTTCCGCCAAATCGGCCCCATCAAGATTGCCGTGTTCACGGTGGTCAACGCCGTGGGCGCGCTCGTGGACCGCAGCGGGCGCGTGGTGCGCGGCAATCGCGCCCCCGAATCCGGCCTGCGCACCAGCTTCGCCGCCGACCTCGCCGACGGCGCCGCCGGCCGCAAACGCCAGGCGGAGAGCATCCCGGCCGCGCCTCTGGAAAACACCACGCTTACTCTGCTGGTCGTCAATCGCCGCGTGCGGCACCTGGAACTGGAGCGCCTGGCGATCCAGACCCATACCTCGATGGCCCGCGCCATCCAGCCGTTCCATACCGAGCACGATGGCGATGTGCTGTTCGCGGTCAGCACCGGCGAGGTGGAAGACGCCGGCCTGACGGTTCAGGACCTCGCCCTCCACGCAAGCGAGGTGGCCTGGGACGCGGTGCTCAGCAGTTGGCAAGGTGAAGTGTGAAAACCTGCCGCCGGCGGCACAAACGCCTTGACAAATCCCCCCTGAACCCCAAGAATCTTCTGAATCCCTTGGGGGCAGCACTTATCGCTTCAGGTCCGGCCACACGAGGTATCGCAGTCCCCCTGCGCCGTCGTGACTGGGCCAGTGCTGGTTTCCTGCCGCAGCCATCTCTGTCTCCTAACCGTTCTGGGGGTCGCATGAAACGCTGGTTCGTGTTGTTGACGACCGTCATCCTGCCTGTTGTTGCCACCTGCGCCTGGGCGCAATCACCCGCCCCTGGACCGAACGTGAACATGGTTTCCGGGACGAACTGGACCACCGGCGATCCCTTTTTGCAGCGGCAGAACGAACCCTCGGTCGCGATCTCGACCCGCAACACCAGCCACCTGCTCGCCGGAGCCAACGACTACCGCTCGGTTGACTTTGAAGAGCTGTTCGGCGAACAGATAAGTGGCGAGCCGACGCCGGACGCGTGGCTGGGCGTGTTCAAGACCCTCGACGGCGGCGCTACCTGGGCCAGCACGCTGCTGCCGGGCTTCCCGGCCGACACTTCGACGGCGGGACGGAGCTCGCCCCTTTTCGGTCTGCAGGCGGCAGCCGATCCCATCGTGCGCGCCGGCACCAACGGCATGTTCTACTACGCCGGAATCGCCTTCAACCGCAATAGCAATGTCGGGAAGGTGTTTGTCACGCGTTTCATCGACAACAACAACAAGGAGAACGGCGATCCCACCAACCTGCAGACGCCGGGTCTGTTCACCGCAATCTCGCCCACCGACCCGATCCGCTACCTGGGAACCATTGTGGTGCAGAGCGGAAGCGCGACCCAGTTCCTCGACAAGCCCTGGCTGGCGGTGGATGTGCCGCGCGGGTCGGCCACCTGCAATATCAGCTACACCAATCCCGACGGCACCACCGGCACGCAGACCATCCCGGCAAGCAACATCTATATGACCTTCAGCGATTTCGTGAACAACGACACCCAGTCGGCGATCCTGTTCACGCGCTCGACCAACTGCGGCGCCACCTGGAGCGCGCCCATTGCCCTGAGCGGGATCGGCGTGAACCAGGGATCGGTGATCGTAGTCGCGCCGCCCATACCGGGCACGGAGAGCCTTCCTTCGCTGGTGTACGTGGCCTGGCGGCAGTTTGGAAGCGGCAACACGCCGAGCGCGATCATGATGGCAGAGTCGCTGAACGGCGGCGCGAGCTTCACTCCGGCGTTTGCGGCGCACACCTTTCCGGTTTCCTGTAATACCACTCCCACCGGGGCTGGATGCCCGTTCGACCAGGGAATCACGGGGACTTCCTTCCGTACCAATGCTTATCCTACGATGGCGGCGGATACTACCGGCCGCATGTACCTGGCCTGGACGCAGCGGCAGGCGAACGGCGACGCCCGCATCATGATGCAGGTCGGGCTGGTCGGCATCCCGATCCCGTCGCCCGCGGTGGTGGACAACGGGCCGGTGCTCGACGACAACGGCCATCCCTTCACCAACCTTTCCGGCCGCGGCCATCAGATCATGCCCTCGCTGACCTTCAACGCCGGCAAGTTGATGATGATCTATTACGACTTGCGTCAGGACCACACCATCGGCCAGTTCACGTCGCTCGCCAACGACACGGGTTATAGCGAGGCGCGACTGTTCGAAGGTGAGCTGTCGTCCGCGGACAACGCCGATCCCGACGTGTTCAACTTCTGGGTTCAGGATGCCGCACCCCCGCTGATGGTGCGGCGCCATACCATCGATGTGCAGGGAGCACAGGCCACCCCGAACGCACCGTTGAACCTTGCGGTACCGGCGTTCAGCGCCTTCCGCATCGCCCACTACCAGTTCGGAATCAATCCCTACGACAATTCCTCTTCAGCTCAGCAGTTGGAAGTGAACCCGCCCAACCTGCCGATGTTCCAGACCGGAACTGTGCCCTTCATGGGCGATTACATCGACGTGGCAGGCTCGCCCCCCTTCGTGCTGACCAGTGGAACCTGGCATTTCAATACCAGCACCGCGGCGGGCGTTCCCGTGTTCCATGCCGTCTGGACGGACAATCGCAACGTTGTGCCTCCGCCGAACGGCAATTGGGCCGAGTACACACCGCCATATTCAGCCTCGAATCTCGGCAGTGGGCCCAGCAAGTTCGATCCGACCAAGACCGTGCTCACCTGCAATCCCGGCTTCACCGCCTCACGCAACCAGGACATTTACACTTCGCGGATTGCGCCCGGACTGGTCGTGCTCGTACCCGGCAACCAGAAAACCCTCGGAAACGCGCCCAACACTTCGACGCTGTTGCAGCGCGCATTTTCGGTGGTGGTGCAGAACACGGCTTCGGTGGTGAATAGTTTTCGGCTGACCATCGCCAACCAGCCGCTGCTCGCCAACGGCTCGGTGGATCCTAAAGGGCAAGCTACCTTCCAGCAGGTTCCGGCGACGCCCACGGTGACCACCCTGGACGTGCAGGTGAACCCGCTCTCCAGCGTCTCGCGCGCGGTATTCGTGAAATCGCAGAATCCGACCGCCAGCGTCACGGTGAACGTACAGCAAATCACGGGGCCGGGCGGCACGGTGGTAAGCGGCGGATTGACGGGCGCAACGGTGATCAATCCCGACCCTACGACGCCGCCGATCATCAATCCTGACAATCCGTCGGTGGGGAATCCTTCGATCGGCAACGCCGAGGTGTACAACCCCTCGATCGGGAATCCCTCCATCGGAAATCCCTCGGTCGGGAATACGGAGTTGCTAAATCCGTCGATCGGGAATCCCTCGGTGGGTAATCCCTCAGTAGGCAATCCTTCCGTCGGGAACCAGGCGGTTTCCGCCGCGTTGAATCCGTCGATTGGGAATCCCTCGATCGGCAATCCTTCGATCGGCAATCCTTCCATCGGCAATCCTTCGATTGGCAACCAGTCGGTCACCGACGCCAGCTACAGCCTGACCAACACCGGCAACACCACTGCCACTTATACTATTCAGCTCTTCGGCCCCACTTTGCCCACCAGCCTGCTGTATCAACTGATCCTCAACAAGGTCTACTACCTGAACGAGCCCGGCGGGGCGAATGGCTGCACGCTGCAAGTCCAGCCGACCAATGTCATTCTCTCGAACATTCCCAACCCGCCCATCGTGACTAATCCCGCCAACCTGGGGAATCCTTCCATCGGCAATCCCTCGGTGGGAAATGCCACAGTGGCGGTGCCTCCGGGCGAAACCGTGCAGGTCACGCTGCGCATCAGCCCCGGGGGGAACCAGCCGCCGCTCACGCCCACCATGGTTCAGAACATGGTGCTGAACAACGTCACCCCGGTCGCGGTGTCCCACGCGACCAACACGCAGAACCTGGGCCAGGCCAATCCGCAACCCCCGATCAGTCTGACGATTACAACTAAGACGCTGCCCAATGCCGCCACCAGCGTCGCCTATAGTCAGCAGCTCTCGGCCATCGGCGGGGTGATCAATCCTCCCGCCACGAACTACACCTGGTCGCTTTTCAGCGGCAATTTACCGACGGGTAATAATGTTACGCTCACTTCCGGCGGACTGATCAGTGGCACGCCAACGGTCGCGGGTACCTTCAACTTCGTTGTGCAAGTAGCAGACGCGGCCTCGCCCGCGCATATCGCGCAGCAGGCTCTGAGCATCCTGGTAGTCGCTCCGTTGGCGTTCACGCCGCCAGGGTTGCAGACAACTGTTACTAACGTCCCATTCAGCGAAAACCTCAGCAACTACACCACAGGCGGAGTGCAGCCGTACACGTACAGCGTGACCGCTGGGACGATCGCGCCCTTCAGCCTGGTTGGATCGACCATCAGCGGCACTCCTGCCTCGCCGACTACTGCTTCGTTCACCGTGAAGGTGACGGATTCGGACTCGCCCGCGAACACTGCCCAGCAGGCGATGAGCATCCAGGTGCTCCCGCCGCTCGCGTTCACGCCACCCGCGGCGCCGACAGCGACGGTTGGAGTGCCGTTCTCGGAAAACCTTACCAGCTACACCAGTGGCGGCTTGCCGCCTTATACGTACAGCGTGATCGGCGGAACGATAGCGCCCTTCAGCCTGGTTGGATCGACCATCAGTGGTACTGCTACATCCACAGGCACCTCCACGTTCACGGTGCAGGTAACGGATTCCCAATCGCCCGCGCATACCGCACAGCAGGCGATGAGCATTACGGTGGTTCCGGCGCTGACTTCGATTGGGGTTGCGCCCGCACCGCATACCTTCAACGGGGACTCGGTTTGGGTGAACTATGACTGGCCGGGTATTGGCACGGTGTTGTACCCCGGTGGAAGCATGCCCGTGACTGCGGGTGGAGCGACGTTCAGTGCTTCGGGTGGGGGCGTTAGTGCCACAGTAACCGGCACTAATATTACGTTGACGTTCCCCAACGGGTGGGACTTCAACACCACGTCACCTAAGACCATCGATGGGATAGCCGTCACCGATCCCCTGGCGACCATTACCGGCGTTTCATTAGCGTCGACCAATATCTCAGGCTACACCGGCTCCCCGGCTCAGCTCTTCTTTGACAACCAGGATGTCTATATCAGTTTTCCGTCCGCCGGCTTCTCGTCGCTCCCTGCCGGAGCCACGGTCTCAGTTAACGTGCAATTCGCTACCTCGCCTCCTGCTGGGCCGTACGCGATTCCGGCAGGTTCCACGGAACAGCTCACGGCGACCGGACATTACTCCGACAGCTCCACCCAAGACCTGACCAACTCGGTGACGTGGGGCGCTACTCCTGGCGCGGTGACGATCAACTCGACGGGCTTGGCCACTGGTGTGACGCCAGGTACGAGTACGATCACGGCCACCTTAGGTGCCGTGCAAGGCTCCGCGACGCTCACGGTACCGGCGCTGCTGTCGATCGCGGTGACGCCCGCGTTTCCTTCTATTTCCGGGACAAACACCCAGCAGTTCACTGCTACCGGGACCTACTCGGACTCAAGCACGCAGGATCTCACCAACTCCGTGACCTGGGCTTCCTCGACGCCGGCTGCCGCCACCATCAACAGCACCGGTCTGGCCAAGGGTGTCGCCCCAGGCACGACAACGATCTCAGCGACCCTGGGCGCGGTGGCGGGGAACATCGTGCTGACTGTGAATCCGGCCGCGCCCGCTAACCCGATGATCACCCCGACGGGGCCGCTCAGTGGCCAATACAATTCGCCATTTAATCCCACGACCCTGTCGGCAACCGGCGGCACGACGCCGTATACGTGGTCTCTTGGGCCAGGTGGTGTCTTGCCGGCGGGCATGACCCTGGATGAGGATTCGGGCACCATCTCGGGAACACCCGGCCAGGCGGGCGTTTGGACCGTACCGGTCACCGTGACCGATGCGAATTCGCTAAGTGGAAACGCCAATCTGTCGCTCACCATCGGCCTGGCAACGGGATACGACTATGGCACCTCTACGACTATTGGCTGCTCCATGCCCTATCCAACCACGCCGATGTATTACCAGGGCAACGCCGGGCTTGCGGGCTGGAGTGTGTCTGCTCCGCTGGGCGGAGGGATGACATTCCTCAGCCCAGAAACGGCCACATTTGCGGGTTATGTCAATACCAGCGGCACGGCTGTTACCTGGACTAGTGACCAGAGGGGACAAAACGACCAGTTTGAGACGTCCTACGTCCCCTCTTCCATCACCATCAACGGCGTCCTCTACCCCGTGGCCTCGATCACTTCACCAACGGCACTAACCCTCTCGCAATCGGCGGGCACGCAAAGCTTTGTTCCCTACTCTTTCACTATCCCGGCTGCCGGCAACGTACTGACGGGATGCTTGAACGACGACAACACCACAATTTCCAGTGGCGTGTACACGCTTCAGTTCACGGTCACGCCGCCCAGTGGCGGGTCGCCCATCAACTTCAGCATGCCGCTGACGGTGGTTGGGCAGGACACGCAAGATAACGGCACCTACTCCGTCTATTCCGGGGGTACCGGCTTCGGAACGTTGCCGCCGACCAGCGACCAGCAAGGGGTGGTCGCACCGGGGCAAAGTATCAACCAGTACGCTCCAAGCTACTTCGCCGACGGCAACCCGGGCTTTAGCGGTAATTTCCTGTTTGGGTTCAACGGCTTTGCTCCACAAGTCTGTGGCACTTCCTCTGGCTTGAGTGATGGTTTTAATCTTACTGCGCCAGCGCAGCCTGGCCGGTACGACATCTTGTTCGATGGCACAACCCAGGCGTGCACGCCAGCGGCGTTTCCTACGGCTCCGGCGCCGCTGCCGCTTACGATCGGTTCGGTCGATGCGGTGAACAGCAGCGTATCCTGGGGCTCGGCCACGGTCTCAGGCGTTGTGCTCTCGTCGGGCAATTCGAACGCGTACGCGGTTGCCAGTAACGTGCTTGAGATCGAAGCCGGCGGCACCAGCCCGAATCCAGTGACCGTACAATTTAGCTACACGATCGTCGACTCCGGTTGTCCAGGTTGCATCGATCAGCTCGAGGTCGGTTTGAACACGGATGCGACCCCACAAACCTACGCATACAACGGTTGCGGAGATTGTGGTGGTTCCGGTACCGGCGCCACCGTCAACCTCAACGTGCCCAACACGCCGGGCCGATACTATATCGCGATCGATACCAGCGAGGATTACGGGTTCCTGTATTCCTCGCCATATTGGTGGAACGGGCAGCCGACCCCCACGCGATACATCGGCGTCGTCGACGTCTGGGGACCACCCGCGCCGCACCCATAGGCGCTGATTTGTCAGTGGGTGGACGCTGGGAACAACTAATGTGAATTCACGCGGCGTCGGGCATCGCTCAACAGCGGCCCGACGCCTTTTTCCTGGAAGCTGATGAAGGTCTTGTACGAAGCGGCGGCTTCCGGGCTCTTCAAACCTTCCTGTGCACGGCCGAGGTAGTAGTAGAGCGGGGGTACGATGCGGAAGGTGGGCACGTCGTCGAGGAACACGGCGCTGGCCTCGCCCTTGCGGCGCAGGCAAAGCTCGAATTCCGAATCCGCCTCGGTGAACATGCCGGCGTCCAGGTAAGCCCGGCCCAGATCGTAGTGTCCCAGCCAGGTGTCATAAATCTTCTGCGCGGCCTGCAGCAGCAGGATGGCCTGCCGCGGGTCCTTGCGCTTGAGAGCGGTTTCCGCTTCCAGCAGCTTGCCGTACATCTGCGGCTCAGGTTCGATGCGTAAAGAAAGCTGGGAAGCTGCCTGGGCCGCCTTGGCCGCTTGTCCCGCTTCCAGGAATACCTGCCCCGCCGAGTACAGGACGCTCTCTTCTTTGTCGAGCGCGATAGCCTTTTCGGCTGCCGCCTGAGCTGGGGCGCCGCGTCCAACGAGCAGTTGAGCTTGTGCCAGGACGATGTACTTGATGGCGGCGCCATCGTTGTCCTTGTTGGCAAGATCAGCGGCGATACCTCTTTCCAGCAACGGAATAGCGTCGGGCGCGCGTCCGTGGAACAGTGCAATGTCAGCCATGCCGATGGCGGCCATCGACGCACCGCGGGCATTCATGGCTTCCAGCTTGCTGTAGGTCTGCTCCGCCTCCGCTCCCTGGCCTGACCCCATCTCTGCCATGGCCAAGACGTTGTATGCCAGAGTAAACGACGGATTCTGCTCGAGCACCGTCTTGGCTTCCTTTTCGCCGGTCGGGAAGTCGCCGGCGTAGATGGCATAGAGCGCCAGGTTGTCCCGCTGCAGCAGGTTCTTGGGAGAAATCTCGACCGAGTGGCGGCCTTCCAGCACCGCTTTCTGCATGTCGCGCGTGTAGAAGTAGGCGAGCGCCAGATTGCCGTAGGCGGAGGCGTCGGCGGGATACTGTTTCACTAGCGCGCTGTATTCCTCGATCGCCTTCTGCGGTTCCCGCACCGTCAGGTAATAGCCGCCCCGAGTGCGATATTTTTCGCGGTCGCTCATGCGTCCCACCAGCGCCATCGCCGACTGGTAGTACTTCTCGGCGTCGTTGCGCCTGCCGGTGTTGATGCTGACCACGGCCAGCCCGGCATAGGCACGGCCCATGTTGGGATCGAGCTCGATCGCCTTCTGGTAGTGCTGTGCGGCTTCTCCCCAGCTCCCGGCCCACTGCAGATCCTGCGCCAGCGCGTATTCGTGCGCCGCCGGCAGCGAACCGGACGTGAAGGTCTCCGCCTGGACCTTCTGCACCGATTCCGGCGTCCGGTCACCCAGCGAGTTCCGAACCTCGGCCGCCAGCCCGCCCACTGCCTTCAGGACCGCGTCCTTGTTCTGGACAGCGGTTTCCTGGGAGGAAATCACTTTTCCAGTGACGGCGTCTTCGGCACGGGAGCGCAGCTTGTAGCCGCCACCATCGGCTGCGATCGAACCTGTGACGATGACGTTGATTCCTTCCCGCACGGCGATCAGGCGCGCCGAAGCTTCGTCCAGCGCGGTCGAGCCCGGTTTCAGTTGCGCGGCGATCTTGTGCGCCTGGCCGCGGCTGTAGGAACTGATGAAGGACGCGCCCTCCAGGGCCAGGCCGAAAGCCGGTTCCAGCGTGCCGTCGAAGACGGCGTCCGAGGTCTTGTTGTCGAAATCCGCGACCAGCACCGACATCGGTCCTTGCGGCGCCTTCACCGTGTTACGTCCGCGCGTAAAGAACCATCCCAGAGCGGCGGCGAGAACCAGCACGACGACCGCGGCCGCTGCCATCCACAAGAAGCGCCTGGGACTGGGCCTGCGTGGCGCTGCCATGACGACCGAACCGCTTGTCCCCCGGCCCTGGAATTCGGCCAGGTCATCCAGGATCTGCTGTGCGAGCTGGTAACGCTCGGCGGGATCGCGCTCCAGACATTTGCCCACGATCGCGCTCAGCGGACGGGGCACGCTGCTCTCGATGTCGGAGACCGGAACCGCCCGGTCCTGCGTCCGCTTCAGCAGGCTGGCGAGCGCGCTCTCCGCCTTATACGGTACGTTGCCGGAGAGCAGTTCGTAGATGATGAGGCCGACGGTGTAGAGATCGGAACGCAGATCGACGGGCTGGGCCAGGGCTTGCTCCGGCGACATGTATTCCATGGTTCCCACCATCATGCCGGTCTGGGTGAGGTTGTCGCCCCCCACGGTGCGCGCCAGGCCAAAATCCATCACCACGATGCGCCCCTGCGGATCACGCATGATGTTGCCGGGCTTCAGATCGCGATGGATGACGCCTTCGGCGTGCGCGGCCTGCAATCCGGCGAGGATCTGCTCGGCGATCGCCACCGCTTCCGACACCGGGAGTTTGCCCTGCGCGCGAAGCAGCGACCGCAGGTCCTGCCCCTCGATGTACTCCATGGTGATGAACTTGAGGCCGTCGGCTTCGCCCAGGTCGTAGATGCGGATGACATTCCGATGCGTGACCTGGCGGGCCAGCACCAGCTCCTGCTTGAAGCGCTGGAGAATCGCGGGATTGCTCGCCAGATCGGGGCGAATGACCTTCAGGGCGATCAGCCGGTCCACCGCGGTGTCCCTGGCCTTGTACACCGCGCCCATGCCGCCCTCGCCCAGCAGTCCGAGGATCTCGTAGCGGGCGCCGAGCACGGTGCCGGGGGCCAACGCGCTCGCCGGCGCAGCGGACTGCCCGCTGCTGGTCTTGACTCCGCCAAAACCGGAGCTCGTGACCGGGGCGCCCAGCGCCCTTGTCTCCTCGTCACCCATTGATCACCCGTCCGCGCGCACACTCAGCCCTGTGGGGCCATCCTGCCCGTCAGAGTACCCTGAGTATACAAGGGTCGGCCGTGCTTTATTGGGTGGACTTCGTCTGGCGTAGCAACTTGGGGTCAGACAAATTCTTCGGCGAACACCGCCAGCGCCGAGCTTCTGTTACCTCGCGCTCTCCTTTGGCATCTTAAGCACAGCAGCCCTGGAGCAAATCGGACGATGAGCACGGCCTTCAATCCGTCCGCGGCAGAGGTATCGAAACTTCCCGCTGCTCCAGAGACGGCCGAGCCCCATGCGGCGGGCGATCGCAGGCCGCTCTGGGAGCTGGCCGTCGGCTATGGCTTTCTCCTGTTAGCGCTGTGGAGCGAAGGCGATCTCCGCTGGGCCTGGGCCGTCGGCCTCGCCTTGTGGATCGTGGGCGTCACCCTGTATCACCGGCCCTCGCGGCGGCAACTGGGGCTCGCTGGAACGGGGTTCCTGGGCTCGCTATGGATCGTGGGCGCAGCCGCGGCGGCTGGCGCGGCGATGCTTTTCGGAGCGCACCTGGCCGGCACGCTGCATCCTTACGTGCTGCGACGGACGCTGTTCGCGGCAGGCTCCGGGTACTTGATCTGGACCTTCCAGCAGCAGTTTATGTTGCAGTCGTTCTTCTTCCTGCGCCTGGAGCAGTTATTGGGCAGCCGCAAAGCGGTGTGGGCTGCCGCCGGGCTCTTCGCCCTGGCCCACGTCCCCAACCCGGTGCTTGTTCCCGCCACTTTGGCCGCCGGGCTTGCGTTCTGCGAGATGTTCCGACGTCATCGCAACATCTACACGCTGGCCATCGCGCAGGCCGTCCTGGGTATGTGCCTGGCGGCGGCTGTGCCCGAAGCTCTGCACCATCACATGCGCGTGGGCATCGGATACCTAAGCTGGATTCCACGTTAGCGCGCGCTCCAAGCCGTTTTCCTCATTGGGCGAGAACCTGCAGGGTGTTGCGATAGCGAGTAATGATGTCCTCGAACTTTGCCATCTTCTCCTCGAAGATAGGATCGTAGGGCGTGGGCCGATACGCGCCGTCGGGCGCTTCGATCAGGAACAGGGGTTGGCCGTGGCCGGTGTGCAAACGATTGACCACTTCCTTCGGCAGAATAACACCCAGCGAATTGCCGAATCTGCGGACCTTGAGTCGAATCACGGCATCTCCCAGAAGAAACGTGAAGGGGCACGGCTTCCAGCCGTGCCGCTAATGCCCAGCTATGATCTGGCCTTTAGGCCCTGAGGGAGACTTCCTCAGCGGCTGAAGCCCAGTTTTTCCTGCCTTTTCGGCACGCCTAAAAGGCGTGCCCCTGCACCCGCTAAATACCCGACCGGGATATGACTGCCGCTTTACTTGATATTGCCGAGTTCACGCGCTTCCTGCCGCAACTTCCTCGCTTTGGCGCCCAGAAACAGCAGGTATCCGATATGAATCACCCAGGTTGCAGCGTAAGCGATATAGAGATTGGTGACGCTGTGGATCATCGCGTGAAACTCCCTTCCGCCTGGCCGACGGCCTTGAGGGCGTGCGCCTCATCGAGTTGCTGCCGCGTGATCTCCAGGCGGTAGCGCACCCAGATCAGCAGAGCGGCGAACGCCATGAATGCCACCCAGTTCCACAGCACTGCGGTCCACATGTGCGGATCGAGCCCGGAACCTTGCCCACCCGCGATTACCGGCTGCGGGTGCTGCGTGCGCCACCAGCGGATCGACATATAGACGATGGGCACGTCGAGGAAGCCGAAGATGGCGAGCGCCGCCGCCAGCGTGGGCGTGGCCTGGCCGGTCGAGTATCGCCGCAGCATCAGGTAGCTGACGTAGATCAGCCACAGCACCAAAGTGGTCGTCAGGCGCGCATCCCAGGTCCACCAGATGCCCCACACCGGCCGTGCCCACAACGGCCCGGTGACCAGCACCACGGTGCAGAACACCACGCCGACCTCGGCGGTCGAGACCGCGAAGGCGTCGGCTTTCAGGTTGCGCCGCGCCAGATAGATGATCGAGGCGATGAAGTTGGCGAAGAAGCACAGAAACGAAGTCCAGGCCGAGGGCACGTGGTAGTAGAAGATGCGCTGGATGTCGCCCATGGTGGCTTCCCGCGGCGCCGCCCACATGCCCTGGTAGAGCGCATAGGAAAGCAGCAGGAACGTGATAACGGCAAGAATCTTGAATTTCATTCCGCGTGTAACACCGTTTCGAAAAGTAACAGACAGACAGTCGTAAAGATTACATCGTAAACCAGCAGCAGGGTGATCCAGAACCTTGGCGTCTCGGTTCCGGTCAGAATCATAGTCGTGGCCTCGACCATGGCCAGCAGCGCCGGGATCGAGATGGGGAACAGGATCAGCGGCAGCATCACTTCCCGGCTGCGGGTGCGCAGGGAGATGGCGGCGAAGAACGTCCCCACCACCACCAGCGCCCACGTCCCCAGCAGGAACACCGGCACCAACTGCCAGGCCGGGCCCACGGGACGCAGGTTGTAGAACACCACAAACAGCGGCATCAGCAGCGCTTCCACAACGCTGATGAAAAGGAAATTGCCCAGCGCCTTGCCCATGAAAAGCGCGTTGGCGGGGGCGGGCGAGACGCGGTAGGCGTCGAGCACCTGGTTGCGCAGTTCGCGCATCCACGCCTGGTTCAGGGCGACGATGGCGGCGAACAGAAACGCCACCCACACCAGCCCGCCCACGATCTGCCGCGATTCCTCGGCCGTGGGATCGAAGGCGAAGCTGAAGATCACCACCACCAGCAGCGCGAAGAACAGCATGGCGTTCACCGCGTCCTTGGAACGCCACTCCAGGCGCACGTCCTTGCGCAGGTTGGAAGCGGTGACGGCGGCGAGCGATGTCATGAAAGCACCGCCGAAGCGGTGGCGCGGTCTGCCGCGCCGATCCCCTGTTCCCAGGCGGCGACGCGGCCGGCCGACATCCACAGCGACTCGTCGGCAATCCCGGCCAAATGCGCGGCCTGGTGCGTGACCACGAGGACAGTCTTGCCGCGGTCGCGCATCCCGGCCACCAGCCGTCCCATGGCGCGCGCCGAGCTGGGATCAAGGTTGGAGAACGGTTCATCGAGCAACAGGATTTCGGGATCGTGGATCGCCGCCCGCGCCAGCGACAACCGCTGCCGCATGCCCTGCGAATAATCCCCGACGCGCCGCGGGAGCGCCGGATCGAGGCCGACCGCCGCGATGGCCTGCTCACAGCGCGCGCTGTCGTCGATGCCATAGAGTCCGGCGAAGTAGCGCAGGTTCTCCATGGCGGTCATCTCGTCATAGAGCAGCGGGGCGTGGCCCATGTAGCCCAGGCGCGCGGTGAACTCGCTGCGCTCGCGCTTGCCGAAGATGCGGACCGTGCCGGCCGTCGCACCGGCCAGCCCGCAGATCACGCGCAGCAGCGTGGATTTTCCCGCGCCGTTATCGCCGAAGATGGCATAAACGCGGCCCGGCTGAAAGCTGGCCGTCACTTCGCGCAAGGCGGCAAAGCGGCCGAATATCTTGCTGACTTTGTCGAGGCTGATGGGCGGTGCGGGTTCTGCGAGAAGCGGCTTGGCTTCGCTGGGCAGTGCGGCAGCCTCAGTAGGACGAATTGGGCGGACGATTCTCGGTGCGCTGTGTCGCCGGTGCGGGGGTTCCCTGTTGCTGGTCCTTGGGCGCGTACTTGGAGGCGCATTTGGCTTGCAGCATCTTGGCGTGGAAGACGCCGTCGTGCCCATAGCTGCCCTCGGCCAGCGCCTGGGCGTTGTCCACGAAGGTGTCGGGCGGCGCCTCGGAGCCGTTATAGACCACGGGCAGCATCAGGTCCTGCTCGACAAGCGTGAACTCCACATGCGAGCCCTGGCGCTTGATGGAGCCCGGAGCCACGTTGCCGGCCACGCGCAGGCGTTTGGCATAGACGCTGGAATCCATCCCGCGCAGCTCTTTGATGGTGACGTAGTAGCTCTTGCTCTGCTGCACCCCGGTGAAGGCAAGATAGGCCAGGCCCAGGACGATAATCCCGATGGCCACGCCAAACCTTACGTATTTGCTGCTCACCCCAGACATGCTCCTAGAACTGTAGTCTTGCCGCTTAACGCGGTCAAGGGCGGCCACCAGATTCGCCGTGCGCGGCGCGCGGCATAGCGGCGGAAGCGCCGCCATTCGCCAGGTCCACGACTTCCGTAATCTACCTCACCGCGCCAATCGGTCGGAATCTGTAGTCTGCGCAAACTCTGTACTCCGCGCAATTTGCGCCTCGGCAGTTCTCTCCACGAGGTTGTTGTAGCAATGAGCACCAGAATTCTTGTCGCGGACGATCAGGTAGCCAATTGTGAACTCCTGGCGGAGATATTGAGTGCGGAGGGGTTTGACGTCATTACCGCCGGCGACGGCGCCGAAGCCCTGAACCAGTTTGCCGAGAGCCATCCTGACCTGGTCCTGCTGGACGTCATCATGCCGCACTTCAACGGGTTTGACGTTTGCCAGATGATCAAAAGCAATCCCGACACCCGCCTGACTCCGGTGGTGCTGGTTACCGGGCTGTCGGCGGTTGAGGACCGTGTGGCCGGCATCAAAGCCGGTGCGGACGACTTCCTGACCCGGCCGGTGGATCGCAGCGAATTGCTGGCAAGAGTGCGGTCGCTGGTGAACCTGAAGGCTCACACCGATGAACTGGAACGCGCCGAGTCGGTGATTTTCGCCCTGGCGCGGAGCATCGAGGGCAAGGATCCCGCGACCGAAGGCCATTGCGAGCGCCTCTCCGACTATGCCACGCAGCTCGGAAAACATCTTGGCCTTCCTGAAGAACAGATCACGGCGCTGCGCCGCGCGGGCGTCGTTCACGACGTGGGAAAGGTCGCGGTTCCCGAAACCATCCTTCTGAAACCCGGACCGTTGACTCCCGAGGAATGGCAAGTCATGAAGCAGCATCCTATCGTGGGGGAGCGTATCTGCCAGCCGCTGAAGTCGTTTCGCCTGGTGCTTCCCATCATCCGCCACCATCACGAAAAGGGCGATGGCACAGGCTATCCGGACGGGCTCAACGGCCAGCAAATCCCGCTCACCGCACGCATCTTGCAGATCGCAGATGTGTTCGACGCGCTGACGACAAAGCGGCCCTACAAGAGCGCGCTGGCCGCGCCAGAGGCGCTGGAAATCATGGAAGGAGAAGTGCGAAAGGGCTGGTGGGACAGGGACATCTTCTCCGCCTTCCAGCAGGTGTGCCGGGAAAACGACGAGAGCCTTCTCCGCAGGGCGCAGACGCTGGTTGGCGATCTTGGACACGCCGGCAGCCATGACGTCTCCGCACAGTCAGGGCCGGCAGCCGCACAGCGCCGAGCGTCAATGAGATTTCAGCCCGAATGAAAATGCTGCGTTCCTTGGAAACCTGGATTTCGGAAAAGCCCTGGCGCATTTACTTACTGTGCCTGGTGCTGACCGGGCTACCCATCGGCCTGTTCGCGTATGCGTCCTCCCGCATGTTGCGGATTCAAGCCGAAAGACAGTCGTTCGCGGAAAGCGGCCAGATCGCCCACATTTCCGTCAGTTTGGTGGCAGAGCACTTTCGACAGAGTACGGCATTCCTGGAATCCTTTGCCGGCCGACCGTCTTTGCAAAACGCCTGGTCACGCCGGGACTGGAAGACAGTGGAACATGCTCTTGAGCAGGCGTACGGGCTCCGTTCCGACTTTCGCTTCGTAAGCATCTATGACCTGGATGGGACGCTGCGGGCCATCTATCCAAGCGATCCCAATGTGCTCAATCATAATTTCGCGTTTCGGGATTGGTACAAAGGCGTAAGCCACGAGTGGAAGCCGTACGTGTCCGAGTTTTACCTGACCGCAGTCTCGCCGCAGCAATCGGTAGCAGCTCTGGCCGTGCCCGTTAAGGACGATCAAGGCAGGCCGGTCGCCATATTGATGGCTCCCTATGCACTCGACACGCTCAGCGAGCGACTGCTGGAGAACAGCCAGGAGAGAACTTGGACGGTTTCGTTGGTGGACCAGAACGGACATGTGTCGGCGCATCCCAAGCTCGACCCTCATTCGGTACCCGCGGACCTGAACGGTTATGAGCCGGTTCAACGTCTGAGAACCGGCGATTCGGGGACTGGCACCTTCGCGAAAGACGGCATCCAGTATTTTGCACGCTACGAGCCCATTTCGCCGTACGGCTGGGGCGTATTGGTCGAGCAGCCCACCGATCTGCTGCACCGGAACATGTGGCTCGTGCAGAGAGGAGTCTGGCTGCTGGGGTTGGTGCTCATCGCGGTGGGACTGGGCTTCGGCGGGCTGATCGCTTCTGCGTATCACCGGTCGGAGGTCGCCAATCGATTCCTCGGGCTTTCCGTGGATATGTTCTGTGTTGCCGGCTTTGACGGCTATTTCAAACGTCTGAATTCCGCTTGGCAAAAGACACTAGGCTTTGAAACCCACGAGCTGATGGCCAAGCCCTACATGAGCTTTATCCACCCCGACGACCAAAAAACAACGTCCGAGGAAGCCCAGAAGAATGCGCAAGGGGAAACATCGATCGAATTTGAGAATCGGTACTTGTGCCAAGACGGCTCTTACAAGTGGCTGTTGTGGAATGCTGTTTCCGATCCCAAGCGAGGATACATTTATGCCGTCGCTCGGGACGTGACGGAGCGCAAGTGCGCCGAGCGGGAGCTGCAGGAGAGCGAAGAGCGGCTCAGGGCCAGCAATGAGGAGCTGGAGCTTCGCAACCGGGAAGTGGAGCGCGCCACGCAAATGAAGAGCCAGTTCCTGGCCAGCATGAGCCACGAACTGCGTACGCCGCTGAATGCGATTGTGGGCTTCTCGGAACTGCTGGGCGAGGAGAGGTCAGGACAGCTCAACGACAAGCAGAAGAGGTTTGTCGGCCACATCCGCAACGGCTCCGCGCACCTGCTGCAGTTAATCAACGACATCCTGGACCTTTCAAAGATCGAAGCCGGACGGGTGGAGTTGCAATGTGAGAGCTTCTCGCTGCCGGACGTCCTGCCCGAGCTGCACTCCCTGATTCGGCCGCTCGCGGCCAGCCGCAAGGTCCATCTGGAAAATCGCGTGCAGGACCTCACCATCTTTGCCGACCGCGTGCGCTTCAAGCAGATCCTCTTCAATTTGATCAGCAACGCGGTCAAGTTCACTCCCCCGGGGGGACGAATCACGGTGGAATCGGAAGCCGAGGGGGAGTCGGTCCGCATCTCCGTCACCGATACCGGAGTCGGCATTCGCCCCGAAGACCAGGAAGCGGTTTTCCAGGAATTTCGGCAGGTCGGCGAAACCACACGGGGAGTACAGGAAGGCACCGGCCTGGGGCTGGCTATCACCAAAAGGCTGGTAGAACGGCAGGGCGGCAAGATCTGGCTGGAAAGCGAGCCGGGCAAGGGCAGTCGCTTCAGCTTCACCCTGCCCGCCGGGCGCCCCACGGCAAGTTCGCGCCCAACCGTTGTTCCTACGGCGTCCGATTCCGCGAATCATCCCCGGACGAATCCCCTGGTCCTGATCGTCGATGACCAGGCTTCCGCCCGCGAGCTGATCGCCAGCCACTTGGAGAGCGAACACTACGCTACCGACATGGCCGGTTCCAACAAGGAGGCCATCGAAAAGGCCCGTCGGATCCGCCCGGACGTGATCACGCTGGACATCCTGATGCCGGATGGCAGCGGGTTGCAAACCCTGTTTGAACTGAGAAGCATCCCGGAGCTTGCCCACACTCCGGTCATCATTGTCTCCGTGGTGGACGAGAAACCAGTGGGAATGGCCCTGGGCGCGGCGGAATATCTGGTTAAACCCGTGCGCAAAGAGGTCTTGCTCAGCGCCATCGCCCGGCATGTGAAGTCTCCCAAGGACGACGGGAAGTGCATCCTGGTGGTGGATGATGACGCCGAAACACGAACTCTGGTGAGCGAAACTCTAGGTTCAACCGGCTATACCGTCCGCGTCGCGCAGAGCGGCCGTGAGGCGCTGCAACTGCTCTCCGAAGTCCCCGTAAGCGCCATTCTCCTCGACCTGCTGATGCCAGAACTGGACGGGTTCGAGATCCTCCGCCGCATCAAGGAAAACCCGGTCTGGATCAACGTCCCTGTATTTATCCTCACCGCCAAGGACCTTAGCCCGGAGGAAGTGAAGCTTCTGAACCGCGAAGCCAGGGCTTTCTTCCTTAAGAACAACCACTGGAAAGACGACCTGCTGGCGCAGCTTCGGACCGTGCTGGAAAAACAAACGGTAGGCACGCGATAGAACGAGCAGCATGAAGAAAATACTTATCGCCGAGGACAATCCGGTCAATCGCGAGCTAGTTCGCGAGATTCTGGCCGATCGCAACTATGAAATCATCGAGGCGTGCGACGGCCAGCAAGCACTGGACAGAATCGCGGAAGTGACGCCGGACCTGGTGCTGCTGGACATCCAAATGCCCGTGCTCGACGGCTATGCGGTGGTGCGCCGCATACGCGACAACCCGCGGTCAACCAAGCTGCGCGTCATCGCCCTCACCGCCTATGCGATGCGGGGAGACCGCGACCGCGCGCTGGCGGCCGGCTTCGATGACTATGTGACCAAACCCATCGACCTGGCGACGCTGACCAGCACGATCAGGCAGTTTCTCGAAGAGGAATCGTCGGGCGCGGAATAAAGTTAGAGGCTGGGACCGATTCATTCTTCCCCTTGGAAAGCCAGCAGTCGCTGTACTTCCGGCGAGATGGATACCACGGAATCCCTGCTATTCTCGTTCCCATATCGGTTGTGGCGGGATAGCGAATCTGGAATCAGGAACAACCACCGTGCCGGACAACGGGAATGCTACTGTAGCCGAAGCCGCCAAGACCTCCGTGACCGCCAGCCTGGTGGCGGGCATGGTGAACGCCATCAAAGGGGTCAGCGACCTGATCTTCTCGCCAGGGCGGCCGCCGCAGGTGGAATCGAACGGCCATTTGGTCGCGGTCAAGTTCGAGGGCCTGCCGCTGCTGACGCCCGACCACACCTCCCGCATTGCCGCCGAACTGATGGGACAAAACAAGCAGGCGCTGGCCACCCTGAAAGAACAGGGGGCGTGCGACTTCTCTTACGGCCTGCCCCAGCATGGCCGGTTCCGGGTGAACGTCTTCCAGCAGCGCGGCACCTACGCGATCGTCATGCGCGTGATCCCGCCCCGAGTTCCGACCTTCGCGGAGCTGAACCTGCCGCCGCAACTGGGGAAGGTCGCGGAGCTGCGCAACGGGATCGTGCTGGTGACCGGGCCCACGGGATCGGGCAAGTCCTCCACCCTGGCGGCAATCATCGACAAGATCAACCAGGACCGGGCCGAGCACATTATCACCATCGAAGATCCCATCGAGTTCCTGCACCGACACAAGAAAGCCACCATCCACCAGCGCGAACTGCACAGCGACACCCCCAGCTTCGCGCTGGCCTTGCGGGCCGCGCTTCGGCAAGCGCCCAAGGTGATCCTGGTGGGGGAGATGCGCGACCGGGAAACCATCGAGATCGCGCTGACCGCGGCCGAAACCGGCCACCTGGTGCTCTCCACCTTGCATACCATCGACGCGTCCAAGACGGTGGAGCGCGTCATCGGCTCCTTCCCTCTCGGCGACCAGCAGCCGGTGCGGCGCCGGCTGGCGGCGTCGTTCCGCTATTTCATCTGCCAGCGGCTGCTCCCGCGCAAGGACGGCGCCGGGCGCGTGGCGGCGATTGAGATCCTGAAATCGACCCTGCGAACCCGCGACTACGTCGAACGCGGCGAAGGAGAAGGCAAGACCCTGCTCGACGCCATGCGTGACGGCGGCAACGACGGCATGCAGCATTTCGATGGCGAGTTGGAACGGCTTATCCGCGAGGGCGTCATCGATATGAGGGTTGGCCTGGCTTACTCGACCAACGAAGGCAACCTGCGGCTGCAGCTCGCCGACCTCGCGGAGGAGCAAGGGATCGAGGGGCAGTAGATCCAGGGTCCCACCCAGGCGCGACATGCCGCGGCACCGGCTGCTGATGCGTCTTCTCTTCTCTTAAAGTGTCATGCCGAGCGAGCTGGGGTGGGCGAAGCGAGGCAGTCCCCGGCGTATAATGATGGGTTTTAGAAGAGGGGATACTGCCACCATGAGCGGAAACGGCTTACAGCACGGTAACGGCAACGGCGCGCCCAAGCTGCGCGCGGATTGGATCGCACGCCGCAGGGCGGACAACAGCGACGGCAACTTCTCGCAGATGCACTATGGCCGCCAGGGTCTGGTCACGGAAGAGATGCTCTACGTGGCCGAGCGCGAAAAGCTCGCGCCTGAGCTGGTGCGGGACGAGGTGGCGCGCGGGCGCATGATCATCCCCGCCAACATCAACCATCCCGAGCTGGAGCCCATGGCGATCGGCGTGGCCTCGCTGTGCAAAATCAACGCCAACATCGGCAATTCCTCCGTCACCTCGAACGTCGACGAGGAGCTGAGAAAGCTCCACACCTCCGTACACTACGGCGCTGATACGGTGATGGACCTCTCGACCGGAGGCGACATCCCGCAGATCCGCGAAGCCATCCTGCGGCACTCGCCCGTGCCCATCGGCACCGTGCCCATCTATGAGGGCATCTCGCGGGTCAAAAAGATCGAAGACCTCACTGCCGAGATCATGCTGGAAGTGATCGAGGAGCAGGCGCAGCAGGGCGTGGACTACATGACCATCCACGCCGGCGTGCTGATCCAGTACCTGCCGCTGGTGTCGAAGCGCATCACCGGGATCGTCAGCCGCGGCGGCGCCATCCTGGCGCAGTGGATGGCGCACCACCGCAAGCAGAACTTCCTCTACGACCGCTTCGAGGACATCGTCAAGATCTTCAAGAAGTACGACGTGTCGTTTTCACTCGGCGACGGCCTGCGCCCCGGCTGCGTGGCCGATGCCAGCGACGAGGCCCAGTTTGCCGAACTCCGCACCCTGGGCGAGCTCACCGAGATCGCCTGGAAGCACGATGTGCAGGTAATGATCGAAGGTCCCGGCCACATTCCGCTGGATAAGATCAAGGAGCAGGTGGAAGAGGAAGTGAAGCACTGCCACGAGGCGCCGTTCTACACAC
>JBKQPN010000029.1:0-43145 GCA_052145015.1 Terriglobales bacterium
GTGACGGTTCCGGTGGACGGATTGCCGCCCACCACGGACGTGGGATTCACACTCACGGCGGAGAGCGCCGGCGGGTTCACAGTGAGGGTCGCCACCGCGTTCACGCTGTTATACGAGGCGGTGATCGTCACCGGCGTCGAGCTGGAGACGGCGAGCGTGCTTATCGGGAAGGTAGCGCTGGTCGCGTTGGCGGCGACGTTCACGCTAGCTCCCACGGTGGCCGCGCTGCTGTTGCTTTGCAGCGAGACCGTGATGCCGCCCGCCGGGGCCGGACCTGCCAGGGTCACAGTTCCAGTGGACCCGGTGGGCCCAACCACGGCCGTGGGATTCACGCTGACGGACGAGAGCAGCGGGTTGACCGTGAGCGTCGTCGTGACGTTCACGCTGTTATACGAGGCGGTGATCGTCACCGGCGTCGAGCTGGTCACGCCGAGGGTGGTCACCGGGAAGGTGGCGCTGGTCGCGTTGGCGGCGACGTTCACGCTAGCTCCCACGGTGGCCGCGCTGCTGTTGCTTTGCAGCGAGACCGTGATGCCGCCTGTCGGGGCCGGGCCAGCCATGGTCACGGTTCCGGTGGACGGATTGGGTCCGGCTACCGCCGTGGGATTCACGCTCACGGACGAGATTGCCAGCGGGTTAATGGTGAGTGTCGCCGGGGTTGGGGTCACGGAATTGTAGGTAGCGGAGATGTGCGCGGTCGTGACGCTGCTCACCCCCGAGGTAGTAATGGTGAATGTGCCGGACGTACTTCCAGCCGCGACCGTGGCCGTCAACGGAACTACCGCCGAGGTACTGTCACTGCTCAGCGACACCACGGCGCCGCCCGTCGGGGCGGGATTGTTCAGGGTGAGCGTTCCGGTGGAACTGTTGCCACCCACAACGCTGGTGGGGTTCACGCTGACCGCGGTCAGGGCCGCCACGGGCGTGACGGTCAAGGTGGCCTGAACGTTGGCCGTGCCGTTCGAGGCGGTGATTTGAGCCGTCGTACTAGTAGCAACGGCCGTGGTGTTGACGGTGAAGATGCCGCTCGACGAGCCGCTGGGGATGGTCAGGCTGGTTGTGCTCGGAGTAGCAGCGGCGTTGTTGCTGGCGAGCGTGACGGTAAATCCAGCGCTGGGCGCCCCCCCGGTAAGGGTGACTGTGCCTGCCGATGAAGTGCCTCCGGTCACCGAAGTTGGGTTGACCGTAACTGACGACAGCGCGGCTGTGGTCGATGAGGGTGTGAATACCACGTCCACCCAGTAGTTCGCCCCTTCCCATGCGGTGGTCGGGAAGGCGCTGGCGGTCGTGTACAGATACGCGCCGTCCGCGCCCTGGGTTCCATCCTGCGGTGCGTGCAAGGGAGCGTTGTCGTAGGTTGTGGTGAAGTAGTTGTCGTCCTCGGCATAGTGGCCGATGGTGCTGTGATAGCTGGCCACATAGTAAGTGCCGGCGGCGATGGCGACGGGCGAGGTGAAATTGACCGTCTGCCATCCCGATGCCGTTTCGCTTGCGTAGGTGGCAGTGGCCAGCAGAGTCCCGGTGTTAGACCACAGGTTGCCGATGTGAGTGCCGGTGTTGGCTGCGCTCTTGTAGAAGCGGACGCCGGTGATGGAGCCGGCAACGTCGGACTTGAACCTCACACCCAGTTCCAGGGGGGAATCCGACCCGGCGTCGGAGGTGGTCGGAGCAGAACTGCCGAAGAGCGTGCACGGGCAAGTCTGCGAGCCCGCGCCGACGGTCACGGTGACGCCGGCAGACGGGGTTTCCATATTGGCGCTGTCGTCGGTGGCGCGGCTGCGGAGGGTGGCCGTGGTGTTGCCCGAGGCCGTCCAGGTATAGGTCCAACTGGCCAGTCCGGTGGCAGGATGCCAGGTGGCGCCGTTGTCAGTGGACACCTCGACGCCGGCCACCACACCGCCAACGTCGGTGGCTGTGCCTGTGATTGTGACTTTGGTTCCCGTGGGGACAACCGCTCCGGCAACGGGCGAGGTGATGGCAGAGACAGGCGGGGTGGTGTCCGTCGAAGCCGTGGCCTTGGTGAGGCCGGTTTGCAGCGTTACTGGCTGGACGCCCATGTCGGCGAACAAGTTCACCGTGGCCTGCTGCATCGCCGTGTTGGTGGTGGAGCCCAGGTCGGTGCCGTCGTGGTGGTTATCCAAGCCCCAGGACCACTGATAGCTGCCGGTGGAGAACACCAGCGCGCCGCTGGGGGCCTTGTACATCACGAGTTCGTTGATTTTCGTGCCGGAACCATAGGTGACGCCGTAATCGAGCAGGACGTTGCTGGAATCGGTGACCGACGTGGAGGACATACGGATCAGACCCGCGGGCCGGAATCCATTGTCCTCGTCGTCATCGAACTCGGCGCCGACGCTGCCCGGAGCCAGGGAGACGGACCCGGACGTGAGGTTGGCGACGCTGGTATTGCGCCAGAAGCGAAACTTGGCGTAGGTCGAGGGTACCTGCACCGGGGAGTTGGAGGAGTTCATGACGAAGATGTTGCCCTTCACCCCGTTCTCCGGCAGGCCGCCATCGGCCGGCGGACTGTTGGTCGGGTCGCGCCAGGTGCCGGTCCAGGTGGGCGGATCGAGCGGGTCCTTCACGTCTTCGTAGGTCTCCTTGTAGCAGACCATGGTGCGGTAAGGAGTGTTGGTGCCGTCGGTGCTGTTCTCCCAGCGAATCTTCCAGAACATGGTATTGCCGCTGAAGAAGGCCAGATGTACGCCGGCGTTGCGGGCGGCCAGGACGCTCGTCCGCATGGCCGCCGAATAGTACTCATCGTGGCCGTTGGACATCCACACCTTGTGGTTCAGGATCAAGCTGGCGTTGCGTTCGGTATCGGTGTTGGTCGAGTAGCTGACATCGTAGCCGTTGGCTTCCAGCCAGCGGATCATGGGATATTCGCCGTTGAACGTCCAGTCGCTGAACTCGAACGAGCGCGTGGTGAACGGCCGGTTATAGCTCACCTTATAGGAGCGGCATTGGGGCTCCCACTGGCCGCAACTGTCGTCGGTGTAGAGGTTCTGCCCATTGGTACTGTCGTTATAGGCCTGATAGGTGGTATCGGAAGCCTGGAACAGGATGTTGGAGGTGCTGGCGTCGTTGCGCACGATGAAGATGATGTGGCTGGCGCCGCCGGTGTCACTGCGCGTAGGGCGAGCGATGTAGATGCCGGAAACCGCCGTCGTGGGCACCGTCCACGAGGCCGATATCGCCCAATTGCCGCAGTCGTACAGTCCGACGCTGGAATTGGTCAGGCAATTCGGCTGGGACTGTGGCAACTTGGCCGAGGGCGTGACCGTGGCGACCAGCCGCGCGCCGTTCCCCTGATAGTAGCCCAATCGGTAGATGGGAATGGAATAGCTGGTGGCAGGGGTGCTGATCTTGAAATTGATCGTCTGCCCGACGTTGACGCTGATGTCGTCGGCGAAACCCTGGATGCTGGAATCGCCGCTGCCGGCGTCGCTGAGGTCCCAGGTGTTCTGGGGTGTGCCCGTCAGGCAGTTCTCCGCCTCGATGGCGTTGCCCGGAGCCGTGCAAGTCGCCCAGGCAGAGGACGTGAAGATCAACGCGGACGTGAGAAGCAGCAGAGCAATGGGGGCGATGGCGCGCTTACGCATGGGAGCACTCCTTACGGTTGACAACCTGGGGCCGGTCGGGTCCTTCGGCAGGCATCTCATCTGCCTGCCGTGCTGCGGGTCTTTTTCCAGGGCCAAGATCCTTGTTTATCCTTGGGGGAGCCTGTGCTGCTTACCGGTGTCTTTAATTCGCGTGCTTACTGCGCCGGGAGAACCTCCACGGTCGTCAGGTTGTAGCGATCAGTTGTAGGTGCGGTATCGTTGATGGTGACCACCGTTCCCGAGGTTGGCGTGGTGTTCGTCTGCCGCTGCACCCAGAAGGTGTCGCCTGTAGTAGCCAGGTACTGATGGACCATAGTCTGGGTCGCAGGCACGGTCCGGCTGGTTGCGGTGTCGTAATCGTTGCCCACGCCGATCACCCAGGAATTGTTGCGGGTGGTGGTCAGCGACGCCGTGGGAGCTCCCTTGGCGGAGTTGCCGGTGCCGGTGGCGCCGATCGCGCCCGAACCGCCTGTCCCAGTGGTGTCCACACCCTTGAATGTGACCACCGTGATCGAGGCAGAGACGCTCTGCGACAGGGTTGCGGTCACGGTGGCGTTGGTCAGGATCGCTGGTGCGAAGGCGCGCCAGATCTCGGCCGTGCCCAGTTGGGTGTTGGTGCGCTTCACCATCGTCCAGGTCAGGCTGCCGCCGGTCATGGCGGTTACCGTGATACCAGCGCTCTTGGCGTCGCTGGAAACGAACGCCAGCAGCAACTCGTTGGTGCTGGTGGTAGTAAACGCGGCGGAGGCGATGGTGGTCGCGGCCGTGCTGCGGTCGGTCGAAGCCGTCTTGTCAATCACCAACTGCGCCGTGGAGGTGAAGTTCGCCGTCATGTTGGCGCCATTCACCGTCACCGCGGTGTTGGCCGGGGTGAAGATGTAGCCCGATTTGCTGGGGGTGACGGTGTAGGAGCCGTTGGCCAGGTTGCTGAAGGTGTAGGTTCCCGTAGCGCTAGCGGTGACGGTTGCGCTCGCCGCGCCGCTCAGCGTCACCGTGGCGGCGTTGCCGCCGGCGTTGCTGATCGTGCCGGAGATGCTGAAGCTGCCGCCGTTGGGATTGACGGTCAACGGCGCCGTCTGGGTCCCACCGTTAAAGGTGGCCGAGATGGTTGCCGTAGTGGTGCTGGCCACCGTCGTGGTGGTTACGGTGAAGGTCGCCGTGGTTGCGCTGGCCGCCACCGTTACACTCGCCGGTACCGTGGCCGCCGCGTTATTGCTGGACAAGGCCACGGACAGCCCGCCGGTAGGAGCCGCGCTGCCCAAGGTCACCGTGCCGGTTGACGAAGTGCCTCCGGTTACGGAAGTCGGATTCAGCGTCACCGAGGACACCACGGGCGGATTCACGGTCAACGTACCCGTCTGAGTCCCGCTGTTATAGGTCCCCGAGATGGTCGCTGACGCAGTACTGCCAACTGCCGTGGTAGTCACAGTGAAGGTCGCCGTGGTTGCGCCGACCGCCACCGTTACGCTCGCCGGCACCGTGGCCGCGGCGTTATTGCTGGACAGCGTTACCACCGCCCCACCGGTTGGCGCCGCGCTGCTCAAGGTCACCGTGCCGGTTGACGAAGTGCCTCCGGTTACGGAAGTCGGATTCAGCGTCACCGACGACACCGCCGACGAACCTACCGTCAGGGTCAGCGTCGCCGTCTGAGTTCCACCGTTAAAGGTGGCCGAGATGGTTGCCGACGCGGTGCTGGCCACTGCCGTAGTGGTTACGGTGAAGGTCGCCGTGGTTGCGCCGGCCGCCACCGTTACACTTGCCGGCACCGTAGCCGACGCGTTGTTGCTGGATAAGCCTACGGACAGCCCGCCGGTAGGCGCCGCGCTGCCCAAGGTCACCGTGCCGGTTGACGAAGTGCCTCCAGTTACGGAAGTCGGATTCAGCGCCACCGACGAGACCACGGGCGGATTCACGGTCAACGTACCCGTCTGAGTCCCGCCGCTATAAGTTCCCGTGATGGTCGCCGACGCGGGGCTGGCCACTGCCGTGGTGGTAACGGTGAAGGTCGCTGTGGTTGCGTTGGCTGCCACTGTCACGCTCGCCGGCACCGTGGCCGCGGCGTTATTGCTGGACAGCGTTACCAGCGCCCCACCGGTTGGCGCGGCGCCGCTCAAGGTCACCGTTCCGGTGGACGTACTGCCACCCGTCACCGAACTCGGGTTGAGCGTCACCGACGACAGCGCCGTCGCGGTCGTGAGCACGACATCGACGTAATAGTTGGTGGAAAGGTAGGTGCCGGTCGGGAACGCGCTGGCGCCGTAGAGGAAGACGCCGTTCGCACCCGCGGTGCCCCCGTCCTGCGCTCCGTGCAGCGGGGCGTTATTGTAAGCCACCGCGAAGTAGTTCTGATCGTACGCGTAGTTCCCGGAGGCGGTGTTGTAGGACGCCACGTAGGTGGTGTTGGCGGCGATCGCCACCGGGCTGGCGAAGTTCACCTGCTGCCATCCCGAGGCGGTTTCATTGCTGAAGGTGGCGGTGTTCAGCAGCGTACCCGTGTTCGTCCACAGGTTCCCGATGTGCGGACCGACATCGGCGCTGCCTTTGTAGAAGCGGATGCCGCTGATAGAGCCGGCCACATCGGAGGTGAAACGGACTCCGAGTTCGACCTGGGACGGATCAGCCGCGTTGACAGTCCCAGGGACGGTAGTGCTGTTCCACAGGCTGCACGGACAATTCTGCATGCTGGAGAAGTTGACGCCGGTGACGTTGGCGTTGTTGACCGTTGCCGGCTGCGTGCCCGGGGTGAAGTTGAATCCGGCCATGCTGGGCGCCACAACGTAGGGGCCGTTCACCAGGCCGGTAAAGGTGTAATTGCCCGAAGCATCGGCGGTGGCCACTCCAGCCGAGGTTCCGCTGAGGTTCACCGTCGCCCCAATGCCGCCGGCCCCGCTGATCGTGCCTTGCAGAGTGTAGGTCTGGGCCGTGGTGCTGAAGTTCACACCCGTGACACTGAGGGTGGTCACCGTGACGGGCTGGCTGGTGGGCGAGAAGAGGTAACCGGTGCCGCTCGGCGTCACCGTGTAGGAGCCCGCCAACACGCCGGTGAAGGTGTAGACGCCGGAGGTGTTGGCGGTAACGGCGGTGCTGCCGGCCGTGCCGCTGAGCGTGACCGTGGCTCCGCTGCCGCCCGCGCCGCTGATCGTGCCCGAGACGCTGTAGGTGGGGATGGCTGCCGAGGTGAAGTTCACGCCTGTCTTACTGGCGCCGCTGAGGGTGGCGCTCTGGCTGGTGGGGCTGAAGGTAAAGCCCGCCTTGCTCGGAGTCACGGCGTAGGAGCCGTTGGCCAGATTGGAGAAAGTGTAGGTACCAGAGGAGCTCGCCGTGGCGGTTGCGCTGGCGGCGCCGCTCAGCGTCACCGTGGCGCCGTTGCCGCCCGTGCCGCTGATCGTGCCCGAAATGCTGTAGATTCCGGTTGGGCTGAAGACCACGTCTACCCAGTAGTTGTCGGATTCGTAAGTGCTGTTCGGGAACGCGCTGTTGCCGTAACGGTAGACGCCGTTGGCGCCGCTGGTTCCATCCTGTACCCCATGCAGCGGTGCGAAGTCATAGCTGGAGTCAAAGTACCCGGCATCATCGGAGTAGTTGCCGGTCGTCGTGTGGTAGGAGGCCACGTACACGGTATTGGCAGTGATCGCCACCGGGGTGGCGAAGTTGACCTGCTGCCAGCCCGAAGCGGTCTCACTGCTGAAGGTCGCGGTACCGAGCTTGGTGCCCGTGTTGGACCACAGGTTCCCGACGTGCGTGCCAGTATTGAGGCTGCTCTTGTAGAAGCGGATCCCCGTGATGTTGCCTGCCACGTCTGCACGGAAACGCAAACCGACCTCGATCGCGCTGGCGTCACCCGAGGACACCGTGCCGGGAACGGTGGTGTTGGTCCAGAGGCTGCAAGGACAGGTCTGAACCATGGCGAAATTGACCGCAGCTACGTTGGCGCCGCTGATGGTTACCGACTGGCTGGCGGGAGAGAACAGGGCCGAACCTTCGCTCGGAGTGACGATGTAGCTGCCGCTGGGCAGACCGCTGAGGGAATAGTTGCCGTAGCTGTCCGGGCTGGCGGTCATGGTAACCGGGCCAGTGGCCGTAACGGTTGCGCCGGTGGCGACGGCAGCGGGGCTGATCGCGCCGGAGATGCTGTAGATGGGGCTGCCACCGTAGGTCGCCTGATAATTCCCGGCGCTGGCCGCGAACATGGCGTATTGGATACCCTTGGTTGTCTGAAGCTGATAGCTGACCGGGCTGCCGTTCAACAGGAGGCTGCTCAGCCCGAGCGTGCCGGCGTTGGCCGGGAGCATGGCGCGCAGGTTATTGGCGTTGGCGCCTACCGTGATGCTGAAGCTCAGCACGTTGCCGCTCCACGCCAGCGAACTGAAGGAAGATCCGTTGCGCCCATCCAGCCACTGCAGCATCTGCAACGAAGTGACAATAGGTACCCCGCGAGCTTGTGCGGAGGCAACGATGAAACTCCACCCGGGACCCGGGTAGTCGGTGGCATCGTTGTGCATGTTGGCGGTGAAGACGCCGTAATAACCACTTCCGCTCAGGGCGTTGTCCAACAGCGTGTTGATGTTCAGCGGATAGGTCTGACCAGACTCGTCCGTCATCTGCGTGGTGGCCTGATAGACGTTGATCAGGTTGCCGTTGCGATCGGTATATCGCATCGGCATGCCGGAACCGGTGTACATCCCCGGCAGATTGTTGATCCAGGTAGCAGGCCAGTAGTAGTAGGTGGTGTCGAAGCGGATGCCGTGCTTGAGCTCGATTGTCGGCTGGCTGTCGTAGTCGCTCCAGCTTATACAGTGCATGCGGTGGGTCTGGGGCGCCGGCACGCTGGGATACTGGGAGGCCAATGAGGCCAGGAAACTGGCGTACTGGGTATCGAGCGCGGTGGTAGTCCAGTCGTTGCAGGTGGTGGCGGAATCGACATGGACGCCGACTTCGAAGCCTTGAGCAATGTAAGCGGCGATCTGGGTATTAGTCAGCGAATTGGTAGCAATTACCTTTGGAAACAAATAAGCGGTGGAGCGGACGCATGTCCAGTTCGCCACCGAACACCCCGCCGGGCTGGCTGCGAGAGCATCGCTGAAACGGTTCGCCGTCGCACTGCTACCGTAGAACGAGCCGTGATCATCGCCGGTCATGACCACCGCCGCCTTGAAGCCGCTTGGCAAGTACCAGAAGCGGGGCAGCGGCTTCTTGGTGGTGTTCATCTGCAGGATCAGGTTGGCCAGCAGACGCTGCTGCTCATCCGCCTGCGGTATTTGGACGTTGTTGAGATTTACCCAGTCTGGCTCAGGGTCGAAGGACGCGGCTCCGTAGAACAAATTGTAGGAGCGAATTGGCGGAACGTTGGCGGCATCGCGTGCCTCTCCGGTCCAGGCGGGGTTGCCCTGACGGGTATAAGCAACCGAGCGGGCCAAGTCGTACGTGAACGCTGCCGCCTGCCCGGATCCGGCCTGCTTTAGAATCAACGCCGGGTTGCTGGTGGGAGTGCTGACGCTCGAATACAAGGTGGCGTAGCTGGTGGCGCCGTTCAGCGTGTACAGCTCGGCCGGGCCGTGAAACTGAATGGTCTGTCCCACCAAGCCGACCCCAGGGCCGGCCGAGGTGCTCATCAACACATAGGCGTTGGAGAGAGCGGTGCCGGTATCGGCCAGGCCCAGCAATCCCGCCAGTTGGGGGTCGGGATGCATGGCGATCAGGTTGCCGCCGCCATTCACCCAGGTGGTGAGCGTGGTCACCTGCGCCGCCGTGAGCGACATGTCGCCCAAAATCACCAGGTCGTAGGCCGATAGAGTCGCGCTAGTAACTACGGAGACATCAGCCGTGTCGAACTCGTTGAACCCTTCCGTGCGGAGAATCTCCGGCAGGTAGGTGGTGTAAGGGTTCGACGAACTGGTGACAATCAAGATCGGATTGGCCGCGGCGGCCTGGCTGGGGAACACCAAGGCTAACAGGCACACCGTTAATAGGCAGAGCAGAATCCCCCGTCGGTTCATGACCTACAAGCCAAGCACTTGGGTCGCCAAGTTTGTCCGCAGGGGTCCGCGCGCCGCGCGGCTATCTCCTTTGTATCCAATGCAAACAGTACGCGAATCTTCGGGATGCGGTTGCCGCGGTTCGCACTACTGCAGGACTTTGCAATGGATGTGCAAGCGCTTGCCGCAACATGATGATTTACAAATGGTTTACGAAAGTATTGCTCCACCCACGCGAGTTTTGCTTGACGGCGCGCGCGGAGAGAGGGAAAATCACCGTTTTTTTCAGTGGCAGACTGCAGCTTGCTCGCCGCGGTTCTTCCCTCCATACGGCCTCCCGCACTTGATGTCTTCAGCGGGGGTAGTTATCACCCCGGTAAACAAAGAGCACGCATAGCGGGGCGGAGTATGCCGGCCTTGGCCAGCCCGCGAAGAGCTTCAGCCGTTGTGCTTCTTGAGGAGGAAGTTGTCGATCATCAGGGCGTCGATGCCGGAGCAGTAGAAACTCCGCACCGCATCGCGCGGGCTCACCACCAGGGGCTCGCCGAAAAGATTGAAGGATGTGTTGACCAGGATGGGAGCGGGCGCCTGTTCGCCGAACCGTTTCAAGAGACGCCAGAACAGGGGATTGCTTTGCCGCGTGACCACATGGAGCCGTACCCGGTTGCCGGGCAGGAAGAAGCCGCGCAGCGTTTCGTCCTCGGTGGGGCGCGCATAGGCCAGCGAGGTCATGAAACAGGAAAGCGGTGAATGCTCGAAGTACTTGGAGCGGTCCTCCTCCGGCACGGCGAGCGCGAAGGGACGGAACCACTCGCGGTGCTTGACGTAATCGTTGAGATTTTCCTTTACATAAGGCGCCCACGGCGAGGCCAGCAGGCTGCGGTTTCCCAGAGCCCTGGACCCGAATTCGGTCGCCCCCTGGTACCAGGCGACGATCTTCCCGGCTTGCAGCAGTTGCACTGTAGCGTCCAGCTTCTCCGCCTCGGTGTAATGCAGCGAGTAGCGCGCCTTGCAGTTGTCCAGCGTGTCTTTGATGTCCTGCCGGCTGTACTTGGGCCCCCAATAGACGTGGGTGACGGGCTGGCTGCGCGGCTTCTTGAGGGTCTCGTGCCAGACCAGGCAGGCCGCCCCCAGGGCACATCCGGCGTTGCCGGGAGCCGGGGGAACGAACAAAGGGATTGCGAGGCGCTTCTCGAGGTCAGCGACCAGCAGCGTGTTGTCGAACAGGCCTCCGCCGAGGCAGACGTTATCGATGCCCTCGCGTTTGCGATGGTGTTCAATGAGCTCCGCGACCACCTGCGTGCAGGCGTGTTGCAAGCTGCTGGCCAGCGCCGCTCTCTGCTCGGCGCCGACTTTGTCGCCGTTTTGCCGGTTAAGCCCGATCTTCTGGTAGAAATTCTGCGAGAACGCGAGCCCTCCCTTGCGGCCGCCATTGAAGTAGGCCAGGTTCAGCGACGGCAGACCCTTGCGTGAACTCGTCAATAGGTCCACGAACAGGTCTTGAAAGACTGGTTCACCTTCCAGGCTCAGCCACTGCACCTTGTGTTCTTCCTGGTGAGGAATGAAGCCGAGCAGCGCAGTCATCTGCGAATAGACCCATCCCAGGGAATGCGGGAAAGGGATCCTCTGCAGAATCTTGATCTCGGTGCCTTGCCCGAGCGCCAGCAGTCCGGACCAGCCGTCGCCCTCTTCATCGAGGGTCAGGATCAGAGCGCGGTCGAAGGGCGAGGTGTAGTACGCCGCCGCAGCGTGGCAGAGATGATGCTCGAGGTTCGCCAGCCTGGCCGGCGACAAACCATTGGTGTCCACCAGAGACTGGGAATTGTTCCACTCGCGGGAGAGCGTGCCCAGTTCCTTGGCTTCGTGATAGATGCCGTCGAGCGGGAAGGACAGCGATTGCCGCGCCCGCCAGAGCGACTTGCGGAGCAGAGCGCGCAGCGGGCGCGCGGCTACCGCGACGCTGTGCAAATCGCTCCAGCCAACTCCGGCTTTGCTGAGGCAGTACTTGATCGCGGCCTGCGGAACACCTTGGCCGGAGGAGCGGGTCAGCTTGTTGTCTTCGATTGCGGCCTCGACCACGCCGTCGTTGAACAGCAGCGCCGCCGGGTTGTGCTCAAACGCCGATAGACCGAGGATCACCATTCAACGATGCTCGCTCGCAAGCTTGTCGGCCGCCTGCACCCATCCTTGCCGTTTACAGCGAGGCCTTCTCGACCAGAAAATTCTCTAACACCAGGCAATCCATCTCGCTCTTGGAGAAGGTGCTGAACGCATTGGCGGGAGTCGTGACGATGGGCTCGCCCTTGAGGTTGAACGAGGTGTTGAGCACCACCGGCATCCCCGTAGCCTGGCCGAAGCGCTCAATCAGATCATAGTAGCGCGGATTCTGCTTCCGGAAGACCGTCTGCAGCCGGCCGGTGCCGTCCACGTGCGTGATAGCCGGAAGATGGCTCTGCTCGGCCGGCCTCACCGGCACTACGTACAGCATGTAACGCGCCGGGTGGTGCCGCACCGCGTCGGGAAAGTCGAAATACTTCTCCGTGCTCTCCGCCAATACGGAAGGGGCGAACGGACGATAGGGCTCGCGGAACTTGATCTTGGAGTTGACGATGTCCTTCATCTCCGGATTGCGCGGGTCGGCCAGGATGCTGCGGTTGCCCAGCGCGCGCGGTCCCCACTCAAACCGGCCCTGGAACCAGCCGATCACCTTGCCTTGCATCAGGCGCTCGACCACCGTGTCCAGCAGAGCGTCGTCGTTGTCGATTTGCTGGTGGGGAATGTTCTTCTCCCGCAGGAAATCGCTGACCTCGCCCGCCGAATAAGAGCGTCCCCAGTAAGCGTGATCCATGCAGCCATTGCGCGGTTTGCCGAGCAGCGTGTGATATGCCCACAGAGCCGCGCCCAGTGCGCCGCCGCCGTCGCCGGCCGCGGGCTGGACGTAGAGTTCTTCGAACGGGGTCTCGCGCAGGATGCGGCCATTGGCTACGCTGTTCAGGCCCACACCGCCGGCGATGCAAAGCCGCTTCAGGCCGGTTTGCTGGTACAGCTTGTTCGCCATACCCAGCATGAGCTCTTCCGTCACCCGCTGGATGCTGGCGGCAACGTCGGCGTAAAACTGGTTGAGACGGCACTCCTCGCCGTAGTTCGCAGGAGCGTCTCCGAAGTACTTTGGGAAGCCCGTGCCCTCGGTATAGAACTGCATCTTCGGAGGCCGGGGGGCGCCGAACAGATCCACGAAGCGGCGGTTGAAGGTCTTCTCCGTGGAGTGGTGAAAGCTGAAGTAGTCCATGTCCAGCGCGAACGAGCCGTCGCTGTTTTGTTTGACCAGCTTCCAGACTTTGTCCACGTAGCGGGGCTGGCCGTAGGGAGCCATCCCCATCACTTTGTATTCCCCTTCGTTCACCTCGAATCCGAGGAACGCGGTGAAGGCGCTGTAGAGCAGTCCGAGCGAGTGCGGGAACTCCATCTTCTGGTGCAGCCGCATCTCGTTGCCGCGGCCCACGCCCCAGGTACCGGTGACCCACTCGCCGACGCCGTCCACGGTAAGGATGGCGGCTTCATCGAAGGGCGAGCACAGATAAGCGCTGGCGGCGTGCGACAAGTGGTGCTCGCAGAACAGCACCTTGCTCTTGGGAATGCCCAGTTCCGATTCGATGGTGCTGCCCACCCAGAGCTTGTCGATCATCCAGGTGATCATCGACTCGCGAAAAACCTTCCACGACTGCGGATAGGTCTGCAGCACCGACATCAGGATGCGGTCGAGCTTGCGGAACGGCTTCTCGAAGAAGACAACGTGGTCCAGGTCCGGACCCTGGATGCCTCCGGTCTCGAGGCAGAACTTAATGGCCTGGCTCGGAAACCCGTAGTCGTGCTTGATGCGGGTGAAGCGCTCTTCTTCGGCCGCGGCCACGATCTTGCCGTCGCGCAGCAGCACTGCCGCCGCGTCGTGGTAATAGCAGGAGATGCCCAGGATGTCCACTTACCATTGCCTCCGCGCCCATTCCATGGTGCTGGGGTCGTCGCCGTGATCCAGCCAGGCTTCGGGGCGACGCTTGATGCGCAAAGGATCAGAAAACAAGCGCACCACCAGCCCAAAGGGCAGGATCAAAACCGCGTAGATGACGGTTAGCAGAACTCGGGCCTGGAAATTCCCGATCTTCTGCGCGATCTGTTTCCATGCTGCCCAGATGCGTTTAAGAGTGTTCATATCTTCCTAGAAGAGAGTGTAGATGAACGGGGCGATGGCCGAGCTCTGCGCCACCACCAGCAGCACCCCGAACAGCAACAGGACGCCGATCATGGGCAACATCCACCAACGCTTGTTGGCCACCAGGAACGACAGGAGTTCACCCGCGATCCCGAAGCGACGAACTGCATTCGAAAGAAAGCTCATGGGATATCTCTCCCCTAATCCCTGCATTCGGAGCACTTGCCGTTCCAATTTGGGCCATCGCTGGCTCCCGGTAATTCCGGCTGTCCGGCGTTCAAATTAGGGCATTTACGGACACTCTTGGGATCTGCAGGGCGGCGTGAGTTGCGGGGCCGCCGTCGTAGCTGCAAGAGATTGCACACTCCCTGCTCGGCCCAAGTGGGTGCCGCGCCCTGCGCTCCGTACAGCCCTTTGTGATTGATTTTCTCAAAAGGACGGGAAGGGCGATTCCACAACATGCAAGTTTTTTCCTCTGGGCGCATACGCCCCTGCTGCAGTAGCCGCGAACGAGTGTTACCGAATCAGGCCTTAAATTATGGAAACGCAGCGGCTTACATAAAGGTCAACGTGCCCAATCAAGCCCCGCCGATTGGTTTTCTGGGTGCAGCTATCAGTTGGGGGTGTGTGTCCGAGTGATGTGTGCTGCGCCCGCTCCCTCGGCGATGGACCTAAACATTGCAGGGATCCGATGACCTTCGCAAACTGGTTAGAGTCCCGCCGACCAAGGCACGCCCAACTCGGGTGGTACCTGGGAAAGCAATACCCCGCAGCCTGAATTTCTTACCAGCGGCGCCGCTGCCACAGCGCCGTAAGTAGCGTGTTCTAGCTTGTTTCGAGAATGGTGCCGTGCGTGCTGCAGTAGAGAAATCCAAACGGCTCAACTCAAGAGGCAGTAGTACCTTTCGAGTAAATGGACTGCCGAACAAGGCCCGAGGGCATCTAGGAGCGCTGCCCACGAATGCACGAGAATCCAGTCAGACTTAATTGTCTTCGCGAACCACAGGCGCATTGCAAAAACTAATCGGAGTGAGACTATGAGCAAGGCAGTACGGTTTGGCCTTCTAACCTTAATTATCCTGGGCACCACGCTGGCCATGGCGCAGGTGGCGCCGCCCGAGATCTTCTTCACCGACCTTACTAGCGCCCCGAACACCGGCGGCGAGAGCGTCAGCGGTTTCGCCGGGGCTTACGTCACCCTGTACGGCAACGGCTTCGGCACTACCCAGGGAAGTTCCACGGTCAATTGGAACGGTCAGAACTGCCTGCGTGTGGTTTCCTGGGGTGGCACCTGGCTCTGGTACCAGAAGGTGGTAGTGCAGTTAGGAGCAAGCTGCACCGCCGGCACGGGCAGCTTCGGGGTCACGGTCAATGGCGCTGCCAGCGTCAGTCCCGGGCAGACCGTCAACGGCTACAGCTATACCGGGGCCTTGTTCACGGTGCGTACCACGGGCCACATCTACTGTGTGGCAACCTCGGGAAGCGATAGCGCCGCCGGGACGTTCTCTGGCGGCTGCTGGGCCACCATGCTCAAGGCCAAGAACACGCTGGCAGCCGGCGATGTCGCCTATGTTGAGAATGGCGTGAATCAGAGCAGCATGGATCCGGCCTCGTCGTCCTATTCCGCCCCTGCATCCTTGTCATTCCAGACCGGAGACACCTGCAACAGCGCGGTTCCGTGTGCTCAGCTCCCGCTGGCTTTGGGAGCCTATCCAGGAGCCACAGCCACGGTGACCATGTGCAACGGCTGCGGCTACATCTGGCGTGTCCCGAACATCGGCGGCCATCAGGACAACTGGAACCTGTTCGGCCTTACCTTCCGCGGCGGAGGAATCGACATCGGCAACGGCACCTCGGCTACCAACTGGCGGCTGGTGTCCAATGACATCAGCTGCGACGATTCCAGCGACGTCTACGGCTGCATCACCGCCGCCGACTCCAACAATTTTTGGTATTACGGAAACTGGTGGCACAACATCGGGTCTCAGTGCAATAACGTCAGCTTGACCTGCAAGCTCTATCACGCCTTCTACACCGCCGACAGCCACGTTGATTTCGCATGGAACATTGTGGATCCCGACCCCAGCAACACCGGGACAGCGGGATGCCGCGCGGTCCAGTGGCACACCACCCTGACGACCACGGATGAAGGCGACCTCCATATCCACGACAACATCATCCGCAATGCGATTTGCGACGGCATCAACCTTTCCACGGTCAACCCGGGGATGGCCGGCGGAATCGAGCTCTATAACAACGTCGTGTATCACGTTGGCAAGGGGCCTGATCCTTCCGGCACTGCCTCCGTTTATACCTGTCTCTATGGAGGTGGAGAGAACCACTCCACCTATACCAGCGCGATCAACGTCTACAACAACAGCTTCTTCGACTGCGGAGCGCGCAACCCAGGATTCAATTCCGGCGCGTTCGGCGTGGTGAACATGCACGCCGTGCTGACCAACAACATCGTCTATCAGCCTTCGCCGGAGCTGTACTACGCCAGCAACGATGGCGGATGCTCGCTCTGGTCGGGTTCGAACAACCTCTGGTTCGGCAACGGTGCTGCGCCCTGCAGTTCGCAGATCACCGGCAGCTTGAACGTGAACCCACTGTATGCGAGCGCCACCGCCGGGGCTGCCGTCAACGACCTGCACTTGCAAACCGGGAGTCCTGCGGTTACTGCCGGACTCAGCATCTCCACCCTGACCCACGACATCCAGGGAAGCCTGCGGCCGCTGGGGTCTGCTTTTGATCTTGGGGCCTACCAGTTGACCGGCGCGACCACAATTAACCGTCCGAATCCGCCCACCAATGTTCAGGTAAGCGTGCAATAGCACGCACCGGGGCGGTTGCAGTGATCAACTCAGGCCGTGTTCGCGTATTGCGACACGGCCTGTTTTTTTTCTTATCCTGGAGGTTAGTCGGCTGTTGCTTTCACGCAAGAGGAGCGCAGCACCGCCTCATAGCACCGGCGGGTTCTTTCGGCGATGGCTTCCCAGGAACTGCACCGCCGGCCGAGGGCAGCGACATTCTCGGCTAGCCTGGCTCGCAGTTTGGGATCGCGGACCAACTTTGAGATAGCGTCGCCGAGGCCGTCCACGTCGCCATAATCCACGAACAGGGCGGTCTCGCCTTCTCGCAGCAGTTCACGGAATGCCGGCACCCGGGTGGCAACGATGGCCTTTCCGTAGCCGATGCCGGTGGTGATGGCGCCACTGGTGGTGATCTCGCGATAGGGGTAGACGATCACATCGGACGACTGATAAAAGCTGGGCAGCATTTCCACCGGAACGAACTTCAGGTGCAGGTGCACCGAGTCCTGTATACCCAGTGCCTGCACTTGCTGCTCGATCGAGGCCAGCAGGGCGGGATCGCCGGTGCCGGCGATCACCAGGCGAGCGTTTTTCAGGCCCTGGATCTTGTGCCACGTATCGAGCAACCAGTCGATGCCTTTGTACGGGCTGATGACGCCAAAACTCAGAATGATGACTTCTTCCGGACTGAACCCCAATGCCGCCCTAGCCTCCGGTTGCGAGAGGCGGGCATTTTCGAACATAGGCCCATGCGGAACGATGACTATCTTCTCCGCCGCGATACTGAACTCTTTGATCAGCCTGGTTCTCGCCTCTTCGCCATGGCAGATCAGCAGATCCGCCAGCTTGTAAACCTTGCCGTAGCCGTGCCGGCGCGGTTCGCCGTTGTCCGGCGGCAGCACGTTGTGCACGGTATGCACAATCCTGATCCCCAGCAGCTTGGAGAAACGCAGAAACCAGTATTCCACCGGGATGCCATAGTCCAGCAGCGCCAGATACTGCACGTGCAGGACGTCGGGCTTGGCGACCAGGAAGCGCACTGCCAGTGCCGCAAGGTTCAGGCAGCATTCCAGTACCTTGAGAATCCGCCGCAGGAACTTATTGCCAATCGAGAATCTGCCGACCACATCCATCAACCCAGGATTGTTGCGCAGGCCGATTCGCCGGAAGTAATCCGGCTGCAGGTAGTACCGGATCGAGCCAAGTGTCGCGTCCACCTGCTCATTGGTCAGCGCCTGGCAGAGCTGGCTGGTGTAAAAGGGAATGAAGCAGCACAGATCCATCACAAAAACTTTGATCGGTCTTCGCATCGCCTTGGCCACAGGGGCTGCGGCCACGCTTGCTTTGGCCTGATCGAGAGTCAGCGGGTTATGCACAGGCTGCGTCTCCCTCACGCATTTTCACGGGCGCTTTTGCACGGCGGTCAGGCTTGTATTGCGCAAGGTCCGTGCCGCATGCAGCCCCTGGGTCTGCGGGTATGTTGCTTATTTACATATAGATACTAAGAAGGCTCGCGGTGGGGACGCGGCCAGAGGCAAAATCTTGCACACCGGGGACAATTCCTTAGGACGGCCTCGCCGCCGGCTCAAGGCACATGTCTGAAGCAATACAGGCACTCATTCCCCAGCCACTTGTTGCGGTTGCTCCCCAGCGTTCCGTGCAGGGCGCGCACCAGCCGGTACAACTGCGGCTGGCTGAGGATGGAGCCCAGCCCCGGCAGCGCCAGGCTGTAACGATACATCGCCGAGAGCTCGAATCCCTGCTTGTGATAAAGATCCAGGACCGCGCGGGTGGGGACAGCATTCAAAGAACAATCTGGTCCCAGCACGCGCCGCGCGCGCGCATAGAGAAGGCTCAGCAGGTGCGAGGAGTCGGTATTCTCGGTGATGACGGTTCCGCCGGGCTTGAGCAAGGAGGCAACCCGCGCGATGGCAGTGGCCGGAGACTCGACATAGGCGAGCACGCCCACGCAGAGAATCAGGTCATAGCCATGAGGCTCCAGTTCGGCCCCCATGAAATCATTGTTCAGGATTTTCACATTGCCGGCCAGTTCGGCGGGAATCTGGGCGCGCGCGGCGGCCAGCATGTCTTCGGAAATGTCTACCAGCGTGAGACGGTTCTGCGGCCGCAGGTGGGGAAGGGAAAGCGATCCATCCCCGCAACCTACGTCCAGGACCGAGTCGAACTGTTCGCCGTTCAGAAACTGCTGGATGATCTCTGCCCGGAGGCGAATGTTGTATCGCTTTTTCTGAAGAAACCAATCGGGCCGCACAAATAGCGGCTTGACCTGTTCCACCCTGGTTGGCATGCTCAACTCTTACACCTTTCCCATCAGGCTCTCGGAACTTTGCACCGCTCCGGTTGCGGACAGCAGTTGTTCATACAGTCGCAGGTATTCTTGCGACATCACGCGGGAAGAGAACTGTTTGTGAACCAAAGCGCTGCCGTTCCGCCCCAGGCGGGCCCGAAGTTCCGGGTTGCGCAGCAGAACAAGTATGGCGTCGGCTAGCCCGGGGACGTCCGCCGCTTTCACCAGCATGCCGGTCTGCCCGGAGACGATTACTTTGGGCACCGCTCCAACCTGTGTGGCCACTACCGCCCGGTTCGACGCCAGAGCCTCCAGAACGGCCATCGGCAGCCCCTCGTCCAGCGAGGCCAGAACGAAAACGTCGAACGAGGCGTAAACGTGGGGCATATCCGCGCGGGACCCGGTAAAGACGACCTGCCCCTCGATCCCCAACTCCTGCGCCAGCCGCTCCAGCTTCCCGCGGTCGGGGCCGTCTCCGACCACCGCAAACAGGGCCTCGGGCATTTCGTTCAATACGGCGCAGGCGGCGCGGAGAAAGTACTCCATCCCTTTTTGCGAAACCAGCCGGCCGGCCGTACCGATCAGCAACCTGTCCCCCTTCTTGATCTCCTCTGCCAGAGCCGGCGTTGCCGAGGCGAAGGGAGCAAGGTCGATCCCGTTGTTGATGGTGGAGATCTTGGCCGCGGAAATCCCCGCCCGGCGTGCGTCTTCGGCGATCACGTCGGAAACGGCCACCACCGCATCAAAGCGGCGGAGCAACCACCCATCGATGAATTCATACACGCGGATCGCAGGAGTTTGTCGCGTCCAAAGATGGCAGGTCGCCATCATTGGCACTCCCAGGCGGCGGCATGCCAGGTAGCTGTAAATGTCGGATTTGTACCCGTGGGAGTGCACCAGCCGAACTTGCTGGCCGCGTACTATCTCGCGGATTTGCCGGATCGCTCCCCGGTCCACACGGCCGCGGCAAGGAATGCGAATCACGCTGGCCCCGCGCCGCTCCAGTTGATCCGCCACGTTGTTATCGGGACAATGTGCGTTCTGAAACACACCGACGCGCACCCAGCAACCCATTTCTTCGAGATCGCGGGCCAGGGCGGCCACGACGTTTTCGGCGCCGTACATCCCGCCGCTACTGATCAGGTGGAGGACCTTCATGTGCGCTTCGCTCGTAGAATCCCGCTGTTCCTTTGCTGCACGTGTCCTGCCACACCCGGGAGGCTGCTTCGGCTGGCTCTTGTTTCCCAGCAACAGGGAGGTATTCCAAACTTTCAATCAGTGTCCCAGAATTAGGCTGGCCAGGCAAGTGACATGCGAGGTGAACCCAGCGCCGTCCTTCCCGAATACGAGGGGCTTCCGCCTTGACTCGCGGCGGGAGAGCGCGCAAAATAAATTCTCTGCCCTCCCGCAGATTCAGCCCTACAGCCCAGGTTCGTTCTGGTTTGCGCGTCCTCGACTCGCGCTCGCTCCAAAGGTCTGGAGACCCTTAAGGAAAAATGATTCAAAGCCAACGCCACTCCGTGCGTCTCCCGGTGAGAACCCTGGTGTGCAACCTCGATCACTGGAACGAAGCTACGATCCTCAACGTGAGCGAGGGCGGCATGGCCCTGCAAGCCATGGCGCCGGTGAACATGAGCCGTCCGGTTCAGGTGATTCTCGATTGCGCGGAATCCAGTGGATCGATCGTGGCCAGCGGAGAAGTGGCTTGGAACCATCATGGCCGCGCCGGCGTACGTTTCTCGAAGATAGGGGAGACTTCCCGCGACCGGCTGATCGAGTGGCTCTACCAGGATGTGGCGGCCAGGTGCGTGAGACGGGAGAATCCCTTCGCGGTTCAACGCCCGCACGGGCTCACGCTGCCCGTGCCCGGCTTGGGCCACGCTGCTGACATGCCATCCTTCAACGGCAACGGCCTCGCGGCAGCGGGACCGGATGGACCCGGCAAGCTGCGCTTGACCGCGTTGCTTACTGCCGAGCATCAGCTTGCTGCCCGTGGGCTGGAATTGCCAGCGCTTCTGGATCTCCTGGCGAAGCGCGCCCGGTGCATCACTCATGCGTCGGGAGCCGCCATTGCTTTGGGAACAAGCCGGTCGGCGGTCTGCATGGCGAAGAGCGGAACCTCGGCTCCTGACCTGGGAATCACCATCGCTTCCGGACGCAGTCTTTCTGGAGAATGCCTGCGCAGTGGGGCGATCATGCGCTGCAACGATGTGGACTCGGATCGGCGAGTGGACCCCGAGAACTGCCGGCGACTCGGCATCCGCTCCGCCCTCTTGCTGCCGCTTTTCAACGCACCGGCGGCGGTCACGGGAGTTCTGGGCGTGTTCTCGGAGCGACCGTCGGCGTTCGACGACTACGATGTCGTCACCTTGCAGCGCATGACGGATGTGATCATGGCGGCGAGCCGATTATCGGCGTCTGCTCCGGCCGCGCTCCGATAGCGAGCTGCGCATTCCGCGGAAAAAGTACGCTCCCGTTCCCGCTCTTTAACTGGGTTGCTGCCGAAAACCCCGTCCACGCTTCCCTCCGTGGTATCCCCATTACCGATGGTTACTTTGGTTTTTATCCAGAGACGATACTGAAACCCTGTTCCCACCGAGTGAAATAGTTTGCGCATAGGTACGCAAGTACTAGCCCCTTTTGGTGCTCCCGCACTGCAAAGCCTTTCTCGCCAATGCCCTCTGGTCCCTGGAAGGGCTGTCGGTGGCAGGAGAGTTGCTGTTTTAGGACCGTGGCCGGTAGAAGCCGGCCTGACTACACGTCCCTAAAGGGTTGATTTTGCACGATGGCAGCGCCAGCTGAGCGGAACGGGCTGTCTCCGGTCAGAAGGGCCACAATGCACCAACGAATTCAACGGGTGGGAACGATGTTAAGTAAGCGGGCCACGGGAACTGCGGACTCTGGGCGGCAGGTTTTTCCGACACGCCTGTTGCTTTGGACGTTGCTGGTTGCGGGGTTGGTCTTCCCTGGATTGTTGCGGGCGTCGTGCGGGAGCCCGGGCAACGCGATTGAGGCGGAGAATTGCCTCACCGGCACTCCTCAAAGCACCTGGGACATCAGCGGCGCTGGCGATGCCACCATCCAGGGCTTCGCCGACCAGATCAGCGTGAACCAGGGCGGCGCCATTAACTTCAAGATCAGCACCAACGCCAGTTCCTATCACCTGGACATCTATCGCATGGGGTATTACCAGGGGAACGGGGCACGGCTGGTCACCACCATCACGCCATCGGCGACCCTGCCGCAGACCCAACCTGCCTGCCTTACCGACGCCACCACCGGCTTGTACGACTGCGGCAACTGGGCGGTGTCGGCTTCGTGGGCCGTGCCCAGCACTGCCGTGTCCGGAATCTACTTCGCCAGAGTGGTTCGCGACGATACCCAGGGCGCCAGCCACATCGTTTTCATTGTGCGCAACGATGCCAGCCACTCCAACATGCTCTTCCAGACCTCCGATCTCACCTGGCAGGCCTATAACGATCAGGGCGGGCAGAACCTTTACGGCTGCAACGGCGCCTTCGATCTGACCTGCCGCGCCTTCAAGGTGAGCTACAACCGTCCCTTCCACACCCGCGTCTTCGAGCCCGAGAGCTGGGTCTTCAACGCCGAGTATCCGATGGTGCGCTGGCTGGAAGCCAATGGCTACGATGTGACCTACACCAGCGGGGTGGACACCGACAGTAATGGCGCCCTGCTGCTGAATCACAAAGTGTGGATGTCCAACGGCCACGACGAGTACGTCTCCGGGAACCAGCGGGCCAACATCCAGACGGCACGCGATGCCGGCGTTGACCTGGCCTTCTTCAGCGGCAACACCATGTTCTGGAAGACACGCTGGGAGAACAGCATTGACGGTACCAACACGTCGTACCGGACGCTGGTCTGCTACAAGGAGACGCACGCCAACGCTGTGATTGATCCCTCCGATCCGCCGACCTGGACGGGCACCTGGCGCGACCCGCGCTTCAGCCCGCCGGCTGACGGCGGCCGTCCGGAAAATGCTCTGGTCGGCACCCTGTTCCGCATGAACGGGGGACAGAACGTTACCCTGTTGGTTCCCGACACCGACGGCAAGATGCGCTTCTGGCGCAATACCGCCGTGGCCAGCCTGCCTTCCGGACAAACGGCTAGCCTGGCTCCCGGCGCCATCGGCGCCGAGTTCGACGATGATGAGGACAACGGGTTTCGCCCTGCCGGCCTGTTCGAGCTCTCCGCCACCTCGGTGACCGACTCCAGCAACGTGCTTCTCGACTACGGCACGACTTACGGGGCGGGCACGGTGGTCCACAAGATCACGATGTACAAGGCGCCTAGCGGGGCGCTGGTATTCGCCACCGGCACCTACCAGTGGTCGTGGGGCCTGGATGCTAATCACGACCGCAGCAGCCTGGGTTCGACCACCGATCCCAGCATGCAGCAGGCGACGGTGAACCTGTTCGCCGACATGGGAGTCCAGCCGGTGTCGCTGCAGGCGCCCCTGGCTCCGGCGAGCGCATCCAGCGATACCACCCCGCCTACTTCCACCATCACTTCTCCTGCCTCGGGAGCAAATCTGCAACCGGGAGCGCCGGTAACGGTCCAGGGAACAGCCGTGGACGCCGGCGGCGGTGTGGTAGCTGGAGTTGAGGTATCGATGGACGGCGGCGCCACCTGGCATCCCGCGGTTGGCCGCGCCAGTTGGAGCTACTCCGGCAACACCGCCAGCAGCGGCTCCGTGACCATCCGCAGCCGCGCCGTGGACGACAGCGGCAACCTGGAAACCCCTTCCGCCGGCGTCACCGTCAACGTGGCGGAGCAGAGCTGCCCGTGCACCATCTGGCCCAGTTCCGCGGCACCCGCCAATGGCGATCCCGGGCCGGACTCATCGGTAGAGCTGGGAGTAAGATTCCAGGCCGATTTCGACGGCACCATCACCGGCATCCGCTTCTACAAGTTCGCCGCCAACACCGGCACCCATGTCGGCAACCTGTGGTCGAGCGGCGGCGGTCTGCTGGGGTCGGCGACCTTCACCAACGAAAGCGGCTCAGGATGGCAGGAGGTGGATTTCACCAGCCCGGTGGCGGTCACCGCCAACACCGTTTACATCGCCTCATACCACACCGACGTGGGGCATTACGCGCTCGACAGTCAGTACTTTGCCTCGGCTGGCTTTGACAATCCGCCGCTGCATGCTTTGCAGAACAACGTTTCCGGCGGCAACGGCCTGTTCGGCTACGGCACCGGCAATGTCTTCCCGTCGAGCACATTCAATTCTGCCAACTATTGGGTTGACCTGGTGTACAGCTCCACCTCGACGGTGATGCTGAATTCGATCACGGTCGCACCCAGCCAGGCGACGATCCAGGTCGGCGGCACACAGCAGTTCACCGCCACCGGGCACTACAGCGATAGCAGCACGCAAGACATCACCAGCCAGGTGACCTGGTCCTCATCGAACACGGCGTCGGCTACCATTAACAGTTCCGGCCTGGCCACCGCGCTCTCGGGCGACGGCCCCACCATCACCGCGAGCAAGGGCAGCGTCAGCGGCAGCGCCCTGTTGAGCGTCCATGGGGCGCCGCTGGTGATTACCACCACCTCCTTGCCCGCAGGAGGTCAAAGCGCGCCGTACAGCTTCCAAATTGCGGCCAGTGGCGGAGTCCTGCCTTACACCTGGACGCTGCTGTCCGGGACGCTTCCCGCCGGCCTGAGCCTGGCCTCCAATGGACAGATAGCAGGCACTCCCACCACGCTGCAGACCACAAATTTCACGGTGCAGGTCACCGATTCGGGAACCAAGGATGCCCTCAACCCGCAGCAGATCGCCACACAAGCGCTGAGCCTCACAGTTTATCCTCCACCCCTCATCGTGAGCATCTTCCCCCCTACCGCGGTGCCGACCCGAGCCGATGTGGGTGGTGATAACTCCCTCGAACTGGGGGTCAAGTTCAGAGCGGACGCCAACGGCAGCATTTCCGCCATCCGGTACTACAAGAGCGTTGACAATATCGGGACCCACACCGGCCATTTGTGGACCATCGGCGGTACGCTGCTGGGCAGCGCGACCTTCACCGCTGAAACCGCGTCGGGGTGGCAGCAAGCCAACTTCTCCAGCCCCATCCCGATCACCGCGGGGACGGTTTATCTCGCCAGCTACCACACTGATTTCGGCGGCTACGCGGACGACCTCAACTATTTCATCAGTTCCGGAGTGGACAACCCACCCCTGCATGCTTTGCGCGACGGAATCTCGGCCGGCAACGGAGTGTTTGACTACGGCGCCGGCGCCGTGTTTCCCAACAGCAGCACCCAGGGATCCAACTACTGGGTGGACGTCGTGTTCGTGCAGACCGTCCCCGATACCACGCCGCCTACCGTGATCTCCATCAGCCCGTCGAACGGCGCCAGCGGCGTAGACCCGCAAGGCGCCATCAACGTCGTGTTTAGCAAGGCGCTCGATCCCACCAGCCTGAACAGCAACACCGTTATCCTGCAGGATTCCACGAACGCAGCGGTTTCGGCGACGGTCAGCTACAACAGCGACACCGACACGGTTACGCTAACGCCCACGTCGGCGCTGCAAAACTCGGCCACCTACACGGTGGTGCTGGAAGGCGGCAGCACCGATCCCCGCATCAAGGACCTGCCGGGAAATGCATTGGCCGACAATTTCGTCTCCTCGTTCAACACTGCCGCCCCGCCTCCGCCTTCGCCAACCGCGGGGCCCGGCGGACCGATCCTGGTTGTTTCCGCTGCAGCCAATCCCTTAAGCCTGTACTACGCCGAGATTCTGCGGGCCGAAGGATTGAACGAGTTCGCCGTCCTCGATATCTCGCAGGTGCAGAGTTCAACCCTGGCCGGATATGACGTAGTGGTGCTGGGCGATACCCCGCTGACCTCAGACCAGGTGACCATGTTCACCAACTGGGTCAACGGCGGCGGCAACCTCATCGCCATGCATCCCGACAAGCAGTTGGCCGGACTGCTGGGGTTGAGCGATGCCAGTGCGACTCTGCCCGATGCCTACCTGCTGATGAACAGTACCGCGGGCCCGGGCGTTGGCCTGGTCGGCCAGACCATCCAGTTCCACGGTAGCGCCGATCTGTACACGCTGAACGGCGCCATCAGCTTTGCGAACCTGTATTCGGATGCGTCCACGCCCAGCGGCAGCCCAGCGGTGACCGCCAATCCCGTGGGCCTGGGCATAGCCGCGGCCTTCACCTACGATCTGGCGCGGTCGGTTGTGTACCAGCGGCAGGGCAATCCCGCCTGGAACGCACAGGCCCGCAGCGGTCTGATACCCATTCGGTCCGACGACCTGTTCTTCGGCAATGCTGGATTTGACCCGGAACCCGACTGGGTGGATTTCAACAAGATCCAAATACCGCAGGCGGATGAGCAGCAGCGCCTGCTGGCTAATCTCATCCTGCAGATGAACTCGATCAAGAGGCCGCTGCCGCGTTTCTGGTATTTCCCACGCGGCCTGCAGGCGGTGGTAGTCCTGACCGGCGATGACCACGGCACCTTCTACCCCACCGGAGGCGCCTCGGCTGCCCGCTTCGACCAGTTAATGGAAGCGAGCCCGGTGGGATGCAGTGTGGAATCCTGGCAATGCCTCCGCAGCACGGCGTACCTGTTTCCGCCCTCCATCGCCAGCAACCCGCTCAGCAACGCGCAGGCCGCCGATTTTATCTCCACCGGCTTCGAAGTCAGCGTTCACATTGATACCAGCCCAGATTGCTCCGACTACACCTCCCTTAGTGCGCTGGATGCGGACTATACCGCGCAGTTGAGTTCGTTCGCTTCCGGCTACCCCAGTGCTCCCGCAAGCCAGACCCACCGCATGCACTGCGTGACCTGGAGCGACTACGACTCTCAGCCGCAGGTCGAATTCAATCACGGCATCCGGCTGGATACCACCTACTATTACTACCCGCAGTCGTGGATCACTGATCGTCCCGGCTTGTTTACCGGCTCGGGGATGCCGATGCGCTTCACCACGTTGAACGGAACCATGGTCGACGTGTACCAGGCGACGTCGCAGATGACCGATGAGTCCGGCCAGACCTACCCGCTGCACATTGACACGCTGCTGGATAACGCGCTCAACCTGGGCTATTACGGCGCGTTCGTCGCCAACATGCACAACGATACCGCGGATCCTACTGCCGCCAGTTCGATAGGCACGGCTGCCATCCTGGCTTCGGCGCAATCCCGCGGTGTGCCCATCATCTCCGCCGTGCAGTTGCTGAAATGGCTGGACGGCCGCAACGGTTCGTCGTTCTCGCTGCAGTCGTGGGACGGGGCTACGCTGACCTTTAACATCCTGGTGGGCTCCAACGCGCAGGGGCTGCAGGCCATGCTGCCTGCCACGTTCGCTGGGACGCCGCTGAACAGCCTGACCCTGAACGGCAGCCCGGTCAGCTACACCCTCCAGACTGTCAAGGGGATGCAATACGCGGTTTTCGCCGCCACTTCCAACGGCGCCTACAGCGCCCAGTACAACGCGGTCACCTCGGTCACCGTGAATCCAACCTTGATTGTCGGCGGCGATCCGTCGACCGGCACGGTGACGATCAATAGTCCGGCGCTGTCGGGGGGCGTGGTGGTGACGCTGCAGAGCGACAACCCCGCCGCGACGATTCCGGGCAATGTCACCATTGCCCAGGGACAAACCTCGGCGTCGTTCAATATCAGCACCTCGCAGGTGTTGAGCACCACTCCGGTGCACATCACCGGCTCATTTAACAGCACCAGCCAGCCGGCAACCCTGACCCTGACGCCGCAACTGGCGCCGACCACGGCGGTGACTGTAACTGCGGGCGGCAATCCATCGCCTTACGGCTCGTCGGTCACGTTCATGGCGACGGTCAGCGGCGCGGGACCAGCGCCCACCGGCAGCGTCTCGTTCTACGACGGCGGCACTTGTTCGATTCCGGGAGCCGCCTTGGGCAGTGCGGGCGCCCTGAATGGCAGTGCGCAAGCCAGCGTCACCACGAGCACGCTGACGGCTGCCGCCAGCCCGCATACGATCATGGCCTGCTATTCCGGAGACGTTAACTACGCCACCAGCGCGGGCACGCTGGCGCAGACCGTAAGCCCGGCCACCGTTATCCCGAGCATCACCGCCAGCAGCAAGGTGTACGACGGGACCGCCACCGCGACCCTGGCCACCCGATCGCTTTCCGGCGTGATCGGCGCCGATAACGTCACCCTCAGCGGCGGAACAGCGACCTTTGCCGACAGGAACGCAGGAAACGCCAAGACGGTGACGGTTACCGGCCTGACCCTGAGCGGCACCACGGCGGCAAACTACCAGCTTTCCTCGACCACGGCGACCGCCACGGCGAACATCACGGTGGCGGCGGTCACGGTAACCGCGGACACGCAGAGCAAGGTGTATGGCAACATCGATCCGGCGTTAACCTACAAGCTCACCAGCGGCTCGCTCGGCGCCGGCGACAGCTTTGCCGGCGGGTTGACTCGTGTGTCCGGCGCGACCGTTGGGACCTACGCCATTCAGCAGGGTACGCTAGCGCTGACCAGCAACTACGCCCTTACCTATGTGGGCGCAAACCTGACCATCACCGCGGCCCCGTTGACGGTCACGGCGGCGAATGTCAGCCGCAGCTACGGCGTCGCCAACCCGGCGTTCACGGGAACCCTGACCGGTGTCCAGAACAACGACAACATCACCGCGACCTACTCGTCGTCGGCAACCATCAACAGCCCGGTCGGCCCCTACGCCATCGTGCCCGCCCTGGTCGATCCCGGCAACAAGCTGGGCAACTACTCGGTCACGGCCAACAACGGCGTTTTGACCGTCACCGCCTTGACGGTTACTGCGGTCAGCCTGAATCCGGCCGCGGTGGCGGGCGGTGCGGGCACCACCGGCACGGTCACGCTCTCGGGCATCGCACCCACAGGCGGGGCGGTGGTAGCGCTGCAAAGCGGCACGCCCAGTTTGGCGACGGTTCCGACGAACGTTACCGTTCTCGCCGGACAGAATAGCGCCACTTTCGCCGTCACCACCACCGTCGCCACCACCGCAGCCAACGTGACCATCACCGCTACTTTGGCCGGCAGCGTACAGACCACGTTGACGGTCAATCTCAGCTTGCTCGCGCGCAACGGCTGGTCGCTGCTCTCGGTGGACAGCCAGGAGACCAGTTGCTACAACGGAGCCGGCACCAACGCCTTCGATGGCAACCCCAGTACGCTGTGGCATACCCAGTTCTGCGGCAGCGCTCCGCCGACCCCGCATCAGATCAGCATCAACCTGGGAGCGTCCTACAGACTGTCCGGTTTCCAGTACCTCCCGCGGCAGGACGGCAGCGCCTGCGGCTGGATCAAGCAGTACGCCTTCTACGTCAGCACCGACGGTGTGAACTGGGGTTCGCCGGTGGCCTCAGGCACGTTCAGCTACGGCAACCTGAGTACGAACTGTCCGGGACCGGGCGCGGGGGTGCCGGCGGCGATCGAGGTCACATTCTCGCGAAAGACCGCGCAATACATCCGCCTGGTGGCGAACTCCGAGCTGCACGGCAATCCGTGGACCTCGATGGCCGAACTGAACGTGCTGGGCACGGCCTCGGGCAACAACCCGGCGCCCGCGCTGGCACAGGTAACGGTGAATCCGGGGTTCGTGGTGGGCGGCGCCAGCAGCCAGGGCACGGTGACCTTGACTGAGCCGGCGCCTGCGGGTGGTTCGGTGGTGAGCCTGGCCAGCAGCAACCCAGCGGCCACGGTTCCAGCGAGTGTGACCGTCCCGGCCAACGCGTTCAGCGCAACCTTCACCATAACCACAACGGCAGTGGGAGCGGTGACGCCACTCAACATCTCCGGTTCCCTTAGTAGCAACGCCCAGACCTCGTTCACGGTCAACCCCGGCGGCTTGATCTCGCAGACGGGTTGGTCGCTAGTCTCGGTGGATAGCCAGGAGACCAGTTGCTACAACGGAGTAGCCACCAACGCCTTCGACGGCAACAGCAGCACGCTGTGGCACACGCAGTTCTGCGGCAGCGCTCCGCCGACACCGCACCAGATCAGCATCAACCTGGGGGCCTCCTACAACCTGACCGCCTTCCAGTACCTGCCGCGGCAGGATGGCAGCGCCTGCGGCTGGATCAAGGATTACGCGTTCTACGTCAGCAGCGATGGGGTGAACTGGGGAACGGCCGTGGCCACGGGAACATTCAACTACGGCAACCTGAGTACGACCTGTCCGGGACCGGGCGCGGGCGTGCCGTCGGCGCTGCAGATCGCGTTCCCGCAAACTACCGGGCAATACATCCAACTGGTAGCGCTCGATGAACTGAACGGCCATCCCTGGACCTCGGTGGCCGAGTTGAACGTGCTGGGTACGGCATCCGCCAACAACCCGCCACCCTCGCTGGCACAGGTAACGGTGAATCCGGCGATCGTGGTGGGCGGCGCCAGCACCCAGGGCACGGTGACCTTGAGCGGCCCGGCGCCTGTGGGTGGAGCGGTGGTGAGCCTGGCCAGCAGCGACCCGTCGGCTACGGTGCCGCTAACCGTGACCGTCCCGGCCAACGCCTTCAGCGCAACCTTCACCATAACCACCACGGCGGTGGGCGCGGTGACCCAGCCCAACATCTCGGGTTCCTACAGCGGCAACGCCCAGACTTCGTTCACGGTCAACCCCGGCAGCTTGATTTCGCAGACGAGTTGGTCGGTAGTCTCGGTGGATAGTCAGGAGACGACTTGCTACAACGGAGTAGCCACCAACGCCTTCGACGGCAACAGCAGCACGCTGTGGCACACGCAATTCTGCAGCAGCGCTCCGCCGACACCGCACCAGATCAGCATCAACCTGGGGGCCTCCTACAACCTGACCGCCTTCCAGTACCTGCCGCGGCAGGATGGCAGCGCCTGTGGCTGGATCAAGGATTACGCGTTCTACGTCAGCAGCGACGGGGTGAACTGGGGCACAGCGGTGGCCACGGGAACATTCAACTATGGCAACCTGAGCACGACCTGTCCGGGACCGGGCGCGGGTGTGCCGTCGGCGCTGCAGATCGCGTTCCCGCAAACTACCGGGCAATACATCCGTCTGGTGGCGCTCGATGAACTGAACGGCCATCCCTGGACCTCGGTGGCCGAGCTGAACGTGCTGGGCACGGCATCCGCCAGCAACCCGCCACCCTCGCTGGCGCAGGTGACGGTGAATCCGGCGTTCGTGGTGGGCGGCGCCAGCACCCAGGGCACGGTGACCTTGAGTGGCCCGGCGCCTGTGGGTGGAGCGGTGGTGAGCCTGGCCAGCAGCGACCCGTCGGCCACGGTGCCGACAACCGTGACCGTCCCGGCCAACGCCTTCAGCGCAACCTTCACCATAACCACCACGGCGGTGGGAGCGGTGACGCTACCCAACATCTCCGGTTCCCTCAATGGCAACGCCCAGACTTCATTCACGGTTAACCCCGGCAGCTTGATCCCGCAGGCGGTTTGGTCGGTAGTCTCGGTGGATAGTCAGGAGACGACTTGCTACAACGGAGCAGCCACTAATGCCTTCGACGGCAACAGCAACACGCTGTGGCACACGCAGTTCTGCGCCACCAATCCGCCGACCCCGCACCAGATCAGCATCAATCTAGGAGCCTCCTACAGCCTGACCGCCTTCCAGTACCTGCCGCGGCAGGACGGCAGCGCCTGCGGCTGGATCAAGGATTACGCGTTCTACGTCAGCAGCGACGGCGTGAACTGGGGTACGGCGGTGGCCACAGGAACGTTCAACTACGGCAACCTGAGCACGAACTGTCCGGGACCGGGCGCGGGCGTGCCGGCGGCGCTGCAGATCGCATTCCCGCAAACCACCGGACAATACATCCAACTGGTGGCGCTCTCCGAACTGCAAGGCCATCCCTGGACCTCGGTGGCCGAGTTGAACGTGCTGGGCACGGCATCGGCCAGCAACCCGCCACCCTCGGTGGCGCAAGTAACGGTGAGCCCGGCGATCGTGGTGGGCGGCACCAGCGCCCAGGGCACGGTGACCTTGAGCGGGCCGGCGCCGGCGGCTGGAGCGGTGGTGAGCCTGGCCAGCAGCGACCCGTCGACCACGGTTCCGCTAACCGTGACCGTTCCGGCCAACGCCTTCAGCGCAAACTTCACCATAACCACCGTGGCGGTGGGCGCCGTGACCCAGGTCAACATCTCAGGTTCCTATAACACCAGTGCAGCCCAAGCTTCGTTCACGGTCAACTCGGGGACTCTGATCTCGCAGGCCGGTTGGTCGCTGCTGTACGTGGACAGCCAGGAGACCACCTGCTACAACGGTGCGGCCACCAACGCTTTCGATGGCAACCCTGCCACGGCGTGGTCGACACAGTTCTGCAGCACCGTTCCGCCGGGGCCTCACGAGATCCAGATCAACCTGGGAGCATCCCATACCCTGACCGCATTCCGGTACCTGGCACAGCAAGACGGCAGCTCTTGCGGCTGGATCCAGCAGTACGAGTTCTATGTCAGCAGCGATGGGCTGAACTGGGGCACTCCGGTGGCTACGGGCAGCTTCGACTACACCGGCTTGACCCAGGCTTGTTTCGGTCCTGGCGCCAGCCTGCCACCAGCGCGGCAGGTGGCATTCCCGGCAGTCACCGGCCAGTACATCCGCTTCCGAGAGATCACTGGGTTCGAGGGAACCCCCGTGGCGGCGGCGGCTGAACTCAACGTGCTGGGCCAGTAATCGGCTTCATGTGCGCCTAAGGTGTGGCGCCGCAGCCAACCTCTCACGGTGTGCCCTTGGCGTGGCCCAGCGGCTGAAGCGCCGGCTTCAGCGAACGCAAATAGGCGACCACCGCTTTGGCATCGGCTCGATTGTAGCGGTACTGCGGCATGGGCGGATTCCCCTGTGTGCCATCGGGCGCGATGCCGGTGTTCAGAAACGTGATCGCCTGCTCGTCGGTCCAGTTGGGCAATCCAGCGATGCCGGGCGAAATCGAGGTCCATCCCGGAATGGGAAATGCCGGCTTGATGAACAGATCCGATCCCTGCAGCCACTTATCCTTGATGAATTGTCCCTGCTGGTCGCGCGGCGTGTGGCAGTCCTGGCATCCACCGATATCGATGGCCAGGTATTTGCCGCGGGCGACTTGTTGTGCTTTCTCGCCGGGTGGGGCCGAGGAGAGCCGGGTTGCGAGAATAAGTGGGGCCAACGCGAGGCACAGCACGCCAAGAGTGCGGCAGAGACGCATGCAGGATTCCCCCTTTGAGCAATGAAGCGGTTCCGCATTCTAAACCGGGGAAGCGAATGAAGCTACTGGCGAGCGCGAGCCCGGTTCCGCGATATGACTACGTTCGGATTCGATTGGGCTGGTGGGGATTTCAGCCGTGGGACGCGCCGGCTGACCGCGAGCCGGCAAAGGTGCTATCTTGTGAGGGTTTTGAAATCGCCTGGGAGGAATCCTATGCAACGCAAAGCCAGCGCCGTCTGGAGAGGCGGCCTCAAGGACGGAAAAGGGACGGTTTCCACCGATAGTGGAGTGTTGAAGCAGACGCCGTACTCCTTCAGCACGCGTTTCGAGAACCAGCCCGGCACCAATCCCGAGGAACTGATCGCCGCGGCGCATGCCGGATGCTTCTCGATGGCGCTTTCGGCGCAGCTCGGCAACGCGGGCATGACCGCCGAGAGCATCGAGACCGCGGCCACGCTGACCATGGAGAAGACCGACGCCGGTTTTACCATCACCGCCATCCACCTGGAGGTGAAAGCGAGCGTGCCCAACGCCGACCGCGCAAAGTTCGAGGAGGCCGCCAATAACGCCAAGAAGGGCTGCCCGGTATCGCGGGTGCTCAACGCCAACATCACCATGAATGCCACGCTGGCGGCGGAGCGGGCCGCGTAAGCCCGGGCGGACGGCCGAACTTCAGCCGCGGAGCACGGAGACGAATCGATCGAGAAATCTCCGTGTCTCCGCGCCGCGGTGGTGGATTTGTCGTATAAACAGGATGTGGAGGACCAGCGCAAAACCGCCGATTCCGGGCCTCCCCGCGGAAACCATCCTCACCTGCCCCAATTGTTCAGCGCCGCTGCGGCAATCCCACTGCAAGCTGGTGTGCGAGCGCTGCGGATTCTTCCTGAGCTGCTCGGATTTTTATTGAGAACCGCCGGTCAGCGGTTTATTCGCTGTTGGTGCGGAGGATGTCGCGGATCTCGCGGTTGATGCGGGCGGCATCGCGGGACGCATTGTCGATCAACCCCACCCACTTCTTGGTGTCCTCGTCCAGCTTGGCCTGTCCCAGCAGGTAGCCGGCCTGCATGACGGTCTCGATAGCATTGCTCAGATCGTGAGCCAGCGTGCGGAGCTTGGTGCTGATCTCGGGCGGGATTTTGGGAGAGTTCCCCATCTAGCTTGGGCCGCGGAACACTGAAGCCGACGCGCACCAGTGTACAACCGCACAAGCCACGGCAGGAAAAAAACCTGATAGCCAGTGCGCCTTGAGTCTGGCGGTCTGCTCCGGCGTGCGTTTGACAGCGTTCCAGCCGTCTGCAAGAATCAAAGATGCCAACCGCGGAGCTGAGCGAATCTGCCCCACTCCGCATCATGCCGAAGTGGCGGAATTGGCAGACGCGCATGGTTCAGGTCCATGTGCCCGCAAGGGCGTGGGGGTTCGAGTCCCTTCTTCGGCACCAATCCTTTGTTTCCAACAGTTACAGGCACTGACTACTACACGGGGTCGCTTCACGCGACCGCTGGCACGCCGGAGCAGTTTCCAGGGAAATCCTCACCCGAACCGACCAGAGCTTCCTCCTCCGTTTCATACACTTTGAGCATCTGCGACAGGTGAGTCAGGTCCAAGAGGATGGCGATGTGTCCCGGCAGATTGCAGAACTTGATCTCGCCGCCCGAGGTGCTGGCCCGTGCAGCCAGTTCCGCCAGCGTCCCGAGCCCCGCGGCGTCCATAGCCTCGACGCCCCCGAGGTGCAGCAATACCCGCCGCTTCTTGGCAAGCAGGGCGCCAATCTGGTTGAAAAGAAGCGTTGCCTCTTCGCCGAACGTTATTCTTCCCGTGCCATAAACAACGACGGCTTTTCTGGCCGGACGACAATGCAACTGCAGATTCATGATTGCCCCTTGCAAATTAGCCGCCCCCACCGCCAAAAACCTGCGGAGCCAGGCGGGCTGTAAACATTAGGCGGGTGTCAGCGGACCAGCTCTGTACTGATTAGACGTGTCTTGATGAAAAACGTCGCAGTTGTAACGCGGCCGCGATGGAGGGCTGCTCCGCTGAACCGAGGGTCATGTTCGCTCATCGGAACAGCGGTATTCGAGTGGGGAGGGCGTCGCCTGCCTCACGCCGCTCGGAACATGCCTTGGGTGACGAAAACAGATTCCACGTTGATGTGGAGGGATTCCAGATCGCCGCACACCTCGGCCAAGCGGCTCAACGACTCGATGGCACGGTTGAGCTCGTTGGCCGTGATTTCATGTACTTTGAGGGTGAGTTCCAGATTGTACTTCGCGGTTTTCGTGCGCTCTTCGGTGGACGGTGGCTTTTGGCTCCGGAGAGTCCCTCCCAACATGCGAAAAAGGCTGATCAGAGAATGGCTGCCGCAAACACTGCATGCATCATGCTGGCTGTTGCTGACGGTTTCACAATCCACACAGAACACCGCGCTGTGGAGGGGAACTGCGCTCAAGCCTTCTTCGGCACGGGCTTCCGCGTTCATATCCGAACCTCTTAGAGATTCTGACACGCCAAGTTCGGTTTTTGCAATTTTTCTGCTGAATTTCCGCCGCTCGCCGTTTGCCCACTCTTCAAGGTGATGTGGCTGCGGGCCGGACCGGACCCGGGGGTCAGGCATCGGCGGGAAGGCAGGTGGTCATCTGGCGCGCCCATTGCATCGCTTTCCAGTGACACTCCGCGATGAAGCTTCCGCGCAAGCGAAGCCGGCCGTAGAGTTGCGCCACCTTCTCCCATTGGGCCTTCTCTTGTGCCAGCATGAGTTCGTAGATCGGGGAGTGCGGGCTGCTGTGTCCCAGCAGCACCGCCGTGGTCTCCCGGTCCAGCGAGATGCCCGCCAACACCAGGGCCATGGGGATGCCGAGAATCGCGTCCATCAGCGAAAGCAGCCCCACCAGAAACAAATCGGGATCGCCAGGCTGCAGGCTCGGCGCCAGCAATTCGCAGAAGCGGGCGCGCACCAGAGCCGCCAGCACCAGATCGGAGGACCGGCTTTGGCTGGCCACCAGCGTAGCGGCCAGGCGAATCCAGCGCCGCACCTCGCGTTCGCCGAGCATCACCAGGGCATGGCGCACCGACCGGATCTCCGCCGGGAACCCGAACAAGGGTGAATTCAGGTAGCGCAGCAAGCGGTAGCACAGCGAGGCTTCGCCCTTGATGGCATTTTCGAGTTCCCGTGGATCCAGCTCGGCTCGCGAGACCGCCTTGAGCAAGCGCAGGTAGTTCACCCGATTGGCGGGAATCTCGCGCGCTTGCATGAGCTCCGGCCTGCGGAAGAAATATCCCTGGAAGTAAGTGAACCCAGCTTTCCGGGTGGCGAGGAACTCTGCCCGGGTTTCCACTTTCTCGGCCAGCAACCGGCACCGTTCCCCGTTCTGACGGGAAATGGCGGCGCGCTGTGCCAAAGAACTCTGCTTCACGTCGACTTTGATGATGTCGGCCAGGCTGGTGAGAGGCTCGCGGGGACCGCCGGGAACGAAGTCATCCAGGGCGATCTTGTATCCGGCCTTCTTCAGACGGCGGCACGCGGCGATTACCGCTTCGTCGGCGGGCACGGTTTCCAGGATTTCCACCACCACCCGGTCGGGCGGCAGCAAGGTGATGTAGTCGTTGAGCAGGAGGTCGCGGGTGCAGTTGATGAAGGCCAGCCGTCCATCGCACAGCACGTCGAGGCCTAGCAGGAGGGACGCGTCCAGCGTGCTGCGGGATGCTGCGTCGCTGTCGGGGCTCGAGAAATAATCCACGACGCCATCGCGAAACAGCAGTTCATAGCCGAGGACGCTCTCATCCGCAGCCAGGATGGGTTGGCGGGCAACGTACCGCATGTAGCGGGCATCGTCCGCAGTCGCCGGCGCAGTTGGAGTGGGGGACGTCACGGCTGGCACTCAGGCGGAAGCCGCCGCGAACACCGCGCATTCCCCGTCGTTGAACCGAAGGCGGTGATTTCCGCATTTCATGCGCATAGTTGGTTCTCCTAAATAGATCGGCAGCACCCGAGCCCGCCAATAGCTTCGGCGAGCAGCCATGTCCTGTATCGACCTCTTGCCCCGCCGTCTTCAGTTACCGCAGTGCGGTTTCGGGCTCCTACGCAGTTGCGGGAGACCTTTATTTGCCAGCCCGCTTGACGAGAGTGTTGGCCATCGCGACCAGTTCGATGGGAATGGCATCCAGAGGCAAAACTTTTCGCAGGGTGCCTTGTTCGGCGCAGGCGCGGGGCATTCCGTACACCGCGCAGGACCGTTCATCCTGGCCGATGGTCATAGCGCCGCAGGCATAGAGCGCGCGCATTCCATGTTCGCCGTCCGAGCCCATGCCGGTGAGGATTACCCCCAGGGCATGACTGCCGCAGGTTTCCGCAACTGACAGCATCATGACGTCCACCGACGGCATATGGAGCATGCCCGCGGGCTCTTTCGAAAGGTTCACCGCCAGCTTCGCGCTTCTGCGGTGGACGGTAATTTGCCAGCCGGCCGGAGCGATCGAGACCGTGTTCGGTTCAAGCGGCTGGCCTTGCGACGCTTCCTGAACCCGTAGCTGGCACAAGCCGTCCAGCCGGCGGGCGAACGGTCCCGTGAACCCCGGCGGCATATGCTGCACCACCAGCAAAGGGACGGGGAAATCTCCCGGGAGCAACGGCAGAATGCGCTGCAGAGCGGCCGGACCTCCGGTCGAGCACCCCACCGCGACCAGGGAAATGTTCGCCGGCGCCGGCGCGAGGCGTGGCCTGGGTGGCGCCTGGGCCAGAGGGGAGGCGCGGACACCGACGGTTGTATGGCGGGCGCGGCTCGCATAGGCGGCCTTGACCTTGGCGATCAGCTCATTCCCGACCGCGGCCGCCGATGAGTAGCCGGCGGGTTTGGGCACATAGTCGAAAGCCCCCAGCGCCAGCGCGTCGAAAGTGGCCTCAGCGCCTTCTGCCGTGAGCGAGCTGAACATAATGACCGGCCGCGGACAGTCGCGCATGATGCGCTGGAGTGCCTCCAGGCCATTCATGACCGGCATCTCCACATCGAGCGTGACCACATCGGGATCGAGCGCGCCGACCTGTTGCACGGCGTTCAGCCCGTCTTTGGCGACACCGACGACCTTGATGTCCTTGTCCGATTGCAGAAGACGGCTGAGCGCCGAGCGCATCACGGCACTGTCGTCAGCCACCAGGACACGAATCACCCGCCCGGCATGGTCGGCCAGTATCGTCATACAAGCTCGAACAGTGCGGTCACCGACTGCTCGACTTCCGTGATGAAGGCGTCGAGTTCCAGAGTGAAGCGTGCCAGATCGAAGTCCCTCATCTTGGGAAGCTCAGCCGCGGCCAAGGCCCACGCTGGTTCGGCGGCGAGATCGACAAAACCGATCTCCTCGCAGCCGTATCCCAAGCTGCGCAGCCGGCAGAGCACGTCCGCCAAGCTCACGATGGCCACCAGGCAGCGATACTCGGGCGCCTGCTCCACATCGTGGTGATACTGCAGAACGTGCTGATAGGGGGCCGGAAGCCGCCATCGCCGGGCCAGCATCGCCCCGACCTCGCCATGATCGAATCCATTCAGCTCGCGTTCGCAAAGATAGAGAGCACGATGCTCACGGGAGGCGGCCTGGATTGCGGCCTCGAATTCGGCCGGGCAGGCGGCGAGCGCAACCAGGATTCCCAGGTCGTGCAGCAGGCCGGCGGAATAAGCCTGCTCCGGGTCCGGATATCCCGCTTCGTGGGCAAATTTCTGCGCCACCATGGCCACGGCAAGGGAGTGCGCCCACAGCGCGCGAGCCGGGACTGCGCCCTTGGTGCTGAAAGCCTTGAGCAGCGAGCACGCCATGGCAATCTGCCGCACCCGATTGACGCCGAGACCCATGACCGCACCGCGCACGGTGTCAATGGGATAGCGCACCCCAAACAGCGGCGAGTTCACCATGCGCAGGCATTGGACCGCGAGCGAGGGGTCTTGCGAGATGATCTTGACCACCCGGTCGAGGCTCACGTCCTCGGCCGGCTCGCAAAGGTGCTGCAACAGCGGCACCAGCAGGGTGGGGATGGTGGGAAGGCTGCCGATCTCCGCCAGCTTCCTCTCGATGCGCTCCCGCGTTGCTTGGCTCATGCTCCGCCTCCGATCCGCTTTTCCGGCTTGAAATAGGCGGTGGCACCTGGAAAGTGAACCAGGTGGAAGTCGTTGTTGATGCCATAGAGCGATTCGGCATGGCCCACGAACAAGTAGGAGTGGGGCAGCAAATTGTTGTAATAGTGCTGCACGATGCGCTTGCGCACCACGCCGTCGAAATAGGTGACTTCCGGGGTGCGCACCAGGAAGTCCTTGTAGGTCAGTTGTTCCACCGAAACCAGCAGGGTTTGGATGGCCACGGGAAGATAAAATCCTAGGGCTTCGGAGAGGCTGCGGGCAAAGCCCTCGAACATCCCGCTGACGGCCTGCACCAGTTCCCGCGATAATTGTCCGGCTTGGCGGAAGTCGCACGCCTGTACGGATTTCTCTTCCTTGGGCCCGCTGGAGGTCTGCCCGCGTGCCGCCTGCACGATGGCATCAATTTCTTCCTGGTTCAGGACTCGTTGCATAGAAGTCTGTTGTCGGCTGCAGACAGCCGGAACCGGAATCTGCAACTCGGCTTCCATTGCCGGCGAGCGGGGTCTCCATCGCGGCCCGGCCTGCGGCTCGCCGATTCAGAGAGTTGCGCACGCTCCGTTGTGCGGCGAAGGCCGACCGGCACGCCAGCCTTGCGGTTCTTAAGCAATCATTAGAGAAACCCCCGGAGTGGGTGCCGAGGCGTTTAACTCCTGCTCCTGGGAACTAACAGCCAACTAATGCCATGGGAAACTAAAGTTATCGGTGCGAGTGGCCGATGGGTAAAGCGGAACCGCGCATTATCCGGGAAAGATCGATGTCTGACTTTTCCATATCACGCCTGGGACCCATCACCAAATCTGGAGATGGATCCGTCCAGCCATCGCAGCGGGAGGCAGGGAGACACCGCCGCCAGCGTCCGTATCCCGATGAGCGTGAGCCGTCTGACGACGGCGAAACCAGCGAAGAAGAGAAGCATGATTTGGACCGGCTGGCTTGAATCCTTCCAGCGCCAGGCTAGTCCCGAAGACAAAAAAGGAGCAGTAGGCCAGGGGATTACGATCCCCTGGCCACTGCTCCCAATGGCAAACAGGCCTAGACTACCGAAGTCTCTTTGCGACTGCCCTCTGCCGTGGCCTGATTTACTTGTGCCGCCAGGGCCTCCATCGCCGTGGCCTCTACTATTTCCCCTGCAATTCTGCGCCTGACCAGCGGCCGCAGAATAAATAAGGACAGGATCGCTGCGATACCGCAAAGAACAGCCGAAACGTAGAATGGCACCGCAAAAGAGCCGCCCAGGTACGCAGCCAGCGCTGCCGCCCCAAATCCGGCAAAAACGGAAGCCAATCCCTTGGCTGTATACACCATGCCGTAGTTAGCAGAAGCATTCTTCGGGCCGAAGACATCACCCGTTGCCGCTGAAAACAAGGAAAAGACCTCACCCCAGAAAAGGAAAACGAACGAGAACAGCACCACGAAGGCTACCGGACTACCGGCTATTTTGGTCACCAGGAAGACCAGAATCGCTTCGACGCCAAAGGTCAGGAACATCGTATTTTCCCGCCCCAACCGGTCCGAGACCGTGCCCCAGAGGATTCTGGCAAGAGCGTTGAAAGCTGCCGCCAGGGTTGCAGTCAGCGGCACAATCGCCATACCCCATACCTTCGCGTTGCTCACGTTAAGGGACTTGGCGATCTGGGAAAGGTTTGCGGTAGCGATCAACCCGCCGGCGCACGCGAAGAAGAACATCGTGTAGAGGAAATAGAACTCTGGCCTTGCCAGAGTCTGAGTCCAGGTGAAGTTCACCTTCGACTGTGCGACGGCCTTGCTTACCTGTCTTGCTCGCTGGTTCCAACCGACAGGAACCCAGCCGGTTGGCGGATGGCGCAGTATCATGGCGGCAGCGAATGCAACCACGCCCTGAGCAATTCCCCAGACGGCCATGGCGTGCGCCCAGCCCATACCGTGAATCGTGCGGGCAATGGGCATGATGGTGAAGGCGGCGCCGCCGCCGAAGCCTGCGGCCGTCAGCCCGACAGCCAATCCCCGCCGGTCAGGAAACCATTTCACCGCATTGGCAACGCACGAGATGTAAATGATTCCGGCGCCGGTTCCGGCGATGACGCCGTAGTAGAGATATAAGTCAAAAGGCGACTTGGCGATGGTCCCACCCAGCACCCATCCCAGCAGGATACACAACGCGCCAAATGTCATAAGCTTCCGGATGCCGAGCTTATCGACAAAGTATCCGGCCACGGGCATCGGCCAGGTTTCAAACAGAATGAAAGCGGAGAATATGGCGGCTATCTTCGCGTAGGGCACTCCGGTGAAAGTCTGTCTCATGCCCGGCGTAAAGAGGGTAAACGCATACTGATAATTGGATATGACGATCATCGCGATGACACCGCACACTAGCTGGATCCACCGGTTTCCAGCGATGCCGCCATACACTTCCCTGGCGCTGTCTCGCGCTTCCGTAGTGACAGTTTTCGACGTAGCCATAGGCACCCTCCTGGGGTGGCTTTCCGTTAGCGGTTCATTCCCTTGCCACTCCTTCCGAGGCCTGACGAAAGCTTAAGAAGAAAACCGCCCTCCCTGGAGGGGAGGGCGGAAGTTGTCAGCCTTCGAGGTCCTTCAGGAGTGGGATTACGCCTGGAACCAGCCATTTCTCCCACATCTCATCGACTTTGCCTTGGAAGTACTCGATGTCTTCCTCGGTGAAGTGTGCGAACCTCCCTTGCTTGAGCAGGTAGTCGCGCACCGGCAGGCGTTTCAGCTTGCCGTTGCCGATCTGCTCGGTCTTGCCGTACAGCTTGAGCTTGCCTTCGATGACCTCGTACAGAGGCCAGATGCCCGTGTTCACCGCCAGCTCGCCCAGCTCGTGCGCGATGTAGGGATCGAAATCCCAGCCCTTCGGGCACGGGTTGAGGCAGTGAATGAACGTCGGCCCGCCGATGGTGAGCGCGCGCCGAACGCAGTTCATCGCCTGCAGGGCGTAGGACGTGGAGATGGTGCTCACGTACTTGACGGTGGGGTGTCCCGCGATCATCAGCGGCGCCACGTTCTTTTTCCAGCGGTGGTTCATGATGCGCGTTACCTTTCCCGGCGTACTGAACGAGGTGTTGGCACCATAGGGCGACGTCCCGGAAATCTGGATGTCGGTATTGGCGTAGGACTCGTTGTCGTACATCAGGATCAGCAGGTTGTAGTCGGGATGAGTCAGCGTAGCCGAGATGGCGCCCAGGCCCATGTCGGCGCCGCCGCCATCGCCGCAGAAGGCGATGACGTTGATGGGCTCATCCTTCATTGCTCCCTTGCGCATCTGCGCGCGGAAGGCCGCCGCCGCGCCCAGAGCCGCCGAGCCGGCGCTGCCCAATTGGGTGTGCATCCACGGCACGCCCCAGGGGGTGGAGTAGTACGAGGTGTTGGCCACGTACATGCACCCGGTGCTGCCCAGGATGATGGTCCTGGGACCGGCGGCCTTGGCCAGCAGCTTCATCATCTGCGCCGATTCGCAGCCCTGACAGGTGCGGTGGCCGGATGAGTAATACTCCTCATGCGGGACCTTCTTGACTCCCTTGAAGGATTCCAGGTCCTGCGTTGGTTTGGTATCTATGAATGTGCTCATGTTGTGCTTGTCCTTTCCGGCGCTCGGGAACGCTTGCGCGTTACCCCCGCAGCCCGATCCATTGTGTCAAGGGTTGCGATTTTCCCTTGCCCGCTTCCAGGGTGATCTCGGCCATCTTCTCGACATCCGGCAGCGTGACTTCGCGTCCACCCAGACCGCAAATGAAGCCCAGCACCGGCGGCTTCGCGCCATCGCCCGGATACAGGGCGGAGCGCACTTCGGTGGCCACCACGCCGCTGAGGTGCGGTGAGCCGAAGGAGAAGTCGCGATCGATGACTCCGACAGCCTTGAAGCGCCGGAGGGTTTTGGCCAGCTCTTCGCCGGCGAAGGGACGGAACCAGCGCAGGCGCACGAACCCGACTTTCA
>JBKQPN010000030.1:0-9559 GCA_052145015.1 Terriglobales bacterium
ATCGCTGATTCCAAACGGATCGACAACAGCGGAGGGCTGAGGTTTACGCCGGAGAGTGCTACCATGCCCGCACCCGAACACCAAGGGGGACCGTCGATGACCAACCGCAGCGCTGATGCCATGGGGACCAGCCGCAGGAGCTTCCTGAAAACCGGTGTCGTAGGCGGAGTGAGTGCCGCTCTGCTGCCCGCGCTTGCCGGGGCAGCAGAAGCCGCAGCGGCGGGAGTGGTCCCAGCATTCGAGCTCGACGAGATCTCGATCTCCGACCTTCAAGATGGCATGAAGTCCGGCAAGCACTCGGCGCGCGCGATCGCGGAAAAATACCTGGCCCGGATCGAAGCGCTCGACAAACAAGGTCCCGCGATCAATTCGGTGATCGAGATCAACCCTGACGCTCTCGCCCTAGCCGACGCAATGGATAAAGAACGCGTGGCCGGCAATGTCCGCGGCCCGCTGCACGGCATTCCCATTCTCATCAAGGACAACATCGATACCGCCGACAAGATGATGACGACCGCAGGTTCCTTGGCGCTGGTGGGATGGAAACCGCCGCAGGACTCGGGCATCGTCCAGAAGCTGCGCGCAGCGGGAGCCGTGATCCTGGGCAAATCGAACCTGAGCGAGTGGGCGAACATCCGCTCCAGTCATTCCAGCAGCGGTTGGAGCGCGCGCGGCGGGCTCACGCGGAATCCTTACGCCCTCGATCGCAATGCCTGCGGCTCGAGTTCGGGCTCGGGCGCGGCGGTGGCGGCGAACCTCTGCGCGGCGGCGATCGGCACCGAGACTGATGGCTCCATCGTGTGCCCGTCGGGCGCTAATGGGATCGTCGGCATCAAGCCCACGGTCGGGCTGACAAGCCGGACGGGAATCATTCCTATTTCTCATTCGCAGGATGGCGCCGGCCCCATGGCGCGCAGCGTGCGCGACGCTGCCATTCTGCTGGGAACGCTCACCGGCGTGGACCGCTCCGATAGCGCGACGCTGGCCAGCGAGGGTAAGGCGCTCACCGATTACACACGCTACCTCGATCCGGCAGGGCTGCGGGGCGCCCGCATCGGTGTCGCGCGGAAGTATTTTGGTTTCAGCGAAGAAGTAGACGCCCTGATGAACCCCCTGCTCGATGAAATGAAGAAGCAGGGCGCGATGCTGGTCGATCCCGCCGATATCGAGACTTTCGGCAAGTTCGACGAATCCGAACTCACCGTTCTGCTTTACGAGCTGAAGGCCGATCTGAACGCGTACCTCGCCCGGCTGGGACCGAGCGCGCCGGTGCATACGCTGAAAGACGTCATCGAATTCAACGAGAAGAACAAAGATCGCGAGATGCCCTACTTCGGTCAGGACCTTTTCATCAAGGCGGAAGCCAAGGGCCCGCTTACGGAGAAGGAGTACCTGGAGGCGCTGGAGAAGAATCACAAGCTGGCGCGGACAGAGGGCATCGACGCGCTGATGGACAAGCACAAACTGGATGCGATCGTGGCGCCCACCGCAGGTCCGTCGTGCCTCACCGACCTGCTGAACGGCGATCATTTCACCGGGGGCAGCTCCAATGCCGCGGCGGTGGCGGGATATCCGAACATCAACGTGCCGGCGGGATTCGTCCACGGGATGCCGGTGGGAATCTCATTCTTTGGCCGGGCGTGGAGCGAGCCCAAGCTGATCAAGCTGGCTTATGCCTTCGAGCAGGCGACCAGGCTGCGCAAGCCGCCACAGTTCCTGCCGACCATCTCGCTGAACCCTCGGGGGTAGCGCAGCGGTCCAGTGAACGAACGATACCGCGATTTCATGCCCGTTCCCCCCGGTTGTGCTCTAAAATAGGAAGGCAGCGGGAATATCCCTACGTTTCGCTCACCGGCTTTAGTAGCATCTGGGCAAGCTTCCGCAAATTCCCCGCACAGGAAGATTCACACACCATGCTGATTCCGATTCTTGTCGCACTCCTGGTGGCGTTTGCGTCCATGCAAGTCTCCAGTCTTTGCACCACCATCTATCTGCACCGCACCATGGCGCACAAGGGCTTGAAGCTGCATCCGGCGATGGCCCTGCTCATGCGGATCCAGCTCTGGCTTTTCACTGGAATCTCCATGCGGGAGTGGGTGGCAGTGCACCGCAAACACCACCACTTCACCGACGAGGAGGGCGACCCGCACAGCCCGTACCTGAAGGGCCTCCTCAAGGTGCTGCTGCTGAACGCCCACTACTATGCGCGGGAAGCCAGCAAGCCCGAGGTGGTTGAGAAATATACGCAGGACATCCCGCGGAGCCGCGCCGAGGCCGTGCTATCGCATGGCTGGATCGGGCTGGGCATCATGCTGGCGGCGTTCATGTACGGCTTTCACCTGCTGGCGAGCGGATGGGTGGGCCCGGTGCTGGGCGCGGCCACGTTCGTGGTACAGGGCGGGGCATACATCTTCAGCAACGCTGTGATCAACGGCATCTGCCATTGCGTGGGATACAGGAACTTCAACAACACCGCCACCAACCTGCGCAGCGTGGCCTGGCTGACCGGCGGAGAGGGCTTGCACAACAACCATCACCAGTATCCCGCCTCATCCAAGTTCAGCATGCGGAAGTGGGAGATCGACCCGGCATGGCCGGTGATCCAGGCACTCACCAGGCTTCACCTGGCACAGCCGATGCCGCTGCCTCAACAAAGCTGACCTGAAGGCAAAGAAAAACGGGCGCTTGCAATGCGAGCGCCCGTTTCCATGCTGCCGGTCGAACTTACACAGGCTGTACGTTCTCCGCCTGCAGCCCTTTGGGTCCCTTAACGACGTTGAACTGAACGGTTTGGCCCTCCTGCAGGCTGCGGAATCCGCTCGCCTGAATCGCCGAGAAGTGCACGAAAACATCTTCGCCACTCTGGCGGCTGATAAAACCGAAGCCCTTAGCGTCGTTGAACCACTTGACTGTTCCTTGTTCCATTGTGTTGTAACTTTCCTTTTCTTGATTTACGCCGGAGAGAAGTCGGAAGGTACTGCAGGCAGGTACGAGCTGGTAAGCTGAAGCTGCTCACAACCGATTTCAAATCTAACGCAATTGAAGAGTATCATCTCGGGAGCTTTCCTGCCACATAAATCGGGCGGCCGCCCTGACTCGCTCTTCGGGGCGAATAAGGGCATGGCCGGTGGGTAACGGTGGTACGATGGTTGCTCCTTCTGGCAGACGCTCGCTTCTCACCACTCCCTGCTTGTTGAATCGTCCGCCTCTCAGAAGACTGGGAGGTGGGGTATGCCGGACAATTCTGTAGCGCCCTTTGTAAATCTGGATAAGAAAAAAGTCCTGCTGGCCGACAGTGTTACCAAGGCACGAAACGTCCGCGCGACGCTGATGCGGTCACGCCTGGTGGATGTAGATGTTGCCAGCAACATGTTCGAGGCTCTGGAGCTCTGGCGGACCAATATCTACAACCTGGTCCTGGTGGCGCCGCGGGAGAACCCTGGCGCCGCCCTGGAGTTCTGGCAGGAGATCAAGCGGGACAAGCCTCGCCAGCGGGTGGCGTTCCTGGTAGGGTCCCCGGCCTATGTGTCGCTCACCTGGGCGGCCGAAAGCACGTCCGCACACCCGGCGTAATGAGGGGTGTTAGCCCGCGGGCTTACGGATTGCTTTTCGCCAGCCGCTGGCCGGCGGCGACGCTGCCCTGCTGCGCTACCTCTTCGTACACCTGCAGGATTCTCTCGACCGAGGGCTCCCACGCGAAAGCCAGCGACTGCTCGTATCCCGCGCGCTTCAAGCGCTCGCGCAGGGGCTGATCGAGCAGCACGCGATGCAGCGCACGCATGATGTCGAAGACGTTCTCCGGGTTCACCAGCACGGCAGCGCTGCCCACCACCTCCGGCAGCGACGAAGTATTCGAGGTCACCACCGGAGTGCCGTGCGCCATGGCTTCCAGCGGCGGCAGGCCGAACCCCTCGTAGAGCGAGGGGAAGACGAAGATCTTGGCGATGTCATAGAAGATGCGCAGCACATCGATGGGCACGAATCCGAGGAAGCGCACATAGTTGGTCACGCCGCTGCGCACCACGGCGCGGCGCAGGTCGGGATGCTGGGAGAGCTCGTCGCCGATGATGATCAGCTTCAGGTCGGGGAAACGTCCCTCCTTCTCCAGCTCGGTCCGGAGCGCCGAGAAGGCCTCGATGATGCGGATGACATTCTTGTGTGGCCGGATATTGCCGGCGTAGAGCAGGAAGGGATAGTTTACCTGGTAGCGCCCGGCGATCAACTGGCGGTCGGCGTCGCTGGCGTGGCCGCGCCGGAAGCGCTCGTCGATGGCGTTGTAGATGACTTCCACGTTGCCGAGCGGGATGTGAAACAGCCGCCCAATGTCGTTGCGGGTGGAGTTCGACACCGCGAAAATGCGCTCGGCCCGGCGGAGGACCCGGCGAGTGAAATAGAACCGCAGGGAGCGCCGGGTGGCGGACTCGCCTTGTGGCGGATAGAAGTGGTCGAGCAGGTCGTGCACGGTCACCACGTAGCGACAGGGGATGTATTGTGGCGAGGAGAACAGGTGTGGGACGTGCAACACCTCGCAATGGAATTTGCGCAGGATGCTCTGGAACTCGAAGTAGTTGCGCGCTGAGGTGTCCGGCAGCGAGTAGGGCGCGTTGAGGAAGTTGGGGGGCAGATCCTCGATCTCGCGCAGCGGCTCGGAGGGCCCGATCAGCAGGTACTCGTTCTGCTGGTCGATCCGCCCCAGCATCCGCACAACGTTGCGGATGTAGGTGCCCACGCCGAAATCACGGATCCGCCGGGTATCGATGGCGACTCGCACGGCGCAAGTGTATAGCGAGGCGAGGCGGGAGCCAACATGGGCCGCGGGCCGTAGCGCCATGCAGAATTGCCCGATTCCAAATACAATGGCTGCTCAATCCCAGAATGGAGCGCATTCATGACCACACCCAGCCGCAACAGTGAGATCCGCCGCCGCCGCGCCCGCAAGGAAAAGATCGCCTTGCTGCGGAAGCGTTATGCCGCCGCCAGTTCCGAGGGCGACCGTACGCGTATCGTGGAAAAGCTCCACCGCCTGTCCCCGACGTTCTCGATGGAAGAATTCCTGAAGCCGATCGAGGCGCAGAAGGCGGCAGCGCGATAGCGCTGCCCCCACCAAAACCTCCCGACCAGCAGCTACGCTCGGGCTTCTGCCTGCGCCCGCGCGCGCCGCTCGGGGTAAAGCGGAAAGACTTCGGCCAGTTCCAGCACCTGCTTCCGCACGCGAGAGAGTACAGCGGTGTCGGTGCGGCTGTGCAGCACTTCCGAGATCCACAGCGCGATCTGCCGCATCTCGCGTTCTTTCATGCCGCGCGTGGTCAGCGCGGGAGAGCCGATGCGGATGCCGCTCGGCTTCATGGGCGGGTTGGTGTCGAAGGGGATGGCATTCTTGTTCACCGTGATCCCGGCCTCGCCCAGCGCCTTCTCCGCCTCGCTGCCCAGCATGCCCTTGGCGAAGACGTCCACCAGCATGAGGTGCGTGTCGGTGCCACCGGAGATGATGCGGAAGCCCTCGGACGCGAGCGTCTCGGCCAGCACCTTGGCGTTGGCCACCACCTGGCGGGCGTAGTCGCGGAACTCGGGCTGCATGGCCTCGCGGAAACAGACGGCCTTGGCGGCGATCATGTGCACCAGCGGTCCGCCCTGCATGCCGGGGAAGACGGTCTTGTCCACCGCCTGGGCGTATTCGGACTTGCACAGGATCATCGCCGCGCGCGGGCCGCGCAGCGTCTTGTGGGTGGTCGAGGTGACGATCTGCGCGTGCGGCACCGGAGAGGGGTGCGCGCCGCCGGCGACCAGGCCGGCAAAGTGCGCCATGTCCACCAAGTAGATGGCGCCGACCTTGTCGGCGATCTGCCGCATGCGGGCGAAATCGATGGTCCGCGGATAGGCGCTGCCGCCGCCGATAATCAGCTTTGGCCGCTCCTTCTCCGCCAGTTTCTCGAGTTCGTCGTAGTCGATGGTCTCGGTCTCGCGGGTGACGCCGTAGGGCACGATGCGGTACATCTTGCCGGAAAAATTCAAAGGATGCCCGTGGCTGAGGTGGCCGCCGTGCGCCAGGTTCAGACCGAGCACGGTGTCGCCCGGCTGGATCACGGCCGCGTAGGCCGCCATGTTGGCCTGCGTGCCGGCATGCGGCTGCACGTTGGCGTGCTCGGCGCCGAAGAGCTGCTTGGCACGATCACGCGCCAGGTTCTCCACCACGTCGGTGAACTCGCAACCGCCGTAGTAGCGCTTGCCAGGATAGCCTTCGGCGTACTTGTTGGTGAACACCGACCCCATGGCTTCCAGCACCGCCTCGCTGACGAAATTCTCCGAGGCGATCAGTTCCAGGCCTTCGTGCTGGCGGCGGACTTCGTTATCGATGGCGGCAGCCGTCTCGGGATCGGCTTCCGCGACGGGGCGGGACATCCAATCGCTGTTCTTGGTCATGACCTGTGCTCAGGCCTGATGCGCCTGCTCCTGGTGTTCGATGTCCATGATCTTCTGCACGCGGCGTTCGTGGCGGCCGCCGGCAAACGGCGTATGCAGGAACGTCTCCACCGCCTGGATGGCCGTCCACTCGTCCAGCACGCGTGAACCCACGGTCACTACGTTGGCGTTGTTGTGCTCGCGCGCCATCTGCGCCTCGTACATGTTGGTGACGTGGGCCGCGCGAACTCCTGAAACTTTATTGGCGGCGATGGACATCCCGATGCCGCTGCCGCAGACCAGCACGCCGAGATCGGCATCTTTCCTGGCAACCTCCTCGCCGACCAGCCGGGCGAAGTCAGGGTAGTCCACGGACTCGGTGGAGTTTGTGCCTTTGTCGTGGACGTCGTTGCCTTCCTGCGCCAGCCGCTGCTTGATCTTTTCCTTCAGCTCGTAGCCGGCGTGATCGGCGCCAATGGCGATCTTCATGGCGTTTTATTTTACGCCCTAGCCCCGCGGCGGATCTGGCTTTGTGCAAAAAAAGGAAACCTGGATCATACCGGTATGGCGGGTACCGGGGGATGATCCGTCGGTACTTGTATCCGTACAACTTTCCCGCCGATAATCGGCCTTGATTCCCCTCAGGAGCACGCATGGCGACCGGCGCAGCAACCACGTTCTCGCATATCCTGTTCGACACCTCTACCTATATCGCGCATATCACCCTCAATAACCCTCCCTACAACGTGCTGACCGTGCCGCTGATGCGGGAGACGGCGGAAGCGATCGAAAGCCTGAACGGCCGCGGCGACATCAAGGCCATCCTGCTGGATTCCTCGCAGCGGACCTTCTCCGCCGGCATCGGCGTGGAAGACTCCAAGGCCGAGCGTGTGTTCTCGACGCTGGAGGCTTTCAACCGCGTGTTTGAAGCCATCCGCGAGATCTCCAAGCCGCTGATTGTGGTGGTGAATGGTCCGGCGATCGGCGCCGGCTCCGAACTGGCAGCTTTCGGCGACCTGGTCATCGCTACGCCGAAGGCAAAGTTCGCACAGCCGGAGGTGAAGCTGGGAGTCTTCCCGCCGTTCGCCTCCGTGATGCTGCCGCAGTTGATCGGTCCGAAGAAAACTTACGAGCTGATTCTGACGGGGGAGGCGCTTTCCGCCGAAGAAGCCCTCGCGCTCGGCTTCGTCAACCGGGTGGTGCCCGAGGACAAACTCAAGGAGACGGTCGATGAGGTAATCAGCAAGATCGGCGAATTCAGCGCTCCCGTGCTGGAAATGACCAAGCGCGTGATCTCCGGCTCCATCGGCTTGCCGCTCGACAAAGCCATGCGGCAATCCCACAGCATCTATCTGAACCAACTGATGGACCTCGAAGACGTGCAGGAAGGCTTGCGCGCGGTATTAGAGAAAAGGAAGCCGGTATGGAAAAATCGTTAAAGTGGCCGCGCAGGATTATCTTCAGTCGCAAGGGGTTTGATTCAACAGCAGGTGGCGTTGCTAGCCCCATCTTCGATGATGGCACGATGGTTAGCATGCCTATTCCGGACGAGCAGAGTGGTGTTTCGTTTGCACAGGTCTATTACCGTACACCTTTCGGCACGACCTTGGCTGAGGTGCTGCCAGCGCTCCGCTGCACACCAGCCGCCGAAGACGACGTGCACCTCGACCCAGACCTTCGCAGGGAGGCGCGGAAACGCAGATTTCCGGACGAATGGCTGCCTATCTTCGGACAAAGCGGCGGCGCACAGGCGCACCTGGAAAATAACAAGGTCGACGACCTGGACTTGTTCCTCTTTTACGGCTATTTCAAGGCACTGGATATCGACTTTCAGAGGGACAGGAACTTTAAAGAGGGACACGTGATCTTCGGGTGGTTGCAGGTGGGCAAGCGATACCGCGTCAATGAAGCGACGCGAGAGAGCCTCAGGTGGGCGGCCGACCATCCACACCTAAAGGAGCCCCCCTCCCAGCGTGTCGCGGCCGATCTGGAGAGGCGCAAGTGGAAAGGCGACAACAATACTGTTTTTGTCGCCAGAGAGCATCTCAGCTTCTTGCCTTCGCTCGAGGGGGGCGGCATCTTCCCGACATACGACACGCGGTTGTGCCTGACGGCGGAGCCATCACGCCGTAGTGGACGTTCCTTTTGGGTGACGAGGCCGGCGTTCCTTGCCCAAAGAACCAAGCACCGGCAAGAACACGTCGTGGATGTTAAAAAGTCCATGGAAGCAGAGGTGAAGGCTTGGCTGAAACACATCTTTCAGTTGGCAAAGAAAGTATCCTGAAGCTGGCGAGTAGCGTCTGCTAAGTGGCTTTTTGCATGTGGCGGCTGTCGTTCTTGTTTCTACTTGAGGGGAGGGCTGAGCCGCATGAGCGCGCGCAATACGAAAAGGCGGTCGCGGACGAACTGGGAACGGGTTGACAGCATCACCGATCGGCAGATCGACTATTCGGATATCCCGCCGTTGGACTCCGCCTTCTTCCGTGAGGCTATCCTGTGGCCAGGTCCGAAAAAACAGGTGACGTTGCGCCTCGACCCGGATGTGCTCACTTACTTCCGAAAACAAGGTAAGGGCTACCGGAGCACCATCAATGCCGTCCTGCGGCGTTACGTTGAGGAAAGAAAGCGCCGCGCCGGATGACCACGGTTAAAAAGCATTCTCCAAGAATCTTGCGATATGCCACGCATCCAGGAACTTGAATGGCGTCTCGCCGCTGGTGTAATGGCCGCAGGGCAGGACGGCGACTTTGTGGTCGAGGTTGCGCTGCCGGAATGCGGTGATGATCTCGCGGGAGAGCTCGGGCGGAAACGTCAGGTCGTAGGTGGCATACACGAGCAGCGACTTCTTGGGATACGCCGCGAATTTGTCAAAATACGATGCCGGGCTGATCGCCAGCCAAGCCTTGCGCAGGCGGTCGAGGTCGATGTCGCGCTCGATGCCGGCGCGGATGTGGCGCGTCGATTGCCCGGTCCAGACCACGTCGGCAAAATAGGTGGAGGCGTGGTTGAAGACGTTCACCTTCAGCCGCTGGTCGTGCGCGCTGGCGATGAACGCATAGCAGGAGCCGAGGCTGGTGCCGACGATCCCCAACTGCCGATAGCCGCGCGCTTCGAGCCAATCGAGGCAGGAGCGCGTATCTGCAATCGCCTGGCGGCAGGC
>JBKQPN010000031.1:0-18308 GCA_052145015.1 Terriglobales bacterium
CCCGAGGGTGCCCCATCCTAACGTCGTGCTGTTCGACGTTAGGGTGGGGTCTTTGACTTTCGTCTTCGCGGGTTCGCAGAATGGGGTATATCGGTCCGCGATATAGAACCAAACGTCAAAATCCCCACCCTTCCCAACAGCGGGGAAGGGTGGGGCACCCTCCGGTCTGTGCTGATCAAGACGGCCCATTCTGCAGCTATTTGCTCTGCGAACTGCCGGGCGATTTCCCCTGCTTCTCGCCCGGGGGCGGCGGGATGGTGATGTCCCATTTCGCCACCGGTCCCTGCGACGTGAGCTGATTGCCGATCTCTTCGGGATTCCCGACGACCAGCGTCGCAAACTGCTCCGGGTGGATGTACTTCTTGGCCACGCGGGCGATGTCTTCCGCGGTGGTTTTCTCGATGCCGGTGCGGTAGCGCTCGAGGAAGTCGAGCGGGTAGCCGTAATACTCGTAAGCCATCTGCTCGCGCAGCACCTTCTCTTTGGAATCGAAGTTGAAGATGAAGGCGTTGAGGATGGTGTCTTTCGCCGTCCTCAGCTCTTCGCCCTTGGGCGGATCGTCCATCAGCTTCTGCAGTTCCTGCTTCAGGCCGGCGAGGGCCTCGGCAGTGGTTGCGCTCTTGGTGCCCATGGCGAGGCGGAAGATGCCGCGGTGATCGTAGGCGGAGCCGATGCCACCGCCCACCGCATACGCCAGTCCCTTTGCGGTGCGCAGGTCCTTGAGCAGCCGCGAGGAGAAGCCGGCGCCGAAGGCGTAGTTCATCACTTCGACCGCGAAGTAGTCGGGATTATTGCGCTCGATCCCCAGGCTGACCATCTGGATGTCACTCTGGTTCACGTCTTCCTTGGGGACGAAGTACACCTGCGGCTTTTCCGGATTGAACGCGATCTCCGTGCGCGGCGCATCCGGTCCTTTCGGCCACGAGTCGAAAGCCTGGCGGATGCGCGCTTCCATCGCTTTGGAATCAAAATCCCCGACCACACCAAAAATAATGTTGTTGGGGTGGACGTATTTGTGGTGCCACTCGACGAGATCCTCGCGGGTGACGGCGGCGACGGTCGCGTACTCGGGAAAGCGCGCATACGGACTCTTGGGGCCATAGGCGAGTTGGATGGAGACGCGGCGGGCGATCTGGTCGATATCGTCGTTGCGCCGCGCGATCTCGGTGTTGAGCTGGTATTGGGCGAGCGCAATTTTGTCTTCGCGAAACGCCGGGTGTTGGAGCACGTCCACGAACACCTTGAAGACATCATCGAAGTCCTGCTTCAGAGAGCTAAAGCTGATGGTGGTGGAATCGGCGTCGCCGTCGGTTTCCACCTTGGCGGCGCGCGCTTCCAGGAAGTCGTCGAGCTGGTCGCCGGTCTTGTCCTTGGTGCCGCCGGTGCGCCACACGTCGCCATAGATGTCTATCAGTCCAACCTTGGCCGCAGGCTCCAGTCGCGCGCCGCCGCGCACGCGCATGATGCCGTCGATCAGCGGCAGCTCGTGGTCTTCCTGCAGCAGCACCACCATGCCGTTGGGCAGCACAATGCGCTTGGGAATCTGAGGATGGAACTCAGGCAGCGGCGGCGTCTTGATCTTTTGCAGTTCGGGGTCGGCCGGTCCCGGTGATTTCTGCGCGTGCGCCGCCAGCATCGACATCAGCGCTACAAAAACGAGGAGAGCAAAACTCATTCGCCGGTTCATTGTTCTTTCTCTCCCTGGGGATTGGACGACCCCGGAATGGTTTCGATGATGCCCACGGTGCGGTTGGTGGGCGAAAAGGTTTTGTTGGCCACGCGGCGGATGTCCTCCTTGCTGACCTTGTCGATGCGATCCACCGAACGGAATAGCTCGCGCCAGTCGCCATAGCGGAGCTGGTAGAGTCCAAGCTGGTATGCCATGCCCGCGTTGTCGGCGAGTCCGCGGATGAGGTTGGCCTTGGCGCGCGTCTTCACCATCTTTAGTTCTTCATCGCTGACGTCGGTGGTCTTCAACTTCTCGATTTCCCCGTGGATGGCCTTGCGCATCTCCTCGGGTGTGTGCCCGGGCAGCGGCACCGCGTCGAAGGCAAACAGGTGCTCGTACTTGGTGCCGGGAAATCCGCTGAACCCTTCCGCCTCCGCCGCGATCTTCTGGTCGCGGACCAGCGCGCGGAACAGCCGCGAGGTGCGGCCGGTGGACATCAGGTCGGTGATGGCGTCGTAGACAGCGTCATCGGGGTCGCGATAATTGGGACGATGGTAGCCCTCGAGATAGAACGGCTGCGCCGTCTCGCGCAGCTCGACCTCGCGCTCGGAGCGCTGCGGCGGCTCGGCGGTGTGCACTGGAGCGGGCTGCGGACGCGTGGGCAGCCGTCCGAAATATTTCTCGGCCAGCGCCATCACCTCGGCGGGATTCACGTCGCCCACGATGGCGACCACCATGTTCGACGGCACGTAGTACTGGTCGAAGAAAGTCTTGGCGTCGGTGGCGGAGAAATAATAAAGGTCGGAGTAGTAGCCGATGGTCGGGCGATGGTAGGGATAGGTCGCGAACGAGCCGCCCAAAAATTGCTCGACCAGACGGCCGATGGGCTGGCTGTCGGTGCGCATGCGGCGCTCCTCGACCACCACGTCGCGCTCCTTGTAGAACTCGCGCATCACCGGATGCAGAAAGCGCTCCGATTCCAGGTACGCCCAAAGCTGCACACGATTCGCCGGCAGCGAGTAGTGATAGGCAGTCTCGTCCCAGTTGGTGAAGGCGTTGACGCCGCGGCCGCCGTTGCTCTCCAGGACTTCGTCGAACTCATTGGGGACGACGTAATGCTGGGCCTCGGCGATCGCTGCCTTCCACGCTTCCTCGAGTTGCTTCACCTTGGCGTCGTCGTGGCCGACGGTCCGGTACCGCTCCGTGCGGTAGGCGGCGTAAGTTTCTTCCACTTTTTCCAGCGCAGCTTTTTCGGCGGGCCAGTCTCGGGTGCCGATGCCGGTGGTGCCCTTGAACGCCATGTGCTCGAACATGTGCGCCAGGCCGGTCGAGCCGAGGGGATCCTGCGCCGAGCCCGCGTCCACGATGGTGTAGAAGGAAAACACGGGGGCTTCGGGACGCTGCATCACCACGATCGTCAGGCCGTTATCCAGCTTTTTGACCGCGATCCGCTTCTCGAAGGCGGCCACGTCGAGCTGCTGGCCGAACGCCGGGATCACGATCAGGACGAGCAGCAGGGCAGGAAAAATTCTGCGCAGGGGAATCTTCATGGAACCTCCGGAGGACAATGGGCAGGGACTCGCACAGTCGAATCTTGAAAGCTACTGGTTCGACGGCGGGTGTGTCAAATCGCGCTATTGTTAAAAATGTTCCACGTGGAACAATTTCAGAATGTTATACGTTGATAATTATAGCTGCCAGTAATAATCGGGCCGCGCGCCGGCCAGGCGCATGCCACCCAGCCGCACCAGGAGGATCGGGATTTTGCTCGATGCCAGCCAGCCTCAGTTTGCGCGGCTGCTACACGTGAGCACGAACACGGTCCAGAGTTGGGAGCAGGGGGTGCGCCGGCCGCGCCCAGCCGCCCTGAAGCTCTTGATGATCGCCGATAGAAATCCGCGAGCGCTGCTGGATATCCCTTCGCCGCCTCCAGCGCGGGGCTCTAGCCTAGTGTCTCGCTAAAACTGCGATCGCCCTATCTTTTCAGGTGCGAGCACGGCGCGGCGGTGTACTGGAACCGGCCCGTTGGAGCCCAGGAGTATTCATTCCCGGACAAGCTGCCGCTTGTCCGGGGTACCCCTATACTCGTCCCGCCTACCTAGGCCACGCCCCGAACGGTACCGTTGTTCCAAATCTCGAACAGATCAGGGAGCCCTCTTGACACGCAGCGGCTCACTGGTACCCTTCTAGGCCACCCTTTTCCGTTGAACTGCACTGCCCTAACGTAAGGTGTAAATATGGCACAGTTTGCAAACCGTTTGGATCAAGAAAGTGAACTCGACCACTTCAGCAAGTCCTTCGCGGACGAGCCTGCCCTCCGGAAGGAGGTGATCAAGATGTTAGAGCAAATGCCGTTAATAAGCGGAGTTCGCGACACTCATGGAACTGGTGAGGTAGGTAAAGACATTGTCTTCGAGATGGCCGACGCCTTCTACGGAAAATCGCTTCACGCATGCGTTATTAAGAATTTCCCGATCACAGGATCTGTTGAAAGTGACCGCGGTGCGCGCACCGTGCTATTTCAGGCCGAACAGGCGCTCGACACGCCGATTCCTAGGACCACTAATGCCATACCGGAACGTGTACAACGGATACTGGTCATCTCGCCTTATGAGTGCACCGTTCAGACAATGGAATCCATCCGGGGCAAGCTTGCAAACGCGGACCGAGTCCGTTTTCTTTGTGGTCGTGCTCTTTGGGATCAGTTCGTTCAACACCGTCCCAGCTACCTTCTCTTTCATGCTGGTAGCCTTGCGAGGCTCGCTGCGACCATCGTTTCTACACTCGACAAGGACGAGGTCGTTCAGGATGCACTGCGGCAACACGGATTCGCCGCACTTCCGCATACCCTTCGCGGCACGTACATACCACCGCGGTTCGCAAAACGCTTCTATCGCTTTTCAGTGTCACTTTCACTCCCCGAAATCGCGAAGCTTGAACGACCACTGAAGAAGGTGGAGATCGATAGCATCGCACGAGATGTGATATCGACTGCCAGTTTCTTATCTGAACTTAGCGCACAACATGAGGGCGTGCGTGATCATCGCAGCAAAGCAAACGCGATTGCGGCTGAACTTAAGAAGGCGTGGAACGATGAGTTTCAAAAGGAATGGAACTCGTGGAAAGAAAGATGCGACAAGATGCGTGTCAAAAAGCGCCGTCCTCCGGAGCCACTACGAAGCCTCGAAGCTATGGTCCTGCCGGGAGGGGGCGGTTTGTTAAAAAAGGCAACCAAGGTCCTCTCCGAGTTCAGGCAGTCGACTAACAGTATTCACACAGCAGTAAACGAAGCGAATAAGATATGCTCGACACTCGAGCCCACGAATTACGAATGGCTTACGTCGCCCCTTCTGAGCCCTTATTCGTTCGTGGAGAACCTGTCTTGTGCTTACCCGGGAGTGATTCAAAAGGAGAGAACAGCAAGTAGCGTGTTTACACTGGAGCGGAACATCATCGAAGAGTCCGCCCACAATATTCTCATTGCCGGTCCTCCAGGAACGGGCAAGACAAGTTTCTGTAGGTGGCAGGCAATGGAAGATGTAGATAAATTGAAGCGCGGTGAGTCGAAAACAGTTTCTCAGTATATCCCCATGTATCGCCTAAATGGCCGTGGAGTGTCGACCTTCGAACAAACGTTTTTGTTGGATCCGGAGATTGAGACACTCTGGGCAACGCGCCACTCACATTCTTGGTTGTTCCGACTGTACCTTGATGGCCTTGATGAATTAGCAGATGTCACGTTGCAACAGCGGGTGCTGGAGCTCGCTCTGGACGCAAAACACTCAGAAAAGCGATTATCGGTTCTGGTGACAGGGCGGGACTACATTTCCGCACCAGCGTTAAAGCACTTCATTAGGATGTCGGTTGAGCCCTTTGACGACCCACAGCTCGATGAGTTTATTAGACACTGGTTTACAGGGGATGACAAGGCGGAGGAGACATTCAGAGCGCAACTGAAGGACGTTCCAAGCTTGCGAGAGCTTATGAGGGTACCGCTCCTGGGGACTCTGGTTGTCAAGGTACACCAAAGTATGCGTTCGCTGCCGAGTAGTCGTGTGAAACTTTATGCAATGTTTACCGAGCTTCTTGCAGGTGGGTGGGATTTCGCCAAACAGGTTAATCGTGGTTCAAAATTTGGGCCGGAGCCAAAAATCGCGGTGTTGTCGAATTTAGCCGACCGACTCCACGAGGACCGCCGCCGTGATTTTACTGAGGCTGACTTCAGGGCGGCCGTCAAACAAATGTTACCTTTCTACGCTTCACGGGCCCCTGAGCTTCTTGTTGAGGTATGCCGTGACGGGCTGGTTGTACCTGAAGGTCAATATTTCGGCTTTTTGCATCACTCTTTTCAGGAATACCTAGCGGCTACTTGTCTGACGGAACTAGGGGGAGAGAAAGCGCGGCGAGCCGTGCGGCGTTTCCTCTCGGGTGATGAGTGGTGGGGCGAAGTTGTTAAATTCGCAATCGCGCTTTCACGAAATCCGCAGGCGACTCGAAGATACATCGAGAAAGCGGCACTTTACCTGAAGTCCCGTATTCAGGAAACGATCGTCAAATCAAGGCAAAAGGAGTTGCTCGATGCCCTAGCAGTGGCTTATCCGGGCAGCGCGGCGTAATAGAGTGATCCCTTACCCATCCACAGCCAACCTTGATCTTGGTGCCCCAAACAAGTGGACCTTGTCTGGGATGGGAGGCGCGACCTGTCCGCCTGGCCCGGCGTGCCCAGTGGTTTAGTCAAGGGAAATGCCAAACGCATTGGCGATGCGTTCCAGCTCGGGTTCCGGGTAGTTCTGGTTCCAGACTCGCCTTGTGGCATCCAGGTTGGATGAAAGGAGCTCATAAAGCATGAGCGCTTCTGGTTGGAACAGAAATGACGTTATGTTCTCAACTCCCGCTTTCGATGCCTGTGCATACACGGTTTCAAGCACACCATGTTTACTGGAAAGGAAATCATCTAGATGATTCGTGAACTCCTGGACGTCCCCTTTCACCAGGGGCATCAGCGTGTTCAGCACTTGCATCGAGAGTTCTAGGTCGGGGCGACGTGAGGAGAGAGTGTAGTAATGTCTCTCAAGTGCGTGCAACAGCCGCACCGCGGGCTGAGAAGAAAGCTCCTCGTTAAGGCGGTCGAATTCCCTGTCAGACACTTCGATCTGCCCCGCCATTAAATTCACTCGCCGTTTGGCATCGTCTGGAAGGGCCGAAACCATCTCATCATTCTTGTAAACCGTATCATGAGACATCTCGGACCAGAGATGTTGAGCAAGTGTCCTTACCTGCAATTCCGCCCAGAACGAAGTTGGTGGATATTCTATCGCGTTCGGATCGCCGCTCCGTAGCCGAACGTGGTCGAGGTGCACACTCTGATAACCCACCCGGTCCGTTCCGAGACCTTTTACCTTGTCGTCCGGCGTCTTCGCCTCGAAATGCGAGCTGACCACGTCAATTACGCCCTGGAGGTCCGACCTGTATCTGACGATGACTCGGACCCCGACCTTGTCCGGCAGGCTGTCAAAAGTGTGCCCTTGCTTTCTGAGAAGCTTCTTGACCAGGCTATCGATTTCCTTGGCACGGGCATCGACCTCAAACCAAATTCCAAGCGGCTTGAGCAAAGACCCGAGCTGATCTCGGAGCAAAGCGCCAAATGCCTGATGCCGGGAGCGTTCATTAATCCAACGCAGTCTGGCTTGTTCGACGTCGCTCACTTCACCTTTGCAACCGTGTCCTTCACCAGAATGTCTTCTGGGCGTATCACGACGATGTCCGCAATTTCGGCAGGAACAGAAATCATGCCGCCCTTCGTCGTCTGATATGCCCGCCGTTGCAGTTTGGACTCAATATCGGCGATGTCCTTTTTGAAAGCACTAAGTGGTACATTGTTTACATTTAGGTGCTCCCGAAATTGTTCTTGGTACTCTTCGGGTACGAATTCCTGAATGAACGTCTTCGGGGCGAAGTCTTTAGCCTTAGACTTCATCTGCGATGGAAGGTGGTCATAAATATCGCTCTTGACGGTCGGCTCTGTAACAGCCGTACTTATGAACGACAAGGCAGATTCGAAAAACCGCTGCGTTGCGACGCGAGGTTCCAGCAAAAATCCACAACCCAAGAACCTCATCCAGAACTTGGCGAGATCGTCCGCAGACAAAACGTTGTACTGGTTATCACAAGCTGACGCCCGGAAATCGTCATCGCCAGCCCCGGTACGGATGAACATCGCGCTCTTGAACAGACGCGTACCATCCGTCAACACCAAATCGTTCAGGACTGACATCGCGAAGGTTCGGTGTCCAGGTGCGCCACTCAGCTCCAGTTGCGCACCTCGTTCCCTCTCCAGCTTCATCAGGATCAAGCATGGATGACCGGAGGCAGCAGCATCTATTACGCAAAGAAGGCCGGGCGAAATCGCCCCAGTGTGCTGCTCAAAGAGGTAGTTCGCCAGCTCGCGCGATGCATCAATGAAGTTCTCAGCTCTATAGCCGGATTTGGTAAGCTGTCGAACCTGTTTGGGAACGGGCGATGCGGTTGTTGCCAGAAACTGTATGGGATACGCTTTGGTTGAGTTCAGAACACGGGTCAGCTTCGTCTTGAGATGGCCTTTCTGACTCGCGTCGACCTTCGTCTCCACATCGGACAGTTGGGGTTTGGCGTCACCTTCCCGAATTTTTTGAGGAACGTCGTGGAAGATGACATGCCTTATAACAGTCGTGGCCAGGTCATCGTTTGTGATCAAGGCCGATCCTTCTTTCGGGCTGCCCTAGTGGCTGCGGCTTTCTCACGTTGTGCTCACATTCTAGTCGATTCAGGAGATTTCTGGCGCGGTTTGTGCATCGAGTTTGGGCGAGTGCTCAGGTAGGCGCGACTTCCGGAGTCTTGGGCGCCCCAGAAAATCACCAGCCACCATTTATAATCATGCAAACAGCAGATTCCTCGCGCCAAGACCGGGCGCTCGGAATGGCATCCGTTGGGGAAAAACGAGGACTTCAGGTTTTGAAAATTCGCAACATCGCTATCATCGCCCACGTGGACCACGGCAAGACGACCCTGGTGGACGGCATGCTCCGCCAGAGCGGCGTATTCCGCAGCAATCAGGAGCTGATCGATCGCGTCATGGATTCCAACGAGTTGGAGCGCGAGCGCGGCATCACCATCCTGGCCAAGAACACGGCCGTGTTTTATCACGAGGTGAAGATCAACATCGTGGACACGCCCGGCCACAGCGACTTTGGCGGCGAGGTGGAGCGGGCGCTCAAGATGGTGGACGGCGTCATGTTGCTGGTGGATGCCAGCGAGGGTCCGCTGCCGCAGACGCGTTACGTGCTCAGCAAGGCGCTGGAAGCCAAGCTGCCGCCCATCGTGGTGATCAACAAGATTGACCGGCCGGATGCCCGTCCGCAGGAGGTCCTGAACGAGATCTACGACCTGTTCATTGATCTCGACGCCAGCGAAGATCAACTGGATTTTCCGGTGCTCTACGCCAACGCAAAGCTGGGCACGGCCTCGGCCGATCCCGCAGTGCCCGGCGTGAACCTGCAGCCGGTGTTCGAGGCCCTGGTCAAAACTATCCCCGAGCCGGCGGGCGATCCCGAGGGCGTCTTGCAGGTACTGGTGGCCAATCTCGATTACAGCGACTACCTGGGACGGCTGGCCATCGCGCGCGTGTTCAACGGCACGCTGCACTACGGCGACGAAGTCGGGATCGCCAAGCTAGACGGGTCGCTCGAAAAGGTAAAGATCACCAAGCTGTTTTCCTTCGATGGGCTGAAGCGGGTGGACATCACGGTTGCCGAACTGGGCGACATCGTCGCGGTGGCCGGGGTGACGGGGATCACCATCGGCGAAACCATCACCAGCGCCGAGAACCCGGCGCCCTTGCCCAACATCGCCATCGACGAGCCCACCATCGCCATGCAGTTCACCGTGAACACCTCACCGCTGGCGGGCAGAGAAGGAGAGTACGTTACCTCGCGCAACCTGCGCGAACGGCTGGAGAAAGAACTGCTCACCAACGTATCCATCCGAGTGGAAGAGACCGCTGGCACGGATACGTTCAAAGTGATGGGACGGGGCGAGCTGCAACTTTCCATCCTGATCGAGATGATGCGCCGCGAGGGCTACGAACTGATGGTCGGCAATCCTGAAATCGTCACACGGACCATCAAGGGCAAGCTGATGGAACCGGTGGAGCGGCTGACCATCGACATTCCGGAAGAGTTTGTGGGCGTCGCGATGGAGCAGCTCGGCATGCGGAAAGCCCAGATGCAGAAGATGACCAATCACGGATATGGCCGCGTGCGCATGGAATTCCGCGTGCCCAGCCGCAGCCTGATCGGCCTGCGCAGCGAGCTGCTCACCGACACTCGCGGCACCATCGTGATGAATTCGCTCTTCGACGGCCACACCGAGTGGCAGGGCGAGATCCCTCACCGCCTGACCGGCGTGCTGGTGGCCGACCGCGCCGGCAATACCACGGCCTACGCGCTTTACAACCTGCAGGAGCGCGGCGAGCTGTTCGTGGCGCCGGGCACCGAGGTCTACGAGGGCATGATCATCGGCGAGAATTCGCGCGATGCCGACCTGGACGTCAATTGCGTCCGCGAGAAGAAGCTGACGAACATGCGCTCCTCCACTGCCGATGAAGCCATCCGCCTGATTCCGTTCCGCATCCTCAACCTGGAGCAGGCGATCGAATTCATCGCCGACGACGAGTTCGTCGAGGTGACGCCCAAGTCGCTTCGCCTGCGCAAGAAGATTTTGCAGGCCAACTCCCGGCCGCGGAAGAACGCCGTCCCGGTGGCGACGCCGGCGACCGAGTAACCTTGTTCCATGGCGGAACGAACCATCACCGAGGTCGAAGTCCAGGGCAGGCGGCTCACGCTTTCCAACCTGGAGAAGGTGCTCTACCCGCAGGCGGGCTTCACCAAGGCGCAGCTCATCGACTACTACGTGCGCATCGCGCCGGTGCTGCTGCCGCACCTCCACGGCCGGCCGCTCACCATGAAGCGCTACCCGGACGGCGTGGATGGCGAACTCTTCTATCAGAAGAATTGTCCCGATCACCGGCCGTCGTGGGTGGCGACGGCGCGGGTCTGGAGCGAGGGCAACAAACGCTGGATGGATTACTGCATGGTGCAGGAGGTGGCCACGCTGGTGTGGGCGGCGAACCTGGCCGATATCGAGCTGCACACCTCGCTCTCGCTGGCGAAAGAAATTTTGCGGCCCACCATGATCATCTTCGACCTCGATCCCGGCGAGCCGGCCAACATCGTGCAGTGCTGCCAGGCGGGGATGTGGGTGCGCGACGTCTTCGCTCACTTCGGCTTGCAGGCCTTTCCCAAGACTTCGGGCTCGAAGGGGCTGCAGGTTTATGTGCCGCTGAACACGCCCGTCACTTATGACGACACCAAGCCTTTCGCGCACGAGCTGGCCCGCCTTCTCGAAACACTGCACCGCGGGCAGATTGTTTCCGATATGAAGAAAGCGCTGCGCGTGGGCAAGGTGTTGGTCGACTGGAGCCAGAACGACGACCACAAGACCACAGTCTGCGTCTACTCGCTGCGCGCCAAGCCGCGGCCGACCGTCTCCACGCCGGTCACCTGGAAGGAAGTCGAGCAGTGCTGTGCGAAGAAGGACGCTGGCCTGCTGGTCTTCGAATCCAGCCAGGTGCTGGAGCGCGTGAAGCGCTTGGGGGACCTGTACGAGCCGGTGCTCACTCTGAAGCAGAAGCTGCCTCCGCTGGCGGCTCTCGTCGCGCTGCGGGATGGGGGCGAGGTTCTCGCGCAAGCAGCACCGCAAGGCAAAGCGGTCGTAAAGGCAAAGAAGCGCGCACCGGCACGGCGGCGGAAGACTGGGGCCTAGTTCTTACTACCGATCGCGGAGGGTTCGATGGCGATCTACGCGGGTACGTCCGGCTGGGCGTACGCGGGCTGGAAACCGGATTTCTATCCGCCGAAGCTGCCGTCCAAATCGTTCCTCTCGCATTACGGCACGCGCCTGAACACGGTGGAGGTGAACTACAGCTTCCGGCGGCTGGTCGCGCCCAGCACCTTTGAGAACTGGACGGCGGCCACGCCGGCGGAATTCAAATTCGCGGTCAAGGCCCACCAGAAAATTACGCACATCCTCCGCCTGAAGAATGCAGAAGAGATGGTGCGCGCATTCCTGTCGTCGGTGGGACCGCTGCACCAGGCGGGGAAGCTGGGGCCCATCCTGTTCCAGCTTCCGCCCAACCTGAAATGCAGCCTCGAACTGCTGGACGAGTTTCTCGCACAACTGCCACGCACGCCGCGCTACACCTTCGAGTTCCGCCACGAATCGTGGTTTGCCGATCCTGTCTACGAGCTGCTGCGCAAGCACAACGCCGCGCTTTGCGTGGCGGAGAGCGAAGATCGCACCGTTCCCGACGAAACCACCGCGGACTTCAGCTATTACCGCTTCCGCCAGCCGGAGTATTCCGCCGAGCAGCGGCGCGAGTTGGCGCAGAAGCTCTCAGCGAAAATCGCGGAGGGAAAGGACGTCTTCGCCTACTTCAAGCACGAAGAAACGCCCCAGGGCGCGTTGTACGCGGAGGAGTTGCTGCAGGCGGTAAAGGCCAAGGCGGCATAGCGATGGAAGTCAAATAATAAGAAGTGTCATTCCGAGCGTGGCGAGGAATCTATGTATTGTTTCACGAGAGCCCGGCAAGAAAGGGGAGCCGCCAGCGAGTAAGCCTATGGGCGCGACAGTGATCCGAATCGTAAGCGCGATAACGTATACGGCGCTAGCAGCGCTGTGGGAGGTTGCAGTCGTTACACAGTATCGGAGGCACATCTTCGGCGTTGCAAGCTTGGTATTCCTTCATGTCATTACAGCCTTCTTCCTGTGGATTGCAATTCGGTCCCTGAAGAGGCTTCTCCACCGAAAAAGCATAGATTCCTCGCTGCGCTCGGAATGACTCTCTCACTTTTCTTTGTTTTTCCGATTTCAACCGTGAACCAGTGCGGTCAACATCCCCACGTCCGATAACGCGCATACTGGCGGCGTGGACGCCAGCCAGCCCATCCCGGGGGAACTCGTCTCTTTTATCGACTATCTCAAGATCGAGAAGGGCCTGGCGCCGCTCACGGTCACAGCCTACACGCACGACATCACCCAGTTCGCGGGCTTCCTGAAGAAGTGGCCACTCAGCGCAGCGCGGCGGCAAGATGTGCGCGACTTTCTTGACCATCTCTTCTCTAACCATGTCGACGGACGTTCGGTGGCGCGCAAGCTCTCCGCGCTGCGACACTTCTACAAGTACCTGCTGCTCGACCGCCACATCACTCACGACCCCACGCTGAACCTGGAAACGCCTCGGCAATGGAAGGTGTTGCCCAAAGCACTGGCGCGGGACGAGATCGCGACCCTGCTCGAGCCGCGCAGCGCCGCAACCGGCAAACTCGCCGCCGCCATCGCACTGCGCGATCGCGCCATGCTGGAGACGTTCTACTGCGGCGCGTTGCGTGTGTCGGAGATGGTCGGCGTCAAACTGGAAGACCTCAAGCTCGACCTGGGATACGTGCTGGTGCGCGGCAAAGGCGACAAGGAACGGATCGTGCCGCTGGGCATGCCGGCGATCCAAGCGATCCGGGAATATCTGGCCGAGGGCAGGGAATCGCTGTGCGCGCAGAAGAGTTCACCGCTGCTTTTCGCAGCCCGCGGCGCGCGGCGGATGAGCCGGCAATGGGTCTGGAAGATGGTGCGAGCCGCATCCGCGCGCAGCGGCCGCCATGCCAGTCCGCACATGCTGCGCCACAGTTGTGCCACGCACATGGTTGAAGGTGGCGCCGACCTGCGGACGGTGCAGACCATCCTCGGCCATGCCGACATCTCCACCACGCAGGTTTACACGCACCTGGCTCTCGACCGGCTGAAGAATGTGTACCGCGAGCACCATCCGCGGGCGAAGCGTGGGCGAGACCTGCACCCCATCTCGCCAAAACCGGGCGCGATGGGGACCCCGCTCGCCCACGCGACAGCCGGCGAGACGCCGGCGCTACAAGGGGAGGCACGGAGTGGGTCCCGTTCCTAAAGCGGTCGCGCGCTTTCTTCGTTCGCTCAAAGAGCGCAACGCCTCGGCACACACCATCAAGGCCTACACCGGCGACCTGGAGAAGTTCGCCGCCTACGTGGGCGACGCCGGCTGGAAGCAGATCGACCACGTGCGCATCCGCGGATTTCTTTCGCAGCTCTACGACCATGGTTTGTCCAAGACCTCGGTGGCGCGGGCGCTGGCGGCGGTGCGCTCGCTCTACCGCTGGCTGGCTCGGGAAGGAGTGGTGGAACAGAATCCGGCGGCACTGGTGTCTACCCCGCGCTTACCCAAGAAGCTGCCGCGGGTGCCCACCATCGAAGAGATGAACACGGTGCTCGACGGCGAAATGCCTGAGCTGGCGGCCTGGCCGGAGCGCGACCGGCTTATTCTCGAACTGCTCTACGGCTGCGGCATTCGCAACTCGGAGCTGATCGGGATCGACCTGGACGACGTGCGCTGGTCGGGCGAAGCCATACTGGTCCGCGGCAAAGGACGCAAGGAACGCTATGTCCCGTTCGGCGACGCGGTGAAGTCGGCGCTCGATGCCTATGTGCCCGTCCGGCAGCAGAAGCTGGCGGAGCGCAGGCAGTCCACGCGCGCTCTGCTAGTCAATCTGCGCGGCGCGCGGCTGACCACGCGCAGCGTGGGAAGGATCGTCAAGCGGATCGCGGTCGCCAAAGGGCTCTCGCCCGATGTTCACCCGCACACGCTGCGCCATGCCTTCGGCACTCACATGCTGGAGGAAGGCGCCGACCTGCGCGCCATCCAGGAGATGCTCGGGCACGAGCGGCTCTCCACCACGCAGCGCTATACGCAGCTCTCCATGAAGCACGTTCTGGCGGTGTACGACCAGACCCACCCGCGAGCGAAGTGACGCCGTTTTGCCGGCGTCCGAGCCGGCAGGCGTCATCCCGAGCGCAGCGAGGGATCTGCTTCTCTTCCCCCTACTTGTGCACCGACCTTGGTAACTTGGGAGGCATCCGCCACGCCGCTACGATTCTGCGAGGAGTTGTTTTTCCCATATTGGTCCGGGCCAAGGCGGTCGCGGGCCGGAGCAATCGCCATGGCAACCACCGTAACCAACGACGTCCATTCTCCTCGGCCGGCATCCCGGGCGGCGCGTCCGCGAAGCGCACAGGCGGCAGCGGCGGGCGGCGCCAACAAAGAGCTTTGGCTGCTGCTTTCTCTCTTCTTGATCGCGCTGCTCTCCAATTTCGTTGTGGAGGGCCAGCGGATGGTGCTGGCGTTGTACACGCTGCCTACGATGTTTTCCGCCTACAAGTACGGGCGCCGGCACGCGGTCATGACGGCGCTGGCCAGCACCCTGCTGGTGGTGCTGGTGGTCTACTTCCATCCTCCGGTGATGTCTCCGCTCATGCACCGGCGGGCGTTCGTGATCCCGCACGAGAAGTGGTTCGATATCGCCCTGTGGGGCGGGATCATGCTGGTAATCGCCTATGCCATGGGCACGCTCTACGAGCGCATGCAATCGAACCTGCGCGAGCTGCGCGACAGCTACCGCGGAATCCTGCTCATCCTGCAACACATCGTCGCCAACGACAAATACAGCCAGAACCACTCCTATCGCGTTTCCATCTGCGCCACCAAGATCGCCGAGCGCATGGACCTGGGCTCGGAGCGGATCGAGGACATCCGCGCCGCCGCCCTGCTGCACGACGTCGATAAGCTGGGCATCAGCCGCGAAATTCTCTGCAAGTCGGCGAACTTCACCGCCGACGATTTCCGCAGGGTGCAGCGTGACATGGCCAGGGGCAAGGCCGCGCTGCCTCCCGTGGGGGGATCGTTGCGGCGCGTTATCCCCATCCTGCTGGCGTATTCGGAGCCGATCGACGGGAAGCCCGTCTCCTACCAGGACACGCCCCTGGAATCGCGCATCCTGGCGGTGGCCGATGCCTATGAGAACCTCACCAGCGGCCAGGGCGGAATGCCGCCCAGCGTGGCCATCGGCAACATCTCGGAGCGCGCGGGCACGGAGTTCGATGGCAAGGTGGTCGAGGCATTCGTGGGCGCCTTCCAGCACGGCCGGGCGCAGACCGTCGGGCTGAAATCCTAAACTGAATCCGGCACGGTTGTTTACTGCCCCAGCACGTTGATCTCGGCCACCGAGGTGTAGGGATGGCCGTTGACTTCCGACAGCGCCCGCAGGCGGATGTACTGTCCGGTGGTTTGCGGGAATGCGATCTGCAGCGCTGAGGGCACTCCCGCTCCAGGTCCCGGACATTGCTCGCTCAGGTTGCCATAGTTGAACGTCCCCGTGGCCACCGCTGTACCCCAGTTCACGCCGTCCGTGCTCACGTAGAACTCGTATTGCTTGATCCAGCCGCAGGCGCTGCCGTCCTGCCGCGGCAGGAATTGGAAGGCCGTCAATTGGTGGGAAGCTCCCAGGTTGATCTGGATCTCGTGCGGCGTGGGTGGAGCTGCGCCGCAGAACTGGGTGTGCCAGAAGGTGCTGGGGTTGCCGTCGATGGCATTGGTGGCCGCTCCGTTGTAGCAACTGGTCTCCTGGCTATCGACGAACAGGACCGACCAGCCCGTATGCGCGATCAGGCTGCCGGGGTTCACCGTCAGCGTCGCCGATTGATTGCCGCTGTAGCTGCCTCCGATACTAACCGGGGTGGGGGAAGCCACGGAGCTGGTCGCGATGGCGAAGGTGGCGGTGCTGTTTCCCGCCGGCACGGTCACGCTGGGCGGCACTGTAGCCGCCGCGCTGTTGCTGGAGAGGGACACCACGGCTCCTCCGGACGGTGCCGGGCCGGTCAGGGTTACGGTTCCGGTGGAGGGGCTGCCACCGACGACGATGGCGGGATTCACGCTCACGCTGGCCAGCGCCGCGGGCCCACTGACGATACTGCCCAGCAGGTCGATCTCGGCCGCCGAGGTGTAGGGTTTGCCGTTGATCTCCGACAGCGCCCGCAGGCGGACGTACTGGCCGGTGGTTTGCGGGAAGGCGATCTGCAGCGGCCCCGGCACCCCCGCGCCCGGTCCCGGACAGTTCGTGCTCAGGTTGCCATAGTTGAAGGCGCCGCTGGCCACCGGCGTGCCCCAGTTCACGCCGTCGGCGCTCACATAGAATTCGTATTGCTTGATCCAGCCGCAGGCGCTGCCATCCTGCCGCGGCAGGTATTGGAAGGCGGTCAGGCTGTACGAGGCGCCCAGGAATAGTTGGATTTCATGCGGCGTGGTTGGGCTTGCGCCGCAGAACTGAGTGTGCCAGAAGGTGCTGGGGTTGCCGTCGATGGCATTCGTCGCCGCCCCGTTGTAGCAACTCGTTTCCTGGCTGTCCACGAAGAAAACCGACCAGTTGGTCTGTGAGATCAGGCTGCCCGGGTTCACCGTCAGCGTGGCGTGCGCGCCGCCGCCGTTGTAGGAACCGGAGATGTTCACCTGCGTCGCGCTGCTCACCGCAGAGGTGTTGGTCGTAAAAGTTGCGCTGATGGCGCTGGCCGGGACCGTCACGCTGGCCGGCACCGTCGCCACCGCGGTGTTGCCGCTGGAAAGGCTCACCACGGCCCCGCCCGCCGGCGCTGGAGCGCTGAGCGTCACCGTGCCCGTCGAAGAGCCACCGCCCACCACCGTGGCGGGATTCAGGCTCACGCTGGCTAGTGGCGCGGATTGCCCGCTGGCCAGCGCGCCCAGCACGGTGATCTCGGCGGCCGACGTGTAGGGATTGCCGTTGATCTCCGACAGCGCGCGCAGGCGGACGTAGTGCCCGGTCGCCGGCGGGAATACGATCTGCAGCGCCGTGGGCACACTGGCGCCCGGTCCCGGGCATTTGGTGCTCAGGCCGCCATAGTTGAAGCTTCCGGTGGCCACCGCCGTGCCCCAGTTCACACCGTCGGGGCTCACGTAAAACTCGTACTGGTTGATCCAGCCGCAGGCGCTGCCATCCTGCCGCGGCAGGTATTGGAAGGCCGTCAGTTGGTAGGAAGCCCCCAGGTTGATCTGGATCTCATGCGGCGGGGCTGGGGCTCCGCCGCAGAACTGAGTGTGCCAGAAAGTGCTGGGGTTGCCGTCGATGGCATTGGTGGCCGCCCCGGGGTAGCAACTGGTCTCCTGGCTGTCGACAAAAAGAATAGACCACGCGGTTTGCGGAACCAGGCTGAAGGCGGTGAAGTTTACGGTCGGGACGTTGGCGCCGCTGACCGTCACCGGTTGGCTGGCCGGGGAGAAGATATCGCCGGCAGCGCTGGGTGTCACCGTGTAGCCGCCGTTTGCCAGCCCGCTGAAGCTGTAATTACCTGACGCATCGGCGGTGGTGCCGGCGCTGGCGGTGCCGCTCTGCGTCACGGTAGCGCCGCTCCCGCCGGCCCCGCTGATAGTGCCCGAGATGCTGTAGAGCGTACTGAAGTTCAGCGCCGTAATGTTGGCGTTGCTGATGGTCGTCGGCTGGCTGGCGGGACTGAAGGTGTAGCCCGCCTTGCTCGGAGTCACTGTGTAAGGTCCGGCCGCCAGCCCGCTGAAGCTGTAATTACCCGACGCATCGGCGGTGGTGCCGGCGCTGGCCGTACCGCTCAGCGGAACGGTAGCGCCGCTGCCCCCGGGCCCGCTGATCGAGCCCGAGATGCT
>JBKQPN010000032.1:0-4515 GCA_052145015.1 Terriglobales bacterium
CGCGGTCCTGCGGGTTTGCCGCCGTGGCAGCCGGGATCGGGCCATACGCATTCCCGTAGCCGGCCGTCAGGGCGTTGAAGTCGGCGGCCTGCTGGTTTCGCATCACCGTCTCCAATTGTTGCGTCACCGGCAAAGTGGCGCTTGCCAACTGGAGGTTGAAGATGCGCTGCATCAGGTTCTGGTATTGCTTGATCATCTGCGTTACCTGCGCCTGGGCTTGATTGATAAGGTTTACTGGCCAGACGACGCTCTGGTAGAGATTGCTCATGGCGGTGCGCACGCTGTTGATCGAGTTGAGCGCTGTCTGGATCACACCGTTGATGACGTTCAAGACCGCCTGAATTGCTGCAACCAAGTCACCCTGGGCCTGGACGCGCGGGGGAGCAACCAGCACCACGGCGACGGTTCCTGCCATGCAGAGGGCCATCACCTGCCGCCGAGTCCTGGCTTTCACCATGAACCACGAAAAAAGGACGAAAAACACGAGAGCCATGGAATCACCTCCGAAAACGATCGAATATCATCGTGCTTGTTCCGCGAACGCTGCGTTTACCTGTCCGGAGAGTTCCTCCGGGAGTGGCGCCACATCCGCCAAGCCCTGCGGGAACTTCCTTGCTAATTCCTGGTAAATTTCGAGCTGGGTCCGGCCATCGTTTATCGCGAGAGACCATGCTCGATACCGGCGCTCTCTCGGGAAGGTTGTTGACACCCAGTAGTCGAGCGACGTCGGCACGATGCGGATGGTCTGGGTCGTCTCTGCCTTCTCGCCCACCACCAGCAGCGCTTCGGCGTACTGTCCCTTCCGCGGCCCGCTGAACTGCTTGATCTCGCTGAGCGCCACCGGATTCAGGTGCAGGTGGTTGACCAGCGGCGTCATATCGCCCGGCTGCTGGCCGATGATCTTGGTGGTCGCGTTCTTCAAAATCCCCGGCCCATGCTCGCGAGGCTGAAATTCGGTCCCCACGAAGTCCTCCACCGTCTGGCTGATGCCCCACACGCTCGAGTTCCGCTTGCGGGCGGTGCGGAATAGTTGCACCACCTCGGGCGCCAAGGCGGGCGAGTCCAGCAGCGACCAGCACTCGTCCAGCACCGTGATGCTAGGCTGGCCGGTTTTGCCGGTCGCGCGCGTGGCCATCGCGTAGGCGACCAGCATGCTCATGGCGGTTTCGAGCTTAGCGTCGGCCCGCAGGCCTTCCACGTTGAAGAACAGCCAGTTGCTGTCCAGGCGCATGGTGGTGGGGGCGTCGAACAACTTGGCGTAGATCCCTTTCTCTCCCGTCCACTGCCGGAGCTTGATCGCCGCCAGGTGCGCTTCGTCAATGGTCCGCTGCATGCGTTCCTCATCCCGCCATTGAGCCAACTCCTCGCGCAGGTCGTTGTAGGTCGGGATGGGGTTCGAGTAGCGAATCGAGCAGCGCTTATAAGTGCGGGCGATGGCGTCACTCAGCAGGTTCTCGAGCAGCGAGCGGTCCGAGCCCGGACTGTCGCCCAGCATGTGCAACGTCAAATTCTTCAAAAACGCAATTTTGTCGTTGTTCGGCGTCGTTTCCCCGGGGGCTAAGTCCCAGGGATTGAGTGTCTCGGTGCCTTCGAGGTCAACGTTGATGACCCGGCCGCCCATCAGTTCGACCAGGGGACGATAGGAATCCCCGCTCTCCAGGATGGAGATCAGGGCGTTGAGCCGCGCCAGCATCAGGAGAAGCAATTGCGCCAGGAAGGTCTTTCCGCCGCCGCTTGCGCCCATGATCAGCAGGTTGGCGTTGCCCAGGCCGGAATCGAAAAGGGAAAAAGGAAGCAGTTGGCGATAAGGCGTCTCAAACAGAATGACCGGTGAATTGGGGGTGCCTCGCCAGGGCATCTCGATGGGCAACAGGTCGGCTGCATGCAGGGTGAGGGCGTCGATCTCCCGCTTGTTTTCTCCCGCCATCGCCGGCAGGCCCCCGAAAAAGAGCCTTTTTTGGGCCAACGTCTCCGGTATCCCACGGGCCCCATTCATGCGCGCAATCGCGTGCAAGGTTCGCTGGCGGCGGTCGGCCAGGATGCGCTCCGCCTCCTCGTGCTCAAGCCGGTTCCGGATCCGCTTGGAGGTCCGAGCCGCAATCGTCAGGCTCATCTGACAGCTCTTGAGCGAGCTGGAGATGAGGTCTTGGAGCACCTTGACGAGTTGGTGCTCGGCCACCTGCGCGTCGACGTTGACCCGAAACCCGCCATGCATGTCGCGCTGCGCCGCCATCATCTTGCGCAGCCGGCTCTTGTACTGCTTGACGGCTTTGGCCTGGTCCGGAAGCATCACTTGCGCATTGACCACCAGCGGAAAGTCCGTCACCACCAACTCGCGGAGAATCCCCGGAAAGGTCGCGTCCGGCGGATCTTTCAAGGTGATCCAGGAATAGAGCAGCCCGCCGAGCTTCAGGTAGTCGTCCTGTTCATCCTCGATGTTGACGTTGGCCATCTGGCTGCGCGCGCTCTCGTACCAGATCGACTGTTCCGGCGGCCGGTAGGGCACCCGGTCGTCCGCCAGAGGGTTAAGGGCCCGCTTGATTTCGAGGAAGATATCGTTGTGCGTCATCCGCCGCGCGGTCATCCCCGTGGCTTCCAGCGTGGCCTCGACGCCGCTAAGGAGGCTCCCGAACTCGGCCACCAGGTCCTCGTGCTCACGGCGCGTCCGCTCGATGCACTTGGTTGCCGACAGGCTCCAATTCGAGTTCTGGCGCATCTTGCGCTTCCACTCGAAGTCAGGCGATTGGTGGTGGATGCGGGGGTTCCAGATAAAGTAGGCGTGCAGGTGATGCTGGAGGTAGAAGCCCGCAGCCTCTTTGCGGCGCCACTGCTCGCTGCGCACCCGGTCCAGCGCCTGAAGGACTGCGCTCGGGTTGCGCTGTTCCTGGTGGTAGCGCGTGATCAGGTCAGCCGTGCCTTCCGAGATCTCGCGCCGGATCTGCATCCGCATTGATCGCTCGGCGAGCGACCGCACCAGCGCCTCCAGAGCGCTCTTCGAACGGTTTCGACCCTCGTCGCTCGCGTAGTAAGAGTTCATGCCGCTGAGTTCGTATCCGGCGACGAAAGAGCCGTCGACCTGCACCGCGACGTTGTCCAGGAGGTCTCGGATCCGCAGTTGCTCCGAGAGTGGCGCCGCGCTCAGCGACCGCTGGTACGCCTTCATGGTTACTGGCACGTTTGGTCCTCCCACTGGATATATTCCCTTCTAAACTCGCGGTCCCGTTCCAATCCCGAATAGACGTGGGGCTTGGCGTGGAACATGGCCCAGTCGAGGAGATAGCCGCGTTGCTTGCCGTATTTGAACAGCATCAAGGCGGGGACACTCAGCAAGGGCACGATGTATTGCAAGACGACGTTCATCGGCAGCCCCAGCATCTCGCGGTTGAGAAACTTTCCCAGGATGTTCGCGACCACCGCGATGGCCAGGACGGCGAAAAGGTCTTCCGCCTCCAGCCCCAGGAAGGTGACCCGCGTGCGCAGATTACGGTAAAAGGGTGTGACCTCAAGAGCCATCGGGTTCCTCCTTCTAACTCACTCCTCCCGTTCCCTGACTGACAAAGAACTCCCCCAGCCTCAGAAAGCCGGATACCAGCAGGCACAGCCCGGCGGCGGCGAAGTGCCGCATCCACCCGCTCGAATAGTGAAAGCGCACGTCGGTGCCGAGATCGAGCGCCCCGGCCGCTACCTGGAGCGCCGCGTAGAGCGGCAGGATGACGTTCGCGATCCAATTCACCAGGCTCACCAGCGCCATCCAGTAGACGTCCGGATCGTTCCAGGGGCGCTGCGAGGCGAAGGTCTCGAGGGCCCGCAGCATTCCCGACGCCATGAGACACATGAACCCACCGTAGAGCGCGTGCGAGAACGCCTGGCCTTTCGAGAACTGCAAAATGGCGATGACGATGAAGAGCGCCGCCAGGGTGGGCAAGATCACGTTCGCTGCCCAGTTTGTCAGGTTAAGGATTCCGTTATAGAAGCTCATTGCGCATCCTACGCCATCATGGCCAGGACCAGTTTCCAGATCCCGGATACACACAGCATCGCCAGGGCTACGCCGACCAGCCGCATGGCCGGTTTCTGAGTGGCGAAATTGATGATGGCCCCCACGATCGCGAGGCCGGCGGTGATCGGCATGATGGTGCCCGCGAGATAGTTCCAGAGGCTGTCCAGCACATCCGCTGCTGCAAATTGGGTTCCCGTGTTGTAACTCGACATGAGGTTAGAGGTTGCCTGGATTGCGAGCAGAAACATGGCCGCGAGAACCGACGGCAACGGGTGCCCGCCCGAGGCTGTGTCCAGGATGGCGCGCAGCACAAAGTAGGCCGCGAGCGTCGTGGCCAGCCTGCCCAGCACAAAGTTGGTGACGAAGTTCGACATGTCCGTCTGAATGGAGGCCAACCACCCAGTGCTGATCCCACCTCCAGGCAGCGGCACATTGACGCCGAACGAGCTGAACCAGCTGAGGAGGGGCTGCAGCGTCAGAAATAACACGGCCCAGAACATCCATTTCGTAAACCC
>JBKQPN010000033.1:0-52382 GCA_052145015.1 Terriglobales bacterium
GGTGGCACGCGCCAAGTATCGGCTCAAGGAGCAGATCAAGGGACTGATCGGGCATGGGCTGTATCACCGGCTGTGGCTGGCGCTGAGCGGCTACAACAAGTTCGCCGACGACAACCAGAGGACGCCCAAACTAAACTTCCGCCAAAAGCCCAAATAGCGCAACTCCACGTTCGTGTTGATAGTGCGCTAGGCCAGATAACAGAAAGGCGTAGCCGGTGGAAGCGCAGGCCTTCAGGCCTGCGAAAACGTGCCCTAAATGAGTGGGCCTTTAGGCCCGGGGCTAAAGCCCCTTTCGTTAAATCGCTCTTTTCGCCGGGCTGAAGCCCGGCGCTTCCACCGGCCACACCCAGTGCGGAATCGCTCTAGATTGCCCGATATCCGCGGCGGCGAAACGCCAGCGCTTCCTCTCGCTTGGGAAAGGTGAAGTACGTCCCCTTGGAGAGATCCAGCTTCACCGGCGTGGCGCTCCTGGCCGCGACTTGTCGCAGCACCTGGGCCATGCAGTGGGCGCCGTGCCGCTTGGAGCGGCGGATCAGGTGGTCGAGCGATTCGCCGGGCTCGATCGCCATGGTGTCCTGCAGCAGCGCATCGCCTTCGTCCACTTTGGGAACCATGTAGTGAATGGTGAGGCCCACCTTGGTCTCGCCGTGGTACATCTGCCAGAACGTCGGCATCATGCCCTTGTAGAAGGGCAGCGGAGCGTGGTGGATGTTGATGCTTCCCAGCGGAGCCAAGCCGAGGATCGGTTCCTTCAGAATGTAGGGGCAGGCCACCGAGACCAGGACGTCGGGCGCACGGCGTTTCATGCCCTCGAGAAAATCCGGATCATTAGGATTGGCCACCGCCTCCTGCTTCACGTTATAGGCGAGGCACAACTGCTGGAAGGAGTAGTAGCGGGCGGCATCCCGTCCGCGCGGCACCAGCGCCATGGCGCGCGAGGCCGCCCAGCGCGTAACCAGTCGCGCCACTCCGGGAGCGCCATAAAGCCACAGCAACTCCCGCAACAGTTTCCCCCGGCCACGCTTGCCCATGGTGCGGCAGCAGGAGACCTGCGTGATCTCGAACTCGCCGGCGGAGCGGCGAAGGAATTCCTCAAAAAAGGGAAGGATGTATAAAGGATCGTCCTGGGTCAGAAACTCGATCTTCATGATTGATTCCTCACGGTTTGCCAGACTACGTATTTGCGGCCCCGCAGTACCTCGACCACACTGAATAGCGCAGCCGCGTTTAAAGTGCAAAAGTACAGAGGTACACCCAGCGCCTTGAACTTACGGTGCAGGGGAACCAACGTCGTCAGTAGCGCGGAAAGATAGAACAACGCCTGGAGCAGGAACACAGCGCGGAAGAAGCCGGGGTGTGCGGCCAGCACGCCGCTGGCGGCAAGCATAATCAGCAGCAAGATCGGTACCATCCAGCGCAATACCTTGTGGGACATCAACTGGAACGAGGTCCAGGCGAACTTCCACGGCTTCAGCAGATCGGGGACGCTCAGCAGGCCGCGCATGGCGCGGGTGACCACCCGCACTCGCATGGAAAATTCCTCCGCCGTCGAGCGCGTGGTCTCTTCATAAGCCAGAGCACGGTCTTCGAAGCGCACGCGGTAGCCTTTGCGGATCACCTGCAAAGGCTGGACGAGGTCGCTGATCACATCATCCGCCAGATCGGTATAGGCGGCTTTGCGCACCGAGTAAATGCAGCCGCAGCAGCCGCTGATGGTGCGCAAGCGGCTCTGCAGCATCTTGATCATGTTCTCGTAGTTCCAGAACACGATGGTTCCCAGGCCGGTGGGGGAGTTGCCTTCGGTGTCGAAATACTGGTAGCGGCCGCTGACCGCGCCGATGGCCGGGTCCTGGTAGTTGCACGCCAGGTATTCCAGCGCCTTGGGGTGGTAGACGGTGGTGGCGTCGGAAAATACCAGCACCTCGCCCCGAGCGTGCTGGACCCCCTCATTCTGAGCATGAGTCTTGCCCCGGCGCTGCGCCATGCGCACCAGGCGCACGCGAGGATCGCCGAAGCCCTGGACAATGGCGTCCGTCTGATCGGTGGAGCAGTCTGAAAGAACCAGAATCTCCAGCTTGTCGGCGGGATAGTCGAGGGCCAGCGTCTGCGCAATCTTCTTGCCGATCGCCTCTTCCTCGTTATAAGCAGCGATCAACACGGAAATGGCCGGCGTGTAGCCCAGCGACGCTTTCACCGACCGCTTGAACAGGTTCAGCAGCGCCAGGAGCAAGGGATAGCCCAGGTACACATAGACAATCAGGGCCGCGGCCACCCAGAAGCCAATTTCAGCAATTCGCACACTTACCATAAGGTTCCACCACCTACCATGCCGCCGGCTGTGCCGGCTCGGCAATCATCATGGGCGAGCTGGGCTCGGCTGCGGGGGCTTCCGAGGCTTCCTGCAGCCACGCGCGCGAACGCACAACGCAAGCCATCAGCACCCAGGTACAGCCGTTCACCTGCAAATAGGAAAAACGATCTCCAAAAACATTGACGACGAGGACCGAGGTGATCAAAGCGACGAATCCCAGTCCCAGCCCCCGCATGAAGGGCTGGTCCGCCGAGCGAAAGAGCAGGTAGCCTTGCCGCCAGGCGGTGAAGATCACGGAAAACAGCAGGATCAGACCAACGAAGCCGTTCTCCACCACCATCTTCAGGTAGTAATTGTGGGTGTCCTCGTAATGCTTCACGCGGTGCATGAAGGCGTAGGTGGCGAACCCGGTGCCGAACAATGGATTTTGCAAAACCAGATTCTCGGCATCCTCCCAGATCAGGACCCGGTCCGCGGAGGAGGCTTCCAGCTTGCCGTCGTCGCCGACGGTCATGGTGATCCGTTCCTCGACCGAGTTGGGCAGCAGAAAACGCCATCCGCAGAGCAGCACGATCACCAGCAGCAGCAGCTTCCGGTTCTTGAGCAATCCCTGAACCACCAGCGCGGCGACAAATCCACCGTAGGCGCCGCGGGAAAAGGAATACAGCAGGGAGTACATGAGGACAGCGATCAGTCCCAGCAGTCCCAGCTTGCGAAACTTGCTGGTTTCAAAGCTCAGGTAGGCCACCAGGAACGCCAGGGCCCCGGCGGCATAGGCGCCCAAACCGTTGACGCCGGCCCAGCCGATGGTGCCGGCATCACGCCGGCCCCAGGAAAAATGGGAGAAGTCGCGCCCGTAGTTGGAGCGGAAAAAGGTGTATCCCACCACGAAGGCGGACAGGCACATAACGACCAGCAGCAGCTTCATCTGCTTTTCGTCCTTGATCGCATACAGAGCGGCAAAGTACATCACGGGCATGAAGGCCAGGTTCGCCCAAAGCGTCATGCGGAAGTCCATGTGCAGGGGCACCGGAAAATTCAGGTAGAACGAGCCATGCCATAGCGAGATGTAGGTGAGCACGAACAGGGCGATGATGAGGCCGTTGAGCGAGTTCCTGGGCACCTTGGCGCCGCGGCCCATCAAGCCGCCGATGATGACGCCGAGAACGAGAATGTAGATGATGTGATCTCCCAAGGGAAACTGCTGCAGCTTCTCGCGCGTGGTCTGCAACGGAATGAGGAGCGTGAGCACGTACAGGCCGATGATCGGCCTCCACACCATGGCCAGCAGGGTGGCCAGCAGGACGCCGCAATACAAGATCAGCGGGACCATGGTGCCGAGTCCGGTGTTGAGCATCATGCGGGCGTTCCCTCGCTAGTCGCCTGCGGCCGCGCCGCCCACTTCAAACCCATGCGGCTGAAGAGAGCCCCGTCCTTGAGGCGCAAGAACGGTTTCTCGATGAAGTAGTAGGAGGCGCTGGCCACGGCGATGGTCACCAGCAGCGCGACACCTACTCTCTCCCAGGCGGCGAGCCACGCCAATCTCTTGAAGACCATGTAACCCATGGCGGGATGGTAGAGGTACAGCGAATAGGAGATTTGACCCAGGTAGCGCATGGGCTTCGAGTCGAACCAACCCCATGCGATGGTCTGGCTGAAGATGATCAATTGGATCATCAGCACCGCGACCAGAAGCGGTTCGATGGCGAATCCCACCACGTCGCGATACAGGGTGGAGCTTGCGGTGTAATAGCTCGAGCCCGCCAGCAACAGGATCGTCAGCAGAGGCAGATAGGATTTGGCGGAGATTGCCCGCCAGAGCGGCCGCAGAACGCCGCGCTTGACGATGACGGCGGTCAGGCATCCCACCAGGAGGTGATCGATCCTGGTGTCGAACGCCCGGTAGATATAGGCCTGGTTCACATGGAAAACCAGGCTGAGCACTAAGCGATAAACCCACACCGATCCAATCAGGCCGGCCAGGCACCAGGTGAGCCGCTTCAGGTTGTGGCGGCCGAAATAAAAACTCACCGGCCAGAGAAGATAGAACTGCTCCTCGATGGCCAGCGACCAGGTATGAGTGACGTAAGATCCGGCGGGATGGAAAAGGCCCTGGTAATAGTTGCTGACATAGAAACAGGCGCTCATCACGTCCGGCCAGCAAACCTTGTGCCCGGTGACGAGCAGCAAGAAAAGCCAGCCGCCCCAGTAACAATAGAATGCCGGAAAGATCCGCAGCGCGCGGCGCTTGTAGAAACCGGAGATGGAAACCGTACCGCTCTTCTCGTTCTCTTTGAGCAGCAGCCAGGTGATGAGGAAGCCGCTGAGAACGAAAAAGGCGAGCACGCCCAGACTGGCGGGGATCCAAACATAGGTAAAATGGTAGAAGATAACCAGGAAAACGGCGATGGCGCGCAGGCCGTCCAGCGCAGGAATCCGCGAGGAACTCAGGTTCGGTATCATGCCGTCCGCTCTCGCCACCGTGCCCATCGTGGGCTGACTCATCCGTGACCTCTCCCTTCCCCGCGAACACAAAACCACTTGCAGATATGCAAGCAACCGGGGTGCCAGCGAACGCCGGGGATGCGAACAATATGCTTATGTTTCAATGAGATAGAAACGGATTCCCGGCGTGGTCGAGGGGGTGCACCGGAAGCTGCAAAGTTTTGCAATGTTTTGCGATCAGGGCAAGAAATTATTTTCTGGAGAGATCCGCTCCGGGCCCCGGTGCGGCAGCGCCGGAGGTGCGGTTTTGGGTGCACTTTGCGAAGCTATTGGCATTGGGTTGGCTCGATTTGTTACAAGAACATCATGATGTACTTCGTTCCTGGCCGCGGGGCCACGGACTGGAGGCGAGAGTAGCGGATGCCCAAGGTATCGGTAGTGATTCCGTCCTACAACTGTGCCCAGTATCTGGCCGAGGCCGTGGAGAGCGTCCTGGCCCAGACCTACAGGGACTTCGAGATTGTGGTGGTCGACGACGGTTCCAAGGACAACACCGAAGAGGTGGCCCGCCCCTACGGATCGAAGATCCAGTACCTTCAGCAGGAGAACCGGGGACTTCCCGGCGCCCGCAACACCGGCATCCGAGCCACCTGCGGAGAATACATCGCGCTGCTCGATGCCGATGACAGTTGGTTCCCGGAAAAACTCGCCCGCCAGATCCCCGAGTTTGCCGATCCCCAGGTCGGCTTGGTTTATTCCGATCTGCGCGTGGTTTACGACAACGGTGAAGTGGTGCCTTCGTTTCTGAGCAGCCGGCCGCTGGCCGCCAGCGGTTTTGTGTTCGATCGCGTGCTGCAGAGCGGGTTCATCATTCCCTCCAGCGTGATCTTGCGGCGGAGTTGTGTGGAGCAGGTGGGGCTGTTCGATGAGTCCATGCGCTCGCAGGAAGATGTGGAGATGTGGCTGCGGGTTTGCCTGCGCTGGAAGGTGAAACTGGTGGCGGAGCCGCTGGTAAACCGGCGCCAGCGAGCGGGGGCGCTGACGGAGAACGATGATCTGCGGACCGCGTACCACATCAAGCTGTTTCAAAAGGCGCTCGAGATCCCCGGACTCTCGGCGGAAAACCGCGAGCGCATCCATCGCCGGCTGGCCAATTCGTACTTCGAGCGTGGCTACTACTGCTTGCACCAGGGAAAGATCGCCGAGTGCCGGGAAAGTTTGCGCAGCAGCCTCCAGTACGACTGGCGGAACCCGGGCGCCCTGCGCTCGCTGGTGGCCAGCTACCTTCCCAGACCGCTATTGGCGCGAATGAAGCGTTTGAGAACGGGAAGCAAGAGCAACGCCTAGCCGCGCGGCGGGCCAGCTCAGTGCTTCACCAGCCGGCGGAGCGCGAACGCGGATTCCCGAAGGCCGGCGCCGATGCCGCCGGATTGCAGCAGCAGCCGTTTCAGCCAGATTTTCCCCATCCACGGGTCTTCGCTGAGGGCGCGCTTATAGAAATCGATGGCGCGCTTGCGGTCTCGGTGCCAGTAGTGCTCGTCGCCCACGCCGGCGAAGACCCTGGCGCGGACTCGCTTCCGCTCCCGCTCGTTGCGGGCGAAGCGGCGGAGGGAGTCCTCGCACTCCGCCAGCGTCAGGACGCAGGAAACCCTTTTGTCCTGGAACATCCCCGAGACGATGTAATGCGCGTATTTGGCGGCGATGAAGCGATCGCAAAGATCGGCCAGATGCCGGTAGCCCAAAGCGATGGCTTCCCACTTCGTGTTCCAGAGCACCTCTAACTCGTCGCGAACCATGACCTCGGGGGACTCGCGTTTGAATGCGCTCATCATGCTGGTATCGTGCAGCCGATAGTTGACCATGGGTTCGGCAAAATAGGCCACATCGTAACGCAGCGCCCACCTGCACCAGAGATACATGTCTCCCTGGTGCGGCAGGTCGAGGGGAAAGATACTCACCTTTTCGTAGCACTCCTTGCGCGCCAGCACCGAGGGAGAAAGGATGCCCCGCGCGTCCAGCAACCGGCTTATGAACACGCGGCCGTCGAAGATGCGGTCGCGCTCGCCGTAATAACAGGACTGCAACAGGGAGGTCTCCCGCTCATCTTTGAGTCCGATTCCGGCACAGAAGGCGTATCCGACCCGGGGATGAGCTTCCATCACGCGCAGATAACGCTCCAGCGCGTAGTCGCGGCGCAGCCGGTCATCGGCCGAGATCAGCCACACATACCGGCCTCGGGCGAGACCGATGCCCTTGTTGTAGTTCCGCAGGTGCCCCAGATTGGTTTCGTTGCGGATGTAGCGCACCCGCGGGTCCTGGAAGGAGCGCGCCACCTCGGAGGTATTGTCCGGGGAGCAATCGTCCATGATGAGGACTTCGAAGTCGCGGCAGGTCTGCGACAGGATGGAGGCAACACAGTCGGGCAGCCAATGGGCGAGCTTGTGGCAGGGGACGACGAAGCTGACCATGGGATCGGTTGCGCTCATGGGCGCAACTTCCTGGAGTCTGACTTCCGACAACGGGTCGCTCTTCTCCGGGGGAATACTGCGGGGAATCGTTTAACCGAAAGTCAACTCTGCTCTCGGGTTCATCGGTGTGATGCCATGGGCGGTGTGCTCGCGGCGCATGGCCACGTGGGGGGCACAACCGCTGAACGGATAAACTGGCCGTGTACTGCGATTTCCGAACCGTCAGCCCTTCGAAGCACTCGCGCCCTTCAGGCCGCGAACCGCCAACAACGCCTTTCTGAACCCTATCCCCAGGTTGCCCATCGACAGCGCGAAGAATCGGAACCATGATCGCAGCAGCCAGGGGGAGTAACGGACGCTGCGGAGATAGAACTTGCGGGCCAGGGAATATTCTTCCTGCCACACGTAGCGATCTGCCGCCGCCGCGTAGGTGCGCGTGCGAATATAGTTTCTCTCGTGAGGATCCGGCGTGTCCTGCTCCAGGGACCTTTCGAAGCCCTCCACCGTCAAGCGCGAACGCGAGGTGCGATAACGCTTGGAGGCGATGCGGTCAGCATATTCCTGGGCCGCCGCGGACAGGCACGGGCCGATCAGCGACCGGTAGCCCATCGCCTCAGCTCTCTGCTTCATCAACCACGGCATGGCAATGTCTTCGCTCGAGCAGCCGCACAGGTCATCATCCATGAGAAGGACGGTCATGCTGCCGTTGTGCCGGCGATAGCAGACCATCGGCTCGGCGAAATATGCAACGTCGTAGTGGAAAGCAAACAGGCACCACAGGTACCAGTCGCCGCCCCAGGGCATGTCCAGGGGAAACTTCGAGATGTCGTAACACTCGCGGCGCACCAGGCCGGAAGGCGACACGATAGTGTTGCGGAAAACCAGCTTGGCCAGGAACTCACGCCCCGGAAGGATGGCATCGCGCTCGCCGTGGACCGAATACGGCAGCACCTGGGTCTCTTGTCCCTCGACCAGGTCCATGCCCGGACAAAAGGCATACCCCACCTCGGGATGCTGCTCCATCAGGTCGAGGTAGCGCTGCAACACGTAAGGGCGCCGCAGGCGGTCGTCGGCGGAAATGAGCCAGATGTACTGGCCCCGCGCCAGGCCGATCCCCTTGTTGTAGTTGCTCAGGTGGCCGAGGTTCTCCTGGTTGCGTATGTAATGCACGCGCGGGTCGCGGAAGGAGTGGGCGACCTGCGCGGTGTGGTCGGGGGAGCAGTCATCCATGATCAGGATTTCGAAATCGCGATAACTCTGCGACAGGATGGATTCGATGCAGTCCGGCAGCAGGTGCGCCAGCCGGTAACAGGGAACGATGAACGTCACCTTGGGATCGGCCGTGCCACGCTCCGCGATTGCCTTCTGTTCCGTGGCTGCTTGCATGCTAAGTTCTCCTCGATTGCTCACCGCATCAGCCCAGGGTGAGCTCGGCCCGCGGGTTCAGATGCACGATGCCATTCGCCTTTTGCTCGCGGCTCATCACCACGCGCTTGACACAGCCGTTGTAATAGATGTACTGGCCGGGCACATCAATCTCCGAGCTGATGTTGAATCCCATCAGGAAGACGCCGCTGCGCAGGTTCATGTCGAGAGTGAAGGCAACGGTGGCGGTCTCGCCTTTCTTCAGCTCCAGCGGCCGGTTGTTGAGCAGCCGGCTGGTAGCGGTGTCGAAAACCAGTTGCCCGTCGACGGTGTGAATCAGCAGGGCGGCGTGGGCGTTGCGCAGATCTCTCAGCGCCTTCACCTTGACCTCAAGCACCACGCTCTCTCCCGGATCGAAAACGTCGCGTTCTTCACCGCCGGCGGCAGTGCGCAGGCGGACTTCGGCGAGTTCGATGTTGTCGTTGCTGGTCTCCTCTTCGTAGAACGAGTAATACTTCTGAATGGCGCCGGCGACATCCCCCAGGAACACGGGCACGCCGTGCTTCAACAGCAGGGCCGTCTTGCACAGGCCGCTTACCGCCGCCATGTTGTGGGAAACGAAAACCAGGGTGGTACCCTTGCGCACGAAATCCCGCATTTTGTCGAAACACTTCTGCTGGAAGTGGTAATCGCCGACGCTGAGCACCTCATCCACCAGCAGGACTTCAGGATCGATGTGCGCCGCCACCGAGAAACCCAGGCGCGCATACATGCCCGAGGAATAACGCTTCACGGGAGTATCGATGAATTCGCCGATACCGGAAAACTCCACGATTTCGTCGAACTTCCTGGTGATCTCGGCTTTCTTCATCCCCAGGATGGTCCCGTTCAGGTAGATGTTCTCGCGGCCGGTGAGGTCGGGATGGAATCCCGCGCCCAGCTCGATCAGGGCGCCCATGCGGCCGCGGACGTGTACTTCACCGCGGTCGGGCTTGAGAATGCCGCTGAGCAGCTTCAGGGCCGTGCTCTTGCCGGAGCCGTTGGGGCCGATGAGCGCCAGGGCCTGCCCGTGCACGTCGAACGAAACATCCTTCAGGGCCCAGAATTCCCGCTGGCGCAGTTCGCCGCGATGATTTCCCGACACCAGCCACTTCGCCATCGAGGGGATCAGGTCGCGCAGGGAATCGAATTTCTCCCCTTTGGCGAATTTCTTCCACACCCCGCTAAACTGGATTCCGTTATGTCCCATGGCCGCTCCTCAGATCGCTTCCGCAAACGCCGCTTCGGACTTCTGGAAGATCCTCCAGGAAACCAGGAAGATCAGCACTGACCAGGCGGCGGAATACACCAGCCAGGCCGGGGAAGGCGGCTGATGCAGCACCAGTACGCTGCTGATGCTCTCCAGAATCGGCCCCAGTGGATTCAACATCAGGATCCAGCCCCATTTGCCGAGCTTGGCGGCAGAGTAGAACACCGGGGTAAAAAAGATGCCGTAGGTGAGCACCACCTCGACCAGGTACTTGACGTCCCGGAAAAACAGGTTGGCGCAGGCCAGTAGCAGCGCCAGTCCCGCGGTGAACAGCAGCAATGCCGCCAGCAGCACCGGCAGCCAGAGGATCTGGACGCTTACCCCAACGCGCGACACAATCAGCACGATGGCCAGCACCGATTCTGCCACCGCAAAATCAAAGAAGCTGGCGAGCACCGCCGCGATGGGCATGATGGCGCGGGGAAAATAGATCTTGGTGACCAGTTCCTTGTTGGCCACCAGGCTGTTGGTTCCGAAGCGGACGGCGGCCACGAAGAAAGCCCAGGGAACGGCTTTGGCGGCGACGGCCAGCACATCCGACTTGTTGATGGGGTGGCCGGAGATGGTGGAAAACACCACCATGACGATCATGCCCGAGCCGATGATAAGAATCGGCATCAGAACCGCCCAGAAGAAGCCCATGATCGACTGCTTGTAGCGGATCTTGATGTCTCTCCAGATGAGCATGAGGAGCAGGTCCTTGTACTGGAACAGGCCCTCCTGCCGGCTGTCGGTATCGGCCGCCGCCTCGCGTAGGGCGGCGGTGACCACAGGTGATTGCGTGGTTGCGCTCATATCGGTCGGTCCCTGCTCCCAAGCCTCCGTCTGTTCTAGCTTCATAAGAAGGGGTGAACTTTCCAGTAGAATCCCGCCTCCAACAGGCAGGCCAGCACGGCGATCCCGACGGCTACGGCGGTGTACATCATGCGGCGGTGATGCTCCCCCGGAGTCTCGATGGCGGGGATCGCCACCATCAAGGGCAGGTTCGCCGGCAGCATGCGCTTGACCTCGGTTTCCGACTTGATGGCGGGGTTCAGCATGTCGATACCGACCGCCAGCGCCAGGCATGCCGCGAGCGCCCCGAACAGCACCATGAACATCATGGCGGTGCGGTTGGGCTTGAAAGGCCGCTCCGGCGTACGCGCCGGATCGAGGATGGTGAAACGTTCCGCTTGCTGGTTGCTCTGCAAATCCTGCCCCATCTTGGCGGTGAAGGTCTTATCCAGCAGCGACTGGTAGTGGGCCTTGGAACCCTCAAAGTTGCGGCTCAGGTCGGCCATCTGCTGTTCGCGCAACGGCGAGGCTTCCACGCGCGCGCGGTACATGCGGATCTGCTCCTGGATGCGCTTCTGGTCGTCGTTCAGCAGATTCATCTGGCGGTTGATAACCATGAGCTGGCCGCTGTCTTCACCACCCTTGCCGGTGTCTGCCGCGGGATCGGAATCGCGGGGCAGAGACCGCAACTGCTCCTTGACGCGCTCCAGCCGCTGGCTGGCTTCGACCGTATCGGGGAAATCGGCGGTGTACTTGCGGCGCAGATCGGCCAGCTTGTCTTCGAGCTGGCGCTTCTCCGCCTCCAGCCGGCCGCGTTCAGTGACTGGGCGCGGGCCTGTAGGGGTAGCCGCCGACTCCGACCCGCGCAGCAACAGGGTGCGCTGCATGTCGTAGCGGTTCAGGGCATCGCTGTTGGCCTGCAATTGCGCATTCAACTGCGACAGCATCTGCATGTTGTTGTTCTGCGATTCCGGTGTCTCACCGACGTGGGCCATCTTGAATTCACGCAGCTTAGCCTCTTGCTGCTCCAAATCCTGCTTGGCCTCCTGCAGCTCCTTGTTCAGGAACTCGGTGATATTGGACACTCCTCTGGTGTTTTCCTCCAGGTTCCAATCGATGAAGCGGGTGGCCAGTTGATTGGCCACCGGGGCTACCAGTTCCTTCGACTTGCTTTGGTAGCTGATGGTGAAGGTGCTGATGGCGCCCTGCTTGACCTCGATGGTGATGTCCTTGCGCATCAAATCCACGATCTGCTCCATGGGCGTGGTCTTGCGCAATTCCGGGTAGAGATTCAAGCGCTCGATCATCTCCTGCAGGCGGGTCGTGCTCATCACAGTTTGCGAGATGGTACCCAGCCGCTGCTGCAAGTCCACGGTGATGGTCGAGGAGACAAATTTGTCGGGGACCTTCTGCGGGTCCACCATGATGGTGGTTGTCGCCTTGTAATAGTCGGACATCACCGCGATCACGGTGAAGCCGGCCAGGGAGACGGCCAATGCCCCCAGCATGATCCACCCCTTGAAGTGGACGACCGTGGTCCAGTAGAGGCGTATCTGCTGCAGCGGATTATCCAAACTGTCGGACTTCATCGAGCTCATTTCTCCAACGGCAGCGGAGCGGGTGAAAACGACAACGTGACCATGGCGAAGCTGACGTCGGGCGCACCGCCGGCCACGGACGAGCCGTGGAAGCGGCGGTAGGAAAATCCGATGGCCGAGATCCGCGACAGGCGCAAAGAGTAGTTGACGCGCGGCGACACGAAGTAGCCATCGGAAGGCCCCACCAGTCCCAGCGACTGGCCATGGAAATAACCGGCGTCGAAGCCCAGGTCAGCGTGGCCAAACTGCTTGCCGGCTCCCGCCACCACGTTGTCTTCCCAGCGGCTGTCCAAGCGGTAGGCGGTATTCAGCACGCGTGAGGCGCCGACATAAGCCTTGATGTGGCTGCGCAGGGCCGCAGCGAGGTTGGCGTGATAATTGGCCTGGGCGCCACATCCGGTGGATGGTCCGGCCCCCAAATCGGCCGTCAGGGTGCGGGTGGGCTGATAAGTAAGTCCCAGCCCTCCGCTGTACGTGTCGCAAGGCAGCACACTGGCAAAAACATGCGCCCCATTCCCGTAGGCGTGCAGCGTCATGGTCTGGCTGAGAGTTCGGTTATAACTCAGCCCCAGCCCGAGGGCATCGTCGTGCACGCCCGGAGGTGCGGGAGTGGAACCGACAGGCTGGTAGCTGAAAGAGTAATAAGTGTTACTGACACTGGCTTGCACCGACTGCCGGGAACTCAACTGGTAGGTCAGCCCGAAACTGCTGCTGGCATTCAGAGAATTGCCGGTGAGGGGCTGAACGGCAGCGTAATTGGCGCCGCTCTCGGACACACCCGAGACCACGGTTTGCGAACTCAGATTACTGGTCAGGCGTCCCACTTCGCCGCCGTAACCGGTATGAGTGTCGAAGCTCCAACTCAGGCGGCGGGTGAAGGCGCCGGCAGCGTCAAAGCTGAAATTGTGGAAGGTCACCGACCGGCCGGTTTGCGAATCATAGGGCACGATGCTCGGCGCATATTGCAGGGCGTAGAAACCGGTCCGGGTGTGGCCCAGAAATCCCAGATAAGGAGCCACTTGCGGCAGACCGAGGGAATAACCGGGAACTCCGTCGGAAGCGCCATCGCGCTGGTAGGTTCCGGAAAGATTCAGGCCGTAGAGCAAATAATGCTGCGCCGGATTGCGCACATAAGGCGCCCAGGGTTCGACCGCTCCCGAGTCCTGGGACGTATCGACAACGCCCACGGCCGGAGCTGGTTCATTGCTGGACACCGCGGGCTGCCACGTGTCCACGGCGATCGGCTGTTGCCCAAACAGCGAAGGAATATAGGTACGCGGAGCTTGGTCGCTGGCGGCAGCTGGCGCGCTGCCAGAATCGGAGGCTTGCTGCGCCTGGCCTGCTGCGGACATTGCCACCAGCAGGAACAACCCGACAGCGGATGCCGCCAGGCCGCGAATTGTGGAAGCGCAGCTCACGGCACCACCACCGTGTCGCCCGGCGCGAGCGCGATGTTCTGGTCCGAAGAGCGGCCGTGCACGACGTCGGAGTAGTTGAACGGGTACTTGTGCGGTTGGCCGTTCTCCTGGCGCAGGATGACGATGTTCTTGCGCTTGGCGAAGGGGGTGAACCCACCCGCCTGCGCGATCAACTGCAGCACCGTGGTGGGACCGGCCAGCGGGTAGAGTCCGGGGCGAACGATCTCACCGGTGATGAACACGCGCCGGCTCTTGATCTCGGTGATCTCCACCGTGACCCGCGGATTCAATAGGTAAGCCTTCAGCTTGGACGCGACGACGTCCTGGATCTCCGCCGAGGTCAGGCCGATCACTTTCACCTCGCCGATCAATGGCAGCGAGATCATGCCATCGGGACGCACGCTCACGGCCTTGGAGAGGTCGGGCTCTTTCCACACACTGATCTGCAACATGTCCGATTCGCCCACTCGGTATTCCGGCGAGACGGCCGGCATCCTGCCGGTATGGGTGTCCGTGGTGGAAGGCCCAGCACCGGGCTTCGAAGCCTCGGCGTCCTTGGGCAGGGCATTCTGGGCGAATGCCGCCATCTGACAGGACAGTCCCAGTATCATGATGAGAATAAGTCGGTAAACCAATTTACGTGACATTAGCTTGAACCCCCCGCTATCGTTCCTGCTGCCATCTCCAGAGTTGCAACTGCCCTTCCAAGTACCTGAAAGATAGGGCTGTTATAGGGCTGTTAACCCCCTTGTAGCTGAAGGCGAACGCGGCCCCCGCCGGATGCATCGGCCAGGGGCCGTCCAAACTGCAAAAATTTGCGCATTAAGTGACAAATTCTTTCCACCCTGCTGCTACTTCTACTTGGCCCCACGCCCCACCAGCATCACCTTCGCCGTCTCAAAGATGATCGCCAGGTCGAGCATGATGGAAAGGTGCTTGATGTAGAACAGATCCAACTCCAACTTGTTTTTGGCCTCGTCGATACTGGCGCCATACTGATACTTGATCTGGGCCCATCCCGTGATCCCCGGGCGCACGGTGTGGCGCAGCGCGAAGTAGGGGATTTTGTCCTCCAGCAAGGTGCAGAAATAGGGCTGCTCGGGGCGCGGTCCTACCAGGCTCATCTCGCCACGCAGGACGTTCAAGAACTGCGGGATCTCATCAATGCGGCATTTGCGGATGAACTTGCCCACGCGAGTGATGCGGCTGTCGCCGTCGGTGGCCCACTTGGCGCCGCCTTTGTCCGCGTCCTTATGCATGGAGCGGAACTTCAGCATGGTGAATTCCTTGCCGTTGAGGCCGATGCGGCGCTGACGGAACAATATGGGCCGCCCATCTTCCAAAAAAATAGCCAGCGCCGTCACCACCAGGATGGGAAATCCCACCACCAGCGCGACCAGGGAGATGACAATGTCCATCAAGCGCTTGGTGTTGAGCACGAAGGCGGACTTGCGAAAGCCATCGGAAAGAATCAGCCAACTGGGCGAGAGGCGCTCCAGCAGGATGCGGCCGGTAATGCGCTCGTACAGCGTGTGCGCATCCTCCACCGGAATGCCCGACATGCGCAGATGCAACAGCTCGCGCACCGGCATGGTGCCTCGCCGGTCGGCCAGCGAGATCACGATGCGGCCCACCTTTTCGCGGCTGGCAACGCTTTCCACGTCGGCGGCCGCGCCGATAATTCCCGGGTTCACCAGCGACTTGCCGATGTTCTCGCCTTTTTCATCCAAGAACCCCACCACCTTGAAGTTGAGGTCGGTGCGGGAACAGATTTCCTTGGCCAGGGCGATGCCGCTGCCGGCGGTGCCCATGATCAGCAGGCGCTCCCGGTTGGCCAGCGGCGCCAGCGATTCCTGCAGCACGCGCCAGCCCAGGATGAGCACCAGGATCATGGGCGTAGCCAGAACCGCTACGCTGCGTCCGATCGCCAGGTTGGGCTCGATGTAATAGAGAATGGCCAGGATGACGCAGGCCAGGCCCAGCGCCTGCATAAGGCTGACGAACAGCACCGCCCGCCGGTTGGAAGCGCGCAGGTCGTACACGTCGCAGTAGTAAAGCGCCAGCCCGCACACCACCACCACCAGGCCGAAGCGTGCCAGGTTTTCGGGAAGGGTGATAAAAGACCACCACTCGCTGAGGGAAAAGATGCGAATTCCGGTCGCCAGCAGCAGGCCCACGACGGTGAGCAACAGCTCCGTCGTCAGCAGAAACAGGGTCTTGCCGGGAATGACTTGTCCGCCGATCTTAGCCATAAAGGATCAGGTATTCTCGGCGGCGGCCGCGCGGGGAACGGGAGCCGCACGCTTGATCTAGGCGAATCCTCCTCAGTCCGCCGAAGCGGCCGTGTCGGTCTTCGCCGAACTTCCCATACTGCCCAGGCCCGCCTCACGAATCTTGTAGAGCAACGCACGGTAGCTGATGTTCAGGGAGCGGGCAGCTTTCTTGCGATTCCAGTTGTTGGCCTGCAGAACTTTGAAGATGATTCGCCGTTCCAGTTCGCGCACCGCCTGGCGGGTAACCTTCTTCAGCGCGATGGGGGCATCGGTGGTGGGAATCTCGGGATCGAAATGCTCCTCGCGGTGCGCCAGCAACTCGCTGGTGATGGTTTCCTCCGCGCCCAGAATCACGTAACGCTTGATCAGGTTTTCCAGTTCACGGACGTTGCCCGGCCAGTGATACCGCTCCAGCAGCGCCATGGCGTGGGTGGAAGGCATGGCCGCGCGGCAGTTGTACTTTTCGTTGTAGTACCCGAGGAAATAGTCCACCAGGGCGGGAATGTCGTGGCTGCGGTCGCGCAGCCGCGGCAGGCGAATATTGACCACGTTGATGCGGTAGAACAGGTCGGCGCGGAACGTGCCGGTTTCGATCTCGTGTTCGAGTTCGCGGTTGGTGGCGCAGACCACGCGCACCTCGACCTTCTTGTCCTCCTGCGCGCCGATGCGGCAGAACTGTCCGTCTTGCAGAAGTTGCAGCAGCTTGGCCTGGAGACCAGGCTCGAGTTCCGAGATTTCGTCCAGGAAGAGCGTGCCGCGGTGGGCCATCTCCACCCGCCCGGGCTTGCTGCCGTTGGCCCCGGTGAAGGCGCCCTTCTCATAGCCGAACAGTTCGCTCTCCAGCAGGGTGCCGGGAATCGCGGGGCAGTTCACCTTCACCAGCGGCCCCGAGGCCCACGGCGAGTGCAGGTGGATCATGCGCGCAATCAATTCCTTCCCTGTCCCACTTTCACCCTGAATCAAGACAGGGATGTTGGCCCCAGCAAGCTTCTCTACGCGTTGCCGGATCGCCCGCATCGCCTCCGATTGCCCGAAGATCACCTCTTCGGGTGGTAAGCCATTGGTCACGTGTGCCTCCATCTACGACACGGCCACTGCAATCTCATTTTGAGAACATACTTCGAACTTCTCGATTACTGCCCTGTTATCCTGCACTCGGGGCACCAAACGGAACCGCCAAGGCCAGCACTAAAGTCTCATTAGGAAATACCCTGTTTTCTTTTGGTTAGGGGAGAAATTCAAGTCGCCATCAGGGTCGAAAACCACTAAGGCCGGGAGGGAGGTTACCAAGGAGGCCGAACGGCGAAGGAAAACTCTTTCACCTAAGGGAATGCACTTTCCGTCTACTGGCATTGGGGACCAAGGAACTGCTGAACTTAAGTCCCCACAACTGGTAACCATCCACGACCGTTACCCGCAGCAGACGAGCCCGCAGCCGGCGGACGGCGCGTGGCAGTACCCGGGTCCTGGGCATAGGTGCGGAGGGTACCTCCAGAGCAATGGTGGTGAAGCGCGGCAGCAGGCGGCGGGTGGCCAGCAAGGCCCCGCCCCCGCTGATATTCAAGGCAGTAGCGAATTCCAGGAACTCCTTGCCCTCGGAGTCTTTGCCGCGAACAAACACCGGAACTGCAAGCGGTACGCGTTCGTTTTTCCTACGCTCGACGGACGCTCTTCGTGGGGCCACTTGCGCTCCTGGGAGTGGACGTTAACCGAGGGCCCGCACTCGGATTGCCAAAACAAAGGTACTAGAACCTTCGTTTGGATTCTGCCCGAGTTCTCAGTAAGTCTAGCGTTTGCAGCGCGTTCCGACAACTACAAAATGGATGCACCGGGACGCGTGCGCAACCCATTGCCATCGCGGGGACAAATTGTTTGCATTTTCCTTCTTGACAACCTAATTCTATGGCCGTAACATAAGCATCCTCCCCTCAGAGTCTGTGACAACGGATAAGCGCAACGTGTGCTAAGTGTGTGCGCACCTCCCCCGCGCATGAGCTGTTGGGCTCTGCAAGGACCGCGTTTCCCGGAATGCATCTGGGCCGGGGCTGCGGTCAATCCCCCGGAACCAAGCTGTACTTGGCGTCCGTTCTCAATTATGAGCGCAGGCAGGCCTACGTCCGACAAGAATGGGGAGGCAGTAGAGGGAAAAGCCTCACCCGCCGAACTGTTCAAGAGCACGGTTGCGTTTTCCTGGTCCGACAAGGACGGCGAAGCCCAGCGGCAGGAATTTGAAGACCTGCTGCGATCGTACGAGAAGTTGCAGGGCGAAAGCCGCCGCCGGACTACCGCTCTGGCTCATGCCGCGCATGAACTGAAGACGCCGCTGGCCATCATGGCCGGATATCTCGATCTGCTGTTGACCGACAAGCTGGGTGCCCTCAGCGACCGGCAGCGCCGCATCCTGGACGACATGCGCGCCAACGCTTCGCGCCTGCAGCAGTTCATCCACGACTTCCTCACCTATAGCGCGCTCGAGACCGGCAACGTCAGCATGCGCTTCGAGCTGGCCGACCTGAACGCCTGTCTCTCGGAAGTCTGCAGCTTCTGGCTGCACCGCTTCCACCAGCAAGGCGTGGCGCTGTACTTCCTGGCCAACGAAAAGCTAAAGCCCTTCCCCTTCGATAACTTCAAGGTGCAGCACATCGTGTCGAACCTGCTGGACAACGCCTTGAAGTTCACGCCCAGCGGCGGCACCGTGTGGCTCAACGCTGAGCCGCACGTGTGGGAGCGGCGGGTGGGAAAATCGGAGCGCGTCGCCGGTGACCGGCGCAAGCAGTCGGGGTCGGTGCCCAATTCGGTGCGCATCTCGGTTTCCGACACCGGCGTGGGCATTGCTCCCGAGTTCCAGCAGGAGATCTTCGAAGATTTCACCAAGGCCTCGAACGACAAGGCCTCGCACGACAAGAATTCTCAGGGCATGGGCTTAGGCCTTTCCATCGCGCGCCGGCTGGTGCAGGCGCACGGGGGAAGGATCTGGATGGAAAGTCAGCCGGGGTCGGGGACCAAGTTCTCGTTTCTCATCCCCCTCAACCCGTTTTAAGAGAGGTACACCGTGGCCGCGAGCAACGCGTCAAGCATTTTGGTGGTGGATGACGAGCCCAGCATGTTGGGCTACATGCGCACCCTGCTGGAACTGGATTCCCACCGCGTCGAGACCGCTTCCAGCGGTGAGGACGCGCTGCAGCGGGTGCGCCGTGATCCCCAGCCGAATGTCGTGCTTCTCGACCTGTTGATGCCCGGATGGGACGGCCTGGAGACGCTGGAAAAGATGCGCGAGGTCCGGCCCAACCTGAAGGTGGTGATGCTCTCCTGCGTGAGCGACACGCGCAAAGTGGTGCAGGCCATCCGTCTGGGAGCCCAGGATTACCTGACCAAGCCTTTCAACAAGACGGAACTAGACGGTGTGCTGCGCCATTGCTTCCAGAACCAGCAGACGCTCGAGGATGCCTGCGCGGAAGCCGAGCCGCTGGGAGATGACCTCTACTTCGTGGCCGCCAGCCCGGCTATGCGCCGCATCCGCACCCAGGTAGCCCAGGTGGCCAAGGTGGATGTGCCGGTGCTGATGCTGGGCGAAAGCGGCACCGGCAAGGAAGTGGTGGCCCGCCTGATCCACAAGATGTCGGCGCGCGCCCACCGCACCTTCCTTAAGGTCAATTGCGCCGCCGTTCCCGCCGATCTGCTGGAGAGCGAGCTGTTCGGATACGAGCCCGGCGCCTTCACCGGGGCCAACCGCTCCAAGCCGGGCAAGTTCGAACTCTGCAACAAGGGCACGATTTTGCTGGATGAGATCGGCGAGATGCCGCCCCTGCTGCAGGCCAAGCTGCTGCACGTGCTGCAGGACCAGACCTTCTCGCGCCTGGGCGGACGCTCCACCATCAGCGTCGATGTCCGCATCCTGGCCGCCACCAACATCGACGTGCAGGCGGCGCTGGCCAACCGCAAGCTGCGCGAGGATCTCTATTACCGGCTCAACGCCTTCACGCTGCAGATTCCCCCGTTGCGCGAGCGCAAGGAGGAAGTGCCCCTGTTGCTCAAGCACTTCATGACCCGCGTCGCCGAGCGCTACGGGCGCCCACCCCTCCCCTTCTCCCCCACGCTGCTGGAGTCTTGCCTGAAGCACAACTGGCCAGGCAACGTGCGCGAACTGGAGAACTTCGTGAAGCGCTATCTCATCCTGGGCGATGAGGCACAAGTCTCCCGCGAACTCCAACCCGAGGCCGCGCCGGCCGACAGCGCCCCCAAAGCGCAGGAGGCGCACCCGGGCGGATTGAAGTCGCTGGTGCGTGGCCTCAAGGACGAGGCCGAAGCCGAAGCCATCGCCCGCACCCTGGAACAGACGAATTGGAACCGCAAGGAAGCCGCCCGCATCCTGAACATCAGCTACAAGGCCCTGCTGTACAAGACTCGGCAGTACGGCATTGAAGGGCCCGGCCGGCAAGCCTCGCGGGTCGTTACCTCCGCCTGAGCACCGTTTCCGACATCGGTAGAGACGCAGCAGGCTGCGTCTCTTTCTTGCAGCCTGTCCAACTAGTTGATAGACTAGTTGGCTAAAAAAGGGAGAGGTGTATGGACTCGGTGGGCGCATTCGATGCCAAGACTCACTTGAATGAATTGTTGGAGAGAGCTTCGCAGGGCGAAACCATCCAAATCACCCGACGAGGCGTTCCCGTTGCGCGATTGGTTCCTCCCGACGCGCTCCAGCCTCGACACCCTCGGCAAGCGGCGAAGGAGATTCGTGCGCTGCGAAAATCGATGACACTCGGTGGAATCAAGCTTCGGCAATTGATCAATGAGGGACGCCGTCACTAAACGTCTGGTTCTCGATGCTTCGGTTGCGGTGGCCTGGTGCTTCGAAGACGAGACCACACCGTTCACCGAGCGGGTGCTGGATCTGGTCGTGAAGGCGGCAGAAGTCCTGGTGCCAGCCATATGGCCGTTCGAGCTTTCCAACGCCCTGCTCAGCGCGGAGCGCAGAAAGCGCATCACGCTTGCGCAAACCACGAGCTTGCTCACACGGATGGCCGCGTTTCCCATCGTCGTTGAACCTCCAAGAGTTACGCAGGTCTTCGATCAGATCCTTTCAGCGGCACGGCAGCGGAACCTAACCGCCTACGACGCTGCGTATCTGGAGCTGACTCTTAGACGAGGCGTGCCGTTGGCTACGCTGGACGAAGATCTGCGAGCCGCCGCTACCGCCGCCGGGATAAAGCTGGTTCTCTAGCTGTTACTGCTGGCTGGCAGCAACGCCCCCAGGCGTACAATCTCTCGGGGGTGGGGCGTGCTCGCGCGCTCGGAACGAAAATCAAGAATCTGGTCGGTCGTGCGCGTCTCCAGCGGCAATTTCCTGGAGATGTACGACTTCATGGTGTTCGGCTACTACGCCTCGGCGATAGCCCGCACCTTCTTTCCTGCGGGAAGCGAGTTCGCGTCGCTGATGCTGTCGCTGATGACGTTTGGCGCGGGATTCCTGATGCGTCCGCTGGGCGCGATCGTGCTTGGCGCTTACACCGATCACCACGGCCGTCGCGCCGGCCTGCTGCTAACGCTGGCGTTGATGGCCGTGGGCATCCTCTCCATCGCGTGCGTGCCCGGATACAAGACCATCGGCATTGTCGCGCCGCTGCTGGTTGTCTGCGGACGCCTGCTTCAGGGCTTTTCGGCTGGCGCCGAGCTGGGCAGCGTGTCCGTCTACTTGTCCGAGATCGCGACCCCGGGACACAAGGGCTTCTACGTGAGCTGGCAATCGGGGAGCCAGCAGGTGGCGGTGATGTTCGCGGCATTGCTAGGAGTGGTCCTCAACACCAGACTTTCGACCGAGCAGATGGCAGCGTGGGGATGGCGATTGCCGCTGCTGATTGGCTGCCTCATCATCCCGGTGCTGTTCGTGCTGCGCGGTTCACTGCAGGAGACCGGCGCATTCCTGGCGCGCAAGGTACGTCCCAGCACCAGCGAGGTTCTGCGCTCGCTGGCCGAAAACTGGCGGGTGGTAGCGATTGGAACCTTGCTGACCACGATGACCACGGTCTCGTTTTACCTAATCACGGCCTACACTCCGACCTTCGGCAGCACAGTGTTGCATCTGGCCAGCATACACAACCTCATCGTGACCCTCTGCGTGGGCGCTTCAAACCTGTTGTGGCTGCCGGTGATGGGAGCGCTCTCGGACCGCATTGGGCGGCGGCCGCTGCTACTGGCGTGTACAGTGATGGCGCTCGCCTCGGCGTATCCGGCGATGTCGTGGCTGGTGGGCGCGCCGTCGTTCTCGCGGCTGCTGACGGTCGAACTCTGGCTGTCGTTCGTCTACGGCAGCTACAACGGCGCGATGGTGGTTTTTCTGACGGAAATCATGCCGGCGAAAGTGCGCACCACCGGATTCTCGCTCGCCTACAGCCTGGCCACCGCCGTCTTCGGCGGCTTTACCCCGGCGATTTGCACGTACCTGATCCACGCGACCGGAAATCGCGCGGTCCCGGGATTGTGGTTGTCGTTCGCCGCGGCGTGCGGACTGCTGGCGGCGCTGTTCGCCCGTCCCTGCGATGAACCGGTCGCCGCTCCGCTGGCCTCAGAGCCCGAGGGCGCGTAGCAATCCGTCAGAACGAGAAGCGCAACCCGAGCTGGATGTCACGCGGTCCGCCGCCACCCAGAAAGGGATTACCCGAGCCGACATCCGGCGTGGCGGTAATCGCCAGATTGCCCTGGGGATGGCCGTTGGCGTCGGGGTTCAACCCGTTCAGCGCGTCCACACAGTAGCAAGGCAACTCCGGGTTCGAGAAATTCGGGTGGTTGAAGATGTTGAAGAAATCCGCCCGCACCTGCATGGTGACACGTTCACCCAGCGGCGTGTTCTTGGCCAGCGAGAAATCGAAGTCGCGGTAGTGTGGTCCGGTGAACGCGTTCCGCCCGACGTTCCCGAAGTGCTGAGTACCGGGCACGCAGGCGCCGGTCCCCGCATCCCAGGTGCAGGGCACCTGGAACGCCTGCAGGTTGAGGATGTTCCCCGGCATCGAGGTGCCCGCGTAAGGATTCCCGACCAGGTCCAGCCGGCCAAAGCCCTCGCCGCTGCCGTTGAAGTCACCCTCAAAATAATAGGTCGGATCGTAGGGCGCGCCACTGGCTAGAGTGAGCACTCCATCCAGCGACCAGCCCTTGGTGAGCTTGGGCGTCCAGGAACCTAGTGTCGGAACCTCATAGTGGTAGTTCCAGCTCAAACGATTGCGCACGTCGAAATTGGAATTGCCCCGTTCGAGGTCCGGGCGATAGCTGTTGTCCGGCTGCGATGCCTGGGGCACGAAATCCAGCCCGTCGCTGGCGTTGTCGATGGAATGCGACCAGGTGTAGTTCACGGTCGAGGTCAGGCCGTGCCAGCTCTTCATCGTCAGCACTGCTTGCAGCGAGTTGTAGCTGGAAGATGCCGAAGACTGGAACTGGTTGATGTAGCCGAAAGCGGGATAAGGGACAAGACCGGTCGCGGGATTAACCTGGTTAATGTCGAGATAGCGGAACAGCTTGCGTCCGGCTGAGCCGACATATCCAACCTGCAGCGCCATGGGCCCGGTCAGTTGACGCTGCACGTTCAGGTTGTACTCATAGACGTAGGGCGTACGCAGACGCTGGTCCACGCTGAAGACGTCACTAGCCGGGTTAAATCCGGTTGGAACTCCGATTGTGGGTAGAAACACGGGCACCCCGGCGGTGATTACACCGCCGGTGGAGGCCGCCGGAGACCCGTTGATGTTGATGACCGACGGGCCGATGGCGTTATAGGCAGCTCCCGGACAGAACGTGCAGTTATACGGCGCCTGCCCGAGGAAAAAATCCTGTGAGAAGGCATCGTAGTAGATTCCGGCGCCAGCGCGCACGACGGTCTTGCCATCGCCGGTTAGGTCGTAGGCAAAACTTGCCCGCGGCGAGAAGTTGTTCAAGTCCTTGGGATAGAGCCCAGGCAGCCCGGGGCTGCCCACCTGCACGAGGCTTTGCGTCGTCGGGTCGAAAATACTGAAGCGGTCGTGCTCTTCGTGGATCACCCCGAAATAATCCCAGCGCAAGCCGTAATTGACGGTGAGCCTGCGAGTCAGCCGGAAGTTGTCCTGGAAGTAGAGGCCGTAGTTGTTCTGGTGGGTGACGCGGTGGGTATCGCCCGCTGATTCGTTGCCGCCGTCAACCGTGCCGGTCAGGAAATCAGCCAGGGTGTCGAAGCTGAGCGCGCCGCGGAAATGCGTGTCCTGGAATCCATTGATCGAGGTGCGGCGAAACTCGATGCCGGTTTTGAAATTGTGCTTGCCTTTGGTGTAGGAAAGGTTGGTGAAGTACTGCCAGTTGCTGTCTATGCGGCCGCGCGGCTGGCTGCCGCCGTTCCCAAGCGAACTGATGCCGGTGCCCGGAAAACTGAACTGCGGCAATCCTCCGAACAGCGGGTCGCTGTTGTTGACGCTGATCAGTCCGATGCTGGCGGGACTGAAGGAGGCGTCCTGCGGAGCGAAGGTCTCGAAGAAGCGGTTCCAGCCGCCGCGGAATTCCATCAGCAGATCGCTGGAGATCACGTGCGTGTATGAAAGCGACACCACCTGCACTCGAGTAGGAACAATGGTATTGAAACCAGGACCGACAGCTCCCTGCTGTAATCCGAGCGGAAAGTTCTGGGCGCTATCGCCGAAGAAGTAGCGCCCCGTAAGTAAGTCTTTTTCTCCGACGTGGTGGTCGATTTTCCCAATGACGCTGTCCAGGCTGTTGAAGGCATTATTGGTGGCCTGAACGGTGGCGACAGCAGGATTTTCTGGATCGCCCGCCGGCAGCGGCACACCCCACGGATTCCGGGCAAGCAGCTTGGCAATGACCGGATTGATCGTAACCTCCTGGGCATTGATCAGCGCCTGGGTGGGTACGGTGATCTGGTTTGGAATGCCGACACGCTCGCGCTGGCCCTCATAGGATGCAAAGAAGAAGGTACGGTCCTTGATGATCGGCCCGCCAACCGCACCACCAAACTGGTTATTAAGAAACAAGTCCTGTGGCTGGTCGGTGGTGTTGAAGTAGTTGCGGGCGTCGAGGTGATTGTTGCGGAAGTACTCGAAGCCGGAACCATGGATGTGGTTGGTGCCCGACTTGGTAACAATGTTGACGATCGCGCCCGAGTTGCGGCCATACTCGGCTTCCGTCCCGGAAAGAATTCCGAACTCGGCCACCGCATCTAGCGGGAGGATGGTAGCGGGCACGCCGAACACCCCGCCTTCATTGACGGCGGGATCATTGCGGTAGCCGTCGTTCATATCGGTGCCGTCCAGCAGGTAGTTGTTGGAGCGGCCGCGGTTGCCGTTCATGCTGAACAGCCCGAACGACCCCGGCGATTCGGAGACCGCGCCGGGATCGGCCGTCGAGCCGGGCACCATGGTCAGTAGCTTGGAGAAGTCGCGCCCGTTCACCGGCAACTGCTCCACCTGCTTGGCTTCCAGCGTGCCGCCCAGGTTGTCCACGCTGGTTTCGACGAGCGGCACCTCCTCGTTCACCACCACGGTCTCTTTGACCTCACCCGGGCGGAGTTGCACGTTCACACGCTCGCGGGCGGAAACCCCGACGCGGATGCCCTGCACGGTCGCGGTGCGGAAGCCACCTTTGCTTGTCGTCACTGTGTAGTCGCCCAGGGGCAGCTCGGTGATGAAGTAGAACCCCTGGTCATCGGTCTGGGTGCTGCGGGCCAGTCCGGTGTCGGAGCTCTTGGCGGTCACCTGTGCCTGCGCGATCGCCGCCCCGCTGCTGTCGGTGACCGTTCCCTCGACGCCACCGCGGAAAGTCTGGGCATACGACGCACACACCAGGGCCACCACGGCGATCAGAGCGCTTCCGTATTTCATCATCGTTTCTCCGTATTACGTGCTGTTATCTATTGAAAACCGAGCATTGTGCTCTGGAACCCTTGCCTGGTCAAGAACGAAGCATGGCACGGCCGATTCACCGGACGCTCTGCAACTACCTTTTGGACCGCACCTTCACCTGGGTTCGGTCGCACTAATCGTGCAACGGTTCTGCAACCGCTTGCACCAGCCGCAGGCGGGCGCGCCGCCGACGGTGCTATGGATCCAGCAAAGCGATTGAAAATGCTGGGTCATCCATATGCCGGCCCAGCAGGGCTAGCTGGCACCGCAATTGCTGAACAGCACCATCAGCCGAGACTTGGGTTCCCAGGGTGGACGGCGCCGAATCAACCCGGCTAAGGCCAGCCCTTCGGTCCGTGCCTACGCTTCGGAGACCGCGCAAGCTCATGCGGGAAAAAGCGGGGCAGCGGACACTTGGGATTCTTGGGTTCGCGGGTGCGGCCCGTTTTTCGGAATCGCTGGTTTAGGCCGTCCACCTGGGGTCCTGAGTGCGGCGATCTCCCCCACCAAGATTTTCTCCCCGGACGGTGGGAGCGACGCTTTACCGTGGGCCTTCTCGAGTCCTTGGTTTCCCCCGCATGCGGTTGGGCATCCTTCACAAAAATGGCAAAGTTTTTCGCTCGCCGGTCCCGAGAGCGCATTCATGCGAGAGGCATAAACATCGATGCTATAAGCAGTTACAGCCGCGAGGGCCCGATTCGCTCCGTCTTCTCGGTTGGCACTCTGGTTGCACTGTCCCGGAACTGTAAACCTTGGAGGCTCTCTTCAACGGGACCACTACAGGCTGCTTTCCGGCACCTACTACCACACGCGGAGAGGTCATGGCACAAGCTCAAGCAGAGCGCCGGGGAGAGCAGCGTTTTCCGCTGCGCTTACCTGTTGTAGTGAAGTCAATGCACGGTGGAGTCCAGGAAGAATCTTCGCTCACCCGGGACGTCAGCGCACGCGGCGCCTTCTTTTATCTGGACGGCAAGCTGGCGGAGGGCACTCCGGTCGAACTGATCCTCACGCTACCCGCCGAGATCACCCTCACGGACAGCATTCGGGTGCGATGTAAGGGTAAGGTGGTGCGGGTAGTGGGCACCATCAATGGCGGCAAGACGGGCGTGGCGGCGGTAATCGACCAATACGATTTTGCGGCTGAAAGTGAACCGCTTTACTTCTAGCCTGCATTAGCGCCGCTGCTGTTCCGGCGGCGGCATTCCTTTGCTCCACAACCCCGAGTATGCGGTTGGACATGGCCGCGCCTTCCCGCTAATATCCTGCGGCGAGACCGCCGAACGCGGTTGGACTCGGAAGCCGATCCATGCGACTGGTCACCTTCCAGGATGACAGCCAGCGCCTGCGCGTGGGAGCGCTGGCCAGCGACGAGAAGATCGTCGATCTCGCTGCCGCTTGCGCCCTCTACTTGCGCGAGGTGGAAAACGAGACGGCGTACCGCCAGCTAGCCGGCGCGCTGGCGCCGGCCGACATGCGGGCCTTCTTCGCCGGCGGCGATCGCAGCCTGGGCATGGCACGAGCAGCATTGCGCTATGTGCTGGAGGAGCCGCCGCCGCTCACGGGGCCGGCGGGCGAACCCGTCTTCTTCGCACGTGAGGCGGTTACGCTCAAGGCGCCGATCATCCCCAAGAAGTTCTTCCACACGGCCGGCAACTTCCGCGAACACCATGCCGAAGCCCAGAAAGCCGGCTTCTCCCATCCTGTGCTGCCGTGGATCGTCTTCTTCCAAAACGTGGACGCCATCATCGGCGACGGCGAACCCGTCATCTATCCCAGCCATCTGACGCAGGAACTCGACTACGAGCTGGAGTTGGCCGTCGTGATCAAGAAGCCGGGAAAGCACTTCAGCCCCGAGGAAGCCGCGGATTACATCGGCGGGTACGTGATCTTCAATGACATCACCGCGCGCGACATCCAGCGCCAGGAGATGAAGTCGGGCGTGTTCAGCTTCTGCAAGGGCATCGACACCTTCTGCCCGTTGGGGCCATGGATCGTGACTGCCGACGAGATTCCTGACCCGCATAACCTGGCCATGGAGCTGCGCGTCAATGGCGAACCCCGCCAGCGTTCGCATTCCAGCAAGATGTCGGTGACCATCCCGGAGATTCTCGCTCACTATTCGCCGATGGGTTACAGCGCGGGCGACGTGCTCTCGACCGGCACCATCAGTGGCGTGGCCGCGTTCAGCGGCGATCCCAAAGCCTTGTATCTTAAGCCGGGCGATGTGATGGAGTGCGAGATCGAGAAGATCGGCGTGCTGCGCAACCCGGTGATCTCGTGGGAAGAGGCGTATGGGAAAGTGGAAAGTGAAAAGTGATAAGTGGGAAGTCGGAGGTGCTGAGCCGGCTCCTGCCACTTGCCACTTCCCACTTTTCACTTACCACTGAATTTCGGCAGCACGGCCTCTCCGAACAGCCGCGCCTGTTGCTCGCGATCCTCGCCCCAGATCTCCAGCATGATGTTGGTGCAGCCGGCGGCGCGGTATTCCTCGATGCGCGCGACGCACTCGTCCGGCGTGCCGGCGATAGCGTGGACTTTTTCGAGAATCTCGTCCGTCACGGCTCGGGCTGCGGCTTTGCGGCCGCCGCGCTCCATGGTGTCGGCGATGGGCTGAAGCTCCTCGAACGTCAGGCCGGCGCACTGCAGCAGCACGTCGGCTGAGCCGCGAATGTTCTGCACCTTGTTCGCCAGGTACATGGCCGCCATCTCGCGCGCGCCGTCTTTGCCCTGACGCGAATCGCGGTGGATGGAGCCGACAATCACCGACCCGAGATCGAGCGAAACAGGATCACGTCCCGCCTTGCGCGCACCTTCCTCCATGTTCTTTCGGGAATACTTCACAAACTCGGGCGTGGTGATGGAAGCAGTGAGCAGGCCGTCGGAGATCTCGCCCGCCATCTTCTGCAGCACAGGCCCGGTGGCGGCGATGTACATAGGAACCGCCGTCCGCGGAACGCGAGCTTCGTCCTTGAGCGCGGGAGCGTGCGCCTCGAAGGCGCGGCCGCGATACTCGACCGCACCGCCCGCGAGCATTGCTTTAACGATCTCCATCGCCTCGCGCATCACCACCGCGGGGCCGACCTCCTTGCCTTTTTCGCCCTCGCCAATCTCCTTCATGAAAATTTTCGATGCGCCCAGCCCGAGGATGAAGCGACCGTCGCCAGCGGCCTCCTGCAGCACGCGGGCTTCCATGGCAATCTGCACCGGATGGCGTGTGTACGGCGAGATGATGCCCCAGCCGATGGCGATGCGCCGGGTCTCGCGCGCGAGGATGGCAGTGATGGCCGTGGACGAGCGCGCTTCCATCGCGTGCTTGCGCCACCAGGGATACGCTTCGGCGAGCCAGAAGATGTCGAACCCGGCGGCGTCGCAGGCCCGCGCCATGCGGACAGTCTGCTCCAGCGGCTCCATCGAGAGCTGCAGCACGCCGATGCGGAAGGGGACGGGTGCGCTCAAGGTTTTGTCCACGAATGCTCGAGTCCCTTGACCAGCGCCCACATCATGCGGTTGAGCGGCGTGGGCACGCCAGCCTTCTCGCCCCAGTGGACGATGGCGCCGTTCATGAAGTCCACTTCCGTCAGCCGGCCGGCCTCCACATCCTGGAGCATGCTCGACTTGTGCCCGCCCGGAGCGCTCGCGCCCTTCATCACCAGCTCCCACGGATCGCCGTGCATCTCGATGCCGAGCGCCCGCGCCACGCACTTGCCCTCTTCAATCAGCGCCTTAAACAGCTCGCCCGTGGGCTCGAAACGAGTGGCCGAGCCGTGATCGAGACGGGTGAGCGCGCCCACGGGATTGGTGGCGGCGTTGAAGATGAGCTTGGTCCACTGGGCGCCGCGAGCATCAGGCAGCGCGATAGTGTGCATACCGGAACGGGTGAGTGTGCCCGCCAGTTCTTCGACCATCTCCATGGGGGTGTGCGTCGGCTCGAACGGACCGATCCAGGTGTCGCCTTTGATGTCGTAGCCGACGTGGCCGGCGGAGATGAGATGTCCGGCGGGAAATGTGGTGCCGCGGATCACGTACTTCACGTGCTCCGCGATAATCTCCTCGTTGCCGACGCCGTTCTGCACCGAGCAGACGACGCTGCGGTCGTCAAAGATGCGTGCCGCTTGCTCAATCGCCCGTCGCGTGTGGATGGCCTTGGTGGCGACAATGCCATAGTCGCAACGCGGAATCTGCGCAGGATCGCTCGCAGCGTTGAGGCGCGCGGTAAACTCCGCCGCGCCCGAAATCCGCACGCCGTCGCGGTTGATGGCATCCACGTGCTCGCGGTTCACGTCGTAGGCCCAGACTTCTACGTCCTCCAGCCGCGCCAGGTGCGCCGTGAAGATGCTGCCAACCGCGCCGCAGCCGATGATGCAAATTCTCATAGAGCACTCAGCAGTCAGCAATCAGTCCTCGGCGCACTACCTGAGTGCTGATTGCTGAGTGCTGGCTGCTTTCCTTTCGCTGCCATCAAAAAACCGCCACGGCACATCGCACAGATTCTCGCCCTCGGTCTTCCCGACGCGGTAGGTGTCCTGCGCGTAGAGGCAGACCTGGCCATCGCGATCCACCACCTGCGGGTGCAGCGACAGCACCATGTTCTCGCGCAGGACGACATCGGTGTTCGCGCCGATTGCGGGATGCTCGAGCATGGTCAAGCCGATGGAGTGGCCCGACAGATGGCCGAGCGCAAAGCCATGGCGCGCGAACGTTTCGGCGACGGCCCGGTGCACAGCCGAGGCCAGCTCGCCATCGCGCATCAGCTTGCGCGCGGCTTCGAGCGCCTCAGGATAGGCGTGCTTCATCGCTTCCGTCCGCGGGCTCGGCCTGCCCTGAATCAGCGCGCGAGAGAACTCCACCCAGTAGCCTTCCGCGCCGGTGATCTCCAGCGAGTAGAGCATGAGGTCGTCGGGAGCGACCACACGGCGGCCAGGCACCTTGAAGTGTGCCTCGGCCTCACCGTGCGCTCCGGAGAGCACAATGTTCATCATGCGCGGCCCGGCGCCGCGCGCGAAAAAGCGCTCCACCGCGGGCGCCATGATCTCCGCCTCGGTGCACCCCGGGCGGTAGCTCTCCACCATCGCCCAGAAGCCGTCGAGGATGATATCCATGCTGTCGCGGATCTCGGCCAGCTCTTCCTCGCTCTTCACCGCGCGCGCCATGTCGAACTCGAAATCGAACGGGACCAACTCAACCGCGCCTTCCAGCTCGCGGAAGTCACGCACCGCCATGATGAAGTCCAGGCCATAGACAGCGAGCCGCTTCCAGCGCCGCGCGCGTGCCTGCTCGCGCAGCCAACTGCCGGGGACCTCGGCCCAGACGTGCTCCCGCACCCAGGGCTTCTTCTTGTCGCCGATCCAGCGGGCTTCGCGCGGGAACAGCAGCGTGGGATCGTCTTCCATCGGCAGCAGGACATAGGCGTACCGATGGACGATCTCGAAGCCGGAGACGTAGCGCACCGCACCTTCGAAGCCTGCGTACTGGTTGCCGCAAACCAAGAGCGCGTCAACGTTCCCGGCGGCCATGGCGGCGCACAGGTTGCGGTAGCGGCGCTGGATCTCGTGTTCGCTGGGAGTCATCTCAAATCCGCCGCGTACGCTCCGCACAGCTCAGCCGCGGTCATAGCGTAGATCTTGGTGATGTCCACCAGCGTCTTGATCGCGACCTTCTCTCCCTGTTCGTCGCGCGGGCCGCTCGAAGGACCGTAATTCACCGTGGGCACGCCGTGGCGCGAGAGCGTTGACGCATCCGAGCACCACAGCACGGTGTCGCGCTGGGGCGGCGCACCCATGACGCGAGCGTGAGTGGCCTCGATCGCCCGCACCATCTCGTGATCCTCGCGGATGGTCGCACCGGGAGCCGAAACCATGATCTCGTATTCGATACCGTAGTCAGGGAACTGTTTCTTCAGGCGTTGCACCAGCGCATCAAGCTCTGCGCGTGCGTCAGCCATCTCCATCGTGGGCGGCACGCGAACATCGAGAAATAAGTCCGCGGTGGGCGGCGTGCGGCTGGCTCGCCAGGGATCGCCGGCGCGCAGGCATCCGAGATTCACCACGCCCTCGTGTCCGGCCCAGGCTGCTTTCTTGCTCCACTCGGCGGACCAGCACAGCACTTCCTGCATGACGTCATGCATGCGATTCAACGCGTTCTGCTCCGCGCGGCCCTCCGCAAATGCGGTGTGGACGTAGATGCCTTTGGTTGAGATCCGTGCCCAGAGCGACCCGGCATGCGCCAGCACCAGCTTCATGTCCGTAGGCTCGCCGAGGATGCACATGTCGGGCAGCCCGCCCTGGGTGACCAGGTGGCGCGTGCCGACGCCGTATCCGCGATACTGCCGGCCGGTGTACTCGCCCCATTCGGTCTTCTCAATCTCGCCGACAACGGCGGCGATCATTACGCTGCCTTCGAGGCGCACGCCCGCTCGCTGCAGCGCCTTCACCGCCTGCGTGTAGCACACCAGCGCGCCTTTCATGTTGTAGATCCCGAGGCCGTAGATGAAGCCGTCCTTCACCACCGCGTGCGGCTTGTAGCCGATGCCGTTGAGGAACGGCTCGCGGCCGGTGTTCGACGTGTCCATGTGGCCGTTGAACATCAGCGTGCGGCCGCAGCCCGCGCCTTGCCAGCGCGCGATCACGTTGGGCCGGCCCTCCTCCACCACCTGCCAGGTGACCGCGAGCCCCATCTGCTCGAAGGCCGCGCGCATGTACTCGGCCATACGCAGCTCTTCACCCGTAGCGCTGGGGATGTTGACGACATCGCAGCCCATCGCGACGATCTCGTCCTCGCGCACTTCGGCGAGAATGCGGTCCGCGAGCTCGGGACGGATCCCGTGCGCCGGAACAGCCATCAGGCGCGTCCTCGCGCGCTCGCCGTGACCAGGCGGAAGTCGTCGGGGAAGGAGCACAGCTTCTCGTTGCCGGTTTCGGTGATGAGGAAGTTGTCCTCCAGGCGCAGGCCGCCGCCGCCCGGCCAGTAAATGCCCGGCTCGATGGCCAAGACCATATTTTTGCGGATGTTGCCGGTGCCCGCCTGGTGCGCGTAGGGCGGCTCGTGGGCGCGCGCCCCTACGCCGTGACAGACGGGATGCGACGGCTGTCCCGGGTATCCACCTTCGGCGATGCGCTGCCGGATGAGGCGGTCGAGTTCCGGAAGCGGCGCGCCGTCGCGGGCGAAGCTCGCCGCCTCGTTGAAAACTTTGAGCAGCAGATCGAGGAGCTGGTGGTACTCCTTCGTGAGCTCGCCCGGGCAGATGTTCTTGGTCAGATCGTTCCAGTAGCCGTCAACGCAGATCCATATCTCAAACAGCGTGGGCTCGTGCTCCTGGACGGGGCGGTCGCCAGTGGAGGTAAAAGTCGCAATCCCCTTGCCCGACCAGACCAGCGTGAAGGCGCGCGCCATCTCCACCTTGCCTTCGTAGCCGATGCCGCGGGCGTGGACGAAGCCTTCGAACATCGCCGCCACGTCGCTTTCCTTCATGCAGGGACGGATGCGCTCGCTGATGAACTCCAGCCCCAGCGCGGCCAGCTCGTTGGCCAGACGCATGCGCTCGATTTCCTGCGCGGTCTTGATGGCGCGGGCTTCGGCCAGCAGCGGCGTCGCATCTGCCACCTGCCCGGCGACGGGCTTGAAGGCGTCGAAGTATCCCTGCGTGAACGTCGTGGGCTCGCCGACCATGCGGTCACAGGACTGCGTGCCCATGCCCAGCTCGATGCCGATCTTGTCGGTGAGGCCGCGCTCTCGGAGCACCCCCAGTGCTAAGTCGAGGCAGCGCATCTGCGGTGGGCGCGGATCACGCTCGTCGTAGCCTTTGAACAGGCGGATGTCCTTCGTCCAGGCCGTGCGTTCGGCATCGGCCCGTTGTGGCTCGATCACGCACAGTGTGGGCTCGCCCTCGGCCGGGAAGACGACCGCGTCGTAGCCCTTCATGCACCAGTAATTCGAGAGATAGACGATGTTGTCGGGCGCGCGGCAGACCAGCGCGGTCAGGCCCTGATCCTTCATCGCGGCGCGGACGCGGGCGAGCTTGGCGGTGTCGATGGGGTACGGCATTTTAGTTACCAGTAGTCAGTTGTCAGCGCGGTGCGCTTTCCAGGAAAATTCCTTGCCCTTGATCAAGCGGCACAGGGCCGTGTGCAGCGGCGCCGGAACGCCGGTGCGCTCGGCCTCGCGGGCGATCGCACCGCAGAGAAAGTCTATCTCCGTAGGGAGCCGGTGACGAATATCGTACAGCATCGAAGGCGGATGGTCGGTCTGGCAGCCGATGCGGTTCATCTCCCACGGGTCTTCGTGCATCTCGACTCCGGCGGCCGCGGCCACGCGCTTGCCCTCGTCGATCAAAGCACGCATCAGGTGGCCGAGGTCGGAAGCACTCTTCTGCTCGGCGAATTCGCGGCAGTGCGGCAGCTCGGTGAGCGCGGCTACGGCGTTCACCGAAGCATTGAAGATAAGCTTGGACCACTGCGCGGGGCGCGCGTCGGCGAGCGCCTCGGCCTTGAGGCCGCCGGCGACGATGAGATCCGCGGCGCGGCGCACCACGTCCATGGGCGTCTGCGTGGGCTCGAACGGGCCGAGCCAGGTAGCAGTGTCGAGTTCGTACTGCACGTGCGTGTCGCTGTGGCGGGTGCCGCTCATAAACGTGGTGGCGCGGAGGACGTATCCGCGCGTGTGCTGGGCGAGGATCTCCTCGCTGCCCAGGCCGTTCTGCGCCGAGATCACCGCGCCGCCGTCGCAGAGACGTGCGACGGGCGCGAAGGCTTCCGCAGTTTGCGTGGCCTTGGTACATACGATGCCCAGATCGAACTCGGGCAGGCGGCCCCAGTCCGTTTCAGCATGAAGCTGCGCAGTGAAGCTGTGGGTGCCGCTGACGCGCAGACCGTGCTCGTTTAGGGCGCGGGCATGATCCGCGCGGCGCACGAGCGCCCACACCTCAGCGATGCGCGCCAGGTGCGCGGCGTACAGGCTGCCGATGGCGCCACAGCCGATGATGCAGATGCGGGTCATCGGCAAGACGTTCTCACCTGGCCGCATTGGCGCGGCGCTCGACCGTCACATTCGCCGGTTTGCCGCTGGTCGGCTGCATCGCGCGGAAGATGCTGTCCGCGTTGTTGTATGAATTGTCGATGATGATCCCCTTGTCAAACAGCGCGTCCTGGAGCGCAGCGGAGATGGCGTGCACCGGCGCCGCGCCGCCTTCGCCCATGCCCTTGGCGCCGCTGTAGCTGTGGGGCGATGGCGTCTCGATGTGGCCGTACTTGATGCGCGGCATGTTGACGGCGGTGATCGGCGTGTAATCGCTGAAGGTGCCGGTGAGCAGGTTGCCGGCGTCGTCGTACTTGCAAGTCTCCATCAGCGCCGCGCCGATGCCGTGCGCAGTCGCGCCGTGCACCTGGCCTTCGACGATCAGCGGGTTGATCACGCGGCCGCAGTCGTCAACGGCCACGTAGTCAAGGATCACGGGATCGAAGGTGTCGCGGTCGATCTCGATCACGGCGATGTGCAGTTGCGCCGAGTAGGTGAGCGTCAGGTTGCCGAATTTGCGCTGGACATCAGGCAGCTTGAAGGGCGCGCGCCAGGTGTAGCGGCAGTTCAGCGTGATGTCGTAGAGATCCTCGGGCAGGATGGCGCTATTGACGTTGGCGATGTTCGCGAGGCCCATGAACGGGATCGCCTTCTCGGTGCCGCGGACGCGCACTTCCGGCCCCTGCTGCCCAACGCCGAATTCCAGATCTTCCTGCTTGGCCTCGAGCGCGAAAGCCGCCAGGCGCAGGATCTCCGCCTTCAGCTTCTGGGTTGCGCCGTTGACCGCCGACAAGCCCGACACCGCGAACTGGCTGGCGTAGGTGCCGGTGAAGCCGGTGTGCACGTTGCGGTCGGTATCGAAGCCCACGCGCACGCTGACCATGTCGGGGTGAACGTTCAGGATGTCGGCCACCACCTGCGAGACCACGGTCTCGTGCCCCTGTCCCTGCGGCACCGAGCCGACGGCAATGACGATCTCGCCGTACATATCCAGCTTGGCGTTCGCGGCCTGCGAGTTGCCGGAGAACGGCGCGTTGGGATTGACGATGCGCGACTGGCCGAAATTGTTAGTGCCGGAATCGAGCGTAGTGCCGATGCCAATGCCGATGGTGCGGCCATCCCCGCGCGCGATGGCCTGCTTGCCGCGCCAGCCGTCGTAATCGACCAGCTTCTTCGCCAGCGCCAGCATCGCCGGGTAATTGCCGGAGTCGTACACGCAGCCGTTAGGCGTGGTGTAGGGAAATTCCTCCGGGCGGATGTAGTTACGCAGGCGCATCTCATCGGCGGGGATGCCGAGCTCGTGCGCACAGATATCGATCACGCGTTCCAGGAACCACAGGTGCTGCATGCGCGAGTATCCGCGGTTGGGTCCGACCGGACACTTGTTGGTCACGACCTGCGAGAAGTCGATGCGCACGTTCTTGAAGCGGTACACGCCGGGAAAAACCTGCGACCAGATTACGCAGCCGAGCGGCTCATAGCGGGGGTAAGCGCCGCAGTCGTCGATGTGGCGGGAGGCAATGGCGGTGATTACGCCCTCGGCGTCGAGCGCCACGCGCGTCTCGCGGAAGGTGCGTTCGTTGCCGTGAGCGCTCGCGGTCATGTGGTCGGAGCGCGTCTCCACCCACTTGACGGGACGGCCGCCGGCCTTGCGCGAGAGCACGGCCACGACGGCCATGTACACATAGTTGTTGATCTTGATGCCGAAGCTGCCGCCGATGTCGTGGGTCTGGCAGCGGATCTGGTCCATGTGCACACCAATGGCGGGCGCCAGCATCTGCAGGCCGATGGTGGGAAAAGAATTGTTGCAGATGAAATCGATGTGGTCGTCTTTCAGATCCCAGCAGGCGATGATGGCGTTGTTCTCCAGCGGCGTCGATGAGAAGCGGTGAAAGTGCAGGCGGTCGATGTGGACCACGTGTGCGGCCTCGCGGAAGGCCTGCTCCACGTCGCCGAATTCCCAGACGCCCTGCCAGATGCGGTTGGTGCCGCAGCCTTCGTGGACGAGGCTCTGGCTGGCGGCGCCGGATTCGGCGTCCAGCACCGGATCGAGCGGCGTGTAGTCCACCTCTACGAGCTCGGCAGCATCTTCGGCGATGCGGGCAGACTCTGCCGCGATGGCAACCACCGGCTCGCCCTGGTAGCGCGCCTTGTGGTGCGCCATGGGGAGATCGACGATCTTGGTACACGGGTCGGGGCCGATAGGGAAGAATGGCTGGCAGAGCTTCGCCAGTTCATCTCCAGTCAGCGTGCAGACAACGCCGGGCAGCGCCTGAGCGGCAGAGACATCGACGCGGTCGATGCGCGCGTGGGCGTAGGGCGAGCGCACCAGACCCATGTGGAGGCCGCGGTCGGGTTTGAAGTCGTCCACGAACTTGCCGCGCCCGGTGACCAGCCGTCGCTCTTCCTTGCGGCGAAGAGGCTGGCCGACCCAGGGACGCTTGCCGTCTGTGACGTCGTTGGACATTGTTAGCTCAGCGCGGCCTTCAGGCCGTCGATCAGCTTCTGGATATTCTTCTTAGCGAGCGGCTCCAGCAGGCCGCCGGCCAATGAGGTGAGCTTGCCGAAGACCTGTGCTTCCCCCGTCCACGAGACTTTCGTTCCCTCCGGGGCCTCGGCCAGATCGAAGCCTGCACTAACGCTCGCGCCGCCTCCGGGGAGTTTTCCCTGCCCTTTATAGAGCGCGAAGCTGGAAGGGTTCGCCTGGTCGAGACTCAGCTTCACTTCCGCCGTCCCTTTTATATAAGAGACACCCACATTCACCTTCACCGTGAAGTTGCGCGGGTCCTCGACGGTCATCCCCTGATACTCCGGGAGCAGCGGCGCGAACCGGCTGGGATTAGTCAGGAAGGCATACACCTCTTCCCGGCTCTTGTTCACCACGAAGTCGCCGGTGAATTTCATGGCCATCGGCTCATCTCCTCATCAGCTCGGCGGCGGATTCGATCGCGCGAAAGATGTTCTGGTATCCGGTGCAGCGGCAGGTGTTCCCGGCGATGGCCTTGCGGATGTCGCGCTCGCTCGGGTGCGGGTTGTGGGCGAGCAGGTGATACGCCGCGAGCAGCATGCCCGGCGTGCAATAGCCGCACTGCAACCCGTGCTGCTCGATGAAGGCCTGCTGGATGGGGTGGAGCTCGCCGTTCGCCGCCAGACCTTCGACCGTGAGCACCTCGCCCTGGTCGGCCTGCACCGCCAGCACCGTGCACGACTTCACCGGCAGCCCGTTCAGCAGGACCGTGCAAGCGCCGCAGTAGGTGGTATCGCAGCCCACGTGAGTGCCGGTCAGGTCGAGCGTCTCGCGGATCATTTCGACCAGCAGCATGCGCGGCTCGACCGCCAACTCGCACGGCTTGCCGTTAACCTTGAGCTTGATGCGGACCGGCTGCGGCTCAGGCATAGATGTGGCTGGCCTCCACGCGCTCTCCGCGGGCGCGGCGCGCGGCGAGGCCGAGGGCGCGCTTGGTGAGTGCGAAGACGAGCTGGCGTTTGAAATCCGCCGAGCCGCGCATGTCAGGCTGAGGATCGGCAGCGGCGCGGGCAGCCTCGGCGGCGGCGGCGATTGTCTCAGGATTAATGGGCTTGCCGCGGAGCACAGCTTCGGCTTCAGCGGCACGAATGGGCGTGAGCCCGACGGCAGCCAGACAAATGCGTGCATCGCCGCAATCACCATCATCCAGCGTGAGCTGCACCGCCACGGCCGCGGAGGCGTACACCGGCGCGCAGCGCTTGAACGCCAGATACGCGCCGCCGCTGTTCGCGGGCGGGACTCGCACCGAGATCTCGCCGATCAACTCATCGTGCGCCAGTACCGTGGTGTAAGCATCCTGGATGAAATCGGCGAGTGCGACCTCGCGCCGGCCCTTCGGACCCAGGCAGTGGACCATCGTATCGAGCGTAAGCAGCACCGGCGCCCAGTCGCCGGAGGGATCGGCCTCTGCCAAAGAACCCGCCATGGTGCCGCGATTGCGGACCTGCACGTCGCCAATGCCGGCGGCGCAGTCGTGCACGATGGGGATCTTCGCAGCGACGTCAGAGTGCTCGATCTCGGCGTGGCGGGTGAGCGGCCCGAATCGAAGCGTGTCGCCTTCCTGCCTGATGTAAGAGGTCCCGGGAATGAAATTCAAGTCCACCAGGTGCGCGGGGTTGGCGAAGCGCAGCTTCATCAGCGGGATAAGGCTCTGGCCTCCCGCGAGCAGCTTGGCCTCCGGTCCGAGCCCGGAGATCAGGGAGCTGGCCTCCTCGAGCGATGTTGCGCGGTGGTAGTGGAACGAGCAAGGGTACATGGGGTCAGCCGAGGGACGGGAAAGCATTCTACTCCTCGATAACGAGAAAAAAATCAGCCCAGCCCACGCGGCCGCCGTCTCATATATCCTTGCGAGATTGATTCAATGACTCAATGACCCAATGGCCAAGTAATCCGGGATCGCTGTGGGACGAACTCCGCGACAGCCTGCCCGTCGAACGTGAGCTGGCCTGCCGGCTCATCCGCGCGACCGATGGAGAACTGCCGGCGCTGCTGGCGGCCACAGTTGCTGTTAAAGAGCGTTTCCACCCTGGCGTCATCACGTACTCGCGCAAAGTCTTCTTGCCGCTGACCAACCTGTGCCGCGATTACTGCGGCTACTGCATCTTCCGCCGCGATCCCTCGGACGCGGGCGCGCACACCATGACGCCCGAGGAAGTGCTGGCGGTGGCCAAAGCGGGCGAGAAGCTGGGCTGCCGCGAGGCCCTGTTCAGTCTGGGTGACAAGCCCGAGCTGGCATTCCCCGAGATGCGCGACACGCTGCGCCGGCTGGGATACAAATCCACGCTGCACTACCTCGAAGCCATGTGCGAACTAGTGTTGCGCGAAACCTCGCTCTTGCCTCACGCCAATCCCGGCCTGATGAGCGCGGAATGGGTGCGGCGGCTGGGCGCGGTGTGCCCCAGCCTGGGGCTGATGCTGGAGACGACCGGCCGTGCCCTGTTGCGTCCGGGAGCGGCCCACGACCGCGCACCGGACAAAGTCCCGGCACGGCGATTGCAGACTGTAGAACACGCGGGCGAGCACGAGATCCCGTTCACCACCGGGTTGCTGATCGGCATCGGCGAGACGCCGGAAGACCGCGTGGATACGCTGCTGGCCATCCGCGACTTGCATCGCCGCTACGGCCACATCCAAGAGGTCATCGTGCAGAACTTCCGGGTGAAGCTGGCGATCCCCATGGCTTCGTGGTCTGAGCCCTCGCGCGGCGAAATGCTGCGGACGGTTGCGGTGGCGCGGCTTGTGCTGCGCGAGATGAACATACAGGCGCCGCCGAACTTGTCGTCGCCCGGCTACGACATGCTGCTCTCGGCCGGCATCAACGACTGGGGCGGGGTTTCGCCGCTCACGCCGGACTTCATCAACCCAGAAGCGCCGTGGCCGCACCTGGCCGAACTCGAGCGCCGCACCGAGGCCGCGGGCCAGCGGTTGCGACATCGGCTGTGTGTGTATCCGGAGTTTGTTCCTGCGGTAGCGGCACGGCGCGGTTTGATGCCCGGCAGATTGCGCGCGGCCGCCGACGTGCAGGGGCTGGCGAGGGCTGCATGATCGTCGTGCTCACCGGCGGAACGGGCGGCGCGAAGTTCGTCGCGGGGCTGGCGGCAGTGCTGCCCGCACGCGATCTGACTGTGATCGTCAACACCGGCGACGACCTTACCTGGTGGGGACTGCACGTTTCCCCTGACCTCGATTCGATCACCTACGCGCTGGCCGGAATATTGAGCCGGGAGCGCGGGTGGGGCGTCGAGGGCGACACCCTGCAGTGTCTGGAAGCCATGCGGAGGATGGGCGCGCCCGCCTGGTTCCAACTCGGGGATCGCGACCTGGCGACGCATCTGCGGCGGACCGAACTGCTTTCCAAGAACAAGACACTCAGCGAAGCGACCGCCGAGATCACACGCTCGCTCGGCGTGGAAGCGCGCGTCCTGCCGATGTCCGATGAACGCGTCGAAACGCGTGTGATAACCACTGATGGCGAGTTGAGCTTTCAGGAGTACTTTGTGCGCGAGCGCTACCAGGTGGCTGTTCGCGGCGTGCGGTTCGAGGGCGCGGAGCGGGCGCGGCCTTCGCCGGGGGTGCTGGAGGAAATCGCTCAGGCGGAGGCGGTCGTAATCGCGCCTAGCAATCCCATCACCAGCATCGGACCGATCCTGGCCGTGGCGGGCATCCGAGAAGCGCTTAAGCAAACCAAGGCGCCGGTGGCGGCCATCAGTCCGATCATTGGAGGCGCGGCGGTTTCCGGTCCTGCCGGCGAACTGATGCAAACGCAGGGTCTGCTGGTGTCGATCGCCGGAGTGGCCCGCGGCTACGCGGATTTCCTCGACCTGCTGATTGCCGACGAGCGGGACTCGGCATTCGGCACACGAGTCGAGGGAATCGCAGTGCGGTACGCCAGCACTGTGGTGAAGTCGGAAGCTGACAAGACGGCTCTGGCGCGGTGGGTGATGGAGTTCCTCCGCGAGCTGACGGTGGAGGCCGCTGTTTCCTGATGCCGCGGCGTAGCGATGAAGCCACGGAGTTGCGGGCTATTCCGATTGTCGGGATAGGTGAAGTTCTGCCCGGCGATTCGGTTGCAGACGCGATGCTGGCGGCCCTCCGGCGGCAGAGGCTGAAGCTCGTGCCGGGAGATATACTGGTGGTGAAGCACAAGATCGTTTCCAAGTCGGAAGCGCAGATGGTTGTTCTCGACCGGGTGCGGCCCACATCGGCGGCGCGCCGCTGGGCAGCGCGGTACAAGCTCGATGCGCGCGTGGTGCAGTTGGCGATCGAGCAAGCCAGGCGCGTGGTGCGGCGCAAACGCGGAGTCATCATCACGGAAACGTCGCACGGGTTGGTGTGCGCGAATAGCGGCGTCGATGTGTCCAACGTGGATGGCGGCCGGTGCGCGGCGCTGCTGCCCGCCGATCCTGACCGCTCCGCCCGCCAGATCCACCGCGCCGTCAAGAAAAAGCTGGGCGTCTCAGTGCCGGTGCTGATCACCGACAGTTTCGGGCGGCCCTGGCGCGAAGGATTGTGCGAAGCGGCGATCGGCGTGGCCGGCATGAAGCCCTTCCGCGACTTTCGCCAGCGGCGCGATTCGCACGGATACCGGCTGCGAGCGTCCCTGGAGGCGGTAGCCGACGAGTTGGCGTGCATGGCCGGCCTGGCATGCGGTAAGCTTTCGCGGAGCCCGGCGTGCATCATCCGCGGTCTCTACTACCAGGCTGGACCCGGGAGCGCACGCCAACTCATCCGGCCGAAATCACGCGATCTCTTCCGATGACCATGACACGGCCACTCAGCACCGCAGAACTGGAAAGCTTCCACAAGCTGGACTGGCACGAGTTGGAGCCACGCCTCAGTGCAAGCGTGCGCGGGGCGCTCGAGAAGGTGCTGGAAGCCGCGGATGGCGGCGCGCTTTCCCCGGAACAGCAGCGCCTGCTGGCGCATGCCGAAGGCGACGACCTGCTGGGAGTGCTGTGCGCTGCCGACCGCCTGCGCAAGCAGCTCGTGGGCGACACGGTCACCTACGTGGTGAATCGCAACATCAACTTCACCAACGTCTGCTTCGTGGGTTGCAAGTTCTGCGCCTTCAGCCGTGGGCCGCGCGAGGCGGACGCATATTTCCTCTCGCTGGAGGAAGTCGGGCGGCGCACGCTGGAGGCGCGGGAGGGCGGCGCCACCGAGGTCTGCATCCAAGGCGGACTGCCGCACGGCCTCTCGAAGTTCTATTACCGCGACATCCTGCGCGCCGTCAAAGCCGCCGTTCCCGACATGCACACCCACGCCTTCTCGCCCATGGAGATCGTCTACGGCATGGAGCTGACGGGCATGCCCGTGCGCGAGTACCTGCTCATGCTCAAGGATGCCGGCCTGGACACGCTGCCCGGCACCGCCGCTGAGATACTGGACGACGACGTGCGCTTCGTCCTCTCGCGCAACAAGCTGCACAGCGAGCAATGGCGCGAGGTGATTACCACGGCGCACCGGTGCGGCATTCGCACCACATCCACCCTCATGTACGGGCATATCGAAACGCCGGACCACTGGCTGGCGCAGTTGCGGCTGCTGCGCGACATCCAGAGCGAAACCGGAGGCTTCACCGAGTTCGTGCCCTTGGGATTCGTGCACCAGAACACGCTGCTCTATCAGCAGGGCATCGCGCGGCCCGGGCCGACGCTCGCGGAACACCTGAGGATCCATGCGCTGGCGCGGCTGCTGCTGGCCGGCTCCATTCGGAACATTCAAGTCTCGTGGGTCAAGCTGGATCGTAGCGTGGCGCAGCTCTGCCTGCACGCAGGCGCTAACGATTACGGCGGCACTCTAATGGAAGAGAACATCTCGCGGCTGGCAGGAGCGACCTCCGGCCAGTACTTGAGTCCGGAGGAATTCCACCAGCGCATCCGCGAACTGGGAAGAATCCCCGCTGAACGCAACACCGCCCACACCAAGTTGAAACTCCCCGATGGCGAACCGGCAAGCGCAGTAGAACGCGTGGCCTGACTGGCATTGAATCGGAGCGATTGCAGCCGCGCTGCGGCTATTCGCCCTTGAAGTTGACGGTGATGTCGGTCTCGCCCTCAACCGGTGTGCCGCCGAGCAGGTAAGGCCGGTAGCGCCACTGCTTGACCGCCGCCATGGCCGCATTCACCAGCAGCGGATTGCCGCTGATGACCCGGAGCTGCTGGATCGTCCCGTCCGTACCGATAACGGCGTGCATCACCACCGCACCCTGGACGCGGGCGGCGCGCGCCGCCGGCGGATACTGCGGATTAACCCTGGAGATCAGCACCCCCGGGGATACCTGGGAAATTTTGGCGGGCTTGGGCTCGGGAGCGGCGGCCACGGGAGCCGCCGCGGGCGCTTTCTCAACCGGCGGCGGCCTTACCGGTTCCGCTGCCGCCGCAAGCGGCATGACCGGAAGAGGTATCTGGAGCAATACAGGAGCGGAAGGCAAGGGCGGCCTGGGCTCCGGCAGGTTGCGCCTGATGACGGTCGGCGGCGCCGCCTTCGACGGTTTCACCACTGGGCTGGGCGTTTTGGCGACGCTGTCCGGCGCGCGGGTCACCGAAGCTGGCTGCCTGGCTGGAGCGGGCGCCGCTACCGCGGGCGGTTCTGCTGCCCTGGATGAGGTCCGTACAGCCGAAGAGTTTGAGGCCGCGCCCGTCAGGAGCGGCAGGCGCCACAACTGCTGATACACCACCAGACCCAATACCAGAACCAGCGCTCCCAGGAGCGCCATCTTAAGTCCCGTGCTGGAGCTGGTTCTGCCACCGAACTCGGCCAGCGTCGGCAGGTCGGATGCGGCGACCGCGGGTTTGGCCCCGTTCCCGGAAGCCCTGGGGACCTCGGTTCCCAACCCCTGGCCGCACATGCCGCAGAAGCGGGTTGCAGCCGGATTCGCCGAGCCGCACTTGGGGCAGGCAACAGCCGCCTCGCGGGAGGTCTGCGTAGCTGGGATTTCACCCAACGTAAGCGGTTGCCCCAGCGTGGCCGCGAGGGCTTCCAGCGTCAGCGGCTCTCCCGCCGGGGTTGCCAGCGCGCTGTCGGCGACGCCCTGCTCCAGTCCCTTGGCAAGGCTCCCGAACAACTGCTCCAATTCTGGGTTGTTAAGGGCGTCGTCGTCGCCATTGGGCGCCTTGGGCAGTTGGCCGAGAAGGCGCAGCAATTGCTCGGTGGTCGAGGCCGGCGCCTCGGGTTGTGCCGGGTTGTTGTTTTCGAGCATGCCGTTTTAGAAGCAGAGGACGGAGCCCACGCGGGGAAGCGCGGCGCCACTACTTCGACTCTCAGTGGGGATCTGAGACGCTCGGGGGAGGCTTCGATTTTAATACGGCTGGGGCAGGGTGCACCCATTACTTTCGCTACCAGCCCTGGTTACGGCCGGATGGCCGCGCCCCGGTCAAACCGGGGTATGAGACAATACGCAGCCATTCCGTAATGGCCGAGAAAAGAGCATGGTTCTGCCCGAACCATTCAACGTAGCCGCTTGGCTGGCGGACCGCAACCTGGAAGAGGGACGCGGGGACAACGTCGCCATCGAGTGTGGGGATGAGCGCGTCACCTACAAGCAGTTGGCGGAACGCGCCAACCGACTGGGGAACGCGTTGCGCGCTCTGGGCGTTCGCATGGAAGAGCGCGTCCTGCTGATCCTGCTGGACACGCCGGAATTTGCCTACAGCTTCCTGGGCGCGATCAAGGCCGGCATCGTCGCCGTCCCGGTCAATACCCTGCTCAAGCCGCCCGACTACGAATACATGCTGAACGACTCGCGGGCGCGAGTGGTGATCGTCAGCGAGACCCTGCTGCCGCAGGTGCAGGCCGTTCCTCGCGAGCGGCTGCGATACTTGCGCGACATCATCGTGGTGGGCAATGCCCCTGCTGGGACACATTCGTTCGCTGACCTGATCGCCAAAGCCAGCCCCGAGCTTGCCGCCGAACCCACCAGCCAGGATGACGCCGCCTTCTGGCTGTATTCCTCCGGGAGCACGGGGTTCCCCAAGGGCTGCGTGCACCTGCACCACGACATCGTGGTCGCATGCGAGCTCTATGGTCAGGGAATCCTTGGTGTTACCGCGCGCGACCGCTGCTTCAGCGTGGCCAAGCTGTTCTTCGCCTACGGGCTGGGAAACGGGCTCTACTTCCCATTGTCAGTGGGGGCGACCAGCATCCTGTTGTCAGGCCCGCCCACGCCGCCCAACGTCTATGCGGTGATCGAGCGCCACCGGCCGACCTTGTTCTATTCCGTCCCGACGAGCTACGTGGGACTGCTGGCGCACAAGCGCGACGGCGCCGATTTCGACCTCTCCACGATTCGCAATGGAGTCTCGGCCGGCGAGTCGCTGCCGCCGGCAGTGTTTGAGCGCTTCAAGCAGCGCTTTGGGGTCGAAATCCTGGACGGGCTGGGTTCGACCGAGCTGCTGCACATCGTGATCTCGAACCGACGCGGGGCCGCACGTCCGGGCTCCAGCGGGCACGTTGTCCCCGGATACGAAGCCAAAATCCTCGACGAGAACAATGAACCGGTCGGCGTGGGCGAGACCGGCAGCCTGGTCGTCCGCGGCGACAGCACCTGCGCCTATTACTGGAACAAACACGAGAAGACCAAGCAGACGATCGAGGGCCACTGGATTCGCACCGGCGACAAGTATTACCAGGATGCCGACGGCTATTTCTGGTACGCCGGCCGCTCCGACGACATGCTGAAAGTCTCGGGGCAATGGGTGAGCCCGGTGGAGATCGAGGCGGCGCTGGCGGCACATCCGGCGGTGCGCGAGGCGGCAGTGATCGGACGCGCGGACGCCGCGCGCCTCATCAAGCCCATGGCCTTCGTCGTGCTCGAACCGGACGCGGCGGGAGACGAAAAGTCCGCGCGTGAATTGCAGGACTTCGTGGCCAACAAGCTGGCGCCGTTCAAGAAGCCGCGCTGGGTGGAGTTCGTTAGCGAACTCCCCAAGACCGCCACCGGCAAAATCCAGCGCTTCAAGCTGCGCGAGCGGGTACACGGCGCATGAAGGCTTCGGTGGTAATGCCGGTGTACAACGAGAAGGACTACATCGACGAGATCATCCGGCGCACCCTGGCCGCACCGGTCGAGAAAGAACTCATCATCGTGGACGACTACTCGACCGACGGCACCCGCGCCCGCCTGGAGGAGATCGCCAGAGAGAGTGCGGGCTACCCGCTCCGCGTGTTGTTCCACGACAAAAACCGGGGCAAGGGCGCGGCGCTGCGCACCGGCTTTGCCGCCGCCACCGGCGATGTGGTCATCATCCAGGATGCCGACCTGGAGTACGACCCGGGCGAGTATCCCAAGCTCATGGCGCCCATCCTCGAGGGCAAAGCCGACGTGGTCTACGGCTCGCGCTTCGCCGGCGGGGAAACCCATCGCGTGCTGTACTTCTGGCACTCGGTCGGCAACCGATTCCTCACCCTGCTCTCCAACATGTTCACCGACCTCAACCTCACCGACATGGAGACCTGCTACAAGGCGTTTCGGCGGGAGATCATCCAGTCGGTGAAGCTGACGGAAGACCGATTCGGCTTCGAACCGGAGGTGACGGCGCGGATCGCCGCGCTCAAGTGCCGCGTGTACGAGGTCGGTATTTCCTACTCAGGACGGACCTACGAAGAAGGCAAGAAGATCGGGTGGAAGGACGGCGTACACACGCTGTGGTGCATCCTGAAGCACAATCTGTTCACCTCGGGCCGCTGAGCCCTTGGGAGTGGCGTCATGCCGGCGTTGGGAAACACTAACCCTGGTGTGCTGTCCCGTAGGTTCCCGCAATACGAATTGAAGTGTCATTCTGAGCGACCGAAGGGAGCGAAGAATCTATGTATTTGATTTTCAATGCATAGATCCCTCGCTGCGCTCGGGATGACACCATTCGATTTTTGAATGAAATTACGGGACAGAACCCGAGCGCCGCTCCGGTTGGTGGTCCCCACCGTTGCCCCCCAGCTCGACCACCACATTCCTCTCTACCGCCGCGCCGCCGTCATACACCGCGCACATGATGCGCACCGGTCCGCTCAGCGCCCGGGCTGCCGCCAAGCCTACCTCGAAGTCGCGCCAGGAGGATTTGAGCGTCCAGTCGTCCGTATTCAGGATCCAAATCTCGTATTGCTGATGTTGCGCCATGCGCTTGCAAGCTACCCCTAGCTTTCCCGCTCTGTGGCCTTTTTTCAATGTCATTCCTGAGTCCGATGCTGGTGTAAGCTTCAGGCGATAGTGGCTAACGTTCCGTGTCCACAACCCCCAAACCGCGCGTCCTCCTTCTCTGCACCACGACCGGCTACCAGGCGCAGGCGTTCGTGGATGCGGCCGAGAAGCTGGGCCTCGAAGTCGTCTTCGGCACCGACCGCTGCCACGTCCTCGACGATCCCTGGGGCGACGATGCCATCCCGCTGCGGTTCGAGAATCCTGAGGAGAACACACGCAAGATCGCAGAAGCGGCGCGTGAACGGCCCTTGGCAGCCATCGTCCAGATTGGCGATCGGGCTACGGAGACAGCGGCGCTGGCCAGCAAGGCCCTCGGCTTGCTCAACCATCCGCCGGAGGCGGCCGAGGCGTGCCGCGACAAGTATCTCGCCCGCGGACGGCTGCGCCAGGCTGGGCTCAACGTGCCCGACTACCGCCGTTTCCCGCTGGACGCCGACCCGCGGCAACTGCTGGCCACAGGCGCGGTCACGCTGGATGTCCCACGCGTGCTCAAACCGCTGGCGCTCTCCGCAAGCCGCGGCGTGATCCGCGCCGACACTCCCGAAGAATTCGTCCGCGCCTTCGAGCGCATACGGGCGCTGCTGAAAAGTCCCGAGGTCGGCGTGCTGCGCGAAGAGACCAGCAACTTCATCCAGGTAGAGACCTACATCGACGGCGCCGAGATCGCGGTGGAGGCCATGGTGGACCGCGGCCGCCTGCGTGTGCTCGCCATCTTCGACAAGCCCGACCCGCTGACGGGTCCGTTCTTCGAGGAGACGATCTATGTCACGCCCTCGCGGATGCGCCGCGAGCGGCAGCCGGAGATCGTCGAGACTCTGGCCCTGGCAGCCGACGCGCTCGGGCTCTATCACGGCCCAGTGCACGCCGAGCTGCGCATCAACCCCGCCGGCATCTGGATGATGGAGGTGGCGGCGCGCTCCATCGGCGGGCTGTGCTCGCGCGCTCTGCGCTTCGAGATCCCGCTGGTGGACAAGGAAGTCTCGCTCGAAGAGTTGCTCATCCGGCTGATGCTTGGGTTGGACGTCTCGCGCATCTATCGCGAACATGCGGCTTCTGGGGTGATGATGGTTCCCATTCCCGAAATTGGCTTCTACCAGGAGACGCAGGGCATCGACGAGGCGCGCGCCGTCTCCGGCATCGAAGACGTAGTCATCACGGCCAAGGTGTTTCAGAAGCTGGTGCCGTTGCCGGAGGGAGCGAGTTACCTGGGTTTCATCTTCGCGCGCGGCGATTCACCCGCATTCGTGGAGAACGCCTTGTGGCGCGCGCACGAGAGGCTGCGCTTCGTCATCAGCCCTGCCTTGCCGGTAATCTGACCCGCGCGGCGGCGGCCTCATCTCTGATTGCGCTAGAATGTTTTGTCTTCTTGGCGCGAATCATTTCCACGCGGCGGGCGTTCCCTGTCGAGCTTCATATCCCCCGGAGTAGGAGCAGTCCGATGAAATCGAGAACGGCAAGCGTGCTGGCAATCTTAACCATCCTGATCTTCTGCATGGCCGTGCAGGCGGACGAGAACGAGAAGCCCGCCCCCGAGAAGAGCCACGACATCCTGGAGAACATCAAGTTCCGCAACCTTGGTCCGGCGGTGGGCGGCGGGCGGGTGACGGCGGTGGCGGGCGTGGCCGGCCAGGCGAACGTCTACTATGCGGGCGGCGCGGCCGGCGGCGTGTTCAAGACCATCGACGGCGGACTTTCCTGGAAGCCGATCTTCGAGAAGGAGTCGTCGGCCTCCATCGGCGCCATTGCGCTGGCGCCCTCGAATCCCAGCCTGATCTGGGTCGGCACCGGCGAGGCCAACCCGCGCAATGACATGGTCACCGGCCACGGTGTCTACTTCTCGCCCGATGCCGGCGCGAGCTGGCGCTTCATGGGACTGGACAACGTGGGCCAGATCTCCGCCATCCTGGTGCATCCGACGAACTCGGATGTGGTTTTCGTCGCGGCCCTGGGGCGGGTGTGGGGCAGCGGCCCCGACCGCGGCGTCTACCGCACCACCGATGGCGGCAAGAGCTGGCAGAAGGTGCTCTACGTCAACGAGCAGACCGGGACCAGCGACCTGGTGATGGATCCCGCGAATCCCATGGTCCTGTTCGCCGGCATGTGGGAGGTGCGGCGCTATCCGTGGATGATGGTAAACGGCGGCAACGCCAGCGGCATCTACCGCTCCACCGACGGCGGCAGTGCGTGGAAGAAGTTGAGCGAAGGTCTGCCCAAGCCGCCGCTGGGCCGCATCGGGTTGGCGATCGCGCCCAGCAATCCGCAGCACGTCTACGCTCTGGTGGACGCGAAGAAGGGCGTGCTCTGGGATTCCACCGACGTGGGCGACCACTGGAAAGAGGTCAGCAACAATCGCGAGATCAACGCCCGGCCGTTTTATTTCTCGCGCCTGTTCGTGGCGCCGAATGACGAGAGCCATCTCTATTTCCTGTCATTCGACATCGTGGAATCGCGCGACGGCGGCAAGACGGCGAAGATCATCGGCAAGGGCGTGCATCCCGACCAGCACGCGCTGTGGATCGATCCCGAGCATCCGGATCGCATGATTGAGGGCAACGACGGCGGCGTGTACATCACCGCCGACGGCGGCAGGAACTGGCGCTATCTGGACAACCTGCCTATCGAGCAGTTTTACCAGGTCGCGACCAGCGACGACGATCCCTACCTGATCTGCGGCGGGTTGCAGGACAACTTCGGCTGGTGCGGTCCTTCCAGCAGCCTCAGCCGCGAGGGCGTGGTGGGCGCGGACTGGTTTGTGACGGTGATGGGTGATGGCGAGTACGTGGTGCCCGCGCCCGGAAAGTTGAACATCATTTACGGCGACTCACAAAACGGTTACATCCGGCGCCTGGACAACAAGACGGGCTTGACGCGCTTTGCGCGCCCTTACCTGCGCGGCGTGGGGAGCATGCCGCCCTCCGAGCTGAAATACCGCTTCAACTGGACTTCTCCCATCGCGGTGTCAGGCACTGATCCCAATGAGATCTACCTGGGCGGCAACGTGGTGTTCAAGTCCACCGACGGCGGCGTGAACTGGTCGCCGATCAGCCCCGATCTGACGCGCAACGACAAGAGCAAGCAGCAACACAGCGGCGGCCCGGTGGAGCTCGATCTCAGCGGCGCGGAGACCTTCGGCACGATCCTGTCGATCGCTATTTCACCCGTCGATCCCAAGGTGATCTGGGTGGGCACCGACGATGGCGTGGTGCAGGTGACGCGCGATGGCGGAGAGAATTGGACCAACGTCACCGCCTCGATGCTGAACCTGCCGGAGTGGGGACGCATCCAGCAGATCGAGGCCTCGCCGTTCTCCGCCGAGACCTGTTACGTGGCCGTGGATCTCCACGAGCTCGACAACGACAAGCCTTACGTCTTCAAGACGCACGATTTCGGCAAGACGTGGACAGCGATCACCAAGGGGCTGCCGGCCAGCGATCCCGCGCGCGTGGTGCGCGAAAATCCCAATCGGAAGGGCTTTCTGGTGGCAGGAACGGACACGGGACTGTTCTCCTCCGACACCGACGGCGAAGAATGGAAGCCCCTGAAGAGCAACTTCCCCACCGTGCCCATCTATGACCTGAAGTTCGTCAAGCGGACGCACGACCTGGTGGTCGGCACTCACGGTCGCGGCGTCTTCGTGTTCGACAACCTCACAGCGCTGGAGGAGATGACGCCGGAGACAGTGTCCGGTGATTTCCATCTGTTCAGCGCGCAGACGGCGCATCGCTGGCACCTGTGGAATAAGCGCGGCTTCGGCCAGGCCGGCTTCTCCGCGCCCGACGCCCCGCGCGGCGCGGTGATCGATTACTTCCTGAAGTCGGAGATCGAGGTCACACCGGAGATGAAGGAAAAACAGCAGACGCCGGTCAAGATCGACGTATCGGACGCCGACGGCAAGTGGGTCAAGACGTTCTATGGCCCATCGAAGCCTGGCTTCAACCGCGCGATCTGGGATCTCCGTTACCAGCAACCGGTGCGTCTGAGCTTCCTGCCGCCGCCGGAGCCCAGCATATTCTTCGATGCCAACCTGGGGCCGGCGGTGGTGCCCGGCATGTACCAGGTTGCGGTCACGGTGAACGGCAAGACCGAATCGCAGCGCGTCGAGGTGGCGGCGGATCCGCGCTTCCCCGCCGACATGGATGCTTTCCGCGCGCAGACCAAGGCGGGGCTCGAGGTCCGCGATCAGCTTTCCGACCTGAACGAGGCGCTTAATCGTCTGGACAGCCTCAACTCGCAAATCGGCGTGATGAAGAAGCTGCTGACCGCGGACGAAGCCTCCGGCCGCATAGTGCCCGCCGGTTATGCTCCCGTGCTGGAGCAGGCGCGCGCGCTGGAGAAGAAGGTCAAAGCACTAGAGGAACGGGCTTACAACACCGAGTCCCAGGGACCCGACGCCAAGGACTACATCCGCTTCACGCAAAAGCTGTACGACCACTATGAGGACCTGCTGCGCGGGATCATGATGGACTATGACCGCGCTCCCAGCCCGTTGCTGGTGGAGGAACATGCCGACCTCTACAAGGAGTTGCAAGCGTTCCTACAGGACTTCAATGGGCTGCTGAGCACGGACGTGAACGGATTCAACAAGCTGGCGGCGGAGAATGGGGCGGGATCGCTGTTCACCGGCGCGCCCATCCAGATGGCCAGCGAGCCGAGCAAGAACAAAGGTGAATGAACGGAGGACACGATGGCTGATGCAACTATCCCGGAGAAATACCGCGACCTGTTCAACAAGCGTGCTTTCGCCAGCCTGGCCACGCTGATGCCCAACGGCGACGTCCAGGTGACGCCGGTCTGGGTCGATGCCGAGAACGGCAACGTGAT
>JBKQPN010000034.1:0-20232 GCA_052145015.1 Terriglobales bacterium
GCGATCCGTATTGCCTCGCGATAACAACTGCAAAGTAGCTCCGACTCGCCGTGATCCCCGCCCTGCCACACGGGGCCGACTGCATGAATCACGTACTTGGCATGGAGCTGGCCGCCGGTAGTCGCAACTGCCTGACCGGGTGCGACTGGGCCACGCTCGGCACGCAGCCGACGGCATTCTTCCGCGATTGCTGGACCGCCGGCGCGATGAATCGCCCCGCAAACGCCTCCACCGGGCAGGAGTTCGGAGTTGGCCGCATTCACGATGGCATCAAGGCCCAAAGAGGTAATGTCCCCGCACGAGAGAAGGAGTTGCGGGAACGGATCGCCGATCCGGAGAATGAGATTGTAGTCGCCTTGTGGCAAATCCATCTTCGCACTCGAAGGAGATCCCTCGCTGCGCTCGGGATGACGGCAGCGGGCTCAGACGCCCGCTAAACGGCGTCACTTGTTGCTCAGCGCTTCCACCCCCGGCAGCTTCTTGCCCTCGAGAAACTCGAGCGACGCCCCGCCGCCGGTGGAGATGTGGGTGATCCTGTCGGCCACACCGGCGTTGTGTACCGCGGAAACCGAGTCGCCGCCGCCGACAATCGAGACCGCCGGCCGGTTCGCCGCCACCGCGCGCGCAATGGCGTCGGTGCCGTGCGCGAACGGCTCCTGCTCGAAGACGCCCATCGGTCCGTTCCACACGATGGTGCTGGCGTTCTCGATCTGCTCGGAGAATAGCGCCACCGTCTTCGGCCCGATGTCGAGGCCCATCTGCCCGGCAGGAATCGCATGCCCTTCGCCGACGATGTGAGTCTTGGCGTCGGGCGCGATCTTGCTGGCTACGACGTGGTCCACCGGCAGCAGGAACTTGATGCCGCGCGCCTTGGCCTGGTCGAGCAGCTTGTGGGCGAGATCGAGTTTGTCATTCTCGAGCAGCGAATTGCCCACCTCCATCCCGCGGGCTTTCAGGAAGGTGTAGGCCATGCCGCCGCCGATCAGCAGTGCGTCCACTTTGTCGATGAGATTCTGGATCACGAGAATTTTGTCGCTGACCTTGGCCCCGCCCAGAATGGCGACGAACGGGCGGCCGGGATGGTGCAGCGCCTTGCCGAGATAATCAAGCTCCTTCTGCATGAGCAGCCCGGCCGCCGACTTCTTCACGAACTTGGTGATGCCGACCGTGGAAGCGTGGGCGCGGTGCGCCGTGCCGAAAGCATCGTTCACGTAATAGTCGGCCAGCTTGGCAAGCTCGTGCGAAAAGTGCTCGTCATTGGCTTCCTCTTCGGCGTGGAAGCGCAGGTTTTCGAGCAGCAGGGTATGGCCTTTCTCCAGCTTCGAGGCCATTTCCTCGGCCTGCATGCCGATGCAGTCGGGCGCGAAGCCCACGTTGATGCCGCGTCCGATGCGCGTGTCCAGCAGGTTGCGCAGCCGTTCCGCCACCGGCTTCAGGCTCATCGTGGGATTGGGCTTGCCCTTGGGACGTCCGAGATGCGATGCCAGCACCAGTCGCGCATGATGGCGGACGGCGTATTCGATGGTCGGCAACGTTTCCGCGATGCGAGTGTCGTCCATGACGCGGCCGCTCTCGTCGAGCGGGACATTGAAGTCCACCCGCATGAAGACACGCTTGCCGTCGAGTTCGAGGTCTTTGATGGAAAGCTTCGTCATGATCGGGTCATCGGGTGATCGGGCCATCGGGTGATTGATTTGCATCGGGTTCAATGACCCGATGACCCGATCTCCCGATCCGCCGATTAATCCTCACAGTCCTTTGCTGCCCAGGTAGTTGATCAGGTCGCGCACCCGGCAGGAGTAGCCCCACTCGTTGTCATACCAGGAGATGACCTTGACGCAATTGCCGGCGACCACGCGGGTCATGGGCGCGTCCACGATGGAGGAGTAGGGATTCCCGCGGAAGTCCGACGAGACCAGCTCTTCCTCTTCATATCCCAGATACGACGCCAGTCGGCCGCTCGCCGAGGCCTTCTTCATGGCCGCGTTCACTTCTTCCGCCGTGGTTTTTTTCTCCACGAACACCACCAGGTCCACCACCGAAACATTGGGCGTGGGCACGCGCATGGCGAAGCCATCCAGCTTGCCTTTGAGCTCGGGGATTACCAGGTACACGGCCTTGGCCGCGCCGGTGGTGGTGGGGATCATGTTGACCGCCGCCGCCCGCGCCCGCCGCAGGTCCTTGTGCGGGAAGTCGAGGATCACCTGGTCGTTGGTGTAGGAGTGGATGGTAGTCATGGTGCCGCTTTGGATGGTGAAGTTGTCGTTCACCACCTTGGCGATGGGCGCCAGGCAGTTGGTGGTGCAGGAGGCGTTGGAGATGATGTTGTGCTTCGCTGGATCGTACTTGTCCTCGTTAACGCCCAGCACGACGGTGAAGTCCTCATTCTTCGCCGGAGCCGAGATGATCACTTTCTTCACCGTGCCGCGCAGGTGTTTCTTGGCGTCGGCGGCGTCGGTGAAGCGGCCGGTGGATTCCACCACCACCTGCGCCCCCAGCGACGCCCAATCCAGCTTCGCCGGATCCTTCTCGGAATAAACCCGGATGCTGCGGTTGTCCACCTGGATGCTGTCCTGGGTGTGGGTGATTTTGTTGGGCAGGTTGCCGAGGATGGAATCGTACTTGAGCAGGTGCGCCAGCGTCTTGGGGTCGGTGAGGTCGTTGACGGCGACGAATTCCAGGTTCTTGTCCGTCAGCGAAGCGCGCAGGATGTTGCGTCCGATGCGGCCGAACCCATTGATGCCTACTTTAATGGCCATGTTTCCTCCGGCGTGTGAGTATGAAGATCGGAAGTGCTGGGGTGCAAACTGGAAATCGTAGCATAAAAGCGGCTCACGGCTTTTGGCGGTTGGTTCTTGCCTCTTGAAAACCGCTCTTGGCTCTTGGCGGTTGGCTTTTGGGTCGGTTCTTATTTGGGACGTGAGCCCAACAACCACAACGGGCGGAAGCCAAAAGCCAAGAGCCAACAGCTAAGCCGGAAAGCCAACAGCCAATAGCCAAAAGCTGCCTTTCTGTGTTACACACGCAGCATGCGGAAATGGATGAAAGAGCGTCTGAGCCGCAAACGCAAGCCGCCCGCCGCCGCGGATTCGGAATCGACCGGCAAGGTAGGGCAGAAGCGCCCTGCCGGTGAAGCGCGGCCGTTGCAGCCGGATTATCTCGAGGCCTTCGAAGCCCAAAAAGCGCCCGTACGCGAGCCCGCGCCGCCGCCACCGCCGCCCGCGCCTAAAATCAAGCCCCCTGAGCCCCGTATCGAAGTCGAACTGCAGCCGGAATCCCCGGCCACGCCGCCGGCGCCGGCTTCGGAAGCCATCGGGCACGCCCCGCAGCGGAAGCCCAAGGGAGTGGTGGTGCTGGCCATCGGCCTGCCCGGATCGGGAAAAACCACCTGGTTCGGGCGGCGCGGGGTCACGCCGCTCTCCAGCGACATGCTGCGCAGCGTGCTGTTCGATGACGTGGAGGAGCAGCGCTACCAGGGGCTGGTGTTTTCCACCTTGCGTTCGTTGCTGCGTGCCCGCCTCATCGCCCGTATGCCGTGGAACTACGTGGACGCCACCAACCTCTCCCCGCGCGAGCGCCGCCAGTGGATTCACATGGCCCGCGGCTTGGGCTACGAGGTGCACGCCGTCTTCTTCGATGTCCCGCTGGAAGTCTGCCTGGAGCGCAACCAGCGCCGCGAACGTGTGGTCCCGGAGGACGCCCTGCGGCGCATGGCCGCCAAGCTCCGCCCTCCCACCTTCGAAGAAGGGTTCAGCAAGATCGTGGTGGTGCGGGTGAAGCGGAAGGGCGAGGGCGGCGAGGCGGAAGCTTCCGACGCCGAGTAAGCAGCAGAGGCTCCTCTCTCATGATCACTTCAAGTACTGCAGCATCTCCTTGAAGGCGGGGCCGCTCGAAGTGCGCAGCAGCTCGTAGATCATCATCTCCGTCGAGGAAATGACGGCGCCGGCGGCGCGCATCCGGTCCAGACCGATCTTCCAGTTCCACTCCGAGCGCGAGCTGACGGCGTCCGAAGCCACGTGGACGAGGTAGCCGCTGTTGAGCGCGCCCATGACCGTTTGCGTGACGCAGATGTGCGATTCCATGCCGCACACCAGCAGCGTGTTGCGGCCGCCGGGCAGCGCCTTGACGCGGGCACAGTAGGCGTCGTTGTTGAAGCAGCCGAATTCGTTCTTCTCCAGCGGCGCGGTCTCGGGCAGGAGCGAGGCGATCTCGGGGATGGTCGCGCCCAGTCCCTTGGAGTACTGCGTGGAGAGCAGCACCGGCAGGCCCAGGATCTTGGCCAGCCGGATCAGCAACTGCGAGTTGCGCACCATCCGTTCTTTCTCGAAGATGGGCGGCAGCAGCTTTTCCTGGATGTCCACCACGGAGAGCGCGCAGTGGCGCGCTTCGAGTGGAGTGCGGGCGATCTCGGCGATGTCCGCCGGGAGAGTCGGGCTAGCAGTGGAAACCATGGCACCTCCTGACAACCAAATGTCAGCGATCGAATGCTCTATTTTACACGCCCGCTTTGCATGTGGCGTGGCAACCACGGACACAGAGTCACAATGGGAAGCCTTCCGGGGAGTTCCGCGATGCTCGGGTTGACCACGTTGCGGGGGGGCAATAGAATCAAACGCAAGGCGCGTTTCGCGCCTGCGCGCGGCCGCTTTCGCCGTCCTGCTGCCCCCTCGTTCAATGGTAGGACAGCTGACTCTGGATCAGCATATCGGGGTTCGAATCCCTGGGGGGCAGCCAATCTTTCAGGTCCCTCGCTGCGCTCGGGATTTCGGCAGCGGTCTCCCTCTCGTCTTCGCTGGGCTCAGACTCGCTCACGCCCGCTAAGCGCCTCAAGTTCGAATCCCTGGGGGGCAGCCATAAAGTCAAGCAGCCATCAAGCCCATGAAGGGACGCTGTCCAGGCGCAATACTTGGTCCGGATGACGATTTCGGTTACTTGCCTCTTGTCCGCCCCAGCGCCACCTCCAGCGCACGGCGGGTGAACACCGTAGCCAAGTGGAGGCGATAATCGGGCGAGGCAAAAGTATCGCCCAGGGCTTCGATGCCGTCGGCCGCGTACCGTGAAGCGTCAGCGATTGCGCTCGCCTGCTTTCCGCGCAGGGCATTCTCCACTGCGGTGGCGCGATACGCAGTCCCGCCAACGCCGGTGATGCCAATCGCCGCCGACTCGATTGCGTTTCCGTGCTTCCGTACGACGGCGGCCACGCCCACCACAGCGTATCCCGAAGCGGGGTGAGCGAATTTCTTGTACGCCACGCCCGCCCCCGTCGTCTTGGGCACGCGCACTTCGGTGATGATTTCCCTCTCGCTCAGCGCCGTGGTGAACATCCCAGTGAAGAACTCGCGCGCCGGGATGACGTGCTCGCCGGTGCGGCTGAGGGTAACGATCTCGGCGTCGAGCGCCAGGATAGCCGCCGGGTAATCGGCGTTGGGATGGGCCTGGGCCAGGCTTCCGCCGATAGTGCCGCGGTTACGCACTTGCACGTCGCCGATCGAGTCCGCAGCTTCGGCCAGCAGTGGCGACACCCGCTGCAGCAGCTCCGACGAGGCCACGGCGGCATGCGGTGTGAGCGCGCCGATCGCCACGTGGCCGCCGGTGTCGCGGATGTAGTCCAGGTCGGGAATGCGGCCCAGATCGATGAGCGCGGGCGGCGTGGCCAGGCGCAGCTTCATGGCCGGAAGCAGGCTGTGTCCGCCGGCCAGCAGCTTGGCCTCGGGATTGGACTCAAGCAGCGCCAGCGCCTCGTTCAAGGTGCGGGGAGACTCGTAGCTGAAAGCTGCCGGGATCATGCCGTCCTCCTTGCCCGACTCTGGGCGCGAGCTTTCTTGCCCGCCGGACTCGGAGTCTGAGCGCTCTGGATGGCGCGCCAGACCTTTTCCGGCTTCAAGGGCATGTCGATGTGCTTGATACCGAGCGGCGAGAGCGCATCGCACACCGCGTTGACCACCGCCGGGCAGGACCCGATGGTGCCGGCCTCGCCCACGCCCTTCACGCCCATCGGGTTCACGGGCGAAGGCGTCACGGTGCGGTCGAGCACGAATTGCGGCTGGTGCACCGCCTTGGGCAGAGCGTAGTCCATCAGCGAGCCGGTGACGAGCTGGCCATCCTCGTTATAGATGACCTCCTCATAGAGCGCCTGCGCCAGGCCCTGCACAATGCCGCCGTGGATTTGCCCATCCACCAGCAGCGGGTTCATGACGTTGCCGCAGTCGTCCACGGCGACGTATTTCTCGATCCTGGTTTCGCCGGTCTCGGGGTCCACCTCAACCGAGCAGATGTGTGCACCGAAGGGATAGGTGAAGTTCGAAGGCTCGAAGAAATGCGTGGCCTCAAGCCCAGGTTCCATGCCCGGCGGCAGCGTTCGCGCCATGTAAGCCGCCGACACGACCTCGCCGAAGCCCACGGACTTCTTCTTGTCCTTGGTAGTGATCTTGCCGCCGGCGAAGGCTAGGTCGTCGGGTTTGACGCCCATCAGGTGAGCAGCGAGGGCTGACATCTTGGTCTTGATCTTTTCGGTTGCGTAATAAACGGCGGTGCCACCGACGGCGGTGGCGCGGCTGCCGAAGGTGCCGATGCCGTAGGGAACGGCAGCGGTGTCACCGTGGATGACGGCCACGTCCTCCGGCTTCAGGCCGAACTGGTCGGCGACGAGCTGGGCGAACGTGGTCTCTTGTCCCTGGCCGTGCGGCGAGGCGCCGGTGAGCACGGTGATCGTGCCGGTGGGCTCCACGCGGACGGTCGCGCTCTCCCAGCCGCCGGCGGGCATCGCCGACGACGGCCCCATGCCGCAGATCTCGACATAAGTCGAGAGCCCGATGCCGTAATACTTGCCCTGCTTCCATCCCGCTTTCTGCCGCGCCCGCAGCTTGCTGTAGCCGGCGAGATCGAGCGCGCGCTTCAGGCTCAACTGATAGTTGGCTGAGTCGTAGATCACGCCGGTGGAAGTGTTGTAGGGAAACTCGGTCGGCTTGGGGAAATTCTTGCGGCGGATTTCGACCGGATCCATCTTCAGTTCGCGCGCCGCCAGGTCCACCATGCGCTCGATGACGTAGGTGGCCTCGGGGCGGCCGGCGCCGCGGTAAGCATCCGTCGCCATCTTGTTGGTCAACACGCCGGTGATCTCGATGTCCACCGCCGGAATCTTGTAGCAGCCGGTGATCAAGAGCGCGGTAAGCGTGGGGATGATGGGCGTGAGCAACTGGTAGTAGGCGCCAAGATCGGCGAGGATGCGCGCGCGCAGCCCCAGGATAGTGCCGTCGCGCTTGAGCGCAAGCTCCATGTACGCGATCTGATCGCGTCCGTGGATGGTGGCCTGCATGTTCTCGCGACGCGTCTCCGTCCACTTCACCGGACGCCCGAGCTTGATGGCCAGCCACGGCACCACGGCTTCCTCGCCATAGACATTCAGCTTGCTGCCGAAGCCGCCGCCCACTTCGGGCGTCACCACGCGCACCGAGGTCTCGGGCAGGCCGAGCATGAGGGAGATCTGCGTCTTCAGCAGGTGCGGAATCTGCGTCGAGGACCAGACGGTCAGCGTGCGCTCGCCCGGCAGGTATTGCGCCACCACGCCGCGCGGCTCCATGGAGACCGGCGCCAGCCGCTGGTTTACGAGCCGCTCCTTCACGACTTTGTTAGCGCGCTTGAAGGCGCCGGCGATGTCGCCGTTCTTCAGCGGGTGAACGTAGGCGACGTTGGTCTTGAATTCCGGATAGATGAGGTCGGCATCTTTGGCGGTGGCTTTTTCCGTGTCCACGACGGCAGGCAGCGGATCGTATTCCACCTGCACCAACTCGGCGGCATCGCGGGCGGCATACATGTCCTCGGCCACCACCGCCGCCACCGGCTCGCCCACGTAACGCACGCGCTCGCGCGCCAGCGGCGGATGCGCCGGTGTCTTCAGATCAGGCAGAACGCCAGCACAGGGGACGTTGCCTACGCCTTCGAGATCCTGGGCAAGGATCACGGTGACCACGCCGGGCACGGCGCGCGCCGGGGACGCATCGATGGAACGGATGACGGCGTGCGCGTGCGGCGAGCGCACGAAGGCGCAATGCAGCATGCCGGGAAGGCGCAGGTCGTCAGCGTAATGGCTGATGCCCTGGATAAGCCGCGGATCTTCCTTGCGCTTGAGGCGCTGCCCCATCCAGTGGCCGTTGCCTTTGCCATTGGTCTTGCCGTTGGATTTTCCGTTGCGTGGCATGGCTCACCCCCCCCTCAGTCCGCCGCCACCGCGCGCGTGGTCTTGCGTTTGCCCAGCTTGCGCGCCGCGGCCTGCACGGAGTTGATAATGTGCTGGTAGCCGGTGCAGCGGCACAGGTTGCCGTCGAGGGCTTCGCGGATCTCCTGTTCGGTGGGCGTGGCGGAGCGCTCCAGCAGGTCGTGCGCGCACATGATCATGCCCGGCGTGCAGTATCCGCACTGCAGGCCGTGTTGCTCCCAGAAGCCTTCCTGGATGGCATGCAACTGGCCGCCTTGCGCCAGACCCTCGATCGTAGTGACACTGCGCCCATCGGCCTGCACCGCCAGCACGGTGCAGGACTTGACGGCGCGTCCGTCGAGCAGCACGGTGCAGGCGCCGCACAACGACGTCTCACAGCCGATGTGGGTGCCGGTGAGCCCGGTAGTCTCGCGCAGGAAGTGCACCAGCAGCAGACGCGGCTCGACCTGGGCGCGATGCTCGACCCCATTGAGGTTGATTGCGATGTCTTTCTTCATTTGGCACCCCCAGCGGCAGCGATCAGGCGGGAACAGATAGCGATCAGGAACTTGTCACGAAGCGCACTCACCCCGAGTAGCGGAGCGTCACGATATCAAATGCGCTGGGAGATTACAATACGAGTTGCAGGCCCATCCGACCGGTTTGCAGGGGTGCAACTGCCCAGCCTTGCCTCGCATCCGAACTAGGAGAGGAACGGAGAACGTTTGCGCCGCCTTGATGGCTTTGTACTCCCAAAAGGCTTGACCCGACGCCCACTCGCTGCCGTTTCGGTCTCATTCATTCTTGCCTTCGTCCTGCAATGCCTGTTCTGTCCTCGAGCCTGCGCCGACGTTGGGGTCGTCCTCGATGAGTCGCTGGACAGCAGTGTCGAGCGCATCACCGGCTCGGGACACAGCGCTGTCTATTTTTCCAGCATCTGTCCGGACTCGCCGGTCAAGCTTCGCCTCTGCGGCGCCGGGGAGCAGGGTTCCGTGCTCAGCACCTACACGACGCTGGGCGAAGACCAGCCCTTCGAGTGGAACGCCGTCCCGCTGAGCGTCTATCTCTATGGCGTCGAGGACCCGCGTGACCGCCCGCTCTTCGGCTCACCCAGGATCAAGCGCGTGCTCGAGGAAAGTTACCGGGCGAAGTATCTGGACGGCTACTGCACCACCCGATCCTGCCAGACCAGCAACAGCGCCGAATGGCGGGAGATGGTCGGCGCCAGCCTCTCCCGTGGCATCTACATTTTTGTAGCTGAAACCACGGAGGAGCAGGACCGCAAGCTCATTGCGGAATTCAATTCTCTTCCCAACGTGAACCACTTCAACGGGGTGAGGCGGAATTGCGCGGATTTCACCCGGCACGCCATCAACACTTATTTTCCCCATGCCACCAGCCCCGACTACATCAACGACTTCGGGATGACCAGCCCCAAGGCCATTGCGCGCTCGTTTACTCGCTACGCGCTGCGGCACCCGGAAACGCACTTCCGTGTCCTTCATTTTGCTCAGATGCCTGGTACCATCAAGCGCAGCAGCGAGCCGCGCGACGGAACCGAGCAGTTGTACCACTCCAAGAAACTTCTGGTTCCGATGATCATCTTCGCGGAACACGCGTTGCCGGTGCTAGCCGCCTCCTACCTGCTGACGGGACGGTTCAATCCCGAGCGCGAATCGGAGGCATACCCGACCGCCGAGATCACCGAGACCAGCTATCAGATACGGCTCGCCAGGGCCGACAAGCAGAACGAGCGCGCCACGCAGCTCACGGCGCTGGAGCGCGAGCAACGCGCAGACGTCGTGGGCACTCCCAGGGAATGGAAGCTCTATCGTCAGGCCTTCGACGCGTGCGTTGACGATGCCGTCCGCCGCGGGACTATCCCGGACCGCGAATCCCTGACCCGCGTGTTTAAGCGTCTGGAGGAAGCAGGGACTCTATTTGCCGACCAGGGGGGCGCTTTGTGGGTGGAAGTCACGGACTCGAACGGGTCTTCCCGGCTGGGCCTGAGCGTGAGCAATGTTCTGGCTGCGGATTCCGACTCGAGGCTGGCGGACGAGCTGCTTCTGGCGCGCGTGGGCCGGGTCTTGAAGAGTCCGCGGCATGGCCGCGAGACGATGCTGGAGTTCCAGGAGGACTGGGCGCTCTTGCAGGATGCTCGCGCGAAAAGTTCGGTTTCCGCAGCCGGTGGCGGGACGTCTGCCCCCAGCCAGACCACCGCGACCATCTCCGGCAACGGTAATGAATGAGTCGGTGAACGGAAGGGTCTAGGCTTTATGGCTAGACGCCGAAGCGGCTTCGGACGGGCCAACGCCGGCGACCGGCTTGGCGGGTGAGGCTTCGCCCGGACGGGGCACCTTGACGCCCTGCAGCAGGCGGTGATGGATGCAGTACAGTGCCAGCTCCAGGCGGTCGGAGACGCCGAGCTTGTCGTACACCTTGCGCAGGTAATTCTTCACCACCTGCTCGGTGGTTCCGACCTCGGTGGCGATCTCCTTGTTCTTCATGCCCTGGGTGACGCAGGCCACGATGAGCAGTTCCTTGTCGGTGAGGCGTCCCTTGGGCTTGGCGGCGCTGGGATGGGAGGTCTGGGTACGGTAGGCCTCGATGACCCAGTTGACGCCCTGGTTGTCTAGCCAGGTCTCGCCCTCGGCCACCTTGCGCACGCACTTGATGAGCAGTTCCGGTGCCACAGAGCGCTTGATGATGCCGCGCACGCCGCGGCGCAGGTATTCCACCGTGTCGTCCTCGTCCGACTCGCCGGCGATGATTACCAGCTTAGCGTTGGGCACGCGCTTCTGGACCTCGGCCACCGCCCCGGCGGGATTGGGCGACATGGCGGATTCCATGAGCACAACGTCGGGCTCGAAGCGGCTGGCGGCGGCCAGCGTCTGCCCCAGGCTTTCCGCCTGAGCCACCACCCGTAGGTCATCCTCCAGGGCGAATATTTTACGAATACCAACGCGGTAGATGGCCTGGCTGTCGGCAATCAGGATCTTGATGGGATTGGGCGCGGAGGCTGTCGCCTGAACCGGCGCGGCCGCTTTGTCCGGCTGCTGGTTGTTCCCTGGCTTGGCTGGTTCGTTCCCCATTATGGCTGCCCGCCTTACGACCGGCTCGTTCCCCCTCAGACACGCTCGAAACGGTACTCGTCGATCACGGCGGCCACGGCGCGCCGCGAACCTTCATCGGAGCAGCGCACCACCCGCCCCACGCACTGCACGTTCACGTCATTGGGAGTGCCCAGGACCGCGGCCGGCAACGAGATGTTGAACTCGATGCGCGAGCCCACCGCCATGGGCGTATCCATATAGAACAGCACCCCGCCGGCGGAGATGTCCTTGGTTTCCGCCGGCAACTGGGCCGCTTCGTCCGCCCGCACTTCCACCGGCAGCTTGATGGGAAAACGCGTCGAACTCCGCAGATCTTCCGCTCTATTCATGAATGACCTTTAAAAACAATAATGATGGCTTAACTCATCTCTTTTACACCCGCAGCGCGACTTTCGAGAAGTTACTTAAGGGTAACGCTATCTAGAATTTGGTTACCTCGGTAAAGTTGAAACCCTGCACCTTCATGGGTGGCACCACCATGTCGAACGACTCCTCGCCGCTGGCCCGCACCGGCGTGCCCATCTCGGTGACGTTGCCCAGCATGTGGATGAGGCTCTGGTTAAAGCGGAAATTGCGCAACCCGTGGCGCAGCTTGCCGTCCTCGATCCAGAAGGTGCCGTCGCGCGTCATGCCGGTGAGAATCTTTTCGTAGGGATCGACTTCGCGGATATACCAGCAGCGGGTCACCAGGATGCCGTGCTCGGTGGAGGCAATCATCTCATCGACGGTGCGCCGCGAAGCCTCGGGACCGGCCTCGAACACGATGTTCAAGGGGGCTTCGCCGATTTCGTTGGGCAGCGGGAACCCATGACCGGTGGGGCCGATGCGCCCAACCTTGGAGGCGTGCTCCGACTTCTTCATCTTCTCCGCGGTAGCGCGCGCATACACCAGGTTCCTGATTACGCCGTTCTCGATCAGCCGGACCTGGTGGCGATGGACACCTTCGCCGTCGAAGGGCGCGCCCGACTGCAGCGGGTGGTAGACGTCGTCGTTTACGGTGATGTTCTCGCCGAACAGCTTAGTGCCCACGCGGTTGGTGAGGAACGACCGCTGATCCAGGATGGCCAGCCCGCCAAAATCGAAGAACATGTAGCCCACCAGGTCGAGCACCGCGGCCGGCTCCAGGATCACCGTGTACTTGCCCGGGGGGACTTCGCGCGGCGAGGCAGAGTCGCGCGCCTTGCGGGCGGCGGTCTCAGCCAGCGCCACCGGGTCGAGATTGCGCGAATCCGGAGAGTTGGCCTTCTGCCAGCCGGAGGAATCGCCCGCCAGCATGGTAATCGAGACCTCCGACGACGTCTGGGCGTGGAAGGTGGAGAGCCCGCGCGAGTTCATAATGGCCTCCACCGACCGCGAACTGGAGAAGATGCCAGCGGTGGTGAGATTGTTCTTCTTGGCGATGCCGACAATGCTCTCGACCGCGCTGGCCCGGTCTTCCGGGGTAACCGCGGCCGTGTTCTCGAAGTAGCGCTCCGTCGGAGGGCCGTCAGTCATCGACGCCGGCGCCAATGGCAGCAGGTCGGGATCGTCAACCTGCACCTCGGTCATGGCCTCGGCGGATTCCACGGCGCGGCGCAGGCTCGCCTCATCGAGCTTGTTGGTGGTAGCGCGCGCGGTCTTGCGGCCGATCACGGTGCGCACCGACACCACGTAGTTCTCCTCCTCGACGTTTTGGTGGATGGTGTTGTTGGCGAATCGCGTCAGCGCGGAGTGGCCGCCGGCAATCAGCATTTCCATCCCGTCCGCGTTCGAATAGCGGCTCAGGCGCAGAAAGATCTCTTCGGCTTGTTCGTGAGTCAGCATGTTGCAATCGGTAGTCAGCATTTGGCTTTTGGCTGTTGGCTCTTGGCTATTGGCCGAAACACAAGCCAAAAACCAAGAGCTAAAAGCTAAGAGCCAGTCCCCCGATACGCACTCCCCACCTTCACCCCCCTGAATCTTGCCGGCGATGCGCCGTGTCCGGTGCCCATGGTCTGCATGGGTTGCCCCTTGCCGCAATTGGGCGTGCCCCACAGCGTCCACTGGTCGCGCGAGCATATAGCGTCCATGGAATTCCAGAACTCGGTGGTGATGCCGGAATACGACGGATTCTTCAGCATGCGTCCCAGCTTGCCGGCTTTGATCTCCCATCCAATCTCGGTGCCAAACTGGAAGTTGTAGCGCTTGTCGTCGATCGACCAGGAGCGGTTGGTCTGGAAGAAAATGCCGTGATCGGTGGAGGCGATCAGCTCGTCGAGCGTCAGCGGCTTGGCGCCCGGCCGGATGCTGATGTTGGTCATGCGGATGAGCGGAATCCGGTTCCAGCCTTCGGCGCGCATGGTGCCGCTGGAGTGGTCCTCACCGATGGCGGGCGCGGTGTCGCGCGACGACAGATACCCGGTGAACAGCCCGTTGGTGATGATGGGCGTGCATTGCGCGGGCACGCCTTCGTCGTCGTACTTGAAGGTTCCCAGGCCGGGTCCGTGTTCCGGGGTAGCGTCGGCGACGACGTTGACCAGATCGCTGCCATAGCGCAGGTGGCGCAGCTTGTCGGTGGTGAGGAACGACGTTCCGGCGAAGTTGGCTTCCATGCCCAGCACCCGGTCGAGCTCGATGGGATGGCCCACCGACTCATGGATCTGCAGCCCGAGCTGCGAGGAATCCAGGATGATATCGAACGTTCCTTCCGGGCACTGGTCGGCCTTGTGCAGCGCCACCGCCTCTTCCGCGATGCGGCGCGCGTTCTCCACCAGCTTCAGCTCCTCAATCAGTTCGTATCCCTTGTTCTGATACTGCCCGCCGAAAGAGTTGGGGTAGGAACGCTTGTGGATCTCCGTCCCCGCGAACGCATAGGCGGCGTAGCCCGCGCCGGTGATGAACTTGGTCTGGTGGATGTCCGAGCCGATGGAGGAGTAGAACCACTGCTCGTAGCGGCGAAAGCTGAACAGCGCTTCGGCCAGGGTGACGCCTTCGACGGCGCGCAGCTCGGAGTCGACCTTCAGCAGCAGCTCGATATTGTCGGCGATCGAGGTGGTGAAGGGATCGATCGTGTAAGGCGTGGCCCACTCGTCCACATAGGCCTTCTCGGGCGCGAGCTGCAGCTCGTGCTGCTTGACGCGGGCGGAGGCGCGCGCCACCTCGACGGCGCGGGCAGCGGTAGCCTCAACCGCAGCGCGGGAAAGGTCTTGCGTGGCGGCGAAGCCCCAAGCGCCATCGGCGATGACGCGGATGCCCACGCCCAGCGACTCCGCGTTCGACGCGTGCCCGACCTTGCCATTCTTGGTGGCGATGGTGCGGGCGCGCTCATCCACCACGCGCAGGTCGCAGTAGCTTGCCCCGCGGCTCTCGGCGGTGTTCAGAATCCAGGAAGCGATGTCCTTCATGCTGATGGTGTCCAGCCTCTTGGCGCACCCACATCCGGGTCGCAAACTTAGGATGATAAATGCTGGAAGGGATTCTGTGTGGCCGCGCGCCGGGATTTTTCCACAGCCCCGAAAGGCCCGCCCAGCGGCTAGTGCTTGACCAGTTCGTCGGAGAGCAAGCGTGCTTTGAGAGCCAGATTGCGCGCGCGCACGGCGTCGGAGCTGGCCGTGGCCTCGCGCGACTGCTTCATGTATTCCTTGATCTGGGCTACCATCGCTTGCTCCTCCGGACTGAGCGGACGGTTGATACTCTTCAGGTTTGCGTCCGTGGACTGCAGCAGTTGCTCCGTGGTCTGCTTGTTGCGCGACGAAGAGTCTTCCAGGGCCACGCCGGCCGCGAGCTGCCCTTGCGAGTTGGGCGCACTGCCTTCCTGGATCACCAGCTTGCTGGTCTGGACGGGAGCGGAAGCTGGCGCCGTTCCCGCCGCTTGGGTCTGCTGCTGGCCTTGGTTCGTGGTGGCCGGAGCAGCGGGTTTCTTGGCGCTGGGCTTCTTCTTGGGCGGCGTTTTCTCGGCGGTGGTTTCTGTCTTCTGCGGCTCGGCAGGAGGTGGAGCCGGCTGCGTCTCGACCGGCGGTTCCGCGGGCGGCGGAGGCGCCGGCTCGGGCTGGACGGTGGGAGCCTGCCCCTGCTGCGGTACCGGCGGCGGCTGCTTCCTGAAGGGGCAGCCGGAGAGCGACGCGAGCAGAGCTGCGATCCCGATCAACGATAGCTGGCGCTTCATTGGTCCTCTTAGATTACCTGAAGCCGCGCTTCCCCGTACCATTCCTTAACCCAGCGGACGCGCCGCGACTTCCTGGGGAGCCTCCACCTCCGCCGTAAAGAGCGGGAAGCGCAGCCGGAAGGTGGTGCCTTGTGTTTCTACGGAATCGTATTCTACCGAGCCGTTGTGCAATTGCATGACGCGATAAGCCATGGCCAGCCCGATGCCGCTGCCGTTCTTCTTGGTGGTGAAATAAAGGTTGAAGATCTTGTCGCGGACCTCCTGCGGGATGCCGGCGCCGTGGTCGCGAATCTCGAGCTGGGCGTCGTCGTCGGCGAGGCTTCCCACCAGTCTCAGCTCCCCGCCGCCGGGCATGGCCTGCACGCCGTTGAGCACGATGTTAAGCACCGCCTGCTTCACCAGGTCGGCATCCACTTTGACGGGCAGGCTCTCGCCGGGGAAGTCGCGCACGATGCTGACGCCGTGGCGCTCGGCGTCGGGCTGGGCCAGAACCACGACCTCGTCCACCAGCCGGCGCAGGTCGAGGTCCGCCAGCCGCAGCTCCACCGGGCGGGTGAAGTCCACCAGCGTCTGCACCACGCGGTCGAGCCGCTGGATTTCGCTGCTGATCACGTCGATGTGCCGCCGGGTGTCGGGATCGAGCTGTTGCAGCTTCTGCCGCAGCACCTCCAGGTGCACGACGATGGCGTTGATCGGGTTCTTGACCTCGTGGGCCACCCCCGAAGTCAGCCGGCCGATGGCGGCTAGGCGGCGCGAGAGTTCGATCTCGTCCTCGATGCGGCGCACCGACTCGGCGTCGCGCAGGGTGAGCAGCGCTCCAATGCGCTCGCCGCGCTCCTCGATGAAGTCGAGCGAAACCTGCAACCGCGTGGCGCTTTCGCTCACCACCTCGCGGCCGGAGAGCGGCTGATGGCGTTCGAAGCACGCCAGCACCAGCCGGCCCAGCCGGGTGTCGGTGCTAAAGATCTCGCTGACGCTGTGCCCGAGCATCTCTCCACGCGGCTTGCCCACGAACCCTTCCACCGACGCACTCACCAGCACGGCGCGCGAATCGCGGGTGAACAGCATGACGCCGTCCTGCAGGTTGGCCATGATCTGGTCGAGGTTCTCCTTCAAGGCGGAGAAGACCTCCTTCACATCGCGCATCTGCCGGCCCAGGCGGTCGATCTTGGTGGTGACCACGCCGTATTCGTCGCTGCGCTGCCGTTCCTTTCCGCTCGGCTCCTGCCCCGCGCTCAGCAGGTCGAGGCGGCGGTTGATGGCTTCCAACGGCTTCAGCGCCAGGTTGGAGAGGCTGGCGGCCAGCGCCAGCGATCCCACGATGGCCAGCAGCGAGAACACCACCGAGGCTCGCAGTTGCTGCCGCAGCGTGTCTTTGAGGAAGGTGGTGGAGATGCCGACGCGGATGGCGCCGAACGGCTGCTTGCCCCGCAACAGCGGGATGCGCAGCTCGTACACCTGCGGGCCACCGAACACCACCTCCATCTGCCGGCGGAAGCTGCCGTGGACCACCGAAATCAGCTCCTCGCGCTGGGGAATGGTCTTGCCGATTTGATCGGAGTCGGTGTGCAGCAGCGCGCGCCCCCCGGCATCCACGATGCAGACGTCGTAGATGGTGGGCGAGTATCCGATCGCCGATTTCAGCAGCGAGTTCAACCCGGGATAGCTCTCCAAGGTCTCTTGCAGCACCGGCCGCATCGCCTCCGGATCGTCGAAGTTGATCCGGGAATTGCTGAGGTCGACCTCGAGCGCGTCGCGGGTGAGCTGGAAGACCTGATGGCCGACGAAATCGGCGTCCGCGTAGGCGTTCTCCAGGGCTTGCCGCACGGTGCGCGAGATGTAGATGGTGGAGAACGTGGCCACCACCGCCATCACCATCCCGCTGATGGCCAGCACGAGCTTGGTTTTGAGGCGAAAACGCATGAGGCAATGGAATCATTGAATCATTGAGTCATTGAACACTGGGGCTAAATGACCCAATGGCTCAATGGCCAAATGGCTCAATTCTTCAGGTCAACCACAAATCGTAAATCAGAATCCTAAATTCCGGTCTCTGCGGCCGCCTCCGCCACCGATCCGTACTCTTTCAGCTTATTGTGCAAGGTCTTTAGGCTGATGCCCAGGATCTCGGCGGCGCGGGTCTTGTTATTGTTGGTGGCTTCGAGAGTTTTCAGGATCAGCAGTCTCTCGGCCTCTTCCACGGTGGTGCCCACGCCCAGGCGAACGGCATTGGCCTCCTGCACCGCGGGCCGCGGCGTGACGCTGCCAAAGCCCGGCGGCAGGTGCTTGATCTCGACCGTCGAGGCTTCGCAGACGATTACCGCCCGCTCCAGCGTGTTGCGCAGCTCGCGCACGTTGCCCGGCCAGGCGTAATTGTGGAACAGGTTCATCACCGTGTCGGCCACGCTGGTGATGTGCCGCTGGTGCTTGTGGTTGACGTCCGCCAGCAGGGCTTCCACCAGTTGCGGGACGTCTTCCTTGTGTTCGCGCAGCGGCGGCATGTGGATGTTGAAGACGTTCAGCCGGTAATACAGATCGTTGCGTAGCTGGCCGCTCGCCACCGCGTCCTCGGGGACTTTGTTGGTGGCGGCGAGCACGCGCACGTCCACCTCGGTTTCCACCTTGCTGCCCAGGCGGCGGAACTTGTGGTCTTCCAGCACGCGCAGCAGCTTGGCCTGCGTGGCTACCGGCATCTCGCCGATCTCGTCCAGCAGCAGCGTGCCTTCCTCGGCCAGCTCAAAGCAGCCGGCGCGGCGCTCCATCGCGCCGGTGAAGGCGCCCTTCTCGTGGCCGAAAATCTCGCTCTCGATCAGCGTCTCCGGGATAGCGGAACAGTTGATGGCGACGAATGGTTTCGCCTTGCGCGGGCTCAGGTTGTGGATGGTGCGAGCCACCAGTTCTTTGCCGGTGCCGCTCTCGCCCGTGATCAGCACCGACGCGGTGGAAGGCGCCACCAGGTCGATGAGCCGGAAGATCTCCTGCATCTTCTTGGACGCTCCCACCAGCGAGCCCAGCACGCCGGTATCACGGAGCTTGCGGCGGGTGACTTCCAGTTCCACCGATGTTTCCCGCAGCCGCGCCGCGTTTTGCAGGATGTTGCGCAGCCGCTGCACGTCCACCGGCTTCTGTATGTAATCGTAGGCGCCCATCTTCATGGCCTGGACGGCGGAGTCCACGCTGCCTTGCGCGGTCAGCAGGATCACGGCCACGGTCTGCGGCTCTTCCGCCAAACGTTGCAGCAAGCCCATGCCGTCCAACCGCGGCATTTTCAGATCGGTGATGATCAGGTCGGGTCCCCAGGCGGCGGCCTTCTCCAATCCCTCCACCCCGTCCCGGGCGGTCTCGGTGCGATAGCCCCAGCCGGCGATCAACTCCGCCAGCCCGGCGCGTTCGTTCTCTTCGTCATCGACGATGAGGATCTTTTCCTGACTCATGCCATTCCGACCTTATTATCCGGGCCAGCACGCCCGCCCGGCAAGCCGGCAACCCTGAGAAAACACGCCCAGCGCGGGCCCGCGGATACCTGAATAGGATGCCAAGCGAGGCTGGCGCGTCCACCGTTGCTGTTTTCAATAGTTCTGTGGTGCCCGCGTGCGGTCCTCCCTGTCGGGGGCAGCGAAGTTTATCTTAAATCTCAACCCAAACTGTCCAATACTGCACAGTTTCCTTGTTGGTGTGGTGTCATAATTATGGATTGGGACTCAGTTGCTGAGCCTCAAGCGAATAATTGTAGCTACTTGACTTTTTGCTCGAACCTGTTCCTATGTACAATGCCCGGTTGGCCGGAGCGCGTTGTTGCGCCCCGCACGGCGCAGTCTCTCAGTTGTCGACACGATAATCGCGATAACCAGAATCGGGAGGTACGACCATGTTACTTCAGAGTGAGGGTTTCCCAGTTCGCGTGCTGCTGCTCGCGATCGTGGTGGGAGCGGTTGCTATCGGCGCAATAACAACGGCGCAGGCGCAAGATAACCCGCAGCCCAAAGTCGAAATTTTCGGCGGATATTCATTCCTGCATCCCGGCGTAAACGTGGACGGAACCGCCGCCAACCTGGAGAACGTTCCCGCCGGGTGGGGCGCCGCTGCCACCTTCAATGTTGCCCATCACTTCGGTTTCACGGCCGATTTCGATGCGCATTATCACACCTTCAATGCTCTCGACACACAGGTAGGCGGCGCTGACGTCCACCTCGGGACGCTTATGTTCGGGCCGCACATCGAAACTCGCACCTCGCATTTCACTTTCTTCGGAGAGGCCTTGTTCGGTTTGCACCGCTTATCGGTCACGAATGTGGCGGGTTTTTCGCCGGACAACGCCTTCGGCCTGGCCGTAGGCGGCGGCCTGGATGCGCACGTTTCCCGGCACATCGATATCCGTCTGGCGCAGGTGGACTTCGTCCATTCCACGCACTCCGTTTCCGGCGGGGGTACAGGCGGGGGTACGACCCCCGATCCCGACGTTACCTTCAACAGCATCCGCTACCGCGCCGGGGTCAACTTCCTGTTGGGAGTGACGCCGCCCGGACCTCCGCCCAGCGCCAGTTGCAGTGTCGAACCCATGGATGTCTATGCTGGGGAACCGGTCACCGCGAGCGCTCACGGCATGAACTTCAACCCCAAGCGGACGCTCAGTTATAACTGGAGCGGCAGCGGGGGCAAGCTCACGGGCAAGGGATCAACCGCCAGCGTCGACACCACCGGCATGAGCCCCGGCGCCTACACCGTCGGCGCCACCATCACCGACGGTCACAAGGGCGAGGCCAGTTGCCGGGCCAGCTTCAACATCAAGGAGCGGCCCAAGA
>JBKQPN010000035.1:0-3895 GCA_052145015.1 Terriglobales bacterium
GATTCTCTTCTGGCTCATCTTGCAGGAGAAGTCTACTCTCCTTGCTTGTACCACGACCACGAGCCGGGCGCGAAACAGCTATTTAGCAACCGCGCTGCGTTGAGTTCTTGATTTACGCTATCAGGCGTTTACACTCAAAATCCCGCCACGGGTCATGAGATTGGTTGCCAATGCCGATATCCAAGTCCCCGCCGGAGTAGGATTCTTTGCCGTCGCGGCCACGCACCCTCCGCCGAATCTGATGCAGAACTTTTTCTTCAACCGCGGGTTTATATTCCCAACCGGCATGGGATATCTTTGCCTCAGGAGGTGAAAATGCCCAGGACAAAGCTGATCGGCGCGGCCCTTGCGCTGCTGCTCTTGCTGCCCTCCACTGCCCTGCCCGCCTTCGCCCGGAAACACAACAAACCGGCTCCGGCCATCCAGAGGATGGACGAGCGCGAGCGGGCGATTCATGCGCTGAACCGGCTGACGTTTGGGCCCAGGCCGGGAGATGTGGACCGGGTGCTCGCCATGGGCGTGGACAAGTGGATTGCGCAGCAGCTTGAACCGGGGAAGATTGACGACGCGGCGCTGGAGGCGCGGCTTGCGCCGTATCGCACGTTGCGCATGTCGGCCTTGGAGATGGTGGAAAACTTTCCTCCGGAGCAGGTGCTGCGGGCGGTTGCGGATGGAAAGATGCCGATGCCGAAAGATCCGCAGCTAAAGGCGGTGTACACGGCGGGGGTGGCGCGCGTTAACGACAAGCAGGCAAAGAAGAACGCGAAGGCGGTGGAGAATGCCGACTTGCTGGAGATGAATCCGGCGGACGACCTTTCGCAGGAGATGAAGGAGAAGCGGCAAGAGGCGCGGGATCATGCGCGCTCGCGGGCGCTGGACCTGGTGGAGATGGCTCCGGAGTCGCGCACGCAAAACCTGGCGGCGATGGACGCGGACGAGCGGCGCGGCTTCTGGCGGGCGCTCTCGCAGGACGACCGCGACAAGCTGACCTCCGATATGACTCCGCAACAGAAGGAGCTGCTGCTCTCGTTGGAAAATCCGGTGGCGGTGGTGAACGGCGAGCTGATACAGGGCAAGCTGTTGCGCGCAACGTATAGCGAGCGGCAACTGCAGGAGGTGATGACCGACTTCTGGTTCAATCACTTCAACGTGTTTCTCGGCAAGGGCGCGGAGCGGTATCTGGTGACGGCGTATGAGCGGGACGTGATTCGTCCACGGGCGCTGGGAAAGTTCAGCGAGCTGCTGCTGGCCACGGCAGAGAGCCCGGCGATGCTGTGGTACCTGGACAACTGGCAGAGCGTGGGCCCCAACTCGCAGGCCGCGGGGCGCGCCAAAAATAACGGCAAGCCCGCGCCGGGCCTCAACGAAAACTATGCGCGCGAGGTGATGGAGCTGCACACCCTGGGCGTGAACGGCGGCTACACGCAGAAGGATGTGACCGAGCTGGCGCGGGTGCTGACCGGGTGGACGCTGGAAGAGCCGAGGCAGGGCGGAGGATTCGTCTTCCGCGAGCCGAGGCACGAGCCGGGAGACAAGACAGTGCTGGGGCGGGTCTTTCACGAGGACGGGCAACGCGAGGGTGAGGCTGCGCTGGAGATGCTGGCGCATGAGCCGGCCACAGCACGCTTCATCTCCACCAAACTGGCGCAGCGCTTCGTGAGCGACACGCCGCCTCCGGCGCTGGTGGATGCGATGGCGAAGACGTTTCTCGAGAGCGACGGAGACATCAAGGCGGTGCTGCGCACCATGCTCGGCGCGCCGGAGTTCTGGAACGTCAAGGAGTATCGCGCCAAGGTGAAAACGCCGCTGGAGTTTACGGTGTCGGCGCTTCGGGCAACGGGCGCGGAGCTGACGCGCACGCAGAGCGTGAACGATGCGCTGAACCGCATGGGAATGCCGCTCTACGGGGCACAGCCGCCGACGGGATACTCGATGCGAGCGGAGAGCTGGGTGAACTCCGGGGCGCTGCTGAACCGGATGAACTTTGCGCTGAGGCTGGGCACGGGCAAGCTGGCGGGAGTGAAGATGGACGCCGCGAAGCTGGCGGGCAACGGCACCAAGGCCGAAACCCAGGCCGAAGAGGTGCAGCGCACGCTGGAGCAGGCGCTGCTGGCCGGAGCGGTCTCGGCGCAGACGCACGAGACGATTGCCAAACAGTTGAGCGATCCCTTGGTGACGGGGCGCAAACTGGACGATCCGCCGAAGCCGGTAAACCAGGGCGCGGTGGCTGGATTGATTCTGGGCTCGCCGGAATTTCAACGGCGTTAGGAGACAGGCGATGGGAATCACGCGGCGAGTTTTCTTGAAGGGTGGAGGAATGACCGTGGTCGGCATGGCGGCGGTGCCGACGTTCCTGGCGCGCGCGGCGATGGGCGCCGACGCTGCGCAGCCATACCGGCGGCTGGTGGTGATCTTCCAGCGCGGCGCGGCCGACGGGCTGAACATCGTGGTGCCGCACGGCGAGGCGGAATACTACACGATGCGTCCGACGATTGCGATTCCCCAGCGCGACGTGATCGATCTCGACGGATTCTTCGGGCTGCATCCAGCGATGAGCGCCCTGAAACCCTTGTGGGATGCAAGGCAGCTTGCGATCGTGCATGCCGCCGGGTCGCCCGACCCGACGCGCTCGCACTTTGACGCGCAGGACTTTATGGAAAGCGGCACGCCAGGAGTGAAAAGCACCGAGGATGGATGGCTGAATCGCGCGCTCGTGGCCACCGGCGATCCGCAGAAAGACGCGGCGTTTCGCGCCGTGGCGCTGGGCACGGCCCTGCCTCGAATGTTGAGCGGACAGGCTCCGGCGCTGGCCCTGGGCAACGTGAATGACTTTGGCGTGGCGCCGCACAATCCGCAGGCACAGCCGCTGGCGAATACCTTTGAGTCCATGTACGCCGCGAGCGTGGATGCAGTGCTGCACGGCACGGCACAGGAAACTTTTGACGCGGTGAAAATGCTGAAGGCCGCCGACCCCGCGAAGTATCGTCCGGCGGCCGGAGTGGTTTATCCGAAAGGGCGATTTGGAGACGTGCTGAAGCAGACGGCGCAACTGGTGAAGGCAAACCTCGGCGTGCAAGTGGCGTTCACCGACATCGGCGGCTGGGACCATCACGTGAACGAAGGCGCGAGCGAGGGACAGCTTGGAAGACTGCTGAAGGAGTTCAGCGGCTCGCTGGCCGCCTTCTGGCAGGACCTGGGAGTGCTGGCGGCAGAAACCGTGGTGGTGACGATGAGCGAATTTGGCCGCACCGCGCGGGAGAACGGAACCCGCGGTACCGACCACGGCCACGCCAACGTGATGTTCGTAATGGGCGGCGCGGTGCGCGGCGGGAAAGTGTACGGGCGCTGGCCGGGGCTGGCCAACGAACAACTCTATGAACAGCGCGACCTGGCGCTGACCACGGACTTCCGCCAGGTGATGGCCGAGGCAGTGGCGCGACAACTGGGTAATCCGAGGCCGGAGCGCGTCTTTCCCGGCTTCCGCAACCCCGGATTTTTGCACCTACTGGGCTGAGCCGGGTTGTGTGCAGGCGATCGCCCAGATGACGCAGCAGATGCTCGCATTCCAGCGCGAAGCCCCGATGGTTCAGGCTCACCCCACCTCCCGCAAAGTTGCTCTGCCGTATCTGTTGTTAGTGGAACTACTCCATAAGTACTAGCCTAAAAGTTGGGCTAAGCCAGCTGGGTACTTGCGAAGAACTCACAAAAGGTTAAGAGTTCCGTAAGCGCCCAGAGCTGACCCTCCCCCAGCGCTAGGCGCCAAACAAGAGGAGGACCCAAACAAATGAAAAGGCTCGGATTGTTGTTGCTTCCGATACTGGCAATCACCCTGCTGCTGGGGGGAAATGCCTTCGCTCAAAACGTCGGTGACAACAGCGTCTATTTCGTCACCTAC
>JBKQPN010000036.1:0-10074 GCA_052145015.1 Terriglobales bacterium
GTCGGGCAGGGACGTACTTGACAATACCACCAAACCGCGAGCGCAAAGGCCCAAACCCGAAGCCCGAAATCCGAGGGCCGATAGAAGGCCGAAACCCGAGACCCGAGTTTACCAAGCGTGGCTTCGGCCTTCTTTCGGGTTGCGGCGTTCGGAATTCGGATTTGGGCGGCTGGCGGCGGGTGGTACTATCCGGATACGCCCGAATTGCTGGCGGCGGTCGTTGTAACCTTGACCAGGCCGCTGCCGTCTCTATATTGGGAGTCGCGACTGTGGGCTGGCGTGAGGCCGGGCGGCGGGATCGTATCGGCGCCTGGGCTGAAGGCGAGAGACGGGGCTGCAAAGCGCGGGTCTTGGCGTGTCGGGGGTGCCGCGACCGGGGGCAGTGGGGCACAAATAGAGGAAGTAAAAAGCTAGAAACAAGCAAGGAACATCCTAGGAACATGCTTGCAACATCCTTGCAACTAAGGCGATGATCTAGTGGCGCTACGGTGTTGGCAGGGCGAGGCGTGCGGGTTGGGGCCGGCGGGTTGGCCGGGCTGTCTGGCGGCTTCGGCGGTGGTGGCAGGATGCGATTGGGCAGCGCAGAACTTGACCCGCACGGGGCTTCCGAGCAGGCTGCTTGGATGCCTGATTCGAACTGGCTGGTGGACAATTGCGAGGCGCTTCGCCCCGACCCCACAAACACCTGGAGGAACGCATGAGCGACATCACCGTGGAAGCGACGAACCTGCACAAGAGCTACCTCCTCGGCGCCACCGCCGTGGGCGCGCTCCGCGGCGTTGATCTGACAGTGCGGCGCGGCGAATTCGTGGCGCTCATGGGGCCGTCGGGCTGCGGCAAGACCACTCTGCTGAACGTCATTGGGGCCATTGACCTCCCTTCACGCGGCGCGGTGAAGATCGAAGGCGTCGATCTGCAAGGGCTGTCCGACGATGCCCTGGCGGATCTTCGCCGGGATCGCATCGGCATGGTGTTCCAGTTCTACAACCTGCTGCCCACGCTCACGGCGCGCGAGAATGTGGAGATCCCGATGCAGTTCAAGGGCGTCCGGGCGGCGGCGCGCCGGAGCCGCGCGCTGGAACTGCTCGAACGCGTCGGCCTGAAGGACCGGGCGGATCACAAGCCCTCCGAGCTGTCCGGCGGCGAGCAGCAGCGGGTGTCCATCGCGCGGGCCCTCGCCAACGAACCGGCGCTCGTGCTGCTCGACGAGCCGACCGGCGATCTCGACAGCACCACGGGCACGGAAGTCATCGCCCTGCTGAGGGACTTGAACCAGCGCGAGCAGGTGACGATGGTGATCGCCACCCATGACCGGTCCATCGCGGAGCAGAGTTCGCGGGTGGTGCGGCTGCGGGATGGAAAGCTCGAGGCCCCGCCTGCGTGGCCGAAGCCGGTGCCTGGCCCGCCACCCCCCACGCCACTGCGGCGCGGCGAAGGCCCGGCCGCATCATGAACGCCTGGCTCGGATACGTCTTCCGCAACTTCGGCCGGCGCCGCCTCCGCACGGCTGCCGGCGCATTCGGGATCTTCCTCACCATCGCGCTGCTGGTCGCCATCCAGATCGGGCTTGACTCGGTTTCCACGTCCTACACCGACCTGGTCGCGCTGCAGGCGGGCAAGGCCGACCTGCTGATCACTGCGCAGGGCGGCAGCCTGTTCAAGCCGGAACCGTTCGATCCGACGGTGGTGCGCTCGAAGCTGGCGAAGAATCCCGAGGTGCGCGGACTGGCGCCGCGCTGGGTGGGCATTGTCCAGATCCAGTCCAGCCACGGCTCGCAGGATGCCTTGTTGATTGGCGTTGATCCGAAGGCCGAGCACGAGTTTGACCTGTGGGGGCTGAAGCCGGAGCCCAAGCTCGGCGGCAAGACGTGCGCGGTTTCACTGGCCCTCGCCCAGCGCCTCAATGCCAAGCCCGGAAGTCAACTGACCGTGTCGTCCTCCGACTACGCAAGCGGGACCGGGCTGGAATTGGAGACCATCGTGGACCGCCAATTGATCGTGCCCCAGGAGGTGCGTGAGTTCATCGTCGTCAACGATGCGACCGCGCGGGCAATCCTGGGCGAGCCGGAACGCGTGCAGGTGCTGGCGGGCACGTTCAAGGACCCGGGGTCCTACTACGACAGCCGCGATCTTCACGCAAGCGTGCTCCGGTTGAAACGCGCCGGGGAGACCATCGCGGCGGAGTTGGGCATGGGCTTCGACGTGCGCCTGCCCAAAGCAGCGGCGATCACGGTGTTCCAGAATTTCGCCTCCCCGCTCCGGGCCATCTTCGGCGTGTTCGCGCTGCTGGCGCTTTCGGTGACCGGGCTGCTCATCTACTCCATCGTGTCGGTGGCCGTCGAGGAGCGGATCCGGGAGTACGCGATCCTGCGCACCGTGGGCGCCCGGCGAACGGACATCTTCCGGCTGGTGCTGAGCGAATCGGTGCTCCTCTGTGGCCTCGGCGTGGTGCCCGGGGTGCTGGCGGGAACGGTGGTCGCCCGGGTTATTGTGACGCTGGTCGAACTGGCGATGCACGCGCCTATCGGGTCGGTGACGCTCGCGTTCTCCTGGTCAAATCTGCTGCTGACGCTGGGGGCCGGCGCGGTGCTGTCGATCGGCAGCGCGCTGATTCCCGCCTTGCAGGCCACACGCTGGCACATCGTTGACGCGCTGGATCCTTTGCGGAGGGGCCAAGTCCGCGTGGAAACGCGGGGGGAAGGGGGAGCCAACCGGCCGCTGTTTTTCACGGGCATCGCATTGTCGGCCCTCTCGGTGGTCGTGTTCTTCGTCCTGCCCGCCGCGTTCCTTTCGGGGAACAGCTCGCTAATCGGCACGGTGGTGTTGTGCCTGCTGCTGACGATCTTGCTGGGCTTCACGCTCGTGGCCGCCGGAGCGCTGCCACTGCTCCAGGGCTTGTTCATGTGGCTGCTGGCCGGCGTCCTCGGGCCTTCCGCCGAGCTGGCGCGCCGCAACCTCGCGCGGCATCGTCGCCGCAACACGACGACCGCCCTGATGTTCATCCTGTCCGTCTCGCTGGTAATCTTCGTGGCAAGCCTCGTCGTCCTGTTCAGCCGGATGTCCATGGTTATGGTGGAGCACTTCAACGGTGCCGACCTCCGGCTGGAATCGGACGCGACCGGCGCGCAGGGGTTGAAGACCGAACTGGCCGGAGTGAAGGGCGTCGAGCGGGTCTCGGAGGTTCGCTGGCTGCGGAGCCGGACCGAGCGCGGCACGGCGTACGACGTGGTCCTGAGTGACCTTGTGGGCATGAAATCCCTGTGGCTGGTACCATTCGGGGTGGATGCGGAACTCCCGCGCGTGCTTTATACCAACCAAGTCCGGTATGCCGACGGCGGGCTGGATGGTTTGCTGCGCGTGGCGAACTACCAGCCGGCGGCGGGCGGAGCTGGAAGCACCAACGAGACGCCACCGGTCGTCCTGAGCCTCGCGGCGGCGCGCTTTCTCGATGTCCGTGCCGGGGATGTTGTCCAACTCGCGTTCCACCTTGGGCCGGATCGGCGGACAGGGCGGTTCCAGGTGGCGGCAATTTGCGAGACGCTCGCCGGGTTCGACAACTTCCGTTCGCGCGTGGCGAATGCGATCGGGTCCGGGATGCTGATGCCCATGTCGAGCTTCCGCGACCTGACCAGCGACGCGCCCGATGAAGCGCGGATTGTCCGCTATTTCCTCAAAGTGGTCGGCGGGAATGCGGCCCAGAAGGCGGCGGCCACGGAGATCCGGGAGCGGTTTGATTTGCGGTTCCGGTTCGGGGTGCGATCGGCAGCCGAGCAGAAGCGCGATGCGCAGGTGATGTATTGGACGACCCAGGTGTTCTTCGGGCTGCTTCTGGCAGTGGCGGTGGTGATCTCGGTGTTCGCTCTGATTGCGTCGATGGCGACCGCGGTGATCGAGCGGCGGTGGGAGATGGGGATGCTGCGGGCGCTGGGTCTGCGCCGGTCCCAGTTGTTTCGGATGTTTCTGGGCGAGGCGCTCGGGTTGACTTTGTCGGCGGGCGTTGCGGGCGGGGCGATTGGATTTGCGCTCGCCTGGCTGTTCGTGCTGGAAGCGGGGAGCCTGGCCGAGATTCCGGTGGTGTTCACGATGCCGTATTTGACATTCCTGGCGACGTTCGCCATCAGCGTGGCGGCGGGCGCGGTGGCGGCGCATCTGCCCACCCGGCGGCTCCTGCGGCAATCGCCGGCGGAAATCCTCAGGCAACGGGGGTGAATCTTCTTGGTATGGACTGAGGGAGGTAGCTGACCAAATGGTTCCTGCAAGTCTGCAAGAAGTAAGGCCGAGGGAGGCAGCATGGGCGGCGCAGGCTTACCATCGATAATAGCGGTAGGGATTATCTCCCATCTGGAAATCGGTGCGGTAATCGGGGTGATAATAACCGAGCGATTGGGAACCCTCCGTTTTGGGGCTAAGAGACATCTCCCGGCTAACTCGCGGGCCGGAAGCTTGAGGCCCGGACCGGTCGCCGTTCGGACCCACCGAGGAGCCCAGGTTAACGGTCCAGGTGTCCAGGGGACGGAATATGTGGCTGTCCACGGGGAAACTGGCGCCGAGGTTGGCCAGCAATTGGGCGACGGCACGGGTGGCTCGCCAGCGCGTGTAGCGGAAATAGGTCTTTTCGTCTGCATGAAAGCAATCCGGGTCCACCTGGCAGAAGAGAGCCACGCCCTTTCCCACCATTTTGCGGCCAATCAGGCCGTCCGCCCCGACCTCCACGCCAGAGCTCAGGAGCCAAGCAGGTGCGTCCAGGTAACAGCGCCAGCGCAGATCGGATGCGCTGAGGCCTCGCGCTTCGGGCCACTCGGGCGCGGACAGGGACCCGGCGAAGCGGGCTGGAGCCGGCTTGAATGCCGCGCCGAGCCATCCTTCTGCCTGCGAGCGCGGCAAAAAGAACGCCTTGCCGCCTTTTTCCAGGTAGCCGACGAGCGCCGTTGTGTCGAGGGTCGCATCCGGCCCGATGAGCAGCAGTCCCGCACCAGGGTCCAGCGTGGCCGACTGCTTATAGCTCACCCCGATCTTGTCGAGCCATGCCGCGCCCGTTGCGCCGCCGACGTACACCACGCTGCTCACTCGGGGCGACAGCGGGGAGTGAAGCGAGTAATCAATGATTCGTCCGGCCATGCGCCGTGCTGCGGGATCCTGGGCCACATGGTCCTCCAGGTCGAGGGTGCATACGATCACGCGGGCTTGGCCGTAATCCAGCTCCATTAGCGGCGTGTAAGCCAGGTCGAATTCGCATTCCAGCAAAGGACGCCAGCCGCTGCGGTGGGGCTTCTCGATGGCGGCGCTGCTGACCCCGCCGCGGTTGCCCCAATGCCACCCGGAGTAAGGCTGCTCTCGCTCGTTCCCTCGGAGGTAATCTCCCACATACTCCGGGCAAGCTTCAATCAGGGAACTGCTGCCCGTCCAGTCGCGGAGGTCTTCTGAATTCAGAGTGGAGAATGCGGAATGTAAAGTGGCAGATGGGACGGGGAAAACGCGTCGGACAACCTTCGGGCACACGCGCAACCCGAGGGCTCGTGTCATCCATTCAGGGTCCTGGGCACAGATCAGAACCCGACCTCCAGCCTTCACAAAAGGCTCCAGCGTGGCAGCCACCGCCGCATCGTCCTTCAGGGCGTTGCGCCCGATCACCACCAGGGGCGCAGCCGCGCCATCCCAGGGACGGGTCCGATAGCCCAGGTTCACCAGCATCCTGGTGGTTAGACCGTTCGTCTCGACGATGGCGATTTGGCCGCTGCCCCGCTCGTCCTCGCCAAACACACGGAACGCAAAGGTATCCTGGTGCCTGGTAACGCCGATAATCGCGGAAAGGGTGATCTGGCCATCGGCCTTGCCACCGGCTTCCGCACCAGGCGCAATTACCTGGATGGGAATGAATCGGATCTCGGAAACGGCCAGGCTGCCTTGAACCTCGCGTTCATCGACTTCCTTGCCCCCGACGGTAGCGGCCCAGGCTGCGTTGAACCTCTGAGGCTGGCGAGTATCGTTGATCAGGACGATCTGCTTCTCGATCTTCTGGCCTGGGCTGAAGTGGTGGTCCTTCGCAGTGTAATCCCCAGCCCGGCCGGCAATCCACGCCAGCGTCGGTCCGTTGACCTCCTTGAGGGCGTCCTGCATCCAGGACCAGGTGCGCAGGCCGCCTGACAATCCCGCGGTCCGCCAACTGCGCCATGTATTGATGCGGAAGAGTTGTTGGATCTTGTGGTTGTTGGCGTACTTGTCCAGGCGGTTCTCAGAGCTCTCGTAGAGCATCCCGCTGCGCAACAATCCGTGAAGATACTCCCGGTACTTTGGTTCCTCGGAAGAATAAGCGTTCGTGCCAAAATAGCTGGCGGCGTATTCCGTCAACAAGGGCTCGCTGCTGATGTTGCTTTCAAACCCGTGACGCCCGCGCCGGAACGTGCAGTCCATGGGGGTGCCGAACTCGACCATTGAAATCGGCATCTCCCCTCTTTCGGCCCATGCGCTCAGCCAGTCTTCGCGCTCCTGAAGCGGGAGGAGGTCCAGGTAGCAATTCATTGTATAAGCGTCCCCCGTGTAGGCCCCCGCATGGCTGTAATAAACCCGGGTCGGGTCAAGCTGCTTGAGCCCCTCGAACATCTCCTTTCCGGCAAGCATGAGACGCTGCCAGCGCTCGTCACTCTGATCCCAGCCGCTGCGGCCCACATGGCGCGGATCGGCGTCCACCGCGCTGTTGAAGAAATTGAAGCCGGCGATCCACATGACCACGGACGGATGGTCGCGGTAATGGCGCATCCACACGGCAGCGCGGTCGAAGGCACGCGGCCGGTTCTGCTCCCAGATAATCTGACCTCTCGGACCCATGATGTACTTGTTGGCGTTGAGGATGTGTTCTGCCACCAGGTATCCCTTGCTATCCGCGTCGTCGAGATTTCGCCCGGAGTCGGCGGGATCGCCCCGGGTATCCACATTCCCGTCTCCCATCTCGGAGAAAATGTCACCCGCCTGCATGCGCGGCCCGCTGTAAAAGCAAGGCTGCCGTAGGTGGATTACGGTGCCGTTAAGGTAGAATTGCCGGCCTTCGATCCAGAACTCGCGGAAGCCGAATTCCTGATCGTACTCGTCATCCAGGCCAGCACCCTTCATTTTCAGCCGGAGGGTATAAAGATTGGGCTGGCCTACATCCCACAGGCGCGGGTCGGCCCAGAGCCAGGAAAAAGCGAGGGTCTGTATCTCTTTGACAACCACCGGCGCGTCTGTCGTGAAGCTCTTTTCCACCTCTCCCTTCTCGTTGATTACGTCCGCAACGACCTGAGCCGTGCCAGCCTGCTTGACGCCCCTTAACTCTACCTCGAGGGAGAAGGCCTTGTTCCGGGTTGAAGTGCGCACGAAGACATCGGTCACGTGCGGCCCCGATAAACGGCTTTCCAGAAAGACGCTACCGGTCAAGCCCCGCGATCTGAGCGAGGCCGACGCGTAGGTCACGTTCATGAAGGCATTCTGCCAGAAGGTCCCCACCTGCTCGGCATCGGCGATGGCGGCCACCAGCACTCGAACGTCCGCCGTCTGGCCGGGCGTTACCGCTGAGGTGATGTCCACAGAGCCCCATGGCCAGGCGATTCTGCCGCATTCCACGCCATTAACATAGACCATCGCGTCCGTGCACACGCGGTCGAAGCGAAGGCTGATCGCGCGTCCCTGCCATCCCGCTGGGATTGGCACCCGCCGCTCGTACCAGGCGCGGGCCACCCGCGCCCCATCGTAGAGGTCCCACTGCGGGCCGCTGCCGAAGGCCAGCAAATCGGCAGATCTGCCCCGAGAGCTTTGCCAACTGCCGGGCACCTTGACATAGGCCCACCCCACCTTTGGTGGCTCGGCGCCTCCTTCGGCTGCGGGTATGAAGCGCCAGATGCCGTCCAAGGCAACCTGCGCCCGCTTTGTATTCACCGTTACGACGCTCGCCTTGTCCCAATTCAGGGTCGTGCCGGCCGGCAGCTCGGCGTCTGCCGACTGCGGCGTCGCCGCCAGGTGAGGCGTGACCGTGAGGTCCGCGATCTCGAACACGCCGGTGCAGTGGAACATCGCCGGCTGAATGTTCAGGCGGGTTGCTCCCCTCGGCACCTTCAGCTCTACCGACTTCGTCATCCAATCGGAGTCAGCCGCTAATTCAGGAACCTGTGCCGGGTAACCGAAAGAGCCTCCTTCGAAACTCATTGCCACGCGGGCGTCCTGCCAGCCTTCTGTGCCCACTTTTAGATTTGCAGCCTTCATGCGCGCCGAAATGGTCAGCGACTCGATCTCCGGCGTGACTCTTACATAGGCGTGTACGTAGTCGAGCTGCCGGCCCGCATCGTGGTTTTCGATGCGCAGCCAGCACTTGCCCCTTTCCGAGATGACCTGGAATTCCTGATTGCCCGGAATGTTGAACCCCTCGGCCCAACCCGTATTAGCGCCGGGGTTCTTAAAATCCCCTTGTGGAAGCAGGTTCTCCTGTGCGGATGATGGTGGTCCGAAGACACACAGACTTAGGAAAGCGAGTGGAAGTTTAAGCCTCATTCTTCATCACACTATTTCGGGAATGACCCACGGCGCGCGATAAGGGCGCTTCAAGTGTTGGTTGGCTTCCGGGGCGCCCACGAACGCTTCCGTTTAGGCATCGAAGATAAAGTCCGGCGAGTGAGGGCATTCATAGTCCGTGAGGTAGCGGGCTGCAGGGGTGCCTCAGCCTAGATTCTCTTCCCGGCCTTGCGGGCCTCGTTGATCTGTTCCCGGCTGCGATGCTGGTACTGGCGCAGGGTCTCGATGTTGTACTGCGCGCATAACTCCCTCACCCGGACACCCGGCTTGATGGAGCGGAGCAGGTACCAGGCTTTCGAGCCGGGAAAGGATTCCAGCTCGACTTCGCCCGCGTGTTCGCGAAGCAGTTTCTCCACTTTCTCCTTGGTGAAATCGAGATGAACGAAGGTGCGGTCCAGATCGAGAGTCGCAATGAACTGGTCGTGCTTGGGCTCCTCTACTTTCTCAATGGTCCGGCCCGTAACATCAATGATGTTACCGGCACCCACCGGCACCACGTAATAATGAAACAGCGTCGCCATCGCGTTGAGGGGGCTGCCGCCGGTGTAGGCGCTGGGCCAGAAAACAATCTCTGCGTCCAGCACATCCGCTTGCTGCCACAGCTCGGGGAAATTGAGATCAAAGCAGGTGAGAATACTGATCCGCCCGAAGTCGGTTTCGAACACCTTGACCCCATCGCGGCTGGGAAGGAGGTCCTCACCCCAAAACACGAACACCTTGCGATACTGCCCCGCCACTTGACCCTGTCGATCCAGCAGCACGGCGGTGTTGTATTGCCCGGAATCGGCCTGCTCCCGAAGCGGGCAGATCACATACATGCGGTGTTTCCTGGCCAGCGCCGCCACGGCATCGACCGTCGGGCCAGGAATCGGTTCGGCGTTTGCGGTGCCCGCAAACTCCTCCGGCAGGCAGGCGATGTCCACGTGCTGCTGGCCCGCGATTTCGAGATGCTCGAGGGCAAGCTTCAGTTTCTCATCATGGTTGCCGCCGAAGCCGATGCAGATGGCGGCTACTTTAACCTGCCGGCCTGGCACAGCGAATGGCGCGGCAGAGGCGGTGCCCGACAGCGCCAAAAGAAGTAGCAGACCGAGGCGGCAGGCGAGCCGGAAAAGCTGCGGGCTTGCGGCGAAGGAACCGTGGTGGGTTTCTGGGTATGCGTTCATGTCTTTACGCGACAGATACTAACCATGCACCCTTAGTTTTCTTCAGATGCAAACCACTGTCGAGCAGTATTGACAAGGCCCCCTGCCCTCATTAGCTCCCGTACTGGCGCCCCGCGTCGAACATCGCGAGCATATTTCAGCGGTTTTGAGGTCATGCGATCTCTTCCCTGCCCGGAGGCTGGCGTCAGGCATCCTGCGCGGCGAGCGCCGCCGATTCAAGCCGTAACAAACGCGGTCCTGCGGGATAAGTGGCGTCCGCATCACCCAACCGACCCCCAACATATTGTGGTGGGGATGGCCACACATACCATAGCCCGCCCTGCCGATCGGTCGGCCTGATCGCCGGCTCCATCGGCGTCTCACCATTGCCTCG
>JBKQPN010000037.1:0-57272 GCA_052145015.1 Terriglobales bacterium
GTGGCGGCGGGCGCCGACGCGGTCATCGTCGAAGTGCACCACCAGCCGGACAAGGCGCTCTCGGATGGTGCCCAGTCGCTCTATCCCGAGCAGTTCGCGAAGCTCATGGACGAGCTGCGCATGATCGCGCCGGCGGTGGGGCGCAAGATCGCTTAATTCATTTCACCGCCGAGACGCCAAGATCGCCGAAAAAACAAGAATGAATTACTATCGCGGCGTTTTCGGCGTCTCGGCGGTAATAAAAATGTTAATCCAGCAGATCACGATCGTCGGCACCGGCCTGATTGGCGGCTCGTTCGCTCTGGCGCTCAAGAAGCACGGATTCGCCGGGCGCATCGTGGGCTGCGACCGCGAACCGGTGCTGCTGCAGGCAAAAGGGGCGGGCGTGATCGACGAAGGCTTCGCCGATCCGGTGCGGGCGGCGAGCGGCAGCCAGGTGGTACTGCTGGCGACCCCGGTCGGCGGGATTCTCGATCTTATCGAACGCATCGGCCCTACGCTCGCCGAAGACACGCTGCTCACCGACGTCGGCAGCACCAAGAGCGAGATCGCTGCACGTGCGCAGGCGGTGTTCGGAGCGAGCGCCGCCACACGATTCTTGCCCGGGCATCCCATGGCCGGCAAGGAGCGCAGCGGCATCGATCAGGCGGATGGCGATCTCTTCAGCAACGCGGTCTGGCTGGTCACACCGCTGCCGGGCCAGGACGTTGAAGCCGGTTTGAGCGGCGAATTCCTCGGGTTGGTGCGCGGCTTTGGCGCGCGCATCGTCGCGCTGGATTCTGCCCGGCACGACCGCTTGTGCGCCTGGATCAGCCATCTGCCACAGATGCTCTCGACGGCGCTGGCGGCGACCGTCATTGACGAACTGGGCGACGATGCCGAACTGCTGGCCATCGGCGGGCGAGCGCTGCGCGAGACGACCCGCATCGCCTCCAGTCCTTATTCCATGTGGCGCGACATCGCGCTGACCAACACCCGGAACATCGAAGAGGCACTGGCGCGTCTGGAGCAGCGGCTGGCGCACATCCGCGAGAACCTGCGCACCCCGGAGCTGAAGGCGGAGTTCGAGCGCGGCAACCAATTCCGCCAGAAAACCTAATGAAAACCGCCGAGGACGCCGAGGGCTCTCGAATTGGCCGGCCCTCAGTATCCTCGGCGTACTCGGCGTCTCAGCGGTAGAATACAATGCCGTTTGCCGAAGCATTTGTGATAGCCATGCGAGGCGGAAATCATGAATAAGGTCGTAGCCAATGCGGAGGAAGCCATCCGCGATGTGCAGGATGGCGCTGTGATCATGTTCGGCGGCTTCGGGCTGAGCGGCATTCCCGAGAACCTGATCGCCGCCATCGCGCGCAAAGGGGTGAAGAACCTGACCACCATCTCCAACAACGTCGGTGTGGACGACTTCGGCCTGGGCGTACTGATCCGCAACGGGCAAGTGCGCAAGCACATTGGCAGCTACGTCGGCGAAAACAAGGCCTTCGAGCAGATGGTGATCGCCGGCACCATGGATCTGGAGCTGAACCCGCAAGGGACGCTCGCCGAACGCATCCGCGCCGGCGGCGCTGGCATCCCCGCGTTCTACACTCCGACCGGCTACGGCACGCCGATCGCCGAAGGCAAAGAAACGCGTGAGTTCGATGGCCGATGGTATGTGATGGAACGCGCGCTCAAGGCCGACTTCGCTTTCATCAAAGCATGGAAGAGCGACAAGTGGGGCAACCTGGTGTTCCGCAAAACCGCGCGCAACTTCAATCCCATGATGGCCACCGCCGCGACGGTCACCATCGCCGAGGTCGAGCACCTGGTCAACGTGGGCGAGATTCCGTCCGACCTGGTACACGTGCCCAGCGTTTACGTGAAGCGCGTCTTCCAGGGCACGAACTACGAGAAGCGCATCGAGAAGAGGACGGTGAGGCAGGCGACTGCCTAGATGCCGGCGCCCGACAGCACCGTCGAAGAGGTCCGAGCCAGCGTGCTGCGGTACCTGCGGATGTACGAGGAAGGGCAGCTTACGTTGCGCGATCTGGCGGCGGAGCTGGCGGTCATGTCTGGCGCATATGAGCACGCGATGGGCGGCATTCCTGATCCGTACGGGGCGTTGCTGGAGAGCGCAGCGCGGTTCGAGCGGCGCGACGGCGCGTTTGAAGAGCTGGAGCAGTCGGTGACCGAGTTTCGCCGGGCCGAAGCGAAATGGGAATAGACGGCACGACTAAAACAGTTTCGTGGTGGCTGTTCCGCAATGTAATGTCATGCTGAGCGAGTGCGGGCCGGGTTTGCCCGCACGAGTCGAAGCACCCCTATTCCACGCGATGTTGTCTCGAATAGGGGTCCTTCGACTCGCGCCAAACCCCAGGCGCGCTCGCTCAGGATGACAGGGACAGCTTCTGCGAAGCCCAGAAACGAGAAACCTCCATGGCTACAACACCTGCGAAAGTCGGAAAAGAGCTGATGCGGGAGCGCATCGCGCGGCGCATCGCGCAAGAGTTGCGTGACGGCTACTACGTCAACCTGGGCATCGGCATGCCCACGCTGGTCGCCAACTATGTCCCCGAGGGCATGGACGTGGTTCTGCAGAGCGAAAACGGCATGTTGGGCATCGGGCCGTACCCGGTCGCCGGCGAAGAAGATCCCGACCTGATCAACGCCGGCAAAGAGACCATCACCGAGATTGCGGGCACAGCCTACTTTTCAAGCGCCGATTCCTTCGCCATGATTCGTGGCGGGCACGTCGACCTGAGCGTGCTCGGCGCCATGGAGGTGGACGAACTCGGCAACCTGGCGAACTGGATGATCCCCGGCCAGGTAGTCAAGGGCATGGGCGGCGCCATGGACCTGGTGGCGGGCGCGCGCCGCGTCATCATCGCCATGGAGCACACCGCCAAGGGCCAGCCCAAGATCCTGAAGAAATGCCGGCTGCCGCTGACCGGCCTGAAGGTGGTGAACACCATCGCCACCGAGATGGCTTACATCAACGTAACCCCGGCCGGCCTGGTGCTGGAGGAAGTCGCACCCGGGTTCACCGCCGACGAGGTGCAGGCCGCGACCGAGCCCACGCTGATCATCAGCCCGAATCTGAAGGAGATGGCGTTCTAGCAGGGCGGCGACAAACTCAATGACTCCAAGCCTCTGCCGTCTCGTCTGAAAAAACAGAGCATTGGATTTCCCTCGAGTCAGTGCTCTCAAGAGGTCTCAGCTTTTCTGTTTCTTCCACCCAAGCGATGAGATGTTTTGCGGCGCTGGGTTTGTGGTCGCCTCCGTTGCTGAATGACACGAACTGTGTTCCTGTGTCACGTGGTATCGAGACGTACCAAAAGTCGCCGTCATGATGACCGATGGTCGTAGCCGAATTGCGAAGGGAACGGAACTCCGGAGAATCCCTGAGCGATGCGATTCGCTGAAACCCTGCGTCCGACAACACTCCGAGAGACTGCTTGCAGTCAGGCTGCAAAGAGGGTTGCTTTTGATGGACGGCCTCCAGATAGTACTTGTGGTCACGCATCACATATATTCGCGTTTCACGCGTTTCACCAGCGTGCCGCGCGACGCGGGCAACGCTCAGAATGGCCCTGACACCTTTACTGCCGTGAACTGAAACGACGGCGCAAAAAACCAAACAAACTGCGGCAACGCAAACCTGCAGCCTCATATACGTCATTAGACACCGACGGGCGTTTAAGGAGGGTCCGGAGGAGTTTTTCACAACCTGCTAGACACGGTGCGGGCCCGCCAGCACCCGCGCCGGCAACGTCACGATGGCCCACAGCAGTTTGAGCACTCCCTCCACGGCGATTCCCACGATGCGGAAGGGAAGCAGGAGCAGCCACACAATCGGGTAGAGGACCAGCGCCAGCAGCGCCAATGGCCAGCAGATCACGAAGAGAATGACCCAGAGAAGGAAAGTAAGCATAAAGCCCTCCCGCTGATAGTTGATACGAAGAAACCAGCGGTGAAGTTCTGGATTACGCGGGCTTTGAAAGGGCACGGCTTTCAGCCGTGCCGATCATGCGCAAAATAAAGAGGCCTTTAAGCCCTGAGGGTATGCCTCAGCGGCTAAAGCCAGTTCTTGCCGGGGCCACACGGCACGCCTGAAAGGCGTGCCCCTTCAAAGAACCAGTGTACGCTCTCGCGAACCTGCCTACACCGTCACCGCTGCTTCCGCCAACCGCTTGAGCGACTCGGCATAGGGCGCGCGCGCGATCCCGCGCTCGGTGATGATCGCGGTGATGTAGAGGGCGGGTGTCACGTCGAAGGCGGGGTTCTCGACCTTCACCCCTTCGGGGGCGATGCGGGTTGCGCCGATGTGCGTCACCTCGCGCGCCGAGCGCTGCTCGATGGGGATGTGCTCGCCGTCGGGACACTCCATGTCCACGCTCGACCAGGGTGCGGCCACGTACAGCGGGATGCCGTGCTCCTTGGCCAGCACCGCCACCGTGTAGGTGCCGATCTTGTTGGCGACGTCGCCGTTGGCGGCCACGCGGTCGGCGCCCACCACCGCCGCCTGGATCTTGCCCTGGCGCATCATCGCGCCCGCCATGTTGTCGGAGATGACCGTGGTGGGAATGCCGTCCTTCATCAGCTCCCAGGCGGTGAGCCGCGAGCCCTGCAGGAACGGGCGCGTCTCGTCGGCATAGACGGTGAGCTTTTTCCCCGATTCGACCGCCGCGCGGATCACGCCCAGCGCGGTGCCGTAACCACCGGCGGTGGCCAGCGCGCCGGCATTGCAGTGCGTCAGGATCGCGCCCGAGGAGGGCAGCAGCGCGGCGCCATGCTTGGACATGGCTTCATTCGCCGCCAGGTCTTCGACATAGATGCGCTGCGCCTCGGCGATGAGCTCCTGGCGGATCTTCTGGACCGGCAGCTCCGCGCACTGCTCGAACTTTTCGCGCATGCGGCGGATGGCCCAGAACAGGTTCACGGCCGTGGGCCGCGTCTCCGCCATCTCGTCGCAGATGTGTTCAAATTCGCGGCGCAGTTCCGCGACATGGCCGGCGTCGCCGTCCCGCGTGCCCAGAGCGATGCCCATGGCAGCCGCAATGCCGATGGCGGGCGCGCCGCGGACGATCATCTTCTTGATGGCGCCCGCAACCTCCTCCCAGCTTTGGCAAGTGACATACACCTCTTCGGTGGGAAGCTTGGTCTGGTCCAGCAGACGAATGCCGGCCTCGGTCCATTGGATGGTCTTGATCATGAGATTCGCGAACCGGCGATTATAAAGCGCCGGGACCCTGCTGGAGCCGCCGCAAGTGCTCGGCGCGGATTTCGCCGGCTTTGAAGATGGCGGAGAAGGGCGCCGGATGGGCAACGCGTTCGACGTTGGCGCGGCCGCCGGCTTCCTCGCGCTCCACCAGGCACAACACGCCGACAACCTTCATGCCGGCGGCGCGCGTGGCCTCGATGGCGGCGACGGTGGAGGCGCCGGTGGTGCAGACATCGTCCACGATCACCACCGACGATCCCGGCTCGCAGAAGCCCTCGATGCGCTGGGCGGTGCCGTGCGCCTTGTCCTCTTTGCGCACCAGAAAGCCGTTGATGCGCCAGGCCGGCAGGTCGGGTTGCACCGGGCTGGAGCGCACCTGCATCTGCTGCGCGCTGAGCAGGGCGGCCGCCACCACGATGGGATCGGCGCCCAGAGTCATGCCGCCGATTGCCTGCGGATTCCAGCCATAGGCCCGGATCGCGTCCAGCACCACCCGTCCGCTCAGGCGCGCGCCTTCGGCATCGAGCGTGGTGGTGCGGCAATCGACGTAGTAATCGCTGGTCGCGCCGGAGGACAGCTTGAACTGCCCCAGGCGGAATGATTTTTCCGCGAGAATTTCGAGCAGGCGCTGGCGGGCGTTGATCATCGCTTAAATGGGTTATACCACAGCCTGTCTGTAGAAACGTAGCTTACCCGTCTGAAGGGCTCTTGGCTTTTGGCTCTTAGCTAGAAGCCAGGGGCTAGGAGCCAAGAGCCAAAAGCCAACGGCCAAAAGCGATCTCCAAATCACTGCTGCAGCATCCGCTCCATGTGCCGGAAATGGTCGGTGGCGATGTACAGCATGGCGAACAGCATGAAGTTGTAGCCCACGTGCATCAGGAACCCGGGCGCCACGTTGCGGGTGGCCACGCGCACCAACGTAAACACCAGGCCCACCATGAACAGGACCAGCAGTGGGGCCCAGGCGCTGGCGAGCTGCGAGGCGTGCACCAGGGCGAAGCCGAGGGCGGTGAGCACCACGCCGATGGCGATTCCCAATCGCCGCGCCAGAACGGGATACAAGAAGCCGCGAAAGAAAAGCTCTTCCACCAGCGGCGCCATGCTGATGCCGAACAGCGACATGATGTAGGCGACGCTGCGGCTCTGGAAGTAGCGGTCGATGGGCAGGGTCTTGGGGATGGGCAGCAGCATGGAGACAAGTTGCACCGCGACCGCCAGCCCCATGCCACCCAGCAGGTACGCCAGCCAGCGGTGTTCGCCAGGCCAGTGCCAGCGCACGGCTTCGGCAAAGCGGCGGTGGTAATGTCGCACCACCAGCTCGCGCATGAACAGCAACACCACGATATAGGAGAGGGATTGCGCCAGCAGCATCACTCTCACCATTGCCGGTGAGGCTGCCGCCAGGCGATGGTGCGTGGCCCAGAGCGCCAAACTGATCAGCGTCCCGAAGCTGAAAATTCCCAGGACGGCAACCACCAGGATCATCACCACGTCCCAGCCGCTCCAGACGGGATCGCGCGGCGGCGGAGCCGGCGGCGGTTCCAGCGGCGGCTGAGCTTCAGGGAGCGGGCTGTCGGTGGTGGACAAGGTCGGGCAGAGAAGTTGTAATTGGTAATTGGTAATTTGTAAATTGCGGCGCGGATGGGTGGTGGGTATAGACCGGTCCAACCGTTGCACGGCACCCGGGGCTTGCCTGGTGAAATGGCAATCTCACGCCACTTATCGGGCGCTCTCTGCGCCGACCGACTCATCCAGCAAGAGCGTCAGGACATCCGGCACGTTCGCATCGTCGCCGAAATCGGCACGCAAATGGACGTGGAATCCATGCTTATAGTCGCCCATGCTCAATTGGATTAGCAGCTTCGCCAATGTCAGCATCCCAGCTCGGTTTGCAAATACGAAGGGAACCCCGTGGTCGACAGTCGTGCGTAAGTGCTCAGTTTCGCTGCACTCGTAAGTGATTGATTTCGGAGACTTGTCATCGAACTGGTAAGTGAATGTTTTTCGTCTCACGAACACCAATCTACGCCGAGGTACGAGCGCGTTCCAGATAATTGGCGAGAGCAGAAAGTTTTACACTACCCATCCGAATTGCGCTGGAGGGTTCTCGCGTCCCACTGGACGCGCCGTAATTATTCGGGAACTGACCCACTACCGGCCGGCGCGCTCAGACCACGCCCGCGGGCTCCCTCCGGTGCGCGCCATTGGCGAAGTACTCGGCCAGGGCCTGTCCGGTGTAGGACTTCCGGCAGCGCATCACCTGCTCGGGCGTGCCCTGGGCGACGATGCGCCCGCCCTCCTCGCCGCCTTCCGGGCCTAGGTCGAGGATCCAGTCGGCGTTGCGGATGACGTCGAGATTGTGCTCGATGATGATCACCGTGTTGCCCAGGTCGGTGAGCCGGTGGAGCACGTCCAGCAGCTTCTTGACGTCGTCGAAGTGCAGCCCGGTGGTGGGCTCGTCGAGCAGGTAGAGGGTGCGTCCGGTCTGGCGCTTGGATAGCTCGCGCGCCAGCTTGATGCGCTGAGCTTCGCCGCCCGATAGCGTGGTCGCGGACTGCCCCAGCTCGATGTAGCCCAGCCCGACATCCACCAGCGTCTGCAGCTTTTGCCGCACCTGCGGGATGTTCTCCAGCACCGGCAGCGCATCGGCGACCGGCGTCTCCAGCAGGTCGGCGATGGAGTAGCCCTTGAACTTCACCGTCAGCGTCTCGTGGTTGTAGCGCTTGCCGCCGCAGATGTCGCAGAGCACGTACACGTCGGGCAGGAAGTTCATCTCGATGCGCTTCTGGCCCTCGCCCTGGCAGGCTTCGCAACGACCGCCGGGGACATTGAACGAGAAGCGCCCTGCCTTGTACCCGCGCTCGCGCGATTCCGGCAGCATGGCATAGAGTTCGCGGATCTGGGTGAACACGCCGGTGTAAGTGGCCGGGTTGGAGCGCGGCGTGCGGCCGATGGGCGACTGGTCGATGCGGATCACCTTGTCGATGTGCTCGGCGCCGGTGATGGACTTGTGCTCGCCGGGTTCTTCGCGCGAGCGGTAGAGCTGGCGCGCCAGGGCGCGGTAGAGGATGTCGTTCACCAGCGTGGATTTCCCCGAGCCCGATACGCCGGTGACCACAGTCATCACGCCCAGCGGGAAGCCGGCGTCGATGTTCTTTAGATTATTTTCGCGTGCGCCGGCGACGGCCAGGGCGTGGCCGTTGGGCTTGCGGCGTTCGGCGCGCATCGCGATCTGCATCTCCCCGGAAATGTACCTGCCAGTGAGCGACTCGGGAGCGTGCATGATTTCGTCCGGAGTGCCCGAGGCGACCAACGCGCCGCCGTGGCGCCCCGCGCCCGGTCCCAAGTCGATGACGTAATCGGCGCGGCGGATGGTCTCCTCGTCGTGCTCGACCACCAGCACGGTGTTGCCCAGGTCGCGCAGCGCTTCGAGCGCGGCCAGCAGGCGGTCGTTATCGCGATGATGCAGGCCAATCGAGGGCTCGTCGAGCACGTAGAGGACGCCGCGCAGCCGCGAACCAATCTGGGTCGCCAGGCGGATGCGCTGTCCTTCGCCGCCGGAGAGCGTGGCCGCCGAGCGGTCGAGCGAAATGTAGCCCAGGCCCACCGCATTGAGGAACTGCAGGCGCTCGATGATCTCAGCCAGGATGCGCCCGGCGATCTGCTGCTCGCGCTGGCCCAGGCGGATGGCGCGCCCCGTCTCGACGGCACGCGATACCGGCAGCGCGGTGAATTCGGCGATCGACCGGCCATTGATCTTGACCGCCAGGCTCTCCGGGCGCAGGCGCTGGCCCTGGCACGCCGCGCACTCCGTCGCCGACATGTACTCCAGCAGCCAGTCGCGGTAGCTCTCGGAAGAAGAGTCTTCCAGGTTCTGCTTGAGGAAAGCGAGCACGCCTTGCCATCCGGCACGCTTTGCCTCGCCCTTCTCGGGCCCGTAGAGGATCAGGTTCTGAGTCTTCGCGGGCAGCTTTTCGAAGGGAGTGCGCAGGTCAAAACCGTAAGCCTCGGCCGCGATGTTCACCATGCGTTGCAGGTAGGTCGAGCCGGAACCTGGCCCCAGTCCGCCTTCGAGCAGCGGCTTCGACCAATCCACGATCACCTTGGCGGGATCGAAGTCGAAGCGGCTGCCCAGCCCGTGGCACTCCGGGCAGGCGCCGTACACGCTGTTGAAGGAGAACGATCGCGGCTCGAGCGTGGGCACGTTGATGCCGCACTCGGTGCAGGCCATCTTCTCCGAGTAGAGGCGCTCTTCGCCGCCCACCACCGCCACCAGCACCAGGCCCTCGGCGAGCTTCATGGCGGTGGCGACCGAGTTCTCCAGCCGGCGCTCAATCCCGGGCTTGACCAGCAGGCGGTCCACCACCACTTCGATGGTGTGGTTCTTGCGCTTGTCCAGCCGGATGTCTTCCTCCATGCTGCGCAGCTCGCCGTCGATGCGCGCGCGCACGAACCCCTGCTGGACCAGCTTCTCCATCTCCTTCTTGAACTCGCCTTTGCGCCCGCGCACGATGGGCGCCAGGATCATCACCCGGTCTTCGGGCTTCAGCGACATGACGCGTTGCACGATCTGCTCCGCCGATTGGCGCGTGATCTCCCGCCCACAATTGGGGCAATGCGGCGTGCCGACCGAGGAGTAGAGCAGGCGCAGGTAGTCGTAGATCTCGGTGATGGTCCCCACGGTGGAGCGCGGGCTGCGCGAGGTGGTCCGCTGTTCGATGGAGATGGCGGGGCTGAGACCGTCGATGGAATCCACGTCCGGGCGCTCCATCTGGTCGAGGAATTGCCGCGCGTAGGCGGAGAGCGTCTCCACGTAGCGGCGCTGGCCCTCGGCGTAGATGGTGTCAAACGCCAGTGAGGATTTGCCCGAGCCGCTCAGACCGGTGATCACGGTCAGGGTGTTGCGGGGGATCTCCACGTGGATGTTTTTGAGGTTGTGCTGGCGAGCCCCGTGGACCGTGATCTTATTAATGGCCATTTAACGAATGACTGCGTTGCCCTTGCCCAAAACCTCGGGCATTCTCCCCCGGAAGCTTCAGCAGCGGCAGGACACAGCGCTACTCCGTATCTTAGTTGTTAATCTCGCGAAGCGTCAACGCAGGGTAAAGTGTGCGGTTCGATGACGGAACACTGTTGCGAAATGTTGCAGACGGCGGTGGAGGGCGAGGCGATCGTGCACGCGCCCAAGCAGCAGATGCACGGACGGATCCTGAACGAGGTGGATTCCGACTACGCCGTACGTTCGCCGGAGGACCGGCCGAGCGTGTATCCCATCAACTTTTGCCCGTTCTGCGGGAGAGCGATCTCCAGAACGGTGTGGAACGCAGAGAAGAAAAAATGACAGCCGCGCTGGAAACCATTGATGCTAGCGGGTTTGCGCAACAGTGCTGGGTCTTTGGGCCAGTGGCCGAGGGGCATCTTCAGCCGAATCCGGTCGGCAGGTTAAGGTGGTGGTGGCACGGCATTCAGATCGAGGCCGCGCATTTCAAGAAGGACGGGCCCAAGGGTGAGAACGATCCTGGTTTCATCTACGCTATTCTTAACGGTGGTTCTATCGGTTAGTTTGGGAATTGTTGTTGCTTACGCGGCCATCCACGGCATCCTGCAAGTGTTCGCGCAGCATCCTCGTGCTCCGGAAGAGCCTTTGACCGCCCTCGTAGCCCAGGAAGTGACGCTTCAGCAGTAGCCATCATCCCTAATCGATCGCAGCCTCTTGCGGGCTGTGACTCCGATCAGCGCGCGTCCGGCGGCGGATTGCCCGGCTGTTGCATCCTGCGGAGTTGTTCCAGCAACTGCTCCGGACTCTTGACCTGCTGGCCCCCTTCGCCAGAGGCAGGAGGTGGTCCGCCCACCTGGTCCGGCGGCTGCTGCGGCACGAACGGACGTGGCCCCGGCGAGGCCTGCTGGGCGGCGGGCTGGGCCGGAGGAGCCGCGGGCTGCGGTGGTGAGGGCTGCTCTTCGTCGGCTTCATCATCATCTACCTGCGGAGGCATGGCTGCACGCACCGGCGGAGGCTGAGCCATGGCCGCTCCCGCGCTGGGCGAGGACTGGTTCGCGGTCAGGATGATGCTGCGCACGGAATTGGGATCGCCGTCGGAGCCGACCAGGATGTAATCGAAGCGCGGACCGGTCAGCAGGTCGGAAAGCACCTCACGCGGCGTTGCCGGACCGATGCGCGCGGCCACCCGTTCGCGGGTCAGTTGGGCCGGCGCGTCCACGGTGGCGCCAGTGCGCGTCGACACCGCGTGCAGAATGTCGGAGAGCGTGGAATTGCTGGCCACGATGCTCAGCAGGCCGTTGCGGTACGTAACCTGCGGCGGCGCCGGGGGCATCTGCTCGGGAGTCAGCGGCGCCGGTGCCGGTAGCGTCTGCGGCAGAGGCTCCGGAGACGGCTTGGATGTCGCGTGCTTGCGTGGCTTCGCCGTCGCCACCTTGCTCGCCGGTGCGCCCGGCTTCGGGGCGGCCATCGTCTGCGCCGCGGAACATGCCGGCAAGAACAGCAGCGAGGTTGCGACTACCGCGGCTTTGCTCCAGAAAAGGGTCATCCCAGGCACACCTTTGGAAACGCGCTCTCTGCCTTGATTGTACCCCAGCGGCTGCAGCCTCCGGTTACACGGATGGACAATACTGACATCGGCCGTCAACCCTCCGGCATCCATTTACAATAGCTTTACATTTGAGCGAGATGGCCATGTTCCGCAATCAGAAGCGCGGTAATCACAAGCCCCTGGCGCTGCTGTTCCTGTTGTTAACTCTGGTGCTGCCGCGGGCCGTGGCCGAGACTTGTTTGTCTGCCGCCGAGATGGATGAGCCTACGCGCTCGGCGCTGGAGCGCACCGCCCGCCAGTTCTTCGATTATGCCTCGCAGGGAGACGTCTTCGACTTGAAACAGGCGGCTATCCCAAGTCTGGCGGCGAATTTTGCCAGCATCGAGGGGGTGGTGGTTGATCAGAAGCCGATTTACGCCGGGGCCCAGCCCACGGTGCGCGCTTCCTATCTGCTGGAGGCTCCCAGCGGCACTCCCCTGGCGCGCGCGGAATTCCTATGTGGCGTGTGGGCGACCTCGAGTTGGGCTAGCTTCGCCATCAACAACCTGCCACCCGGCCGCTACGGGGTGGTGATTCAGGATCTCAGCTCGCGCAAGGGAAAGATCGCCCTGACCGTGGTGCTGAGGCAGGAGGGCGGGGCGTGGAAGCTGGCGGGCTATTACAGCAAGCCGGAGGAGATCGGCGGCCACGATAGCCAATGGTTCCTGACCAAGGCGCGGGAGTACAAGACCAAGGGCGCCAACCTCAATGCCTGGTTCTACTACCTGACGGCCTGGGACCTGGCGGCGGCGGTGGACTTCATGAGCACGCGCGCGCTGGACAAGCTCGGCGACGAGATGGAGGGCGTCCGCCCCTCCAACCTACCCAGCAGCGATCATCCGCTGACGCTCGCGGCCAGCGGCGGCCGCAGCTACCAGGTGATCTATCTGTCCGCCCTGCCCGCGGGGAATGACCTGCACCTGCTGGTGAAATACCGCATGTCGGACGTCTCTAACACCCAGCAGATGTTCGACGAGAACATGGCGGTGATCCGCGCCATCGTCGGCCTCTATCCCGAGGTCCGCGAGGCTTTCGCCGGAGTGTTGGCGCGGGCGACTGAGCCTTCAGGCCGCGATTACGGAACGTTGCTGGCGATGAAAGACGTGAAGTAGCGTTTCACGCCTCCCGTTGGGACAGCAGAATCAATGCACCAAAAGCCCGGTAGCAGCCACGACCACCCCTAGCGCCGCGAACACCATCCCCATCATCCAGTAGCTGCGGCTGGTGGTGAGCAGAGTGATCGACGTCACCACCAGCGCGATCTCCAGAAACACCTCGCCCAGGTTGAAGCGGTTGGCCTTGTGGCCGGCCACCGCGACTTCCTGCTCGAGTTTGCGGGCTTCGGTCTCGATTTCTTTCTGCTCGTCGCGATAACGCTCCGCCTGGAGCGTGTACTTCTCCTGGGCCTGTTCCGCCTTGGCCGCGTCCTTGGATGTCATGATGGACATCAGGTCCGCGAAGATCTCGAAATTGTGGCGGCGGATGTTCTTGGCCTGGTAGAACCCCCACTGGTCGCTGGCTTTGGCCTGGGCCAGCACCTCCTCGGTGTGGGCGCGATGGCCAAGCAGCGACACAATGGCAAGCAGCACGGCAACAACCGCCATGGTCAGGCTGACCGGCTTTAGGCTGGGGTTGTGACGTGCTTCTTCGGCTTGTTCGTGCATTTCGTGAATATCGCCTTCAGGCATGCGCAGAGGATACCAGAGGGACTCAGGCCGCGTCGCCGGATTCCGCCTTCCGGGCTTCCTGAAGCGCCGAACGCGGTTCGACGAAGACGCACTCGCGCGGCTTCTTGTCGGTGCGCAGTCCTTCATAGACGGGGGCGCGCATCTTCAGGCCGCCGCCCTCAGTCTCGTGGGTCCACTCGGTGAACTTGATCTCGGCCACCAGCTCGGGCTTCACCCAGTGCATGCCGCGCCCGGTCTGGACCTGGCCGTGAAAGGGATTGCGGCTGGTCTTGAGCTTTTGCAGCCGCCGCCACATGTCGGCGTGCGACGCCTCGGTGAATCCGCTGCCGGCTTGGCCGACGTGGATCAGCCGCCGCTGGCCGTCATAGAGCCCCAGGATCACGGAACCGAAGTGCTCGCGGCTGCCCTTGGGATCGGTGTAGCCGCCGATCACGCACTCCTGGCGCTGGGTGATCTTCATCTTCAGCCACTCGCGGCTGCGCTTCTGGATGTACCAACTGCGGCAGCGTTTGGCGACGATGCCTTCCAGTTGCTTGCCGGCAGCGGCCTGGAACAGAGCCGTCCCCTGGCCGAGGTGGTGATCGGAGTAGCGCAGGATGTCGCCCGCGGCCACGATCCCGGCCAGCAACTCCTTGCGCTTCTCCAGGCCAACTTTGAAGAGCGAATAGCCGTCGAGGTAGAGCAGGTCGAAGGCGTAGTACAGGATTGGGATCGAAGCATTGCGGGCCCTGCGCCGGCCAGGCTCGCGAAAACCCGTCCGCTGCTGCATCAGGCTGAACGAGGCGCGCCCCTGCTCGTCGAGCGCGACGATCTCGCCATCAAGGATGGCGGTGCGCGCGCGCACGTGCTGTGCGAGGCCCTTCAGTTCCGGATACTCGGCGGTCAGGTCGTTCTGGTTGCGCGAGACCAGCCGGACCTTGCCGTCCTGGAGAAACGCCACCGCGCGATAGCCGTCCCACTTGATCTCGAAGAGCCACTCGTCGTCATCGAAGGGCTTGTCCACCAGCGTCGCCAGCATGGGGTGGATGACGGACGGCATGGGCTCTTCCACCGCGCCGTGAATACCACTCAAAACCGCGGAGGACGCAGAGGAAGTGTCTACTTGTTTCTTTTTGGGTGACAAGGCGCGGCCGGGCCGGGTCTTGGATACGGTTCTTGATTTTCTTCCCTCTGCGTCCTCCGCGTCCTCTGCGGTTTTCCTTTTCCGCACCTTGGCGAGCGTATCGGCGAGCCAGGCGTTCTTGGTGGTCCTTGATACGGCGCGGCTGCTCTGCCACTCCGCCGAGCCGGCATCGGAGGCGATCTGGTCGAGCGAGCGCTGGGTCAGCACCGAGTAGTCGTAGTCGTCGATGTTGTAGCCGGGCACGACGTTCTCGTCGCGATGCTTGATGAGCAACCATTCTGTCCCCTTGCTGCCCGGACGCCGCGAACGCATGCGCGCCAGCACGAAACTGCCCTGGAGCTTCTTCCCGTCGAGGCGGAACTTGAGATCGCCCTTGGCCAACATCTCCGAGGCGTTGCCCTCGGCTTCCCAAGTGCCGATATCCCACACCATCACCGTCCCCGCGCCGTAGTTGCCGGGCGGGATGATGCCTTCGAAATCCAGGTATGAAACCGGGTGATCCTCCACCTGCATGGCCAGGCGCTTGTCGGCAGGGTCGAGCGATGGTCCCTTGGGAACGGCCCACGACTTGAGCACTCCTTCCATCTCCAGGCGAAAATCGTAGTGCAAGCGCGTCGCGCGGTGCTTCTGCACCACGAAACGATGCTGCGACGCCTTCTCCACCTTCGCGGGAGGCTCCGGCGTCTGCTCGAAGCGTCGTTTGCGCTTGTATTCCTCGAGGGCCATGCCAGCTTAGATGAGGCGACTGGGCCGGCGGTTCCGGCGGTTTTGGCTTCCCAAGCTGCTGAATTTGCTTGATTTCCTGCTTCTTTGATGTACCCTGATGCGGCGCGACACCCCAAAATTGAATAGGATACCGAACGAGCCCGTTTACGGGCGCTTTCGCAGGATGAGCCTCCCCCTGAAGTCCAACCTGCAGAGCTCATTCCAATCGAGATGGGCCCTGGGCTATAGGTGTGCGATGCGATTGCTCGCAGTCCTTTGGTGCAGCATGGTTCTGCTGGTGACGATGGTCGCCCAGAATCCTCCTCCTCCATCTTCCGGTGACAACGGCCAGCCGCAGCAGCCGCAGAATCCGCTCCAGACGCAGCCTGCGACCCAGGCCGAGCAACCGCCCAAACCGAGCGCTGCGACCTTCGAGCTGGGCAACGCGGCCGGCGCCGGTCAGGACCAGGAACTGGGAGAAGTGCGGCTGATGACCCGTTACACCCAGCTCAACGGCGACGTCACCAAGTCGTTCTACGTCCCGGGCGAGAACAATCTGGCGGAATTCAACTACTTCTACGACCACGGGTTCATGGGGACGCGGCGGCTGCAATTCCTCACCATGTTCCGCGCCACCGACGACAAGAGCATCGACCCCGAGCACAACAGCCTGCAGAAGGGCTTCCTGCGCATCTACGGCCCGCGCGACGAGTACATCATTGGTGACGCCCTGGTTAACTTCTCGACGCTCTCCTTCAACCAGAACATCCGCGGCGTGGATACTTCCTGGAAGCTGGGCGATAGCTGGAAGCTGACCACCGTGGGCGGCGTGTACATCGACCGCTGGGGCTCGATCTGGAATTACAACATCCTGGGCCGGCCCTATCTGGCCACGGTGGCGGGCAGCCGCCTGGAATACAAACCCACCAAGCGTGCCGTCCTGGGATTCAACTTCTCCTACAGCAAAGACAATCCCGGCACCCTGCCGCTGCCCTGCGATCCCACTCAGCCCAACCAGGGCGCCTGCCTGATCGGCGCGCCACCGGATCCGGCGGAGAACAAAGTTGGCAGCGTCGATCTGAAGCTGCAGTTCCCCTGGGGCCTGCGCCTGAACGCCGAGTACGCCTACTCGTTCACCAACTTCGATACCCGCACGACGTTTGGGGACGTTCCGCTGCCATGCAAGTTGAACACGCCGCCTTGCGACACCCGCGCGCCGCTGGCCGGCTTCGGGACGCAAAGCGATTGGGGCGCCCGCGCCGAAGCCACGTACCGCTGGCACAAGCTGACGCTGCGCGCCTCCTTAGTGCGCTACGAGCCCAACTTTGCTTCCATGAACGCCCGCCAGATCAGCGACCTGCAGGACGACATCTTTCGCGCCACGTACGACCTGACGCATTTCCTGACTCTGGACGGCACCCTACGCCGCTCCAATAACAACCTGCGTGGGCAACTCACCGATGCTCGCCCGGGTTGCGTTGATCCCACCACCTGCGATCCCACCGGCTATGAAACCGTCCTGTGGGGACCGGAGATGCACTTCATCCTGCACGACCTCGGGTTCTACCGGCGCGCGGTGCTGGAATTCGGCTATCGCGACCGCGAGGTGCGGGGCACGCGGCCGACGCCAGCCAACTGCGTCGCCACCCAGCCCACGGAGAGCACCACCACCTGCATCGACCAGTTCGTGCGTATGCCCTTTGCCGAACTCACCGTGCCCTACCACCGTACCTACGCCACCCTGGGTTACGAACTGCGGCACATGGTGGACAATATCGACCCCACCCAGAGCTCGCAAACCCATCGCGTCTACGCCTCGCTGCGCGGGCTCTACGAGCTGGGCGGCTGGCACATCAACCCCAACTTCCGCTTTGAACTCGAGCGCCAGAGCCACCGGCCGAACCTGAACCTGGGTGTGTGCGATCCACTGGCGGGACTCGCCGATCCCTGCCTGCTGGCCTACGACTCCAACCGCCTGGACACGGCAGCGGTCCTGGTGGAGGCGCCGCGCTGGTTCATCATGGAAGCGGCCTACCGCGCCACCACCGCCACCATCTTCGGGCCCTCGGGCTATAACCGTCCGTCGTACCGCGCGGCGCTCACCTACAAACTGCGCAACGACGAGAACACGCTTTTAATCTTCTCGTTTTACCGCGCCAATTACTTCTACCTGACGCCTGCTGGCCTGACGCCCATCACCGATTACGACGAGCGCCAGTTTGGGGTGTCGTTCGTGTACAAGTTCGGCAAGCGCCGCTGAGGAACCGGTGGACAAGGGGTACGCAAAGCGGGCATGGCACTGGAAGACGGCGCTGAAGCGCCTGTCGCTGGGGCGCACGGATCTGCTCATCTCGGTCTTGGTGACGCTGGCCGGCCTGCTGGTGTTCTGGCGGGTGGAGATCGTGGGCGCCAACCGCGGCGCGCTTTCGCTGCTGCAGACGGTCGAATTGCGTTCGCTCGATACCCGCTTCAAGGTGCGCGGCCCGCGTCCGCACGATCCGCGCATCGTCATCGTGGCCATCGACGAGAACACCTTACGCAAGCTGGGCGCGTTCCCGGTGGCGCGCGACGCCTATGCCCGGCTCATCGGCCGGCTGCACGCCGGCGGGGCCCGCATCATCGCTTTCGACGCCGACTTCCCCACCCCCGAGAAGAACGCCGCTCTCGACGCGCTGCAGCGGTTGCAGGCGGAGATGGGAAAGGATCCCGCGGCGCGGGAGAAGATCCGCGTCCTCGAGCGCACCAGCGACAACGACGCCATCTTCGCCGCAGCGATGAAGAACGCCGGCAACGTCATCCTGGGGCACATCTTCCTCGACCGCGAACGCACCGAGGGTACCGATCCCAAGGCGGCGCAGGATTACTACGACCTGGTTTCCCTGCAGGCCTTCCCGCAGGTTCGCAAGGTGACCAAGAACGGCCGCGATTTCGACATGAAGGCGGCCTGGCCCGGCGACGTGGAGTGGGGCATCGAACCCAACATCCGCCTGCTGGCCGAAGCCGCCAGGACCTATGGCTTCTTCAATGCCACCCCCGATGCCGACGGCATCTACCGCCGCGAGCCGCTCATTGTCCGCTACCAGGACCAGGATTATTTCCCCTCGCTCTCCTTCCAGGCGGTGAAGGAGTTTGAACAGATCTCCGACCAGGACACCATCGCCTTCATGTCGGAGAACGGCCTGGAGAGCATCCAGCTCGGGCGCCACGTCTTCCGCCCCGAGCGTAACGGCACGGTGCTCATCAACTATGCCGGACCGTACAGGACCTATCCGCAGTATTCGATGGTGGAGGTGATCAGCGGCGCGGTTCCGGCGGAGGCCTATCGCGACAAGATCGTGCTGGTCGGCGCTACCGCGCTCGGCATCGGCGACCTGCGCGCCACTCCCTTCGAATCCGCTGCCATGGGAGTGGAGGTCCACGCCAACACCATCGACAACCTGCTGCACACCGGCGAGCCCGGCCGCAGCTTCCTGCGCCGCGGACTCACCCAGGAGATGGTGGACCTGGCCTTCATCCTGGCGCTGGGCCTGGGTATGGGCGCGGTCTTCGCTCACAGCCAACCGTTGTTCTCGACCATATCGGCCATGCTGGCACTGCTGGTCTTTAGCACAGCGGTTTACGAAAGCTTCAAGCACTTGGGCTGGTGGCTGTTGTTCGTTCTGCCCGCGGGCGTGCTGATCGCCAACTACGCCGGCGTCACCAGCTTTCGCATGATTTTCGAGGAACGTGAGAAGCGCAAGATCCGCAAGACGTTCTCGCAATACGTCTCGCCAGGAGTCATCAGCCTGATCGAGCAGGACCCCAAGAAATACTTCCGCCGCGGCGGCGAACTCAAAGAGCTGAGCATCATGTTCACCGACATCCGGTCGTTCACCACCATTGCGGAGGGCATGGGCCCGGACGAGCTGGTGTTTCTGCTCAATGAATATCTCGGCGAGATGACCGACATCCTGTTCAAGCGCTGGGGCACGCTCGACAAATACATCGGCGACGCCCTCATGGCGTTCTGGGGCTCACCCTACCCGCAGGAGGACCACGCCGAGCGCGCCTGCGCCTGTGCCCTCGACATGCAGGGGCGCCTCCAGGAGCTGAACCGCAAGTGGGAATCGGAGGGGCGGAAGCCGCTTACCATCGGCATTGGGATCAACACAGGAGTCGTGAACGTCGGCAACATGGGCTCGGACCGGCGCCTGGCCTGGACGGTGATGGGCGATGCCGTGAACCTGGCGTCGCGCCTGGAAGGCCTGAACAAGGAGTACCACACCGGGATCATCATCAGCGAAGTCACCTGGCGCGAAGTGAGCCGGCAATTCGTGTGCCGCGAATTGGACTACACCCGCGTCAAGGGCAAGCTGCAGCCGGTGAGCCTTTATGAGCTGCTGGCGTTTGCCTCCGAGGCCCCGCGCTATGCCGACCTGCTGGCGCAGTTCGCGGCCGCGCTGGGCGCTTATCGCCGGCGCCACTGGGACGAGGCGATCGAAAGCTTTGAGGCGCTGCTGGCGCGCTATCCCGACGACGGGCCTTCGCACGAGCTGCTCAAGCGCTCGCACGAATACCGCCGCGAGGGGCCGGCCGCGGACTGGGATGGCGTGTACGTGATGAAAACCAAGTGAGCCGCAACCTCACATGGGTCAAGCTAGTGGTGCGTGGAGAGCGATGACATGGGGACAAAGACAAGAAGGATGAGAGATCGCATTGTCTGGGGCGCGGTCGCGGCACTCTTGCTGGCAGTGGCTGCTCAAGCAGCGCCGCCTGATGCCCCGGTCCCGGGACCGAAGGCCGGCAACATCACCGCCCTGTTGCCCACGGCGAACATTGTGCGCGGCCCCGCCAAGCAGCAGGTTACGGCGATCGCCAAGAAGGGCGACGACGTGGTGTGGAACGATGTGGTCCGTACCGACAAGGGCGGCCGCGCGCGCATTACCCTGCTGGATCAGTCCATCCTCTCCGTGGGCTCGCAGGCGGAATTGCGCATCATCAAGAGCGACGCCAAGTCGCAGCAGACCTCCATCGAAGTCGGCTACGGGCGCGTGCGCGCCGAGGTTGCGCCCGTCACCCAGCAGGGCGGGAGTTTCGAGATCAAGACTCCCACCGCGGTCGCCGGCGTGATCGGCACCACATTCGGCATCGACTCCTCCATCGGCACCACCACGTTTCTCTGCGTCTCGGGAACCGTGATGGTGGGCAGCAACCAACCCACCATCCCCGGCAGGGTGCCCTGCACGGCGGGTATGGCGGCCGTGGTAAGCGCCGGCAAGGCCCCGACGACGCGTCCGGCGACGCAACAGGAAATCCAGCAACTGGTCCAGGACACCGAGCCGGCGGTGATCAGCGCCATTAATCCCAGCTCGCTGTTGCCGGGAGCCACCGCCGACGCGGCCATCACCGGCACCCAACTGGGCAACGTCAACACGGTGAGCGCTTCCTCGCCATCTGTTACCGCCACGCTGAATGCGGGCGGCACCGCCACCAGCGTCAGCGTGCACCTGGTGGTCGCCGCCAACGCCACCCCGGGACCGGTGACGCTCACGCTCAGCAAGCCAAGCGGAGTGAATGCGGCGGCCGTGTTCACCGTCTCGCCTTCGCAGGGCGCTGCAGGCGGTTCGCCCAGCATCCAAGGCCTCTCCATTACCACTGCGCCCTCGACCGGCGGCGTCTCGGTGACCATCACCGGCGCCAATTTCGATGCCAACACCAAAGTCATGTTCGGCAGCGTGGCCTCCTCGAATGTCACCTTCGTCAGCCCGACGCAACTCACCGTGATTGTGCCTCCCGAGAACCCCGGCACCGTGGACCTCACCGTGGTGACCGGAGGCGGCATGACCACGACGTTCCCAGGCTTCAACTTCAGCGGGCCGGTGGCCGCCATCACACCCCAGGAAATCACCGTGAATCCGGGCGCGCCCTTGACGCTGGACGGAAGCCAGTCTTCGGACACCCTGGCGGGCGCTACCCTGACCTACAGTTGGACACTTTGCAGCCTGGGCTTCAAGCCGCCGCAGGCCGGCGTCTCCGTGTCTGCGACGAATGCTCCCATCTGCAACCCCGCGGTCGGAACCGTCGCGGGTACCGATACCATGTTTGCTACTACCCCGCCCGTCGTCCCTGGCCAGTACTTTGCCCGGCTCCAGGTCACCGACAACCTGGGCGCCAGCGCCGTCTTCTTCGGTGCTGTGACCGTGAACCAGGCGAACTACCTCGATCCTCTTTCCTGCACCCTCTTGCTGGCCCAGGCCTTTTCTACGCTGCAGACCGGTTCAGCGACGGGGAGTGGCTGCGGCAGCGGCGGCCCGGCGACGGTGCTGGGGTTTTTCGACCCCAACTTCTCGGGGCTGACGACGCTACAGCAAGCGTTGCAAACCGCGTTCCCCGCGTACAGCAGTATGCAAGCGCACCTGGTGGGTCAGCAGGCGAGCACCAGCGGAAATCTCTCGATTGTGACGGCCAACTGGGAGTTGATCTATACCCTCAAGAACGATCCCGCGTGCGCCAACATCCCCAAATGCCAGCCGCCGTCGTACCCCTCCTCGCTCGGAAATGTGACGACTGTCTGGACGCTTACTCCGGGTGTGGGCTGGGCGGTAACGGACTTCCGCTACCAAAATGGGTTCACGCAGGGGACGCTGCCGGCCGTTCCCGTCCCCACCAATTCGTCCCCTGACCTGGAGATGGAAGTTGTGGTCGCCCAAGGCATCCCGGGCAATCCCATCCCCATTGGCCTCGGGCCGCAAGCCTTTGTCGCCACGGTGAGCAACATCGGCTCCGCGTCCTCCACGGCGACCACCGTCCATTTCGTCCTATCAGAGTTGAATGGAACCTTACTGGGAACCGCGGATGCCCCGCTAGCGCCTATCGCACCCCAAGCCACCGGGACCGCGGCCGGGACCATTACTGTTTCCAACCTAACCGCGGTCACACAGGCGCAGCTCGTGGTCACCGCCAACCCCGGCTGCACGATGGCGGAGACGACTTGCTCTAATGATAGCGGGACTTTTCAAGTCGTGATCACGCCTCCCAACGTTGCGCTGCCCAACCTGGCCACGCAGATCACCAACGTGGCCAGCGGCGCGACCCTCGGCACCGGGCCGCAAACCATCCAAGCCACCGTCACCAATCACGGCAATGCACCGTTCACGGCATCGCCGGTGGTGAATTTCGCGGTCGTCGCCGTCGTCGCCGGCACCAGCATCACTGCATCGGCGCAGGTGACAATTACCGGGCCCATCGCGGTGAACCAGGCTGTGCCCGTGCAGGCGACCCTCAACATCCCGCTCTCGATACCGTCTGGCACCCCCGCGACCTTGACCGTGGATGCCAGCCCTACCTGTCCCAATCCCGTGGAACCGGACTGCACCGACAACACCGCCAGCCTGAACATCACCATCGGTATTCCGCCTGCGATCATCATCACCTCTTCGCGGGGAAACACCGCCAGCGCCAATGCCGTGGAGCTGAACGGCATCCTTCCCGAAGCCCTGACGCTCACGGCTACGCGCTCCGACGGCACCACCGCCGGTTCCGTTACCCTGACGCTCACTGACTCGGCGCCGGTCGCGAACAATCCAGCGCAGTTCACCTCCATCCCTTACGGCTCTCCGCAGGCGGCGGACTTCTTCGCCACCCTCGACGCCGGCGGGAATGTCACGACTGGGTTCACTACGGTCCAGGTGACGCCATCCAACCCGGTGCCGGCGGCTGGCTTGCAGCCAACCCCGCTTTTCTTCGATGTCGGCGACATCAACCTCACCCTGCCGAGCGGGACGATCTGCATCCAGATCGGGGCCGGGAACCTGGCCCCGCTTCCCGCATTCAGCATCAATGCGCTCAGCGGGTTCAACGTCCCCACCGTCAATTGGCAGTGGGCTGGTTTGAGCGGGGTCACGGTAAACCAGGTGAGCGGTACCGCCGCCTTGTCCGGCCCCGCGTACGCCCTGCCCGCCTTTACCTTTACCGTCACCAACCCCGGGGCCCAGACGCCGCTGTTTGCGGTCACGGTCACGAACGCGCAGGGGTCGGCCACCAAGGCGTTCCCGCTGAGTTTCAATCTGAGCGCCACCCCGTGCGCTGGCGCCGCGTTGCGCCTTGGCGGCGGTGGCGGCGTTACCGGCACATGGTCGCGTGGCGCCCTCGGCGGGGGCATGGCCAAGGCTGGCAGTCCAACCGGCCCGCTTCCTGACCTGCAGATCAATGCCGCCAGCGTCTCCTTCTCGCCTTCCATCCCCAAGCCCGGAGACACGGTGGCGGTGCGCTTCCGCGTGACCAACGCCGGCAATGCCGACGCCCAGCACGTGCCCATCGCGCTGGTGGTCAGCGGCGTGACCGTTGCCTCCGAAACCTTCGATATCCGCGCCGGCGCCAGCACCCTGGCCGCGCTCGAGTGGCCGGACGCGCACACCGCCTCCAGCAGCGGCTCGCTGCAAGCCGCGGTGGTCGTCGACCCGAACCACACCGTCGTCGAGAAGAGCACGCTCGGGAAATCGGCGCCGCTGGTTCACTTCGCGTGGCTGCCCAGTCCGGGAGCGCAGACCGGCGGGCAACTCGCCGCCGCACAGCGCGCCACGCTCGAGGTGGCCGACGGAGGCTGTGTCGGCTTCCGCTTCGCCTCCGGCGCGGGCTCGGCCTGCGGCGCCGCCGACGTCGAAATCTCGGTCGAGCAAATGGCCAGCGGGCGCTTTACGCTGGCGGCGCAGATCGGCATCGCCGACCTGGGGCCGGCATTTGGCGGAGGCAAGCTGGCGGTGGTGCAGTACCAGCCGGAAGTTTCGGCGGTCGCCGGCCACAGCTACGCCGTGCAACTGCGAGGAGGCCAGACGGGCATCCTGCGCTTGATGGCGATTCGCAATCCCGGGCAAACCACGGCCAAATCACGCCAGGTGTTCGGCGCCAGCAAAGTGGCGGGTAGCGTGGGCACCGGCCAGACCAGCGGCCCGGTCGAGACCGGCGATGTCTCCGGCGTCCGCACCCAGAGCCAGTCCAAGGCGTACTTCGATGTGAGCTACCAGACGCAATAGGGCGTTGTCGGGTGCGCTACAGAGGTGAAAGCCCCCGCCTTCAGGCGGGGGACAAAGCTCGCGCAAGGTTCAGGGGCTTCAAGCCCCTGAAGGGACGTCCCAATCCAGTCCCGGAGCTCAATGATGCGCGCCATCTACTTGGGAAATTCTTAGTCATCGTGAAAAGCGTGGGCACCCTATACAGGGGGCTAGAGGCCCGGAAGGAATGCTGCGAGTTGCCCACTGCCTGAGGGCGGGGCTTCCACCGGAGCCTGTCGTCAGCACGCTTCGTGCCTCCGTGGTGAACCCCATCTACTGCACCGTGAACGTCGCCGTCGTGGTGTGCTGCAGGCTGCCGTTCGCCGTTCCCAGGACGGTGACCGTGAACGTGCCCACGGGGGTGCCGTTCTGTGGCTGGGGCGTGACCCCCATGCTGCCTCCACCGCAGGAGACCAGGAGCAACATCATCCCCAAAAGCAGCAGGAGCATCAGCGCTGCCGCGCGTTTGCGCGAACGCCGGCGCAGGCCCAAGCCCATCAGGGCGATGGCCGGCAGCGGCATCCACAGCGTGTAGAGCGGCGCCGGGTTGCGGTGGCGGAGGGGAGCCAGCGCCGCCGCCGTGCGCAGCGTGGTGGAGATGGTGAGCGTCGCCGCCGGGCCGCCGGCATTCACGGAGGTGGTGGAGAAGTTGCACTGCGCGCCCTGCGGCAGGCCGACACAGGCGAGCGCGATCGCCGGCGGGAACGGTCCGAACTGCGGGCTGGCCGTCACGCTGAAGCCTACCGAGCCGCCGGCGCTGATGGTGGTCGGGCCTGAGGCCGCCGCAGCCATCGAGAAGTCGGTGACGATGATGTTCTGGATGGCTGGCGCGGAATCAGCTTCGCCGTCGTTCACCACCAGCGTGACGCTGTTGCCGCCCGGCGGCATGGTGACCGTCGGGTTGACGCCGGTGGCCACGCCATTGCCCTCGGGGAACGGCCCCGTCCAGCGGTAAGTAAGCGGATCATTGTCTGCGTCGAAGGAAGCAGACCCGTTGAGCGTCACTTTCGCTCCCTGGGCGCTGGTAGCGACCGTGGAGAGATCCAGGCCTGCTTTCGCTTCCGGAGCGTGGTTGATCGGCTCGAACAGCGCGAAGGGCGAGAGCGAAGTCACGCGCGCGACGGCGTATGCCACGGCCGGGTTGATGGCGACCGTGCGGTCCACCCAGGCGCCGTTCTCCGAGTGGAACAGGCGAACCTTCGCGGGGTGATGGAAGCTGGCGGCATTGAAGCTCAGCGCCACGCCGATGGTGCCCGTGTATCCGGCTGTGGTAGCGAGGTTGTAGAAGACGGCAGGCGTGCCGGTGCGGAATCCCGCGGGCGGCGCCGGCCCGCTGGCCGCGCTGGCGAGCGTGGTAATCCCGCCGCGGGTGACGTCGGCGAAGGTCAGCACGGCGGGCGACGCGCCGGAGGTGCTGTCCATCGGCTGCACCGCGACATCAGAGCCGGTCACCGTGTTGCCGCCGGGCGCCAGCCTCTGCACCGTCAGGGTGTGGGCGGCGGGGTTCGGATTGGGGACCGGCGACGTGACGCCAATGGCATTGAGGTCCCAGCCCGCTCCCGTCAGGTTCACCGTGATCGTAACCGTGACGCTCGCGCCGTTGTTCAACACCGCCAGCGTGCAGTTGAGGCTGGTCGCGCTCGGCGCCGGGCAAGTCATGGTATCGGAGCTGGCGGAGACGAAGCCGGCATTGCCGGTGAGCTGATCCGTCAGGGTGACTGAGGTGGCGGCCGAAGGACCGTTGTTGGTGATGGTGACGGTGTAACTGATCGTCGTGCCGGTAGCGTCCGGAGGCGGGATGACGGCCACTGTAGGCACCAGAGCGGCCGCAGCCGCTACGATGTTGGTCACGTCGTTGGCGGTGTCGTTGGCGGTGTTCACTTCGCCGCCGCCGGAGACCGTGGCTGTGTTCGTGACCTGCCCGAGAGTGGCGTTCGCCGCGACCGTGATCGTCAGCGTGATGGCATCATAGCTGGCGCCCGCGGCCAGGGAATCGCTGCGGGTGCAGCCCAGCGGCTGCAGCGTGCATACCCAGTTCGAGTCGCCCGCGCCGCTGATGGCCGTGGCCGTGAGCCCAGTCGGCAATGTATCGTTCACCGTGACTGTGCCGGTGGTCGCGCCTGTACCGCTGTTGGTCACGGTGATGGTGTAAGTCGCGCCGGTCTGTCCCTGCGCGAAGGGGTCGTTGTGGGTCTTGATGATGGTCAGGTCGGGGTTCAGGACGGTGATATTCGTCAGGACCGTCGCCGTGTTGTTCCCCAGGTTCAAGTCCTGGTTATTCGGGACGGAAACCACGGCGGTGTCGGTTGCCGTGCCGGAGGCCGTCGTCGGGATGCCGGCCTGAATGGTTATGATCGCATTCAATCCATTGCCCAGCGACCCCACGTTGCAGGTCACGACCACAGGCTGCCCCGCCGGTGAGCAGATATTGCTGGGCGTGGCGGAAACGAAGGTGAAGCCCGCCGGCAATGTGTCCGTGACGGTCACACCCGTCGCCGCATTGGGCCCGAGATTGGTCGCGGTAAGTGTGTAGGTGATGGTGCTGCCCGTCGCGGCGGCTGGGGGCCCGTTCGCGCTGATCGCCAGATCCGCGGATGACTGCACCGTGCCGCCTCTCACCTGGAACAGGTAGCGTCCCGGCTGGGTGCTGTTCAGGTCGTTGTAGATCAGACCGGTGGTGGTGTTCGTGTCCAGGAACGAGCCTGGGACGCCGGATCCCGGCAGTTCGAAGAAGGAACCTGCCGTCTGCGAGCCATTGGAGTAGCCGACGCGGGCCGATGAGCCGCCTAGCCCGCCCGTGCCGCCGCTGGCGTCGCCCGTCTCCCACTGGACCTGGTTGTAATTGAATTCAATATCGAAGTCCCCCGCGCCCACATCGGAGCGGTCCACCAGAACCACCTGAAACAGGTTGAGCAGGGTGGCGGGGCCTTCGCCGAAGTACTCGACGTTGGGCCAGTTCACGCCGAAGGCCGGGCGGCCGTTCACCGTATCGTTGCCATAGGTGACCAGACCGGATGTGGGGAAGTCAGTTTCCACGTCGGAGAAATACGGAGCGATGATCTGCTGGTTGGTGCTGGTCAGCGGGAACGGCGTGAAGGTTCCGAGGGGCGAATCGAAGGTCACATTGCCGTTGTTGTTGACGAAGACGGAGCTGACCTGCACCCCAAAGAAGTTGAGAGTCAGATTCATGGGCACACTGCCGGTGGAGTCATCGTCGTTCCCCGGCAGGATATTGTTGGAGAAGCCGGGCAGGTTACGGAAAGCGCCGCCTCCCGGCAAGGTGGCGCCGGTGACCTGCACCGTCTGGGTGGCGCTGTTGTTGGCGAGATTGGGATCGGTCTCGTTCGCCGCCACGCTGGCGGTGTTGTCGAATGTGCCCGCGCCGGACGGTACCGCCAGCGGCACAAGGATGAGGTTGACGACTTGGGGGCTGCCGACAGCAAGGGAGCTGTAGCCGCAGGTCAGCGTGCCGTTGGAGACGACGCAGTCCGTCAGATCGTCGATGCTGGCGAACACCGTGCCGGCGGGCAGGGCATCGGTCAGCACCACGCCGGTGGCGGGATTCGGACCATTGTTGGTGACCGTGATCTGGTAGGTGACACTGCCCAGGACGGGCGCCGGGGACGGCGAAGCGGTTATCGCCACAGCTAGGTCGGCAGTCGCCGCAACATTGCCCACAGTGAAGGTGACGGTGTTCGATGTGCCTCCACCCGGGCCCGGACTGGTCACCGTGACGTTAACGTTGCCTGCGGTGGCGATATCGCCGGCCGGGATGGCCGCGGTGAGTTGCGTCGGGCTGACGAACGTCGTCACCGGAGCGTTGGCGCCGAAGTTCACCGCCGAGGTCGCGACAAAGCCCGTACCATTCACCGTCAGGGTGAACCCCGCGCCGCCCGCCACGGCGCTGGTAGGCGAGATGGTGGTGATGGTGGGCGTCGGGTTCGCCGCGGAAACTACAAACACTGCCGGCGCGGAGGTCCCTCCACCCGGGCCCGGACTGGTCACCGTGACGTTGTCATTGCCGGCAGTGGCGATATCCGAGGCCAGGATGGCCGCGGTGAGTTGCATGGCGCTGACGAACGTGGTGGTGCGAGCGATCCCGTTGAAGTTGACCGTCGAGCCAGCGACGAAGTCAACCGAGGTGGCGTTGGCCACGTTATAAGTGACTGAGTAAGACCCCGAGTTATCGTTATAGGCGCCGGGCGCGCCGTTGTAAAAGCCTGCGTCGCTGATGCCCAGATAAAGCTGGGCCGCGCCGGCCGGAACGTTAAAGGTCTGCACCGTGCCAGTGCCATCACCGGTCAGGCCGTCACCGATGAAGAACACCTGGTTGAGGAGCGGCGAAAGCGTGGTGAAAGACGTACCAATGCCGGACGACGTAAAGTCGAGCGCAGGTGGCGCCGTTCCCGACGGCCCGCCCGCAGCGACGAACACGCCGACCAGATACCCCGCCCCTGGTCCCGTCATTCCCGAGATGCTTCCCGAGCCGGTGTTGGAGGACGTGGCCGTGTCCGCTCCCGTTCCGTCGGGATCGTTCTGATTACTGCCAGTTCCGATATTGACCGAGATGCATCCTTCCGCCGAAGCGCAGGCGCTGGTGAGCGATCCCCGAACGCTGGAGAAGGAGACGGAGCCGGCCAGCGGCGAAAGGCTGATCGCACCCGGCACCGTGCCTGCCGCGCCGGCCGCAAGCGCACTCTGGCTGCCAGCCGCATAAATCACGTCGGTGGCCTGAACGGTCATGTTGCCGGTGGCCGTCGCCGGCGCGCCATTCACCGTCAGGGTGAAGGCCCCATCTCCCGCCGTGGCGCTGGTGGGCGCGATGGTGGCGATCACGGGCACCGGGTTATTCACCGTGAAGCTGACGGCGTTCGAGGTGCCGCCCGCGGCCGGGTTGGCGACAACGACGTTGAAGGTGCCGGCGGTGGCGAGGTCCGCGGCCAGGATGGCCGCGGTGAGTTGCGTGGCGCTGAGGAACGTGGTGGTACGAGCGTTCCCATTGAAGCTGACCGTCGCGCCACTGACGAAGCCCCCGCCATTCACCGTCAGGGTGAACGCCCCGCCTCCCGCCGTGGCGCTGGTGGGCGAGATGGATGAGATGGCGACGGCCTGGCCGCTCACGGCAAAGTTATCGATGTATCCCGTGTCGTTGCCGCCGCCGAAGGTGTCAAAAAGGCTGGTCCCGTAGGTACTGACAGGAGCTCCAGCGCAAGGGCCGTTGTCGCCACAGAAGGGAAGGCCAGACGCCAGCGGAACGCCGTTTAAGGTAATCGCGTAAGTCTGGGTGCTGAAATTAAACAGGAAATCGAGGTTATTCCAGGCGTTGTAGGTCCACGTCCCGACGGTCGGAAGACCTGCCGTGATGGCTACAATCTGGCCGGTCGCGAGGATGCCAACACCGCCGATGAATGGCGCTAAGCCGGGGCCCAGCCCGGCGAACTGCCACTGTGTCTGACTCGAGCTGCTGGCGATGTAAATGCCGGCCGAGAGCTCGATCAGGGGGCCGGTGGACGAATCGCTGTGGTAGGGCCCGGACTGGCATGTTACCGAGCCGTCCACCGAAACCGCCTGCGAACCAGATTGCACCAAGGTGTTCTCAACCAGCCCCGTGGCGGGACCAGTGAGACCGCAAACCGAAGAGACCTGCCACCCATCCTGGCCGGCAAGGTTGCCCAGGGTGAACGGCGGGTTCTCAAATCCAGTGGAATACAGAGTGCCGGGTGCGGCAAGAGCACTTACCGTCAGAACTACCGTAGTAGCGTTGTAGGTGACCTGCCAGCTTCCGCTGCTCAGTGGGGGCAGGCTCACCGTGGCGAATGTGCCGGAAATTGCAGTGGAGGTCAGAATGGTGAAGGAATTCCCCAGCGCCGGGTTGAAGCCGTTGGCTAAACTCACATTGAGCGACCCGCCAAGGCTGGCCGGCCCGACCACGTTGAGCTGAGAGAACTGGGTTCCGAGGGTTGTTCCTCCAATCAGGATGTCGAGAGCGCCGGTCGAGCTTTGTGTGTAGGTACCGCCGCCACTGATAGTTAGAATGCCAGGCGAATCGCCCGGCCGAATCACCCCCGCTGCGCTCAGGTTTCCGATGATAATTCCGGTGCCAAATAAAGTACCGGTGCCGGTGACGCTCACGCCGCCGGGTGAGCTGAGGGTTCCGTCCACCTGCGCCGTGCCGCCGCTGATAGCGAAAGACGCGACCGAGGCGTTGGTTGCAGCGGGTATCACGGTAGCGCCAGCAGTCTGGCTGTAGGCGCCAACCCCTGACAGATTAGCGGTGATGGTCGCCTGATTGACCACGCTCAGGCCGTTGTTGCCGATCTGCCCTTGTCCCTGGATCGTGTTTCCCGCGTTGGTGAGGGTGGCGCCGCCTGAGGTCTGATTGATGATGGCCGTGCCGTTCCCGGAGGTGGACATGGTGACCGTGCCACTCCCTGTCAAGGTCACGTTCTGGCCGCCGAGGATTTGCAGTTCGGTAATATTCCCCGCCGCGGCGATCTGGATGGCACCGGTATTGTTGATGGTGCCGTTCAGAATGGTATCGCTGTTGTTGGCCCCGGCGTACGTTCCGGCATTGTTGACAGGTCCGCTGCCCGTACTCCCGTCGAGTGTGACGGTGTTGCTCGCGACGGTTCCCATAACCGCGCCGCCGCTGGTGCTCAACGTGCCGCCCTGAATGGTGGTTCCGCTGGAGAATTGCACGGCAGAGCCGGTGCCCGTGGCGGCGATGGCGCCGCCGGGGCTGCTGACCGTAGTGTTGATCTGCAAGGTCCCGCCACCGGTCGCTTCCAACAGGTGCTGGTTGGTAACCGTGGACGCGTTGATGAGCAAGGGGCCGGCCGCGTTGGCGTTGATGGTCCCGCCGGCCTGATTGATCAGGGCCATTCCGTTGTTGCCGATCTGCCCTTGTCCCTGGATGAGGTTGTTCACGTTGGTCAGGGTTGAGCCGCCGGAGGTCTGGTTGATGAGCGGGGTGCCGTTCCCCGAACTGGACATGGTCACCGTGCCCCCGCCCGTCAGGAGCACATTCTGACCGCCGGAAACCTGCAGCTCGGTAACGTTGCCTGCCGCAGCAATCTGGATGACACCGCTGTTACTGATAGTCCCAGCCAGGATGGTTGCGCTGTTGTTGGCGGCCGTGTAGGTCCCGGCATTGGTCAGCGCTCCGTGACTGCTTCCATCCAGCGTGATGGTGGTGCTCGCCGCCGTTCCCAGCACCCCGCCATTGGTGGTTACCAGGGTGCCTCCCTGGATCACAGCCCCACTGACGAACTGCACCGCGGAGGCCGCTCCATCCACCTTGATGGCGCCGCCTTGATTGTTCACCGTGGAGGTGATGACGCTCACGGCGCCGCTATTCGTAGCTTGCACGGTGCCCGCGTTGATAAGGGTCACAGGATCGAGCGTCAGCGTCCCCCCCGGGACGTTGGCATTAATGGTGGCCTGGTTGACCAGCGCCAGGCCGTTGCTGCCGATCTCACCCTGTCCCTGGATGGTGTTGTTCACATTGGTCAGGGTCGAGCCGCCGGAGGTCTGATTGATGATCGGCGTGCCGTTTCCGGACTTGGACATCGTTACCGTGCCCGCGCCCGTAAGAATTACGTTCTGCCCACCCCGGATTTGCAGTTCGGTGATGTTCCCTATAGCGCTGAGCTGGATTGCGCCGGTGTTGTTGATCGTCCCAAACAGTATGGTGGCGCTGTTGTTGGCCCCGACAAAGGTTCCGGTATTGTTCAGCGTTCCGTGAGTGCTTCCATCCAGCGTGATGGTGGCGCTCGCCGCCGTTCCCAGCACGCCTCCGTTGGTCGTCGCCAGAGTGCCGCCCTGGATCGTTGCGCCGTTCACAAACTGCACCGCGGAGGACGCGCCGTCCACCGTAATTGTGCCGCCCTGATTGTTGAGGAGGGAGTTGTTCAATGCCAGGGTGCCGCCGCCGGTGGCCTCCAGGATGCCGGTGTTGGTCGGAGTGACCGCGTCGATAGTCAGAGTCCCGCCCGAAACGTTGGCATTGATGGTCGCCTGGTTAACCAGCGTCAGCCCGTTGTTGCCGATCTCGCCTTGTCCCGCGATGATGTTGTTGACGTTAGTCAGGCCGCCACCGCCGGAGGTCTGATTGATGATCGGCGTGCCGTTTCCGGAGGTGGACATGGTCACCGTGCCCCCGCCCGTCAACGTCACCGTCTGACCGCCAAGAATCTGCAGTTCGGTGATGTTGCCCGCCGCACTGAGCAAGAACGAGCCGGTATTGTTGATCGTCCCCACCAGGATGGTTGCACTGTTGTTCGCCGCCGTGTAGGCGCCGGAAAGGCTGATCGGCTGGCCCAGTGTGCTTCCATCGAGGGTAGCGGTACTGCTCGCAGCCGTGCCCAACAACCCGCCATTGGTGGCGGCCAGGGTCCCGCTCTGCAGCGTGACGTTGTTGACGAACCGCACCGTCGAACCAGCCGCATCCGCCTTAATGATGCCGCTCTTATTATTGATGGTGGAAGCGGACAGCGCCAGAATACCGCCGCCAGTGGCTTCCAGAGTGCCGGCGTTGGTGGGAGTGACGGCGTCGAGGGTCAGCGTCTTGCCCAGGACGTTAGCGTCGATCGTGCCTGAGTTGACCAGCGCCAGCCCGTTGTTGCCGATCTCGCCTTGTCCCTGGATGGTGTTGTCGGCATTGCTAAGGATCCCGCCGCCCGAGGTCTGGAGGATGATCGGGGTTCCGTTCCCGGTGGTGGACATCGTCACCGTTCCAGCGCCCGTCAGACTGGTAGTTTGTCCCCCCAGGATTTGCAGGAAAGTGTTGTTGCCGGCCGCGGCCAGCAGGATTGCCCCAGCGTTGTTGATAGTTCCCTGCAGGATGGTGGCGCTGCTGTTCGGCGCCGTGTAGGTGCCGACGTTGCTCAGTGTCCCCTGGTGCGTCGACAACCCATCCAGTGTCGCGGTTTGCGAGGGGGCAGTTCCCAGCACTCCGTTGTTGAGGGTGTTCAGCGTGCCGCCCTGGATGGTGGTGCTGGTGAATTGCACCGTGCCGCCGTTGGCCAGGATCGTGCCCGCATTATTGTTGACCGTGGTGCCGTTCACGGCCAGCGTCCCGCCGCTGGTGGCTTCCATCAAGTGCTGGTTGGTCACTGAAGGCGAATCGAGAGTCAGCGTGCCGGCGGCATTGGCATTGACCGTCCCGGCAGCCTGGTTAACCAGCAACAATCCATTGTTGCCGATCTCGCCTTGTCCCTGAATGGTGTTATCCACGTTAGTGAGCGTCGCCCCGCCGGAGGTCTCGTTGAAAACCGCCGTGCCGTTCCCGCCCTTGGATAACGTGACCGTGCCTCCGCCCGCCAGGCTGGTGTTCTGTCCGCCCAGGACTTGCAGGAAAGTGTTGTTGCCTACCGCGGCGATCTGGATGGCGCCGGTGTTGTTGATCGTCCCCTGCAATATCGTGGCAGTGTTATTCACGCCCGTGTAGGTTCCAGCATTGGTCAGCGCACCGTGAGTGCTTCCATCCAGGGTGATGGTCTGGCCGGCCGCGGCTCCCAGAATGGCGCCGCCGCTAGCGTTCAGCGTCCCGCCTTGGATGGTGGTTCCGATCATGAATTGCACGGTGGAGCTGCCACTGGCGGCGAGCGTTCCCCCGGTGTTGTTGACCGTGGTGCTTATTTGCAGCGTACCGGCGCCGGTGGCTTCCAGCAGGCCCGCGTTCGTGATTCCACTTGAGTTGATCAGCAGGGGAGCAGCCACGTTGGCATTGATGGTCGCGCCCGCTTGATTGACTAGCGCCAGACCGTTGTTGCCGATCTGTCCTTGCCCCTGGATAGTGTTATTCACGTTGGTCAGGATCGCGCCGCCTGAGGTCTGGTTGATTACGGGGGTGCCGTTTCCGGTGGTGGACAAGGTCAGGGTGCCCCCACCGGACAGGCTCACGTTCTGGCCGCCGGCGATCTGCAGGAAAGTCGTGTTGCCGGCGGCACTCACAGAAATCTGGCCAGAGTTGGAAATGCTTCCTGAGACTACCAGGGCAGTATTGTTGCTGATGGTAAGACTATCGTTGCTATCAATGGTCAGGTTGGCCACGCTGGCGCTGATATCGAGCGTCACAGCCGAAGCGACCGGGTTCCCGTTGTCGATGCAGACATTAACCGAAGAGCTGTTGGGAACGACGCCGGTGCTCCACATCGCGGCGTTACTCCAGTTGCCCGTTCCCCCCAGCCAGTTGGTGGTGGCGCCGGTGCAACTAGTGGTGCCCGCCTGCAGGATAGGGGTGGTGGCGGTGGCGCCATTGTCCGCCGGATTGAAGTCGATCTCGTTCTCGGTGACGTCGGCGGCGACGATGATGCAGCCCAGCGCACTGCCGCCGCAGGCGGTTCCGCTGGCCGGCGCGACGGCCACGATGGTTATCGTCACCGGCGTTCCCTGGCTCACAGTTCCCAGGCTGCAAGTGAAGCTGGCAATCGGCGGGGCCCCGACGGTGCACGAGCCCTGGCTCGGGGTGACACTGTTGACGGTCAGCGAGGGTAAAAGCACGTTGGTGAGGACCGCGCCGGTGGCGGGAGTGCTGCGCGCGTTGCTCACGGTTACGGTGTAGGTGATGGGGCCGCCGCCAAACACTCCGGTGCTGGGATTCGCGGCGATACCCACCGCCAGATCCGGTTCGGCGCTGATGCTGCTGGACTGGTTATCGGAAATGATGACATACGGCGCAGCGGTGGTGGTCTCGATGTCGATCGCCACCCTCTTGTTAGCGTTGATAAAATAGCCCACCCTCGTGCCACTCGCGAAGGTAAACCGGCCGGTCGTCGGATCGAGGGTGAGGACGTCGTCGGCAACTGACACGTCTTCGTGCAGCCCACCCCTGGTTATGTCGGGTATGGGGGCGACGCTGTTGACGTCATCCGTAGTGCTGGTGAGACTTGCGGTCGTGCTGCCGACCGCGGTGACCGTCTGCACACCGCTGAACATCAGCGAAGCGCTCACTGCCGGCGGTTCAGTGCCGAAGGCGTTGCCGAGGGAGCCGCTGGCGATCGGGCCGACCTGATTCTCCGCCACCCCCGCCTCGACATGGCCGCTGCTGCTTCCTATGAGGAACGCCTGGTTGGTGTTCACCATATAGAAGAACGGGGGATTGTTTTCGCCGCCGCCGAGGGCTAAGGTCACCCGGCCGTTGGACGCCACACTGTAGTTGCCCGAAGCCGTGCTGCCGCCGGGATTGGCGCAGATATTTCCCGTAGGACAATAGATTGTGCCGCCGTCGTTTTCGTCAAGGCTGCCACTGAAGCTGGTGGTTGCGAGGGTGAAGGTCAAAACGCCGACATTGACATCCGACGTACCCGGAACTCCTGAGCTGGAGTTGCCTTGGACGTATATCACAGCGTTACCGTTCAGCGCGCTATTGGTGAAGTTGCAGCCGCCGGTCGTCGGACAGAAAGTGGTGGTGTCCTGCCGCAACGCCGAGCCGCCCAGCAACGGGCTGGCGCTGATGGGATCGATGCTCATGAAGAGCGTCTCGCTGGCCGAAACGATGTAAATCGCGCTATGACTTGGATTCGGCCCGCCCCCCGAGGCGGTTGTAGTGAGCGGGACGCGGCCATTGGTGGTGTCGAGTGAACCGAGCGATCCGGTGAACGTCGAAGCGGTCGTGGTACCGTTATCGAACACTCCGTTATCGTTGATGTCCACGCTTCCAAGGGTGAGGTTGCCGCCGTTCAGGGTAAATCTGCCCGCAGCGGCCGCACGACCCCCGCTTCCGTCCGTGCCCTCGTTCAGGAAGGCCCAATCGCCGTTGAGGGCGACCAATGTAAACGCCGTTGAATCTTGCTTCTTGAAGACGCCGCTAATGGCAGACCCATTGGTCGCAGAGGCGCTTTGGCGGCTGATGATGTGTCCCAACCCGGCCACCGCAGGACTGCCGGACAGCGAACCCACGGAAAAGTCGAAGGTCTGGGTGCCCGCCGAAGTGGCCAGCGTCAACTGGCCTCGGTTGTCCGCGCCGACCGAGTAGAAGCTTGCGGGAGCCGCATTGATCGTCAAAGGGCAGGAAGCGGAGGGACTGCAGGGAGTAGACCCGGCATCGTTGATGTCGAGCACACCGCCGCTTATGTGGCCGGCGCCGTCGGCCGTGAAGCTGCCACCCACGGCTATCGCATTGCCGCTGGGGTCAAAGCCGCGCAGCAGGAAGGCGTATTGGCCGTTGAGCTCGGCGTTGTTCACGCCCGAGGCGCTCAGCGTGGTGGTCACGCTCGCCACGTTGTTCGTGGGATCGGGATCGGCCTCGGGGGTGTTGCTCACCACGATCCCCGCCGTGATGGGTAGAGAATTCACGGTCACGGGGATGGTACCCGGCGAAGCGGGCCCCGCGGCTAGAGGACCGAGGACGCAGGTCAACGTTCCGGCGACAATGTTGCTGCATCCGCTGGGGAGGGGGAGAACGAAGGTGGCGGCGGTCGTGGGCTCGAGGCTGAATACCGCGGTAACGTTGGAGGCGTTCGAGGGCCCGAGGTTGGCGACGTTCGCGATGTAGATCAGTGTGCCGCCGACCTGCACGGGCGCGGGCGAAGGCGCTGCAGTCAAAGTGACGGCGAGGTCGGCGCCGGGGAGCACGGTCAGATTGGCGGTTACCGAATTGTTGCTGGGATTGGGATCGTTGGCGTCGCTGCGCGCCTCGACGTCAATGAGAAAAGGGCAGGCCGGAGCTCCCGTTACGCCGCAGGCGGACAGCGGTATCAGCGTGCCGGTGATGGTGGCGCTCGTACCACTTGCCAACGTCCCCAGTTCGGCGAAGCCTTTGTCAAGCACCTGCAGGTTATCGCCACAGATCCCCTGGGTCACGGTGCACGTGACAATCGTGAGGTTGGCGCCGCCGCGGCCTCCAAGCGAAACGTTGGCAGCGTCGTTGGGGCCGTTGTTGGTGACGGTCATGCTGAAGTTCACGGGGGCGCCCGCGACAACCGTGGTCGGGCCGAAGGAATTCAGGGTCACGCTGAGATCGGCGCTGTTGGTGGTGGCGCCGATCTTGGCGATGAACGCGTTCTGGGAGCCGGCCAAGGTGCTCTGCAGCGGGTTCACCGTGGGGAAGCTGTTGGACATGGTGCGGCCGGCGACGTAGATGTTGTTCGCGCTATCGTGTCCGATGGCTTGCGCGACGGTGTCGCAGCCGGTGCCGCAGCCGGTGCCCAGATAGGTGGAAAAGACCAGCGTAGGCGCTGCCCCGGATGCGGGAAAATTGAAGTCGCTGATGAACCCGGCATTCGATGCGCTGTTCTGATCGCCGCGCTCGAGCTGAATCGGATTGGCGAGCGGGAAGAAGTTGGAAGTGGTCTGCCCGGCGACCCAGGCGCTGGTAGAACCGTCCGTGTTAGCGGTCACCGTGATGGCGTTACCGGCATCGATTCCTTCGCCGCCCAGATACGTCGAGAAGAGCAACGCACCATTGGGATCGAATTTGGTCACGTAGACGTTCTGCGCGCCGGGCAGCGACGACTGGGTAGGATTTAGCGTAGGGAAGTCGGTGGAGGTCGTCTCCCCGGTCACATAGGCATTGCCGGCCGAATCTGCAGCAATTCCGCCCGTTTCAACGTAGAACTCATCGCCGCTACCTCCCAGGTAGGTGGAATACACGGTCGCGGAGCCCGCGGCGTTGACCTTGGTGACAAAGGCATCCACGCTGCCGCCGTGGAATGAAGATTGGTATGCATTCTTGATGGGAAAATCCAGAGAATTGGTGAAACCGGTCACATAAACGTCGCTATTGCTGTCGATCCCTATTCCCAATCCGGCTTCGGCTCCTCCTCCGCCCAAATAGCTGGAGTAGACGAGCGCGCCTGTGGGGTCCAGCTTGGTCACATACGCATCGATCAGGACGGAGCCTGCGTAAACATTGGCGGGAGTAACGGGATCGATGCCCAGCGCGGCGATGCGCAGCGTGGAAATGGCGGCGTTGGCAGGCCCCCAACTCCCGCCGCTGTTCGTGCTCTTGTAGACGCCGGCATTCCGGGTACCCGCGTAAAGCGTGGCCGGAGTCGCGGGATCGATCACTACAGAAGCGATTGCTCCAACCGGTAGACCCGTGGCCGCCGGCGCCCAACTATTACCCCCCTTGATAAACACAAACACGTTGTTCGGCGACGTGCTATTGAAGCCGCCGCTCGCTGTACCGCTGGCCGCGTAAATGTGCGTCGCGGTGGGGTCGATCGCCAGGGCGCGCCATTGGCTGCCGCTTGGCAGTCCTGCGCTCATTGTGGTCCAGGTGGCGCCCCCATCGGCGCTGTTGGAAATTCCCTGAGTCGTGCCGGCATAGAGCGTCAGGGAATTGGTAGGGTCGACCAGCAACACGAATAGCGAGGAAGCATCAATGCCAGGGCCCGGCGTTTGCTGCGTCCAGTTGATGCCGCTGTTGGTGCTGCGAAAAATCGGCGACTGGCCCGAGCTAGTCGCGGCGACGGCGTAAAGATTGGTAGGTGTCGTAGGATCCACCGCCAACAGCAGCGGCGTGTCCGTTCCCCCGATGCCATCGGTCATGGTCCCGAGCGCGCTCCAGGTTGTGCCATGGTCGGTGCTGTTGAACGCCGAGTTTCCTGAGCATATATACAGAACGCCGTTGCGATCGACGATCAATGAGTTGAGCGCTGTGGGTGTCAGCCCGCTGTCGCTCGTCGCCCAGCTGCCGCCGGAGTTGATACTCTTGAATACGTGAATGCTGGTGAGTGCGTAGAGGGTGGTCGGGGTGACAGGGTCGACAATCAATGCCCTGATGTTTGGGTCGCTGAGGTTGTTCGTGATATTGCTCCAGCTGCCACTCCCGCCACTCGTGTTGGCGAAGACTCCACCTCCGCCCGGGCTTGGCTGGAACGGATTCCGGATGGGGAAATCCGGCGACTGAGTCTGCCCTGTCAAATAGGCATTACCAGCGGAGTCCGCGGCCAATGGGCCGGAGGATGCGCCCAGATTGCCGCCGAGGTAAGTCGCGTAATTGAATCCCGACCCGAGCGAATTCAGCGAGAAGACATAGGATTGGTAGAAACCAATCCGCGGATCGCTAGGTTGGATCGCGTTGGGCGAGGTGAACAGGGTGGAGTCGAAAGTCTCCGCCTGCACGTAGGCAATACCGGCGGAGTCCACGCCGATGCCGGTGGGGAAGTCGCCGAACGTAGTGCCGCCGACGTAGGTGGCGTACACCTTTGTCTGGCCTGTGGGATCCAGTTTGGCGACGAACATATCGCCGGTAGCCGGTCCCAGAGTCGTAGGGAAATTGGTCGAGGTGGTGTCGCCGGTGATGTAAGCGTTGCCCGCGCTGTCCACCGCGATGGCAGTGGCTTCATCGGATCCATTGCCGCCCAGATACGTGGAGTAGCTCAGCACCGGATCGATGATCAACGGCTGCTTGTGGTCGTATCGCGCAACGTGGAAGCTGACCTGATTGTTGCCGGCCAGCACGTAGCCGCCGGCTATCGCTTTGCGACTGGCGCCCACCGTCTGATAGACGAGCGGCTTCCGCAGGCGGAGCTCGCCGTCTTTCATGCGGAGAACGAGATCGCCGGAGGGAGCGATGGTGATCGCTTCCGCGCCCACGACCGACAGCTTCACCGCCTCGGGATTCGCGCCCGGAGCGATGATGAAGTCAGACTCGAGCTCGCCCTGATTGCCGTAGTACAGCAGATCCACTCCGCGATAGACGTTGCGGTAGCGGACCTTGGCGAAGGTCGGCAGATTCACGTGCCATTGGCGGGGATCGCGGCCGACCAGGTAATTCGCGGTGCCGCCCAACTGCTCCTCTCCCAACACCGGGGAGGAAGAACTTGCGCCCACCAGCCGCAGTTCCAGGCTGCTGAGCTCGGGCGGCTCCAGCGTCGCGGAATCCTCCATATCGAGAATCGCGCTCCGGCGCGAGTGCCGCCGGGCGAAACCGAACGCCACCTCATCCTGGGTGAGGAACACGTTGAACTGGCCGCCGCGCGCCAGGTATTTCACCGGGCTGCCGGCTTGTCCCTGGTTAGGCTCGAAGCTGAGCGGAAGGCGCGAATAATTTGCCAGGGCTTGCGTCTTTTGCGCGGAGGCGGCGGAGGGACGATTCTTCGCCGGCGCGACTGAGGGGCGTGTGGGATTCTGAATGGCAGCTTGGGCGACGCGCCCCTTCGTCCTGACTACGTCATCCTGACCGACCGAGGTACCGAGCAGAAACAAAATCAAGGCAAGGACAAAGGGAGCCCTGCGCTCCATGGCGCCTCCACTCTAGGTGCGGGAACCGCGCGGAACAACCCCGGGTCGCTGTCGTTCTGCTGCTGGCCTGCGAAGCGTCGCTTGCCCCCCGCGCCGTGGCGCAAGTCGAGCGTTTCTACAGACTTGGCTAACTTCTTCTTTGGGGGAAGAGAGGTCTGAAAACTAACACGCGGCTAGGAGGCTGTCAATCCAAAATACCTGTTGGATTTTGCCCCCGGCGGAGGTGATTCTGCCCGATAATACTAGTTACTCCGATTTTGCCGCGGGAGGTCCGATGCCTACGTTTACCTTGCGCTTCTTGGTGCCGTTCTTGCTGCTGGTAGCCTGGGGCGTCGCCTCTGCCGCGCAGAATTCCGGCTCATCTTCCGGCTCCCCGCAGAACCCCAATGATTCGTCCGGGCAGCAACAGCAGCAACAGCCGCCGCCGGACCAGTCCAAGAAAAAGAAAGACAAGAAGGACAAAGGTTCGCAGGACGTTGTTAATACCGAGGTGTTTTCGACGGCCGTGGCCAACAGCGTCCTGAACGATCTGCGCGACGGCCTGGAAGGCCACACCCAGCGGCTGATGCTCTCCGCCTTCGACGCCGACAAGATGGACGGCTACCTCCAATTCGAAGACCAGATCGAGGCTTTCTTCAACAAGTACACATCCTTCAACGTGTACTTCCGCATCGCGCAGAGCTCCACCGATGGGCCCAAGGGCATCGTGCTGGTGGACATCCAACTGGAGGAGATTCCGCGCGGCAACGCGTCGCCTCCCATCCGTAAAAACGGGCAGATGCGCTTCGAGCTGGAACGCGGCAAGAAGGGCTGGAAGATCGTCGACTTCAACCCGCGCAACTTCTTCTCCTGAGACTCCTGTTCCCCGCATGAAACGAGACTATCCTGACCGGCCGATGGTGGGCGTGGGCGCGGTCATTATCGAGAACGGGCGGGCGCTGCTGGTGCGCCGCGGCACCGAGCCCCTGAAAGGCGAGTGGTCGATCCCCGGCGGAGTCGTCGAGCTGGGCGAGACCCTCCGCCAAGCGGCGGTGCGCGAAGCCAAAGAAGAAACCGGCCTGGAAGTCGAGGCGGGCGAAGCGCTTGAGTTCGTGGACCGCATCATGCGCGATCCTCAGCACAAGGTCCAATACCACTATGTGCTGGTCGATTTTCTCTGCCGGCGAATCTCAGGAGAGGCTCAGTCCGGCGCCGACGCCAGCGAGCTGCGCTGGATCACGCCCGAAGAACTGGATGGCTTTCCCATCGCCGATTCCGCTGCCGCGGTGGTTCGCAAAGGGTTAGAGCGGGCGGCGCAAAATCAAACGGCCCGCAACTCATCTTGAGCTTGCGGGCCGCCGGTAGTCTGTTGGGATTGGCCTGAGGCGGTCACGCTTTAACGGTGGCCCCTGACACTCCCTGGGAGTTGCGAGGATGTTAGAGCGATTCGCCCTAAGCCTCAGCCACCTCACCTGATCTACCATTACAGTCGGAATTGTCCACTGGATCACCTCCTTCCTGGTGTAAGCCCACGTTAGTACATTCCGGACCCCGAGGTCAAATTCACCTTCCGCGAAAAAATTTTCTGCTAGTAACGGCTTGAGCACCCGGCGCATCGCGTCGAGGTTAGTGCGGCGGATGTTAGCGAGGCTGATTCTCCCCGGGCTGGAAGAGGGCGAAACGCCAGTTCAGGGCAACTGGAGGGCGGCTTTGTTCTTTTTGGGGGTTTTGGACGGTCTGCGGAAGGGTTTGCCTCGGAAGTATCCCTTGGCAGTTCGGGCACGGCGAGACTGCGGTTCGTGTGAGGCGCCACCTCAGGGCCGCTGGCCGTGCGTAATCTGGCCCCTGAATGGGTGTGGGGATACGCTCCCAGTAACCCACGGAAGAATAGGGACGAGACCCACCGAACTCAAGAAAGGCTCCCCTAACTCGCTGATGATGGGCCAGTTACGCGACCATGGGACCTCCGTCGAGAGCACGCTCACGCCGCCGCAGCGCCGGCCAGTTGCACGCCCTCGCCAGCCTGCAGCGCGAGCTGCAGGCCGCTGATCCCAACGGCCGCCGCAAGTATCTCCGCGACTTCAGCGAAGCCTTCCGCGATTACGAATCTCTCCTCACCCTGGCGCAGGTGGAAGCGGAGTTGTGCCAGGCTGACGTGGTGCTGGTCGGCGATTACCATGCTCTGCCTACGTCGCAGCGCTTCGCTTCTCAAATTCTGGAACGAATGCCGAAATACGGCCGGCCGGTGGTGCTGGGTGTGGAGACGATCTTTGCCCGCGACCAGCACATCCTCGACGAGTGGCTACGCGGCGAGATCAACGACGAAGAGCTCCGGGAGCGCATCCGCTTCGAGCTGGACTGGGGATACGACTGGGAACCCTTCCGCGAGCTGTTGCTCGCGGCGCGCCAGCACGCGGTGGGGGCCTATGGGCTCGACTGCATGCCGCGCGACGACCTGCGCAAGATTGCCCGGCGCGACCGCCACGCCGCCCAGAAGATCGCCGAGATCGCGCGCCGCCATCCCAACGCCATCATCGTGGTGCTGTTCGGCGAATCGCATCTCGCGCCCAATCACATTCCCGAAGTGCTGCGCGTCGCGCTGCCCGATGCCGGCGTGCTCACCCTGCTGCAGAATATCGACCACCTCTACTGGCGCGCCGCTGGTGAGCGTCACGAGCACGTGGAAGCCGTGCGGGTGGAGAGCGATGTGCTCTGTGTGTTCAACGCCACGCCGCTGGAAAAGTACGAGAGCTACCGGCAATGCATCGAGCGCTGGCGGGAGGAGCACGCTGCGCCCGACCTCGCGCCCACCTTCTACAACCTAGTGGACGCGCTGGCCCGCTTCCTGCACATCGATAAGTACGCCGTGCACAATGGCACCCAGCCGGTGTACCTGGTGGACCGCATGCCGGAGGTGTACAGCCGGCCGTCGGACGAGGCAATGCGCAAGCTGCTCGAGCGCAAAGGCGCCGACGAAGAGGAGCTCAAGGAAATCCTCGCCCGTATCGAAAGCGGCGGGTGCTGCTACGCGCCGCGCCTGGAGGCCATCTTCGTGCGGGAGTTCCAGATGGTGGGCGGAGCGGAGGAAGCCGCACGCTTCGTGCACCATGCCTGCCGTCCGGCAGCCGCATCCGGCGATCCTGAGAATCGTGAAGAGTTGTTTTACACGCGCGTGGTCGAGCACGCGCTCGGCTACTTCGGGTCTCGCCTGCTGTATCCAGCGCGGCCGGCGGTGCGCGATCTCGATCTCGGCGTTCTTTCCGCACAACCACAAGAGGCCGTCGAGGAGCAGTCCCTGTTTACCGGCCCGAGCTTTGCTGTCGCGACAGAGAAGCTTGGATACATGCTGGGAAGTGAACTCTACGACGCGTACCTCGCCGGCCGCCTCTCCAAGCGCCACATCCGCTCGCTGTTCTTCCGTAAGCTCAACGGTTCCGCGGCCCGCAGTACCTATCTCCAGACCGTCCGCAAAGCGCGCGCCCCGCGCCAGCGGGTGTAGAAAAGCTCCCGGCAGTCAGCGTCTATCTGCTTTCGCCGCCCTCTACAGCATCTGCGCGACTGCGCTTCTCACATGGATCTGAGTGGTGTCGAGGAAAGGAATGTCCCGGGAGGCAGCATCGCGCAGAAGCAAGGGCAGCTCGGTTCCCCCGAGGATCACTCCCTCGATACCTTCCCGGCCTCTCAGTCGGTCTACGATTTCCAGCAGGCGCTCCCGCGTTTCCGGCAGAAAGATACCATTCACCAGTTCGCCCATGTACTTGTCGTGGACATAGGCTTGCTCGTCCTCGGTGGGCACAGCCAGGGTGATCGCTGCCGCCGAGAAGACGTCCGGGTAAAACCGGCCTTGCATCGTGAAACGGGTTCCCAACAGGCCGAGCCTCTTCAACCCCAGTGCCTTTGCAGCCTCGCAGGTGGCCTCGACGATGCTCAGCAGTGGAATGGGCGACTGCCGGCGAATGTCATCGAAGACGATATGAGGTGTATTGGCGGCGAGCAGGCCAAAGTCGGCGCCCGCCCTCGCCAATCTTTGCAGCTCCGCCACCAGATATTCGCTAAGGTCAGCCAGGGCATTTGCTGTCACCAGGTCCCGTAGCTTATTCAGATCGATACTGTTGATGATGATCGCGGGATAGCTGCCATCCTGCCTTTGCTCGCGATAGGCGGCTACGATCAAGCGGTAATAGTCCACCGTTGATTCCGGCCCGATTCCACCGATGATGCCTAACGTCTTCATCCCACAGCCTTGCGCAACGCAGCCCTTGCGAGCAGCCGGGTCGAGTCCAAAGTCGGCAGCGGGGAATTGGAGTCGTTGACCAGCAGCGGGATCTCGGTGCAAGAGAGCGCGACCGCCTGGCATCCCTGGTTCTTGAAACCCTCGATTACCTGCCGGAAATAAGCCAGCGACTCGGGAAGAATCTTCAAGTACACCAGTTCTTCAAAGATGATCCGATTGATGGCCTGGCGGGCTTCTGCTGACGGCAGGCAAAGTTCGATCCCCATCTCGGCGAACTTTGGCGGATAGACCGGCCCCTCCATCAGCAACTTGGTGCCGGTCAGTCCGACGCGGCGATATTCGCGCCGCTTGGCTTCGCGCGCCACTTCTTCCGCGATGTGCAGCCACGGCCGCGGCGACCGCGGCAGCAGATACGGGAACGCCTGGTGAATCGTGTTGTCGGGGCAGATCAGGAAATCCGCACCCGCTCGCGCCAGGATGTCCGCCGAACGAAGCATCAGGCCGGCAATCCCCGGCCAGTCTCCGCGCTCAAAAAACGGCACGTACTCGCTCATGGGGATGTTGTGGAGCGTCATCTCCGGGTGTCCCCACTCGCCCATGAGCTTGGCGCCCTCGATGCCGATAGTCTCGTAGCAGAGCGCGGCCCCGGGAATGCTGCAGGCGACGATGCCGATGTGCTGGGCCATGCCGTACAGATGTTCTCAGGATTGCAGGGGATTCTGCCAACGCAGGCCGGGGAATCGCGCGAAATCGCGATCCGTGGTGCAGACCACTGCGCCATGTTCGATCGCGAGCGCCGCCAGATGTGCGTCCGAGACAAGCTCCGAGCCCGCTTGGCCCGCGAGAAGCATGCGCGACAGAATCTCCCAGTGACGGTCGCCCGCGGGGACAATCCTGACTGCGGGATGGCCCATCCACTCGGCTACGATTTTTTCCGCCTCCGCCATGGCAAAACCGCGGGCGAAGATGTGGCGGTTGGTGGTGATACGGAGGAACGCCAGGATAGTCATCCAGGCGATTCCTACGTCATCGCTTCCTTGCAATGCAGCTTCAAACCAAGCCCGTGCCCGTGGGTGAAATTCCGAGGCTTGGTGATGAGCGTAGATCAGCAGGTTCGCATCGACCAGGATCATTCAGGCTCGCTGCGGTCCAGTTCATCCAACTGCTGCAATAGTCGCCCGGTACAGTCGAGGTCGAAACCCGGCCGCAGGCCGAGATCACGAGCCTTGACACGAAACTGTTCTTTAGAAGCCGGTTTGACAGGTGTGTTCAACGAACGCCGCAGGTGTTCGTTCACGACTTGCTTGAATGGCCGCCCGGTACGCCGGGCCTCGCTTCGGAGCTTGGCGGCTACATCCTCATCAAGGGTCAATGTGGTTCGCACATCATGATGCTAACATACAAGCATCATGATGTCTACCCGGCCGCGTCGAACCGGTTCAGCAGCTCGATCTTCTTCTCCGCCGGCAGAAACGACGCCTCGAAAGCGTTGCGGGCGATTTCCCGCAACTGCTCGTCACTGAAGCCGAAGACCTGCTGGGCCAGCGCGTACTCGCGGTTGAGCGAGGTGTGGAACATGGCCGGGTCGTCGGTGTTGAGCGTCACCATCACGCCCAGGTCGAAATAGTTCTTCAGCGGGTGGTCTTCGATGCGCGGGCAGCAGTTGGTCTCCAGGTTGCTGCTCAGGCAGATCTCGACCGGGACCTGCCGCTCCACCAGTTCGGCCATCAGCTCGCGGTCCTGCCCGGCGTTCAGGCCGTGCCCGATGCGCTCGGCCTTCAGGTTCAGGGCGCCCCAGATGGACTCCGGCCCGGTGGTCTCGCCGGCGTGCGCGGTCAGGCGCAGGCCGTGGTCGGCGGCATACTGGTAGGAGTCGCGGAAGAGCTCCGGACCGGCCTGGCGCTCGTCGCCGCCGATGCCGATCCCCACCACGTTGCGGTCCTTGAGCTCGACGGCTTTTTCGACCACGCGCCGCGCCTCCTCCGGTCCGAATTGGCGGACGGCATCGAAGATCCACAGCAGCGACACGCCGAAATCGCGCTCGCCGCGCTCGCGCCCGCGCTCCAGGCCCGCGAAGATGGCGTCGAAATCTTGCTTGCGCCACAGGCAAACCCCCACGGAGACGTACACCTCGGCATGCAGAACGTTCTCGCTGCGCAGCCGCTTCATCAGGTTATAGGTGATGGTCTCGTAATCCTCTGGCGAGCGCAGGCGCTGGACGACGTCCTTGAAGGCCAGCATAAAGCCGGTGAAATCGGCATAGCGATAGAGCGCCTCAGCCTCTTCCAGCGTGAGCTTGTCGTGGTATCGCTGGCTGATCTCGGCCAGCGTAGCCGGTTCCACCGAGCCCTCCAGGTGGAGATGCAGCTCCGCCTTGGGCAGGCGCAGGATGAAGGTGCTGGGGGAAACCGTGCTGGCCGTCGGCGATGTCCGTGTGGAGGACATAAATCAAACCCGGGGACGCCGAGAGGATTGAGTCATCGTGCCATTGAGCCATTGCGTCATTGAAAACCAGCACGCATTGTACCGGGACTTGATTTCAATGGCTCAATGACCCGATGGCTCAATGACCCAATTCCCAGCTAACTCGCTCGTTATGCCTCCGGGATTCTTCACGCGGCCGGCAATGGCCGGGGGAAGGCGCAGGAAGTCCTTGGTATTCCATGTGTAGATAACCTCGGCATCCGCTTTGAGCGCGCAGTGTCCGAGGATGGCATCGTAAATCGCGCCGCCGGCGAGACCGGCCGCGCCGGAATCTTCCACCATTTGAAAATACTCCTGTTCGTCGAGAGCGACGAGCGTCAGCCGGTCCCGGATGTCGCTGAGAAACAAAAGCGCCTCGTTCCCGCTGACCCGTCGCGGGCCCGGCATTCCGGTAAGGATGGCATAGACCTCGGCCAGACTGTGCGCGCCGCAGCAGGCGGCGCTTTTTCCGAAGCGCAGGAAAAGATCGATGCTCGGCGCATGATGCTCATGATCCGCGTAAAACGTGGCGACAAGCACGGAGGTGTCGAGGAACGCCTTCACCGGTCCTCCCCGTCGCCCTGGCGGTGGCGCTGTGCCCGGATGTTGCGGAGTGTTTCCTGGGTCTCCGCTTCGCTCATCGGTTTGCCGGTGCGGAATACCCATATGCCGCGCTCCTTTTGGAGAGGTGTGGCGGCGCGCCGGGGGCGCAGGGTCACCTCGTCACCTCGTACTGTCAGGTCGAGGATGTCGCCTGGGGAGAGATGTAGCTCGTCCCGGAGAGCCTTGGGCAGCACGACGCGGCCCGCCCGGTCGAGAGTGACTTTGGCGGTCATGATGCCATTATACAATGGAATTACCCTTCGGGAAATGGCATTTCATGGCACCATTGAGACTGCCGGTCGCAATTTGCTGCCGAGCTTCAGCATTGGGCTATTTTCTTGCAAACTCGCTGTGGCGCCGGCTGTAGCTGAAGTAGATCACCAGCCCGATGGCCAGCCATCCGAAAAAGCGCGCCCAGGTAATCACCAGCAGGCCGCTCATAAGCCCGACGCAGAGGACGACGGAGATGATCGGGAACCAGGGCACGAACGGGACCTTGAAACCGCGCGGGCGCTCCGGTTGGGTGCGGCGCAGGACAATCACGCCCAACGATACCAGCACGAACGCGAAGAGCGTGCCGATGTTGGAGAGGTCGGCAGCCTCGCCGATGTCCACGATGCCGGCGGGTATGCCGACCAGTGCGCCGGCGATCCACGTGGACCAGTAGGGGGTCTTGAACTGGCGGTGCAGCGCCGAGAACAACTGCGGCAGCAGGCCGTCGCGCGACATGGCGAACCAGATGCGGGTTTGTCCATACTGGAAGACCAGCAGGGACGAGATCATTCCCATCAGGGCCCCCAGCACGATCACCGCTTGCCACAGCGGCTTGGTGCCGAGAGCTTGCAGGGCATAGGCGACTGGAGCGTCCTTGGCGGGGCTCGAGCCAAAGGTGTCGTACTTCATCATGCCGAGCAGGACCAGGGCCACGCCAACATAGAGCACGGTACAGACAATGAGCGACGCAATGATGCCGAAGGGAATGTCTTTCTGCGGATTCTTCGCCTCCTCGGCTGCGGTGGAGACGGAGTCGAAACCGATGTAGGTGAAGAAAATAATGGCCCCGCCGGCCAGGATCCCGGGAAAGCCGCTGGGCGCGAAGGGATGCCAGTTGGCGCGGTTCACCACCATCCCGCCCACCACCAGGAAGATCAGGATGGCGCCGATCTTGATGGCGACCATCACATTGTTGGCTTCCGCCGATTCGCGCACCCCGCGCACCAGCAGCACCGTCAGGACAAAGACGATGAGGAACGCCGGGACGTTAAAGTACGCGCCAGTCCAGCCTCCGGTGTAGACCGGGGACGACCACTTGTCCGGGATGTGCAGGCCGAATGCGCCGAGCTGTGCCGTAATGTAGCCGCCAAATCCCACGGCAACTGCCACATTGCTCACGGCATATTCGAGGATGAGGTCCCAGCCAATGATCCACGCGATCAGTTCGCCGAGGGTGGCATAGGTGTATGTGTAGGCACTGCCGGCGATGGGGATCATCGACGCCAGTTCGGCATAGCAGAGCCCGGCGAAGCTGCACGCGATGGCCACGACCACGAACGACAGCGCGATGGCAGGACCAGCGGGGGGGCGTCCGTGCATCACCGTGCCCGCCAGTGACCCGTGCTGGATCAGGTTGGCGAAGATGTCGGCAACCTGGGCGTGCCAGATCGAAAGCGTCGAGTGCTCGCCGGCGGCCGCCGTGCCCGTCAGGACAAAGATTCCCGAGCCGATGATGGCGCCGATTCCCAGCGCGGTAAGGCTCCACGGCCCCAGGGTTTTCTTCAGCCGGTGCTCGGGCTGCTCCGAGTCGGAGATCAGCTTGTCGATGGACTTGGTGGCGAGAAGTTGGCTCGGCACAGGGATCGGTAATCGGGAGATCGGGCCATCGGGGGATCTCGCTTCCCGATAGCCCGACAACCCTCGATGATCAGATTAGCGCTTCGACTGGCCGCGTACCATCTTCTTGACTTTGCGCTTCTGCGATCCGCGCGCGTACTCGCGCGGCTTCAGCGGATGCTCCAGCTTGCGCTTCTTGCGCGCGGTCCGCTTCAGTTTCTTGCGCTCCAGCTTGTTGGTGACGGTTGTGGTATTCATGATCTCCTTGTGGCTCTTAGCTCTTGGGCTATCACGCCCGTTCCAGTTGGGCGAACTTCTCCACCAGCTTCTTCTCGCCGAAACCTCGGAATTTTACCGTAATCTTGGCGTCCTCGCCTTCACCTTCGCGTCGGAAGACAATGCCTTCGCCGTATTTGGGATGCCGGACCTTCTGTCCCGGACGGAAACCGCGCTTGCCGGTGGGCTCGGGCAGCTCGACTTTCGGGCGCGCAAACTTCTTGCCACGAGATGCAAAGAACTCGGCGATGTTGTCGATCGAGTTGTAGGTCGGCCCGGCGGAACTGCGCCGGCCACCGCTCGGCCCGTTTCGCCGCTGACGCTGGTCGTAATCGTATTCGTGGGTTTCGTGAGCGTACTCATGGTCGCGCCGCTCTTCGTATCGGCTGGGGCGCGGCGAACCCAGATCCTCCAGCAGCTCGCGCGGGATTTCGTCCAGAAAGCGCGAGGGCACGCTGGCCTCGGGCATATCCGTGCCATAGCGGCGGCGGTAGCGCGCTCGCGTGAGCACCAGCATGTCCATCGCCCGGGTCATGCCCACGTAGCAGAGGCGGCGCTCTTCTTCGAGATCATCCGGCTCGAGCAGCGTGCGCGAGTGCGGAAACAAGCCTTCTTCCAGACCGACCAGGAACACGACGGGGAACTCCAGGCCCTTGGCGGCGTGCCGGGTCATGAGCGTGATCTGCGCGCGCGCATCGTAGTCGTCAGCCTCGCTCACCAGCGCCGCGTGGTCGAGGAACTCGCCCAGGGTCTCGCCGCGCTCGCGCGAATCCATGGCGGCATTCACCAGTTCGTGCAGGTTCTCGATGCGGGCCAGCGCCTCCGGCGTGCCTTCCTCTTCCAGTTGGCGGATGTAGCCGGTGCGGTCGAACAGGAACTTCAGCACTTCGGGGATGGTGGCCGGGCCGCCGGGAGAACGAAATCCGTCGTTAGTCGTTGGCTGTCGGTCGTTAGCCGGAACTGCGTCGAAGGCTAATCTTCCAAAAAAGTCCTCGGCGTTCTCGGCGTCCTCGTCTGCGGCCTCCGCGTTGATCCTTTCGCCAGTGTCCGCACTGATCTTCTCGACGAAGGTCCCCGCCAGCATGGCCCGCGCATCGCCGATCAGCTCGCGGAAGCCGCGCACCGCGGCCAGAGCACGCGCCGGCAGCAGTTGCCGTTGGATGACCTCGCTCAAAGCCGCCCACACCGACAATCCGGTTTCGAGCGCTATCCGTTCGATGGTTTCGACCGTGGTCTTGCCGATGCCGCGCGCGGGGGTGTTGATGGCGCGCAGCAGCGCGATGGAGTCGTCCGGGTTATGCAGCAGCTTAAGGTAGGAGATCATGTCCTTGATCTCCGCCCGCTCGTAGAACGAGAAGCCGCCGACCACGTGGTACTTGATGCCGTAGCGCCGCAGCGCTTCCTCGAACAGCCGTGATTGCGAGTTGGTGCGGTAGAGCACGGCGGCGCGCGCGTCGCGGCTCTCGCCGAGCGCCTCCTGCACGTATTTGTTGACCATGTCGGCGACAAACAGAGCTTCGTTCTCGCCGTCCGGCGCCTCGTAGCCACCAATCTTCGGCCCGCCCTGGCGCGAGGTCCACAGCGTCTTGCCCTTGCGCCGCACGTTGTTCGCAACCACCGCCGACGCGGCCTGCAGGATGTTCTCGGTGGAGCGATAGTTCTGCTCCAGCCGCACGATCTTGGCCTCGGGAAAATCCTGCTCGAACTCCAGAATGTTGCGGATATCGGCGCCGCGCCAGGAGTAGATGGACTGGTCTTCGTCGCCGACCACGCACAGGTTATGCCGCGCGCCGACCAGCAGCCGCATGAGCTCGTACTGCGGGCGGTTGGTGTCCTGGTATTCGTCCACCAGGATGTACTCGAAGCGACGCTGATAGCGCTCGCGCACTTCGGCTACTTCGCGCAGCAGGCGCACCGCCTCGAGCAGCAGGTCGTCGAAATCAAGCGCGTTGGCCTTGCGCAGCTCCTGGCGATAGATCTCGTAGATGTGGGCGACGCGCTCGCTCTTGGGGTCGGGCGAGCTTTGGTACACCTCGATGGGATCGCGCATGTGGTTCTTCGCCCACGAAATGCGCGACAACACTGCGCTGGGTTTCATCTGCTTGTCGTCGAGACCGAGGCGCTTCATCGCTGACTTCACCAGCGATTGCTGGTCGGACTCGTCATAGATGACGAAGTCGCGCCGGAAACCGTCTTTGAGCGCCTCGATATCGCGGCGCAGCACCCGCACGCAGAACGAGTGGAAGGTCGAAATCAGCGGCTGCCGCAGCAGCGACCCGCCAGCCAGCTTCTCCACGCGCTCCGCCATCTCGGACGCGGCTTTGTTGGTGAAGGTGACGGCAAGGATGGCGTCCGGCGACGCGCCCACAGTCTCCATCAGATGGGCGATACGAAAGGTGATGACACGCGTCTTGCCGCTGCCCGCGCCGGCGAGGATCAGGAGCGGGCCCTCGATGGTCTCGACCGCCAGGCGCTGCTGCGGGTTTAATTGGTCCAGCAATTGGCTCATTGATTCATTGACTCATTGATTCATTGATTCATTGGGCCGTTATGCGCGAGCCGTTCTCTGCGAAGCTGCGAAGATGGCCAATAGCTCGTTGGCCTCCTTCAGCAAGGGTTCCATCCGGTTCGCTCGAACGATTCCGGCTTCCACCAACATCTCAAGCCAGAACACCGTCTCATCTATTTCTTCCACAACCACACCGATCTTCGCAACGAATTCTGCTTTTGAGCGCGCACGGCACACGGCCCGGTAGTTGGCGGCAACAGAAGTGCCGCAACGCAGCAGTTGACGGCCCATCACCCGGGCTTCCGGTGCCCGCGGCAACGCGCGAAACAGCCTAATGATGCGCAGAGCAAACTGCTTCGCCCGTCGCTTGATCTGTTCTGCTGGTGTATCCACAATGGATCAATGAATCAATGAGTCAATGAATCAATCCGCTTGCACTCCGCACACGGGCACATCTCCCGCAAGTAATCCCAGGAGTAGATGCCGTGCTGGTGGCCGTCGTTCCAGGTGAAGCGTATGGCGTAGCGGCCCACGGCTTCCGCCTGGGTAGGCCGCACTGCCGGCTTGAACATGGGTAGCCCGCCGGGTGCTTGTCCCGCGCTCTCGCCCGGCTTGCGCCCGGTCTTGTTACGCTCCTCGTTGCACAGAGCGCAGGGACAGGCGTCTCGCAGGTACTGGAACGCGTAGCTGGAGCGGTGGCCGTCCCTCCATTCAATCTCCATCCCGGTGCCCGTGGTGACGTTCACATCCACTGACTTGGGATCCGCGCTGGGAGGCATCCTCTCAGTATCGCACACCGGCGGGGCCGCAATTTGGGCTTTGACTTCTGGCTTCCCTGATGGACAATCACAAAAACCGCAAGCGTGGAGAACAGTAATGGCAACGGCAAGAGTACCGAAAGTGTCCGAACAAGACGAACGGATTCCAACTGGGAAAAGCCTGATCGGTTATCAAGAGGCCGTGGAGTCCCTGACCACGGATGAGGCGTTCCGTGCCACCGTGTATGCGATGAACACTTTGCTGATGCAGAAGGGCCACTACTCCGCCGAGGAATTCCAGTTTCAGTTCCGCCAGTCCGCGCAGAAGCAGCTCAAGAAGAAAGGCGGCCACTAGCGTTTCGGCTTGCTGTCACGTTTCGCTTTTTTCCGCCTCATCTCGTCCTTCTGAAAGGTCTTCGGCATGCGGCAGAGCACGGTGTCGGGGCAGAAATGATGAGCGCCGATTTCACACGACGGGCATTCACACTCGCACCACCCCCAGAAGGGCGCTCCGGTTCCGCTTTCTTGGGCATCAACCAGCCTCCCGGTGAGCGCCCTATTACTACGCTCGGCAGCGGAGCCAGCGCAACACCGGCCCGCTGTTTGCCGGGACTGCCGCGGCTCCTGTAAAATCAGTGTTTTGCACGAATAGCAAAGAAGCGACTGGAGCAGCGATGGCACGAGTTTGTGATGTGTGCGGCAAGGGGCCCCGATCGGGCAACAGCATCAGTCACGCCCACAATGTGAGCAAGCGGCGCTGGAACGTGAATCTGCGCCCGGTGCACGCCCGCGTCAACGGCGGCACCCGCAAGCTGCGCGTGTGCACCTCCTGCATCCGCAGCGGAAAAGTCCAAAAAGCGTAGCCACGGATTCACACGGATAGCCACGGATTTAATGAAAGTTCTCCCTCTTTGGAGGGTTTTTTATCCGCGTTTATCCGTGAAAATCCGTGGCTGCTTTTTCACCCCAGCGCGATGACATCGATCTCCACCAGCACATCCTTGGGCAGCCGCGCGGCTTCGACCGTGGAGCGAGCCGGCGGCGCCGTCTTGAAATGCCGGCCATAGACCTCGTTCATGGCCGCAAAATCGCCCATGTTCTTGAGGAACACCGTAGTCTTCACGACGCGGTCGAGGCCGCTGCCGGCGGCGGCCAGCACGGCTGCGAGGTTCTGCAGCACGCGCTCGGTCTGCTGGGCTACATCGCTGCCGACAATCGTGCCGGTCGCCGGGTCAAGCGCAATCTGCCCTGAGCAGAACACCAGCCCTGCTGCTTTGATGGCCTGCGAATAAGGGCCGATGGCCTGCGGCGCATCTTTTGTCGCGATCACTTCGCGCATGTTTCCTCCTCAACAGAATTTGGCGCAGCGTACTCCATTTGCAGAGGAAGATTCCAGCACGAATCCAGCGATAGCAGTCAGCACTCAGCATTCAGCAAGACCTGTCTTGAACTCAGTGCTGACTGCTGATCGCTGAGTGCTTTGGTTCTACAGCTTTTGCACTCTCTGCACGTCGCGGATGCCGGCCAGCTTGCGGATGCCGCCGACGATGCGCTGCAGGTGCTTCATATCGGCGATGTCGATCACCACGTCGATAGTGGCGTGGCCGTCGCCGGTGCGGGCTTCGATGTTGCGGATGTTGGTGTTGTCGTCGCTGATCACGGTGGTGATCTGCTTCAGGATGCCGGCGCGGTCGTCGCAGAACACGGTCAGCTTCACCGGGTAGCCGCCGCTGCCGCCGTCTTTGCTCTCCTTGCCCCACTCCACCGTGATCTGCCGCTCCACGTCATAGAGCAGGTTGACGACGTTGGGACAGTTCCGGGCGTGCACCGCCACGCCCTTGCCACGGGTGACGTATCCCACGATCTCTTCCCCGCGGATGGGATTGCAGCAGCGCGCGCGGTAGATGAGCAGATCATCCTGGCCTTTGACCTGGAGCGTGCCGCTATCGCCGCCGAACACCCGGCGCACCACGCTGCCGAAGCCCGGCTTCTCGTCCTGCGCCGGGACCGCGGTCTCGGACGGCGAAAGTTTGCCCAGAACCTGCCGCGCCGAGAACTTGCCGAAGCCGATGCCGGCCACCAGGTCGTCGGCCCGGGTGACGCCATATTCCTGGGCCACGCGCTGGTAAGCCTCGTCGGAGACATCCTTCAGCGAGACGCGGTACTTGCGCGCTTCCTTCTCAATCAGCTTGCGGCCGATCTCGAGCGCGCGCTCGCGCTGGTGGATATTGAGCCAGTGCCGGATCTTCTGCCGCGCCCGCGGCGCCTTCACGAAAGTCAGCCAGTCCCGGCTGGGCTTGTGCCCGGGCTGGGTCATGATCTCCACGATCTCGCCGTTGTGCAGCTTGTAGCGCAGCGGCACGATGCGCCCGTTCACCCGCGCCCCGGTGCAGGTGTGCCCGACTTCGGTGTGGATGGTGTAGGCGAAGTCCACGGGGGTGGACTCGCGTGGCAGAATCACCACTTTGCCTTTGGGCGTGAAGGTGTAGACCTCTTCCGGGTAGAGGTCGATCTTGAGGGCGGAGAGGAACTCGTTGGGATCGGTGACGTCGCGCTGCCACTCCACCACCTGCCGCAGCCAGGCCAGCCGCTCTTCGTCCTTGGCCGTGACCGGCGCGCCGTCCTTGTATTTCCAGTGGGCGGCAATGCCTTCCTCGGCCATCTTGTGCATTTCTTCGGTGCGGATCTGCACTTCGAAGGGGGTGCCGTTCTCAGCGATGACCGTGGTATGCAGCGACTGGTAGAGGTTGGGCCGCGGCATGGCGATGAAGTCCTTGATACGTCCCGGCACCGGCCGCCAGAAGTTGTGGATCGCGCCCAGGGCGCCGTAACAGTCCTTCACCGAATTCGTTATGATGCGGATGGCCAGCAGGTCATATACCTGATCCACGGCAATGTGCTGCCGCTGCAGTTTCTGCCACACGCTGAACAGCCGCTTGATGCGGCTTTCCACCCGGGCCTCGATGCCGTTCTCCGCCAGCTTCTCCCGCAGCACGCCTTCGATCTGCTCCAGGAACTGCTCGCCCTTCTTGCGCCGCGCCTCGACCGCGTCGTGCACCTGCTTGAAGGCGATCGGGTCCACATAGTGGAAGGCCAGGTCTTCCAGCTCGCCGCGCACCTTGCCCATGCCCAGGCGGTGAGCGATGGGAGCGTAGATTTCCAGGGTCTCGCGGGCGATGCGCTCCTGGCGTTCGGGGGGAAGCGCCTTCAGCGTGCGCATGTTGTGCAGCCGGTCGGCCAGCTTGATGAGCACCACGCGGATGTCATCCACCATGGCCAGCACCATCTTGCGGACGTTCTCCGCCTGGCGCTCCTCGCGGGTGGCGAAGTCGATCTTGGAGATCTTGGTGACGCCTTCAACGATGTGGGCCACCTGCTCGCCAAATTCCTTGCGGATGTCTACGATGGTGACCGAGGTGTCCTCGACCAGATCGTGCAGCAGGCCGGCGGCGATGGAAGTCGAGTCCAGCTTCATGTCCGCCAGCACCAGGGCAACCTCCAGCGGATGGCTGAGATAGGGCTCCCCCGATTCCCGGTTCTGGCCGGAGTGATACTTCTGCGAAAGGTCGTAGGCCCGGCGGATGACATCCAGGTCGTCGTTCGGGCGGTTGGCGCGGACCGTCTTCAGCAGGTCACGGAACTTGGTGACGGTGAGGACATTGGTCGCGAATTGCTGCTTCAGCGTCGCCATGCCAGCCCATTGCGCGGAACGATCGAGTTGGGGGAACTACACGCAGGCCGGGAGTCGGCCGGAGAACTCGATTCTGAAACCCAGTGGCGGGAACTCGCCATGGTTGATTATAACCGCAGCGCGCAAGAACCCTGCCTGCCCGAAAGGGCAGCATCTGTTCTGGAAGGGCCGGGGCATCACGGTTGGATGTGGCTGGAAGGCAAAGATTTAGGACGTTCCCGTGCGGGAGCAGACCGCCGGGTGTTTGGTTGCATCGCAACCCTTGGGCGGGCCACCCGCCAGTTCGCTGCGCACGTCGCCGTCATCGCGAAACAGAAGCCGCCGGTGCGCGCTCTGCCGCGGATAACCTTCGACGATGGCGTGCAGTCGCAGTTCCGCCATGCGCTGCCCATCCTGCGGCAGAACT